>JBAZZU010000026.1:0-28946 GCA_041658605.1 Thermoleophilia bacterium | reverse complement strand
ATACCGCACGGCGCAGGGGGAAGTGATGTGAAATGTAAAAAAGGTTTGTTTTTGTCATTTTTCAATCAAACCAGGGAGGAAAAAACATGGGAAGAAGTATTAAATCGGCCAGGTTCTGGTCGGCGGTCGTGTTTGCAGGTCTGATTGGCGCATTATTGCTGGTTGTATCAGGTTGCGGCGACGACAAAACGACGACCACGACCAAGTCAGATACAACAAAAGCAGTTGGCAAGGTCAAAGGCAAGATGTATGTCGCAGTGACCGGCACCGGTGAGCTGGAGGCTGGAACCGGTAACATGGGCATGGCGGTCGTGGATCTGGAGACCAAATCGGTCGAGATGGTAAATATCGCGGAGGCTAAGGCGCCCCACGGCATTATGCCGACAGTGGATTCGATGATTGCGCCTAATACAGACGGCAGGGTTATTACAGCGGCACCGAAAACCATGCTGCTTGGCAACGCCCAGGACGGAGCTGTAATCAAGATCGATATGGCCACCAACAAGGCAGTAGGCACACCGGCAATGCCGCCCGCGGGCGCGAAGCTGGCGATCTGCGGAATGTACCAGGGTCCCGACGGCAAGATTTATCTTGCCAGCATGGGAGATGGCAAAGTCTATCCATATGACTCGACCGCGAACACCATAGGCGCTGCTGTGGCAACAGAGGCGACCACAACCAGCATCTGCGGTATATCCTGGTCCAAGGACGGCAAGTATGCCTACCTGGTCAACATGTTCAATCCGAACAATACAGCCGAGCCAGGTTATGTAGCCAAGGTCGAATGGCCGAGCGGCAAGACTGTAAGCAAGATCGACAACGTGACCAAGCCGTCTCCGACTGGAGCGCCGATGTCGCATCAGTCTCAGACAACACCTGACGGCAAGTGGCTTTACGTGACCGACGGCATCGATGGTTCGGTCGTAAAGATCAACATGGAAACCGAGAAGATCGAAAAGACGGTTCCGGTCGGCAAGGAACCGCACTCGATTATCTTCAGCGCTGATGGCAAGACGGGTTACATCGCCGTCCGCCATGAGCCCGATGAGAACACGAGCAGCATCTTCGTCTATGATGTCGATAAGGACACGATCATCGACCGTATCCCCGGCATCAAGGCTCCGCTTATCTGCGGAATCGCGCTACAGGAGATGTAAATAAACAACCGGGATCCAATCCGGGTTAAATGAAGCAGGCATGCGCCCCCGCGTCAGCGGGGGCGCATGCATAAAGTGAATCAGTCGGAGCTTCCATTTACCGGTTTTCCGCCTCTCGGAATGTCGGGCAACCGGTAAGTGGAAACAGGGAAAGGTCCAGGATGAAAAAGTGGGGTTTAATGCATACAGGCAGAGATCATGGCCGGCGGCACGGGCTGCATGTGTTCGCGCACGATTTTTCGAGGATGCTTATCGTTACAGCGTTAATCATCTCGCTGCTTGCCGTGCCGGCGCTGCTTCTATCGTGCGGCGGTGGAGCGACGGTGACCATGAAAGAACTGAAGTTCGAACCCGACTCCATAACCATTAAGAAGGGTGAGAAGGTGACCTGGAATAACGAGGATCGCCGTGACCGACAGATCATGAGCGGGCACCCGCCCGTCATGACCGACGAGTTCATGTCTCCCGTCCTGAAAACAGGTGAGAGCTGGTCATTCACTTTCGACAAACCCGGTGAATACGCTTACCATGACATGAAGATCCCGGGTCTGCTGGGCAGCATAATAGTGGAGGAATAGCCCGAATATGGCGGTTTCGCCTGCGTTTCGCCATATTACCGGGAGGGAATAATCATATTGGCCGCTTGCCGCCGGCTGCGGCATGCAGCCCGTAACATCGGAGTAAGGCGCTGATGAGCAAGAACCTTGGAATTTTCTATTTGACGAAACAGAACATGAGGCGGAAACTGTTCCGCAGCCTCGTGACCATGATAGCCGTCGGCACGGTCGCGGCGATTCTTTTTCCTACCACTATCCTCGGCGAGGGAGTATCGACCAGCCTCGAGCAGGGCACGGCGCGTCTCGGCGCCGACATGATGGTCGTGCCGCCCGGTTATACTTCCAAGCTGGCCGCGACTCTTATCTCCGGCAATCCCAGCACATTTGTGATGGACGGTTCGGTGATGGAACAGGTTTCCCAGATTGAGGGCGTCGACAAGCTCTCGCCGCAGCTGTATTTCGCGACCCTGGCCAGCGGCTGATGTACCGGCAGCCTGCAGGTTGTAGGCATCGATCCGGTCACTGATTTCACTGTGGGGCCCTGGATAAAGGGAAACCTGCCGGAAGGCCGCCTGAAGGACAACGAGGTCATACTCGGCTCGAACGCGCACATCTTTTTCGGCAAATCAGAGAGCTATATCGGCGACAAGGAAGTCTTTTACGGAAAGGAGTTCACTGTCGTCGGTATCCTCGATTCAACCGGCATCGGCATCGATGATGGCGGTTTCGTCACTCTTGCGTCCGTTTATAACATGACAAAGACGTCCGAGAGCAACGAGACAAAAAGACTGCTGGATGTAAAGCCCGGCGAGATATCCGCCCTGATGGTAAACGTCAAGCCGGAGTATGCCAGGGTGGACGTGGCGACGGCAATCGAGACACAGGTATCAGGCGTCGCTGTCGTGACTTCCAAGGAGCTCATGTCGAGCTCGGTCGCGCGGCAGCTTGAAGGTCTGCGTCCGTACCTTGTGATGATAGGCGGTGGCTTCTGGGTAATCTCGGTGCTGATGATAGGCGCACTTTTTTCCATGGTCGTAAATGAGCGGCGGCGCGAGCTCGGCCTGCTGCAGGCGATGGGCGCGACGCGCGCATATATCTTCCGCCTGGTGATGCTGGAAGCCGTCCAGCTGACGGCGATCGGCGGCATATGCGGCATGGCGGTCGGGGCAGCGGTCATTTTCGTGCTCAAGGGCACGATAGAGGTGTCCCTGGGAATCGCCTACCTGTGGCCAGGCGCCGGATTCATCGCGGTCTTCTCACTGAGTCTTCTGGTAATGGCTATCAGTACAGGGATACTGGCAGCGCTCTATCCGGCCATCGTGGCCAGCCGGCTTGAACCTTATCAGGCGATAAGGACCGGAGAGTAAATCGATGGGCGCGCAGGTTTCATCAGGCGTTACGGGAGCCATGGTTAAAATCTTGTTTTGTGCAAAGCCGGAGATCTGTGTCTGACATGATAGAACTGAAAAACATAACCAAGGCATACATGAGCGGCGGCGTTAAGATCAACGCTGTCGACAATGTCTCCCTCAAGGTCGCCGACGGGGAATTCATCGCTGTCGTCGGACATTCCGGCAGCGGCAAGACTACAATGGTCAGCCTTATGGGTGGCCTCACTAAACCGACGACCGGCAATGTGATGGTCGGAGGCACGGACATCTGGACCCTGGACAACAAACAGCTCGCTCTGCTCAGAAGTGAGAAGATCGGCTTCTGTTTCCAGTTCTCCAGCCTGATCCCGACGCTTACCTGTCTTGATAACGTCAGGCTCCCCGCCAGTTTCGCCGGCGGCCAGAGAGGCGGTGTCGAGCACGCGCTCAGCCTGCTGGAGACGGTTGGCGTACCCGACAAGGCAAACGCCTACCCATCAGAGCTCTCGGGGGGCCAGCAGCGTCGTGTGGCGATCGCACGAGCCCTGATCAACGAGCCGGGGATTATCCTGGCCGACGAGCCTACAGGCGATCTTGACGAATACACGGAAGCGGATATCATGGAACTGTTCGAGCAGGTCAACGCCCGGGGTGTGACCATCGTCATGGTCACGCATTCACGCAACCTTGCCGCCAGGGCGGTGCGTACCCTGGTCATGGAGAACGGGACGCTGTCAGAATCTTCAAAAACATCATCTTGAACGAATTGCAGAATCCACACTGCCTGGCTGGCCAATCGCCGCTGTCCACAATCGGTTTTAAGCAGGGAATCTGATGACAATCCTCGTCAGCGAGTTTCTCGCAATCCTCGAGGAACTTGCCCCGCGGTCGCTCGCCGAGGAATGGGATAATGTCGGCCTGCAGGTCGGTTCCATGGATGCCAGCCTCAGCTCAGTGCTGGTAGCCCTCGATGTCTCGGAAGAGACCATCGATGAAGCAAAAAAACTTGGTTGTGCACTGATACTGACCCACCACCCGCTTATCTTCCAGCCGCTTTCTTCGGTAAGTGACGAGAGCACTGCAGGCAGGCTGGTAAGATCGGCCAGCCGCGAAAACATCGCCGTCGTCGCCGCCCACACGAATCTGGATTCAGCCCGGCATGGGCTGGCTGACATACTGGCCGGCCTGATGGAATTAGGCCGCGTAAAGCCTGTCGTGCCCGCTCAGTCTGGATCGTCAAAGCTGGTTGTATTTGTTCCCCCGGATGATCTTGAACGAGTGCGTACGGCCCTCTTTCAGGCTGGTGCCGGCGTCATCGTCGACTACAGCCACTGCTCGTTCGCGACCGAAGGGACCGGGACTTTCCTGCCCGGGAAAGGAGCCAGGCCGGTCATCGGCAAGGTCGGCTCCGATGAGAAGGTCAGTGAGGTGCGCCTGGAGATGGTCTTCCCGGGAGAAAAGCACCAGGCTGTGACCGATGCCCTCATCGAGGCTCATTCCTACGAGGAGCCTGCTTATGACATATATACGCTTGAGAACACGGATCGCCATGCGGGAGCCGGCAGATCGGGCGAGCTCTCCGGCGAAACCGGTCTCGAGGATTTTGCCGGACAACTGGCTGAGCTGTTCGGACTCGATGAAGTACGCTTTGCGGGTCCTCCCGACAGGCAGTTGCGCCGGGTGGCCGTGGTCCCCGGCAGCGGCGCCGATTACATCAGCCTGTGCGCGGGAAATGCGGACGTCCTGGTAACGGGCGATATCAAGTATCATCAGACGATGCAGGCGGAGGAGGCGGGGCTGGCGCTGATCGACATCCCGCACGAGGTAAGCGAGAAGCTGGCTCTGGAGAACTGGGCCGCGAGGCTTGCGGGCGCACTGGAGCCGCACGAAGTCAAAGTCAGTATGTCCGGAGTGGAGCCTGCCATGTGGAGAACCGCATCCGGCCGGCGCATAAAAAAGGCTCCGGCCAGCCGTAAAGCGAAAAACGAGGAAGAGGAGAATCGCATGTTCCACCTGTACGTGGACGGGGGTTCCCGAGGTAATCCAGGCCCTGCAGGTATCGGCGCGGTGCTGGCCAGCGATGCGGGAGAAGTAGTCGATACGCGGGCCGACTACATCGGCGAGGCCACCAATAACGTCGCCGAATATCAGGCGATGATCTCAGGGCTGGAGATGGCGCTCGACCATGGAGTCCGGCAGCTTGCCATCTTTTCAGACAGCGAACTCATCGTCAGGCAGCTGGAAGGCAGATATAAGGTTAAGAATGAAGGTTTGCGGCCATACTATCAGCAGGCGAAGTCGATTCTTTCCAGGCTCGAGGAATACGAGATCACCGCGATACCGCGCGAGGCGAACGCCCAGGCGGACGAACTCGTAAACGCCGCTCTTGATGAAGCGGCAAAATCCTGATCGACAGTCATTGATGAAAACCACAATCGTTATACCGACATACTGGCGGGGCCCCGCATCCGAATCAGACATGTGCGCTCTCGATTCGGACTATTTGTATGATCACGCGACACCGCTCGATTCTGAGGGAACCCTCCGGCGCGCGCTGGCGAGTCTTTCGGTACTGGAAAGCGATGAGGAATTCGCGGTAGCGGTAGTCGCAGCCTCGACCAGGACCGAGATCAAGCAGGCCGTGGAGATCAAGGTGCGCTCCATCATCGCGGAATTCGAATATGACTTCCCGTTCTTTCTGATCGGACCGGACGAGCTGGTCACATGGCGCCGGCGCCTGGCTGAAGCAGGGATGTTCGAATACGACGAGTTTCTGAGCCTTGATGGCTACTCCAATATTCGAAACATGTGTCTGCTGGCCGCATTCCTCACCGGGGCCGATGTCGCCGTCCTCTTTGATGATGACCAGGTTTATGAAGATAAGGACTACCTTCGCAAGGCGCTTGAGTTTGTCGGCGGCACGCACGAAGGCACGTTTGTGGGTGGCGTGGCGGGATATTACGAGCGCCCCGATGGAGGTTATCTTTTACCTCCCGCAGGACTTGAGTGGGAGCGGAAGTGGGGAAACCACGAATCCATGAACGAAGCCTTCGGCCTGATCGGCGAAGCGCCGCGCCTGAAAAGGACCCCGTTTGTATTCGGCGGCAACATGGTGATCCATCGCACCCTGTTCGAGAAGCTACCCTTTGACCCGCGGATCCCCAGGGGAGAGGATATCGACTACCTGTTGAACGCGCGCCTGCTCGGTTACGAGTTCTTTCTGGACAACCAGCTTGTGATCAAACACATGCCGCCGGCCAAGTGCGCTCCGCCCTGGTACAGATTACGCCAGGATATCATCCGCTTCTCACGTGAGAGGGCTAAGATACTGGCCGAGGCGGACGGGAAAGGGCTGTCCGAGGTGAGCGCCGAAAGCCTCGACCCTTATCCGGGACGTTACCTGAAAAATGATTTTCATGATCTGGTGATGGAGACAAGCCTCGAGATGGCAAAGGAATATCTTGAAGCGGGTATGGAGGAAGACGCACGCGAATGTATCGTCAATGTGGCTATCAGTAAGGCGGAGAGCACGATTCATAGCGATTCGCTTGCTGACTATATCGCCCTTCAGAAGAAGTGGGAGGAGTTCATCCGCCTTCTTCCTGGTATCAATATCTGGACACCTGGAGAAGACATGGATTGAAACCGCACCGGCCTTTCCCTATAATTCGTAACTCAAGGGCGGATGTAGCTCAGTTGGCTAGAGCGTCTGCTTGCCATGCAGAAGGTCGAGGGTTCAAATCCCTTCATCCGCTCCAAAATATTTATGGCACAAACCCGGCTGATTTCCAGGAGACGTTGCGCGCAACGTCTCTGCTGGTTTAATCACCCGGGTCCCTCATTTGACACTTTTGTGGCGACGTGGCCGAGTGGTTAGGCAGAGGTCTGCAAAACCTCGTACAGCGGTTCAAGTCCGCTCGTCGCCTCCAAATCAAGCGCCCCCTTTCCTGAAATAAATTACCTGTTATCATCACAATGTGCATGAATCCCCTTTTTTGCAGGGATTTATTATAGATACAAATAACAAGGATATACCGAAATTACAATTGACGGCTAAACTTGACATGGTTTATAATGATTCACCATTATTTTTTATGTCACTTTCGTGATACGGGATTATGGAGGCTTTGCAAAACAACGATTCCGAGGTAAGTCGATGCACGCCAGAAAGATTTTTAGACGAGCCGGTTCCCCCATGGCCGGTAGAAAAATAATGGGGTATCACTCACTGGCCGGCCGAATATCCGCGAGTATTCTGTTGCCGGCGATTTTATTGATGGTCTGTCTCTGGGCGCCGCTGGCGCTCGCAAACGATTCGGCAACCACGCTTACCAGTGATCCGGCAGCAGCGACGCAGGCAGGTTCCAGCGCCACCGTAACCGCAGCCGGAGCTTCAGGCGAGAATGGCAGTACAAGTTCGGATTCCGGAACCACGACCGGTGAGACTCCCGGCACTATCAATACTTCTAGTAAGGCCGTTGACAATAGTGACAGCGCAACAGTTGCCGCGAGCGCCGGTACTCAGCCAACAGTTGCGGTTGCGGCGCCAGCGACGAGCAGCGACGGCAGCGGCACCGATTGTCCGAACTGCGGTGGGGGCACAAATAACAGCGCCAGCAGTGCAGTATATGACCCGAGCATCCGTGACTACGAATACGAACTGCATCTGATTTGCAATTACGGCAGTCCAGGGACCTACTGGGAGAGCCGCGACGAATATGATCTTCACCACCTGACCGTCAATTACAGGGTTGATAACTCCGGTACGGGCACTGCATACGATGTCCGTGTGCAGTCAGCTTCTGCAACCAATGGCGTCACGCTTGTCTCACCGCTTCCCAAAGCGCTGGGCGACCTCAACCCTGCGGACTGGATCACCTTTTCGTTGCAATGGTACGTCCCGGTCGGAGTCACCGGATTTCAGACGCAGCTGAGCCTTTGCGCCGGCTGCGAGGAAGAAGATGATGATTCTGACGATGACGGCAAGAAAGACGACGAAGACAACTGTTCCGCGGTTTCCAACCCGGGTCAGGGAGACAAGGACGGCGACGGCATCGGTGACGCGTGCGATCTCGTAGATGACAGCGAGAAGGACGAAGATGATAACTGCGCGACGGTCACCGGCGTCAATACGTACGGTTCAGACGATCCGTGCGACCCGAACAATGATGACGAAGATATCGGCGACGTGGATGATGACCCCGCGGATGTGAGTCCGGATAACAACATCCGGCCCGCGCAGACAGACCCGGTAAATGACCAGACACAGCTTGTGGCGTCAGTTGACCGGGATGCATTGCCTAAGACCGGGTTCAGCCTGATCGTCGCGGCAGGATTCGCGCTTGGATTGACAGTGCTGTTGAGCGCTGGCCTTATTGTCCCGGCAATGAATGTGGTTCGTAAGCGCAATCGTTGAACGATTGTCGGATAGTGGCAGATCTTCGAGGCGGCCCGTCAGGGCCGCCTCTTTAGTTTCCATCCGGCGATTGCGCTAAGATTTACACAGAAAGCCCTGAAATGGATTCAATCTATCTGGACATAGAGACGCGCAGCTTCGGGAGAGCCCTCCACTATATCTCCGTCGTCGGCTTCTACCACGAGCAGACCGGCCTCAGGCAGATGCTGTGGCCCGACATAGACGCTGAATCACTCGCCGAGGCCCTACCGCCGGCTGAAGCCATCTATACATACAACGGAAACGGGTTTGATCTGAAGGTGATCGAACAGAAACTCGGCCTTAAACTGACCGAGAGCTATAAAAGCCGTGATCTCATGTATGACTGCCGGCATCGGAACCTCAGGGGAGGGTTAAAAAAAGTAGAGCTTCAGCTTGGGATAGCCCGCACCCAGCCGCCATTGAACAATTATGAGATTCAGCACTGCTGGACGAGGTGGAAGCATCACCAGGACGAGGAAGCGCTCGCGGTCCTGCTGAAATACAACGAGGAAGATGTGATGAACCTCATAAAGCTCAGGGAGCATCTCGGTATCTGACTATCGCAGTGCATCTTCATGCCAGTCAAACTGATCCCCGTTTGCGCTTGCGTCTACCGCCTCGCGATGTTTTACTCCTCTGAATAGCATACCGGATTCAATTGATTCAGCTAATCAGGAAAGAGAGGAAGAATGGACGCACAGATGTTGTCCCAGCCACTCAAGGTCCGACGCAAGTCCGCGATGAAGATTGGGCACGAGGTGTTGATCACCGACCAGTCTGACAACCTGCTTCTGTGGGTAAAGCAGAAAGGCTTCAAGCTCAAGGAGGATATCCGTGTTTACTCCGACGCAAGCAGGTCTGAAGAGCGGCTTACCATACAGGCCGCAAAGATACTGGATTTCAACGCTGCATTCCACGTGATCGATCCGCAGACCGGCGAGAGGATCGGCGGTTTCAGGCGCAAGGGATGGAGCTCCATGCTCCAGGACGAATGGCAGATCCTCGATGTCAACGACAACCAGATCGGTTCCATCCACGAGGACACCATGCTGCTGGCGCTCGTACGCCGTCTTCTGACCAACCTCGTGCCGCAAACCTACGAATTCAAGGTAAACGGGGAGAGCGTGGCGCAGCTGAAGCAGCACTTCAACCCCTTCCTCTTCAAGGGGGAATTTCAGATGTCGCCGCAGGGAAGCGACAAGCTTGACCCTCGCCTCGCCACCGCGGGAATCGTCCTGCTGATGATCATGGAAGGCCGCCAGGGTTAGGCTCCCCATGGTTGCTCCGGGCAGTCCCTGCCTTCCCGGTTTCCTTGCGGAGGGCGCATTACTGACGGTGGCAACCATGACTGCTTGCGTGGTATCTTTGTTCAGTGTCTGCAGGTCTCGCGGCAGCTGAGACCTGCAAGGATCGTCCATGCGTCATATCAGGCTGACAGCAATTTAGAATAACTTACGGAGGTTACTCATGGATTGGGGAAAGCAGAACCGTATTTCCAGGATAATCAAACCGAAAAGCGGCAAGACGGTGATGCTGGCCGTGGATCATGGCTATTTCATGGGACCCACGTCCGGGCTCGAGCAGTTGAACCAGATGGTGGATCCGCTCCTCCCTTACGCCGATACCCTGATGCTCACCAGGGGAGCGCTACGTTATTACATCGATCCCGGCG
This sequence comes from Thermoleophilia bacterium, assembly GCA_041658605.1. Lineage (GTDB taxonomy): Bacteria > Actinomycetota > Thermoleophilia > BMS3ABIN01 > BMS3ABIN01 > JBAZWE01. The sequence goes on along the minus strand of JBAZZU010000026.1, from coordinate 18,753 downwards.
TTGATGTACCCATCACGCTCAGGGTGTCTGGAGGGACAAGCATACTCAACAAGAAGGCCCTGCTGCATGAGGGTATCGTCTGCAATGTCGAGGACGCCATCAGGCTGAACGCTTCCTGCGTGGCATTCTCAATCCTGGTGGGCGCCGAATACGAGCGGGACACCATCCTCGCTTTCACGCAGGTCATCGATGAGGCCCAGCGTTATGGCATGCCGACCCTGTGCGTCACCGCGGTCGGACGTGAGATGGCCCGCGACGCGCGCTACATGGGCCTGGCGTCACGTCTCGGAGCCGAACTCGGCGCGGATATCATCAAGACCTATTACGTACCAGGTTTCGACAAGGTCGTCGCCAGCTGTCCGGTACCGGTTGTGATCGCCGGCGGCAAGAAGATCCCCGAAAAGGCGGCGCTGGAGATGGCGAGGAACGCCATCGCGTCCGGCGCCATCGGTGTCGACATGGGCCGTAACATCTTCCAGTCGGCAAGCCCGGTAGGCATGATTCAGGCGGTGCGCGCCGTGGTCCACAAGGGCGCCAGCGTCAAGGAAGGCCTCGAGATCTTCAAGAGCGTCCGCGACAGGGAAGCCGGAAAAGCCATCAAGGCTGCCAAGGGCAAATCCGGCAAAGCAAAAACCGGGAAAAAGGCCAAATAGCTTGCGCGTCGCGATGTATTACAGCAACCGCGACCTGCGGATCGAAGAAATGGACGTGCCGGAGATCGGTCCGGGGGAGCTGCTCGTTCGCATCGAGGCGAGCGGCATCTGCGGCAGCGATGTCATGGAATGGTATCGCGCCGGCAAGGTCCCGCTCGTGCTCGGGCATGAGGTCACGGGTGAGGTCGTCGGGGTGGGGGAGGGCGTAACGGACTTTCACGCTGGCGAGAGGGTGGCGGTGACTCACCACGTTCCCTGTATGTCATGCCATTACTGCGTCAGCGGTCATGAAACAGTCTGCACGACGCTGAGAAGCACGAGCTTCGATCCGGGCGGTTTTGCGGAATACGTACGCGTACCCGCCATCAACGTCAGACTGGGAACTTTCCGCCTGCCCGATTCGGTATCTTACGATGAAGGTTCATTTGTAGAACCTGTCGCCTGCGTCCTGCGCGGGCAGAAACAGGCCGGTGTCGCGCCCGGCAGTTCGGTCCTGGTGATCGGCAGCGGGATATCGGGGCTGCTCCACGTAATGGTCGCGCGTGCCCTGGGCGCGGGGAGGATAATCGCCACGGACATGCTTGATTTCAGGCTGGACGCAGCCAGGCGTCTGGGCGCGGAAGATACGATTCTGGCAACTGAGGACGTACCAGCCAGTTTTCGCGAGCTCAACGAAGGCCGCGGCGCCGATATCGTCATCCTCTGCGCGGGCGCGCCGCAGGCTGTGAACCAGGCCCTCGGGGCGGTCGGGAGGATGGGGACGGTCCTGTTCTTTGCGACGACCATGCCCGAAGTGAGTATTCCCCTTGCCATAAACGAATTCTTCTGGCGCAACGAGGTAACGCTGACCAGCAGCTATGCCGGCAGCCCCGCCGACTGCAAGACAGCGCTGGAGCTTATCCGCGCCGGCCGGGTTCCGGTCGCTGAGACGATCACGCACAGGTTGCCACTGTCCGACATCGGGCATGGTTTTGACCTGACCGTAAATCCGCAGGATTCCATCAAGGTGATCATCCAGCCCCAGAAATAACACGAACCTTACCTGGACCGGCTTTCAGGGTTAACTGTAGTCAGTCTGCTTTCCGGTTTGTTCTCCATCCATATTTTCCCCGCAATTACCGGCTTTTCCCCACACGCATTCTCTAAAAAGACCGCATTTTCTCACTTTTACCCACGGCTGGCCGAATCATCTAATGAGGGTTCGGGCCAGTCATCCTTATGACTGATATCCCAGAGTTTATCTGGGGGAGGCACCCGAAGGATTCGGGAAGAGTGAGCAATGGATTCTGGGAACGAAAACAGGAGACGCCCGGGAGGGTTTCTCTACCGGGTAACAGCATTTCTGGCAGTTCTTCTGACAGCAATTATGGCTATTCTTTTGTTCGCGGTTCCGCTTGGGTCAGTTACCGGAAATATGGACTCCGTCCCGGGTATTTCAGAAGGCATCGCAGAGGCTGCTGATATCGCAGGTCCCGCAATACCTATCCGTACTCCCGACTACGGCCAGGAAAATGCAACCGGGTCAACTCTTGCCGGAGGCCAGCAGGCAATGGTCAGATGGGATGTCGACACCGGAGTGCCCTCGTTCATCACCGGCAGGATAACGCCGCCTGCCGCCGCCAGCCAGCAGGACGCCGCCCTTTCCTTTTTTGACGCCAATAAAGACGTCTTCAGAATGAACAGCGCTGCCGCCGAGTTTGCTTTCTCGCGCGTAGAGGGAGACAGCCTGGGCATGACGCACATGCACATGGCTCAGGTCTATCAGGGCATACCAGTTTATGCGGCCGGCATGGCAGTACACTTCAACGCCGATGGCACGATCGCAGCAGTTAATGGCAGATATGTGCCTGAAATCAAAATCTCGATTGAGCCGCAGGTCACAGCCGACAAAGCGGTATCCCAGACCCAGGAAACATATGGCACAGAGGCGGCTCCCTCGGCGCTCGAACCATCGCAGCTGGTCGTCTGGGCTCCCGGCGGGCAGGAAGCCGTCCTGGCATGGAAAATAACGCTGGCTGCGGACGATCCTCCCATACGGCTTATTTCTTTCATTGATGCGCAGACCGGCAAGCCGGTAGCCGCCTACGACGCGCTTGAAGACGCAAAATCCCGCAAGACATACACCGCGAACAACGGCACCAGCCTGCCGGGGACGCTGCTGATGTCCGAAGGCGGTTCTTCTTCCGATTCGACCGCACAGAACGCGCACAACAACATCGGCCTCACGTACGACTACTACTACAATACTTTCAGCCGCGACAGCTTCAACGGCGGCGGCGCACAGCTGACGTCAACTGTCCATTACAGCACAAGTTATAACAACGCTTTCTGGAACGGTTCACAGATGACATATGGCGACGGTGACGGCAGCGTTTTCAGCCCGCTGGGTAACGCCCTTGACGTCGTGGCTCACGAGCTTACGCACGGCGTGACGCAATACTCGGCCAACCTGGTTTATTCCTACCAGTCGGGCGCGCTCAACGAATCGTATTCCGATGTCTTCGGGGTCATGGTCGACCGTGACGACTGGCTGATGGGTGAGGACGTATATACGCCCGGAACTCCGGGAGACGCGTTAAGGAGTATGTCCAACCCGACCACTTACGGTCAGCCGGACCATATGAATAGTTACGTCAATACAAGCAGCGACAACGGCGGAGTCCACACAAACAGCGGCATCCCCAACAAGGCGGCCTACAACGTCGCCACTTCCATCGGCAAGGACAAAATGGAGAAGATCTGGTACCGGACCCTCACCGTCTATCTCGATACCAGCTCCCAGTTCGTCGATGCCCGTGACGCCAGCATCCAGGCCGCGACTGATCTGTATGGAGGCAGCAGCGCTGAGGTCACGGCAGTCAATAACGGCTTTGCTGCGGTCGGCATCGGCAGCGGCGGACAGTCAGTGACTACCGCCAGGGTTGAGATCGACCATACGTACAGGGGAGACCTTGTCGTTACCCTGGGTGTGGGCAATCCCGACTCGCCGACGTGGTCGACCACGGTATCAAACCGCCAGGGGGGGTCTGCCGACAATATCTATTCCACAGTCGATATCGCCGGTGGAGCGTCCTATCTGCCGCCGAGCATGCAGAACCGCTGGTTCCTCAAGGTTTATGACGCGGCCGGTCAGGACACTGGCCAGATCAGCAAGTTTACCATTACCGATCATGGCACCACGTACACCGCGACCGATGTCCCGATCGCTGTGAACGATTACACCACAGGGATCTCATATCTGCCCCCAAGTGACAGTACACCTCCGACCGTTAGCTCAACCGACCCCGTCGCGTTACAGACCGGCATATATGCCAGCTCGAATGTAACTGCCGTGTTCTCGGAAGCCATCGATCCGGCGACCCTTACCTCATCGAGCTTTACTCTGAAAAGGCATTCAGACGGATCCGCGGTCAGCGGCAGCGTGACATATGACAGTGGCGCACATAGGGCAGCTTTTGACCCGGCCGCTGATCTTGCCTACGAGACGACCTACGATGCCACTCTTACCACAGCTATCACCGATGAAGCTGGAAACAACCTTGCCCAGAACCAGACCTGGAGCTTTACCACAGGTCAGCAGCCGCTTGCATATTACTTCACCTGGTACGACATGAAGAGCAGCGGCGTGTATGACTGGGTCGTGATGGGCAATCCTTCCACGAGGCCGGATGCAGCAGGCTTCGATGTCAGCATCGCCGGCACGAAAATGAACCTGGCTCCAATCACGGCGAACCCCGGTGAGACGGAACCGGTAATGTTCCCTGGGACCAGGGGCGGACCGATCAAGGTTTCGTCTCTCGACGCCAAATCACAGGTAGTAAGCAAGAGGACGCTTTTTGGTGACTCCTTTGAGGAAATAACCGCATTCGCCGAGTCCAGGCTTGACAGTCATTATTACTTCACATGGTATGACCAGAAGAGCTCCGATTCACTGAACTGGGTACTGATAGCCAATCCCGGGACGTCCACCGTGCAGGCGGATGTCTTCATTGGCGGGAACAGGATGAATCCAACGCCATACAGCATCGCGCCCGGTGCAAACGTGACGCCTTCATATCCCGGCGTTCGTGGCGGTCCGGTAGAAGTCGTGGCCTACGAGCCCGGTAGTCCCTCGGTGCCACGCAACGTCATCGCTTCACAGCGTGTTTTATGGAGCGGCAATTTTAATGAGGTGTTCGGTATCCCCGAAAAGGAACTGACGAACGACTATCTGTTCACCTGGTACGACCAGAAGAGCCACGGCGCCATGGACTGGGTCCTTGTCGCCAATCCGGACGCGGGCAACGATCTGGTGGCGGAGATATGGATAGCGGGTAATCGCATGACGAATTCCGCGACTGGAAACCAGTACTACGAAGTGCCTGCATCGGGCATCATCACGCCACAGTTCCCCGGTAAGATCGGTGGTCCGGTCGAAGTCAGGGGCTATAACGCCTCGACTTACAATCCGGACAGCCCGGGCGCCCCCAACATGAGCTTCTATACGACACAGAGAGTACTTTTCGGCGCGTCGTTTGGAGAGACTGTCGGCTATGGCACAAACAGGCTCAGTTCTGATTATCATTTCTCATGGTACGACCAGCGTAGCGCCGGTTCGTTGAACTGGGTGCTGGTATCGAATCCGACCGTCACTGAAGTAAAGGCCGAAGTGTGGATAGCCGGAACGATGATGGAAGTCCTCACAATAGCCCCGGGCGCGACGAAGACCCCGACCTACGGCGGCGTGCTCGGCGGACCGGTCGAGGTGAAAGGCTATGATTCCGCGACTTACAGTCCGGGCAATCCGGGTGCGCCGAACCATAACGTATTTACCAGCCAGCGGGTTTTGTGGAACGGACATTTCAACGAAGTGGAAGGCATGGTCCTGCCCTGAGTTAAAAAGCTTTTGACCCGGCATCCAAAAAAAAAGGCACTGGCCTGGCCAGTGCCTTTTGTATGACGAGTATTAAACTCTTTTAAAGCGCCGCGGGTCTATTCGGGGACTACCAGCACCGGGAATGCCCCGGCGTGTATTACATTTGTCGAGACGCTCCCCATGACAGCCGCACTGAGGCCGCGGCGCCCGTGTGATCCCATGACGATGAGATCGCAACCTGCTTCCTGGGCCTGCTTGAGAATCTCTTCAGATGGATGACCGACTCTGACAGAACCGGATGCCGAGACGCCTTCAGTTGACGCCATCTTGTTCACGTGGTCAACAATCTGGTTTTCAATCTTCTTGCGTTCGTCTTCCAGCTTGCCCACATCGATGCTGTCTTTGAGCTCCTCGGTGAAATCAGGATCGATTTCCATGGCGGAACGGGGAGAACCGATATCAACCACGCTGACAACGTTGAGCTCCGCGCCGCAGCTCTTGGCCAGACCGATGGCGTAACTTGAAGCTTTTTCGGCACGACTAGAACCATCAGCTGCTACCAGTATCTTTTTGAACATGGATCCTCCTTGATTAAATGGGGAAGTCTTGGATGATTGGATTATTCTATATCCATTCCCTGAAGATGTGGAGTTCTAAACAGGAATAATTTAATTATCTAGTAATGGGAGGATTATGAGGCATCGGCTTATAATCTTAAGGATAGTTTTTCCCCCTTGCGGGTATTCTGTTACTCCAGGACGCCATAAGGCGCCAGACAGCAAAGGTGGTAAGCATGGCTAAGAAAGGCGTAGTGGCCGTTGTTGGACGGGCGGTCGTCGACCAGCAGTATCGCGAACGGTTTTACAGGAATCCCAGCGAGGCGATGGCGGGGTATGACCTGAGCGGGGAAGAAAAGCAGGCCCTGGCTGGTATCGACAGGCGTGAGATGGACAAATTCGCCGACAGTGTCAACTTCCGTCTGCGCTCATGGTATATAAACTGGGCGGTCAATCCCAGCTGACAAACGGGATTATTGAGCTTTTCCGTTGACGCAGAAATAGGCGCCGGTCAGCTCATGTTCCGTGTAGACTTCGCAGTCACCGCAGACGCATCCCTTCTGATCGATATCGATCCTGGATTTGCCGTGCGCGCAGAACAGGCCTGGAGATTCCGCGTGCGTAAGCTCTTTCCAGAGACCGGGAAAACTCGGGCAGTCCTTGCAGATACAGTTACGGATGTTATGCAGGCTTACATGGACTTCTTTCATTATCCAATCCTCCCTGGAAGGTTATATGCCAAAGATTACCCGCGAAAATTATCGCCCAAACATGGTCATTACATGTTCGTCTTGCCTAAACACGCTGGTCTAGCTACAATTGACAGGCTACCAGTCAAACGTTTTTTCGAGAAGTGCGCGGGCGATTAGCTCAGTTGGGAGAGCACCAGCTCGACAAGCTGGGGGTCACTGGTTCGAGCCCGGTATCGCCCACCAAAAAATAAAAAGGCTCAGACGAGCCTTTTTTTGTGTGTAAATCCAGAAAGAGAGTTTTATCAGATGAAATTGAGAAACGTCGCCATTATTGCCCATGTTGATCACGGAAAGACAACCCTTGTGGACGGTTTGCTGAAGCAGTCCAGGACCTTCAGGGAAAACGAGGCCGCATTCACCCAGACCCTGATCCTGGATTCAAATGACCAGGAGAAGGAAAGAGGCATAACGATCCTGGCCAAAAACACGGCTGTTAAATATGGCGATACCAAGATCAATATCATCGATACTCCCGGCCACGCTGATTTTGGCGGCGAGGTCGAACGTACCCTGAACATGGCTGATGGCGTCATCCTGGTGATTGACGCGCAGGAAGGGCCGATGCCCCAGACCAAGTTCGTCCTGAAGAAAGCACTCGAGCTGGGGCTCAAGCCGATTGTCGTGATCAACAAGATCGACAAGCCCTATGCCAGGATAAAAGAGGTCATCAGCAGGACCAACGATCTTTTCCTCGACCTGGCGACGGACTCCGACCAGCTCGACTTCCCTATATATTACGCGGTGGCAAGGGGCGGCAAGGCCTGGGAGGAGATCCCGGAGAATGCCAACGAAGTCGCCGACCTCACTCCGGTCTTTGAAGCCATACTTGATCATATCCCCGCGCCGGACGTCCAGCGCGACGAACCTTTCCAGATGCTCGTTACCCAGCTTGACCCCGACAGTTACCAGGGCAAGCATGCTATCGGCCGGATTAAGCGCGGTTCGATCAAGCCCGGCACGACGATCACCCTGATGAAGAAGGACGGCACCGAGGAGCAGTCGAGGATCGACAAGGTGTATGTCTCACAGGGCCTGAAAAGGATCGAGGTCGAAGAGGCTCACGCCGGCGATATCGTTTCCCTTACCGGCATCAGGAACGCCGGCATCGGCGAGACCCTTGCCGACAGCGATAACCGGGAAGTCCTGCCTGTCATCGAGATCGAAGAACCTACCCTGAAGATGTCGGTCGCGGCGAATACTTCGCCGTTCGCCGGTCTGGAAGGACAGTTCGTCACCAGCCGCCAGATCCTCGAGCGGATTGAAAAAGAGCTCGAGACGAACGTTTCCCTCAGAATGGAGATGGGTGCGGCGGGAGACTACGTATTATCCGGCCGCGGCGAGTTGCACCTTTCGGTCTTCATTGAGAACCTGCGGCGGGAAGGTTACGAGCTGCAGGTAGGCAAACCCCAGGTGATAACGAAACTGGTCAAGGGAAAGGTCAACGAGCCGATTGAGGAACTTACCGTGGACGTGGCTACCGAATATGTGGGCGCCGTTTCCGGCGAGGTAGGCCGCAGGAAAGGGTTCATGCTCAGCCAGGAGGAGAACTCCGACGGCACGACCAGGCTGATGTTCGAGATCTCCACGCGCGGGCTGCTCGGCCTGAGGAACCAGCTGCTGACGCTCTCCCGGGGTACTGCGATCATGAATTCAGTATTTGTGAGATTCCAGCCGCTTGGCGCCCCGCTTCCCAGGATGAGGAACGGCGCGCTGATCGCGAGCGAGTCTGGCAAGACGGTCGCGTTCGGCCTCAACAACGCGCAGCGCAGCGGCACCGTGTTCCTCAATCCCCAGACGCAGGTCTATGAGGGGATGATCGTTGGTCTCAACTCCCGTGAGGGTGATCTGGAGATCAATGTGACCAAGGAAAAGAAACTGACCAACATGCGTTCATCGGGCGCCGACGACGCCATAGTGTTGACTACACCGACCATGCTCAGCCTGGAACAGGGTCTGGATTTCCTGGAAGACGACGAGCTGCTCGAAGTAACTCCGCAGAGCATGAGGCTCAGAAAAAAACTGCTGCTCAAGACGGACAGGGTCAAAGCCAGTCGTTCAGCGGCGACCGGGAGCTAGTTCCGGCTCGCAACGCCCGCAGGCTTCTGCGGGAGCGTTTCCAGATATCCTCCAGCGGTTTTAAAGCGACTGATGATCCCAGGTCGTTTTCATTCCGCACATCTTAGGTAAATCCGCGCAAATAACCGCAAGGCATCCTGCGGCGTTCCCGAATCTCTTAACCTGTTCTTAACATTTGCTTCACTATTTCTTCATGGCCTGGGGGCAGAATATTTATATGAATAACGGGGATGTGTAGATTGTGGCGCATCCACCCCGATGGATGCGCCACAACTTGCAGGCCGGTCCTGCTGAAGCAGGCGCGGATGTCCCCCTCGAAGAAGGAGAGAAGAAATGGGAATCATATTGATAGTCGTGGTCATCGCCGGGGTCTGGCTGGTATTAAGCCAGGCAAACGCGAATGGCGGGGGGATATGCGGCACGGCGACACATACCCGTGTCGAAACTCCGCTCGAAGTGCTCAAGAAACGCTACGCCCGGGGCGAGATAGACAGGGCGGAATACGAGCAGCGCCGGGTCGACCTGCAGTAGAAATGCCGGAATATCGGTTTACGGGTTACGGCGCGCCGGGTTTGTGCCCGGTTGTGCCGGGTAAATGACAGGCATGACTTAAAAAAACGCATGCGCATGGGCGCTGCGATCGAGGAGGTGCTTTGAAATGATGAACGATGGATGGATGACAGGGGGCAACGGTGGCGACGTCAGTATTTTTGGCGGAATCCTGATGATGGTCTTCTGGGTTGCTATCATAGTAGGTATAGTTCTACTGGTAGTATGGCTTGTACGTCAGACTGCCGGCGGACAAATGCATGGCGGCCACGGCGGCGGAACATACCATGCGCCGGAAGAGTCGGCACTTGATATCGTCAAGGCAAGATACGCCCGCGGCGAGATCGACAAGACTGAGTTCGAAGAGAAGAAGAAAGACCTGACCGGCTGATCGCCGGGCACTGAACGGGAGGATCACATGGATAACAGCAAGCTGCTCAACTGGGGCCTGGCGGCAGGTGCGGTGGCCATATTGGCGGCCCTGGTAGGATACCTGTTCTTCTGGTCGTCGGATGATACGACCGCGTGCCGGAATGGAATGCATGGCTCCGGAGATTCCGCATGCATGAAGGACGGCGGCTGCGGCATGATGGACGGCATGGGTGGCATGATGGGCGGCATGGGTGGAATGTCCGGCATGACTGGGATGATGGGCATGATGGGCGGACCCACTGACGCGGCGACTGCTCCGGTTACGATTGACAAGGCAGCGGATGTGGCGAAGCGCTATCTCGACGATAAAGGCAACCCCGACCTGAAAGCCAAAGAGATCGTCGAGTTCACCAACAGTTTTTATGTCCGCGTCGTCGAGCAGAGCACCGGTTCTGGAGCTCTCGAGCTGATCGTGAACAGAAGCTCTGGCGAAGTAACAACCGAGCCGGGTCCCGGCATGATGTGGAATAGCAAATACGGAGCCCAGAATTCCACGGGCGGTGATGGTGGCATGATGGATGGTATGGACGGGATGGAAGGCATGGACCATGGGTCGATGGACGGCGGTTCGATGGAAGGTATGGACCATGGTTCAATGGACGGGATGGACAGCGGTTCGATGGGTGGCATGCAAGGCGGCATGATGGACGGCGGCGGCAACAGTAGCATGATGCAGAACGGCATGATGGACGGCGGCACATGCGGCATGATGGGCAACGCTGGCGCACAGGCAAATTCCAGCGGCCAGACCAATACTGCCGCGACGACAGACATGACGGTGAAGAAGGCCGATGCGCGCGCCCGAGCCCAGAAATATCTCGACACTCAACTCCCGGGAGCAACGGCCGGCGAGCCAGAAACATTCTATGGTTACTATACGGTCAAGGTAGATAAGGACGGCCGTACATTCGGAATGCTCAGCGTGAACGGCGATGACGGCCAGTTCTGGTATCACGCCTGGCTTGGGACATTCCTCGGCGGCGCCAGGCAGCTCTGACCGATTGCCGCTCCGGGCTGTGGACTTTGGCGGTGACTGAAATAAATGACCGGGATTGAGTAAGACTCACCGGCAGATCTTACGGGACGTCATTCCAGTGTTACAGGATGTCATTCTGAGGCGAAGCCGAAGAATCTCAAAACGGGATCCTTCGCTTCGCTCAGGATGACTTTTCTATGTTAAACTTGGCGGCAACTGTCATCGGCAGGCTATTGCCTGACGGTTTTCATCCCGTATAACAAATGAAGATATTTTCCGGGTGGTTTTTGCATGAAAGTAAGACTTCCTGATAACAGCACAATCGAACTCGCCGACGACGCTACGGCGTTTGACGCGGCGTCCGCCATCGGCAGCAGGCTGGCAAAGGCCGCGGTCGCCGCTAAGGTCAATGGTGATCCGGTGGATTTGTCATGCAGCCTCAATGACGGCGACAGCATCGGCATAATCACCGGAGACTCTCCCGAAGGCCTGGAAATCCTCAGGCATAGTACCTCACACGTCCTCGCGGATGCGATCATGGAACTCTATCCGGGTACGAAACTCGGTATCGGTCCGGCAATCGCCGATGGTTTCTATTACGATTTTCTCCTGCCCGCGCCGATCTCGGATGCGGATTTCCCTGTGATCGAAAAGAAGATGAAGGAGATCATCAAGGCGAAGCCGCAGTTCAGGCGGCACGAGCTCAGCCGCGGAGACGGGGCGGAGACGTTCGGCGCCCAGCCCTTCAAACAGGAACTGCTGGCGGAACTGCCGCTGGACGAGACACCGAGCTTCTATACGATCCGTGGCTTCACCGACCTTTGCCGCGGTCCGCATCTGCCAGACGCAGGGCGCATCAAGGCTTTCAAATTACTCTCCGTTGCTGGTGCGTACTGGCGGGGCGACGAGAAGAACAGGATGCTGACGAGAATTTACGGCACGGTCTTTCCTTCCCAGAAACTGCTGGATGAGTATCTCGAACGGCTTAAGGAAGCCGAGCGCCGCGACCACCGCCTGCTGGGGAAGCAGCTTGACCTGTTCCATATCGATGATGAAGTCGGCGCCGGCCTGCCGCTCTGGCATCCGAAGGGCGCGCTCATGCGCAAGATCATCGAGGACTTCTGGCGGGACGCCCACCTGGCAAACGGCTACGAGATGGTCATGATCCCGCATATCGCCAGTTCGCAGCTCTGGAAGACTTCCGGGCACTGGGACTTCTACCGCGAGAACATGTATTCGCCCATGGATATCGACGGGCAGGAATACATCGTCAAACCGATGAACTGCCCGGGGCACATCAAGATTTATAACTCACGCACCCGCTCTTATCGCGAGCTGCCGATACGCTGGGCCGAGCTCGGAACCGTCTACCGCTACGAACGCAGCGGCGTCCTGCACGGCCTGCTGAGGGTGCGCGGTTTCACCCAGGATGACGCCCATCTGTTCGTGCGACCCGACCAGCTGCAGGACGAGATCGTCAGCGTTATCAAGTTCGTGCTGTATATGCTGAAGACGTTCGGCTTCGACGATTACGAGGTCTACCTCTCGACGAGGCCCGAGAAATCGGTTGGCAGCGACGAGCACTGGGAGCAGGCGACCGCGGCGCTGAAAGCGGCGCTGGAAGAGGTTGACCTGGCATACGAGCTGGATCCGGGCGAGGGCGTCTTTTACGGGCCCAAGATCGACATGAAGATACGCGACGCGATCGGGCGCGCATGGCAATGCACGACGATCCAGGTGGACTTCAACCTGCCCGAGCGTTTCGATGTCACATACATAGGTGAGGACAACTCCGAGCACCGTCCGATCATGATCCACCGGGCGCTGCTGGGTTCCCTGGAGAGGTTCATCGGCTGCCTGATCGAACATTACGCGGGCGCATTCCCGTTATGGTTCGCGCCGGTGCAGGTTGGACTGTTGCCGATCGCCGACCGGCACAATGATTATGCGGCACAGGTCGCGGCCAACCTGGTCTCACAGGGTATCAGGGTCGATGTCGATGACCGCAAGGAGTCAGTCGGCAGGAAGATCCGCGACGCCGAGATGCAGAAGGTCCCCTACATGCTGGTCGTCGGTGACCAGGAATCCGAAGCGGGCACGGTCTCGGTTCGTTCCTACGCTGAGGGCGACCTCGGCTCGAAGACGGTGGAGGAACTCGCGGCACAGCTGCAGAAGCAGATCGAGGATAAATCCTGATCATCTGAATGGTCGGTCCCCTATACACCGGGGACAAGTTTTGAGTCCGGGAATCTCAATCGAAGGGATTGAGTTTTTATGAACACCATCCGCCTGGCACTGGCGCAGATAAACCCGACGGTCGGGGATTTTGCCGGAAACAAGGCCATCATCGCGGCCGGGATCGATCAGGCGAAAGCCGGGGGTGCGGATATCGTCGTGTTTCCCGAGCTTGCCCTTACTGGATATCCTCCCGAAGACCTCACATTCAATCCTGATTTTCTCGCCGCGAACATGGCGGCTCTCGACGACCTTTGTCACCACGCCCGCAATATCGTAGTCGTAGCCGGATTCCTTGACAGCCACGCGGGGGACATCCATAACGCCGCGGCAATATTGTCAAATGGGAAAATCGCCGGCATCTGTCACAAGATGCGGCTGCCGAACTACGGCGTATTCGACGAGTTCCGCTATTTCAGCGCCGGCACGCGCCCGGTGCTGCTTGATATGGACGGCAGGCTTGTCGGAATCAATATCTGCGAGGACATCTGGTATCCGGATGAGCCGATCGGTTCCCAGGTCGCGGCCGGCGCTTCGCTCATCATCAATCTTTCCGCTTCACCGTACCGTACCGGCCGCACTCGCAGCCGCGAGGAGATGCTCGAGACGCGCGCGCGCGACTATATCACTCCCGTGGCGCTGGTGAACATGGTCGGCGGCCAGGACGAGCTGGTTTTTGACGGCAACAGCCTCGTCTATGACGAGCACGGCAGGCTGCTCGCGCGCGGCGCCAGCTTCGAGGAGGACATGGTCGTCGTGGATATCGATTTCGAAGAGGTCAGCAATTCACGGCACCGCGACAGCATGGGCCGGCTTGACGATATGCGGAAAAGGCATCCCGGGCCCGTCGACCTGTTCTCCATCGGGCCTCTGCTTGGCAAGGAGCTTGAAGATGTCACTGAGGGCTGGCGCATGGAGAGCGTCAGGAGCGAAGCGAACTCCGTGACCGGGACTGCGTCAGTGCACACCCAGCAACATCTTCCCGAGGCGTTATCAGGCCTTGCCGAGATCTATCGCGCGCTGGTCGTCGGTGTCGGTGATTACGTGCGCAAGAACAGCTTCAAACGCGTCCTGATCGGCCTTTCCGGCGGCATAGATTCCTCGCTGGTCGCCGCGGTCGCCGTCGATGCGCTCGGCAAAGAGAATGTCGTGGGCGTTTCGATGCCCTCACGCTATACCTCGGACGGCACACACGATGATGCTGAAGCGATGGCCAAAAAGCTGGGGATCGAGTTCCGCCACATTCCGATAGAGCCGCTCTTCATGCAATATCTGGAAACCCTCGAGCCGCAATTCACTGGCAGTAAGCCTGATACCACAGAAGAGAACCTGCAGGCGCGCATCCGCGGTAACCTGCTGATGGCGCTCTCCAACAAGTTCGGCTGGCTGGTGCTGACCACCGGCAACAAGAGTGAGATGAGCGTCGGCTACGCCACGCTCTACGGCGACATGGCCGGCGGTTTTGCGGTCATCAAGGACGTGCCGAAAACCATCGTTTACGAACTTTGCCGCTGGCGCAATGCGCAGGGTGAGGAGATCATCCCTGCGAGCATCATCGAGCGGGCGCCCAGCGCCGAGCTCGCGCCCGACCAGAAAGACCAGGATACGCTGCCGCCCTACGAGATACTCGACCGCATCATCGAGGAATACGTGGAGTACGACCGCAGCGTCGAGGAGATGGTGGCGGCCGGGCTGGATCAGAAGACGGTGGCGCGAATCACCCGCATGATCGACCGCAACGAGTACAAGCGCCGCCAGGCGCCGCCCGGTATCAAGATAACCTCACGCGCCTTCGGCAAGGACCGGCGTTTTCCGATAACTAACCGCTTCGGGGCATAGAATCGTCGGGATGTCCGACTTCGGATTTGCTGTTTAACACGCATCTCCGCTATACTTTCTCCCGTGCATAAAGAGGAAGCACCCGCTTCTCACCTGCCGGCTGTGCTGCGGTTTCGAAGTTTTTACCGCGCCAACTTAATGAGCTTGCAGGTAACGCCATATGAGGTTTCAGGTCCGGAAACGGTTCCGGCATGGAATTCGTGGTTTTGAAAGGGTGCCTTCGGGTACCTTTTTTGCGTTGGGAATGAATAAATGACGGGCGGTCGAGATACCGCCGCCAAACAAATCTGGAAGGAGGTGTTCGCCGGTCGCACACTATAAGCCCAGAGTCAGGGATCTGACTCGGATAAATGAAGCTATCAGGGTTGCAAATGTAAGGCTGATCGGTCCGGATGGAGAGCAGGTCGGGATCAAGACCCGCGATGAGGCGATGGATATCGCCATCAAGCACGGGCTCGACCTGGTCGAGATCGCCCCCGAAGCAGACCCACCGGTCTGCAGGGTGCTCGACTACAGCAAGTACAAGTACGAGCTGGAGCAGAAGGCCAAGCAGGCACGCAAGCATCAGTCGACGATCGTGGTCAAGGAGATAAAACTCCGGCCCAAGATCGGGAATCATGACTACATGACAAAACGTGGTCACGTTGAGCGTTTTCTCAAGAAGAAGGACAAGGTCAAGGTGACGATCATGTTCCGCGGGCGCGAAGTGGTTCATCCGAAGAAGGGTGAGGAACTGCTGCGCCGCCTGGCGGAGGATGTCGTGGAACTGGGAGTAATCGAATCCCAGCCGAACCTCGACGGCAGGAACATGGTCATGGTCCTCGCACCCGTCAAGTAACAGCAGCCCTGTTTAATAGCGAGAGCAAGTTCATAACCGAAAGGACGGCCTATGCCAAAGATGAAGACTCATCGTGGCGCCGCCAAGCGATTCAAGTTTACCTCTTCGGGTAAACTGAAACGCCGCAGCGCATTCAAGAGTCATATCCTGGAAAAGAAGAGCCCGAAGCGGAAGCGTGGTTTCCGCAAGAGCAAGGATGTCAGTCCCGCAGATGTGCGCGGAGCGTCCCGTTTGCTGGGCAAGAGGTAGCGTTAGGAGCTGAATTTCAATGCCGCGAGTCAAAAGAAGTGTACACGCCCGCAAGAAGCGGCGTAAGGTATTAGCAGAAGCAAAGGGTTACCGGGGTACAAAACATTCAAGTTACAAGCGCGCCAAAGAACAGGTAAGCCGTTCTTTAAACTACGCTTACCGTGACAGGCGGGTCCGCAAGCGCGATTTCCGCCGCCTGTGGATCACGCGCATCAACGCCGGAGCAAGGATGAACGGACTGTCGTACAACCAGTTCATGCACGGACTGAAAGAGGCTGAGATCGAACTTAACCGCAAGGTGCTGGCTGACCTGGCGGTAACCGATCCGGCCATGTTCTCCAGCCTGGCCGAGCAGGCCAAGGCGGCGCTGGCAGCCTGACGGCTGCCGAGGCCGAAGGGTGAATCCCAGGAGAATCTCAAGCACAAGCAACGCCATAATCAAGGAGGCGGCGCGGCTGAAGCGGAAACGTCACCGCTATCACAGCCGCCTTTTCCTTGTTGAGGGAGAAGACCTGCTGGATGCGGCGCTCGCGCGCGGCATCGTTCCACGGCAGGTCTTTGTGCTGGAAGATTACGAGGACCTGCTTTCGGGTGAGGACGCGCAGCGTCTGCTGACGACACGACCGACGCCGCAGACAGCGCCAACGGATATCTATTCCTGCAGCCGGGCCGTGATGGACAAGCTTTCAGAGCTGGGAAGCGGTTCGCGCGTGATCGCAGCGTTCGAGATGCTTGACCGCAAGTTTCCGGCGGGTCTGGGCGCGGCGGGTGCGGATCCGGGGAATGGCGTTGCGGTCGATGATGGCATGTCGTCGGGCCCGCTTCTCTATCTTGCAGGCGCCGCAGATCCCGGCAATGTCGGCAGCATGATGCGGTCCGCGAAAGCGCTCGGTGTTTCTGCCGTCGTCATGGGTCCGCAGACCGCCGATCCCTACGCGCCAAAAGCGCTTCGCGCCACGATGGGCGCCATTTTCCAGCTTCCAATATTTCTTACGGTAAATCCGGAAAGCCTCGTCTCGTGGGCCGAGCAGGCGGAGATACCGGTAGTCTGCGCCGACGCGCACGCCGGGGTGCCTGTCTGGGAAGCGGCGCTGGCTGGAACTTTCGTACTGGTGATGGGCTCCGAGCGCGAGGGCGTGCCGCACCGTCTGACCGACGCCGCGGTAGAGACAGTCCATATCCCCCAACTGGAAGAGACCGAGTCGATCAACGTGGCGATGGCGGGTACCGTGATCTTATACGAGGCGTTCAGGCAGAGGTCGGGGAACCCTGACTGAGCGCGCCTCAGGCTGTGGATTCTGGAAGCATGACCGCGTAAGTGCTAGAGTTTCGAATGATTCGGAAGTCCGTGGCAAGGTTTTATCGAAGCGCCTGAGAATTAATACCGAAATGTCCACATCGAACAGACATGGTGTCTTATATAAGTGTCCATTTTAAGCAGATATAAAAAGCTTGCTGAAGAACTGAAAGCCCACGAGGGGCTTGCGGCCATGTTCGGTGAAGCTGCCGCCGACATCGAGGAGGCGCGCGACTCCGACGCCATCGAGGCCGCGCGCGTCAAACACCTCGGGCGCAAGAGCGGGCTTTCGCTTTTACTGCGCAGTATCCCCGAGCTGTCGATTGAGGAGCGCCCGATCGTCGGCAAGTATGGCAACCAGGCGCGCGCCGCGCTGGAGCAGGCGCTTGCCGACCGCAAGAAGGAACTGGAGGGCGGGGAGCTCGAACGGCGCCTCGCCACCGAGCAGGTGGATATAACCCTTCCCGGCGAACCATTCACCGCCGGACATCTGCACATCATCAACCAGACCCTGTGGGAGATCGAGGATATCTTCGCCGGGCTCGGATATCGCATCGCCGAGGGGCCCGAGGTCGAGACCGACTACTATAATTTTACGGCCCTCAACACACCCGAGGGCCATCCGGCGCGTTCGTCACACGACACATTTTTTGTCGAGGGCAAGGAGGACGTACTGCTCCGCACTCATACATCTCCGGTGCAGATACGGCTGATGGAGAAAGAGCAGCCTCCCATCTACGCGATCATGCCCGGGCGCGTCTATCGCCGCGATTCCGACGCCACCCACACGCCCATGTTTCACCAGATCGAAGGGCTGGCCGTCGATGAGCACATTACGATGGCCGACCTCAAGGGCACGCTCGAGACTTTCATGCGTGCGATCTTCGGCGCCGACCGGGTCATCCGTCTGCGGCCGCATTTCTTCCCCTTCACCGAGCCCAGTGTCGAGATGGATGTCTCCTGCATGATCTGCGGCGGCTCCGGCTGCCGTTCCTGCAAGAACAGCGGCTGGCTGGAGATACTAGGCGCCGGCATGGTTGACCCCAACGTCTTCGGTTTCGTCGATTACGA
The DNA here is from genome assembly GCA_041658605.1 of Thermoleophilia bacterium. Taxonomy (GTDB): domain Bacteria; phylum Actinomycetota; class Thermoleophilia; order BMS3ABIN01; family BMS3ABIN01; genus JBAZWE01. The sequence goes on along the minus strand of JBAZZU010000026.1, from coordinate 374 downwards.
CCCGGAAACAGTGCAGGGCTTCGCCTTCGGCATGGGCGTAGAGCGCATCGCCATGCTCAAACACGGCATGACCGATCTGCGGATGTTTTATGACAACGATCTGCGATTTATTAAACAATTTTAGCGGAAGACAGAATGTCATTCCGAGGAGCAAAAGTGAATTGTAAGCCCGGAGATTTGTCATTCCGAGGAGCGAAGGCGAAGTGTAAGCCTGGAGATTTGTCATTCAGAGGAGCGAAGGCGAAGGATCATCCAGGAGATGGAAGATAGTCTGTCATTCCGAGGAGCGAAGCGACGAGGAATCTGCTTTTCATGAAGAGTTATTACATTTACATAATGGCGAATCGCTCAAGAACGCTGTATGTGGGCATGAC
>JBAZZU010000025.1:0-29327 GCA_041658605.1 Thermoleophilia bacterium | reverse complement strand
TCCTTCTCGCGGAAGACTTCTTCCTCCGGCACACCTTCCGCCAGCTGGTCGAACTCCTCCTTCTCGAGGGTCTCCCGGTCGACCAGGATCAGGGTGATCAGGTCGAGCTTGTCCCGGTTTTCCATCAATATATGCTTGGCGCGCTCGTGCGCTTCTTCAATGAGTTTCTTCATCTCGGCGTCGATCTGCTGGGCGATCTCATCGCTGTAGTCCGGCTCCTGGCTGAACTCGCGGCCGAGGAACGGCTGCGCGTGCTCGTGGCCGAAAGTCCGGGGGCCCATGTTCTCGCTCATGCCGTATTTCATGATCATCTGCTTGGCGATGCCGGTGGCTGTCTGCAGGTCGCCCGCCGCGCCCGAGGTAATCTCGTCGAACTGGATCTCTTCGGCCGATCGCCCTCCCAGGGACATGGCCATCCTGTCGAGAAGCTCCGACTTGGAGACCAGGAAACGGTCCTCGGTCGGCATCGAGATGGTGTAACCGAGCGCCTGGCCGCGGCTGATGACCGAAACCTTGTGGATCGGGTCAGCCAGGGGCAGGATGTGCCCTACCAGCGCGTGGCCCACTTCGTGATAAGCCGTGATCAGTTTCTCTTTTTCACTGAGGATGCGGCTCTTCTTCTCAGGCCCGGCAAGAACACGCATGATGCCTTCCTCCAGTTCTTCCATGCCTATCTCTTTCTTGCCGTGGCGGGCGGCCAGCAACGCCGCTTCGTTGACCAGGTTGGCCAGATCCGCTCCGGTAAAGCCGGGGGTCTGACCGGCCAGCGCGTCGGCTTTTATATCGTCAGCCAGCGGCTTGCCACGGGTGTGTACCTTGATGATCGCCTCGCGGCCTATACGGTCCGGCCGGTCTACCACGATCTGGCGGTCGAAGCGGCCTGGTCTCAGGAGCGCCGGATCGAGGATGTCAGGACGATTGGTCGCGGCGATCATGATGACGTTGTCCTTCATCTCGAAGCCATCCATCTCGACCAGCAGCTGGTTGAGAGTCTGTTCGCGTTCGTCATGTCCGCCGCCGAGGCCGGCGCCGCGATGACGGCCGACGGCGTCAATCTCGTCAATGAAGATGATACATGGAGCGTTCTGCTTGGCCTGCTCAAAAAGGTCGCGCACACGGGAAGCGCCGACACCAACGAACATCTCGACGAAATCGGAGCCGCTGATGGAGAAGAAGGGAACGCCCGCCTCTCCCGCAACCCCGCGGGCCAGCAGCGTCTTGCCGGTTCCCGGAGGCCCATAAAGCAGGACACCTTTGGGGATCTTGGCCCCCAGGTTCTGGAATTTCTTCGGATTTTCGAGGAACTCGCGGATCTCCTGCAGCTCTTCGACCGCCTCGTCGACTCCGGCTACGTCCTTGAATGTAACCTTCGGCTGATCGACGCTCATGCGTTTGGCGCGGCTCTTGCCGAACGACATCACCTTGTTGCCGCCGCCCTGCATCTGGTTCATGATAAAGAGCCAGAAGATGACGATGACCACTATTGGCAGAGCCGATATCAGCAGCGACGACCACATCGAAGAACCCGTGCCCTTGGAGGTAAAGGCTACATCGTTATCCAGCATCAGCTGGGTCAGCGGGTAATCCTCGGTGTAACCGACGTTTATCTTGCGGTCGCTGTCGTTGAGCACCACACTCATCATCTGGTCCTTGGGCTCGATAACGACCGTCTTGACCTCTTTGTCCTTGACTTTCTGGACGAATTCCTGAAAATTCATTTCCTTCTCGCCACTGTCACGGTTAGTCACCATCTGCTGGACGAATAACGCCAGCAGTACAACGATGAGGATCGGGAAGGCGGCGCTTCTTAAAAACTTGGCCAATTTATTCAAATCCTTTCCTGTACTGACTTACTTCAGACCCATAACATTATCGCATATTCGAAAGCCAAGACCGACCATCAGGGCCGGCCTTCTGCATTTCCCGAATATTGCGACTTACTCCATGTACTCCTCAGGAAGAACCGCGATATACCTGAGGTTACGGTAACGTTCCATATAGTCGAGGCCGAACCCCACCACAAATGAGTCGGGAATCTCAAAACCCACGTATTTGCAGGGAATATCTACTTTGCGCCGCGCTGGCTTCGTCAGCAGGGCGCAGACCTCGACGCTGGCCGGGTCGCGGGCGCCCAGGTTCTTGCGCAGATAACTCAGCGTCAGTCCCGAATCAACAATGTCTTCGACGATGATCACATGTCGACCTTCAATGTGCTCGTCCAGATCCTTGAGTATCCTCACAACGCCGGAGGAATCCGTCGAGGAACCGTAGCTCGAGACGGCCATAAAATCGAGTTCACATGGAATGGTTATCTCCCTGGCCAGATCGGCCATGAAGAAGACTGCCCCCTTGAGGACACAGACCAGCAGGGGGTCCTTGTCCGCGTAATCTACTGAAATCTGCTGCGCCAGCTCGGAGATCCGCCGGCGTATATCCTTCTCCTCAACGACTATCTGCTCAAACTGTGTTATCAATTTTCCTCCTGGCCGCATTGAGCCGTATCAGCCTCGCGCTTTCCGGGGCCACCTTGAATTTTTCCGACATCCTCAAACCGCAAACCCAGACTATGATGTTCCCGGCGGTTACAACCGGAATGCGGCCGCGCTCACTTTTCGGGATCTTCTCATCCGTAAACAGGTCCTGGATAGTCTTGCTTCCCTTAAAACCCAGGGGGTTAAATCTGTCACCCGCGCGCCATGATCTGACTACAAGGGGCAGCGATAGCGCATCGCCGTCGACCAGCGCTTCCATGGGACCAAGTGACGATATCTCCTCATCGGAGACATCCCGCCTCGAAATATCGGCGGCCTCGATCACATAATCGCCGAATTCGACTTTTCCCGGGACTGGAAGTTTCACCGGTTCCGGTATCGTCAGAGCGGACTTTGACCCCGCCGTGACAAGCAATAGTCTATCGTATTGACGCTCGACCTGCAGGTCATCGGATAGTGAGATACTGCTGCTGCCGTTCTGATCGGAGCAGAGGTCCACCAGCGAATCCAGCAGGCGGCGCGATAGACGCATCTGCCCTCCGTGATTCGACAGCCAGCGGCGCATTACCAGGCGGGCAACGGCCCTGGGTAATACGCTGACTTCGAAGGCGCTGAGCGTGACCTGACCATCTTCTGACCTTGCAACGGCGCGCCAGGCTTCCCCCGTGACAGAATCCAGTATCTCGTCCTCGTCTTCCAGCAATGCCAGCGTATCCGTGATGCGCTCACGGAAATCCGGCTGGATCTCTTCAAGGCGCGGCGTAACGTGATGCCTGATGCGGTTGCGGGCATAATCGAGTGACTGGTTGGAATCGTCCTCGCGCCAGTCGAGCCCGCTTGCGATGCAATATTCGCGAATCTCGTTCGATGTCATGAAAAGCAGCGGGCGGATCACCATGCCGCGGCGCGGCGGCATGACCACCAGGGAGCGGCGCCCTGAATAAGTGAGCAGCCGGTAGATGAACGTCTCGATGCGGTCGTCCTTGTTGTGGCCGACAGCGATGCGCGTGTACCCCTGCCAGCGGCAGAGGTTCTGGGCAGCCAGATAACGAAAATCCCGGGCCCAGGACTGAAAATTGGAACGCTTTTCACTGGGCGCGCGCAGGGTATGGACTGGGATACCCATCCCGTCGCCCAGACCGCGGACAAAAGCTTCGTCCGCGTCGCTTTCTGTATCACGGCGCCCGTAGTTTACATGGCAGATGCCAAGGGAGAAGTCGCCGGGGAAAGAAGTCTTGCTGCTGATTGACAATGAATGCAGGATGTTTAGCATCGCCACCGAGTCGGCTCCGCCTGAGACCATGCATAAAACGCGGTCCATGCTGCCGACCAGGTTCTTCCTGCCGATATATTCACCCGCGCGTGACAGCGCCTGTGAAGAGGACTGGTCCGGGGATAATGATGAAATTGAAGGTTCCCTCATTCGCCTGTTGACACCCCCATGGAGCAATAGGCCTTGAAGGATATTATAACAGTTAGAAGCACGCCTGGAATCGGGGTCTTACGTTATCCGTCATATGCGTTAGAATTACCGCATGACTGATACCAGGAAAGAATATCTCAGGAAAACACCCATCTTTTCCGGCATGGATGACGGGGAGCTCGACGAGATAGTCCCGCTCGTCGTCAAGAGAAAACTGAAAAAAAACACGGTCGTTTTCCACGAGAACGACCCGGCCTCGACTTTCTACCTGGTCAAAACCGGCATGGTAAAAATATACAAGGCGTCCGCGGACGGCCGGGAGCAGGTCCTGACCATGCTCGGCGACGGACAGATATTCGGTGATGTCCCCGCGTTCGACGGCGGCCCCTACCCGGCTTCGGCCGCTACCATGTCCGATTCAGAGATATATCTCATCCGCCGCGAGGATCTGAACGAGGTAGTGCGGCGCCACCCGGAAATCGCGCTCAAGATAATCAGGGTCCTGGGATTGCGGCTACGCCAGGCGCTCGAGCTCGTCCGTGACCTCTCGTTCAAGCAGGTGCCTCATCGCCTTGCCGGGTTGCTGTCCCGGCTGGCGGATGATTACGGGACTGAAACAGAGGCGGGGATCCTGATCGAGCTGCCGCTTTCGCGCCAGGAGCTGGCGGACATCGTGGGCACTTCCCGCGAGACAGTCACCCGCGAGCTCAAAAAGATGGAAAAACAGAAGATGCTGGAGCTAAACCGCCGCCTGATCACGATCACGGACAGGGAGAAGCTCCGGATCTGGGCGCGATAGCGTCCCGTTGCCCCATGGTGTCGCCAAATGTGTGACCAGGCTCACATCCCCTTTTGACCGGCCTCATCTTAGCTTCCCGTTCCCGCGGTTATCCTCAATATATGCCATTTGTTTTCGCAATGCTGTTTCGGGATAGATAAAGGTACAAGCGGAAAGGACTGCGAAAACAATACTACTTTCAGATCAAAGGAGAACAATGAACGATCAGACGACACCCAAGTGTTTGGAATGCGGCAAAAGCAGCGACCAGGCGGTGCTTTTATCCTGCGTCAAGGAAGGCAGGGATGAATGGGTGTGTGTCCATTGCCTCCCCATCCTGATACACGGCGCCCATTGAGACGTTTCGATAACTGCTCGCACTCTGCACGCAAATATAACTCGATCCAGAGGGGGTTTGAATGAGTCCCACGGTTATCGGCTTTATCAAGACGAGCCTGCTGTCACTGGCGGCGGGAGTTATCCTTGGGGTGTTGATGGCGCTGCATATATTGCCGAAGGCTGATATTCCCCAGTACATTACCAGCGCCCATGCCCACATCAACCTGCTGGGCGCGGTCATGATGCTGATCTTCGGTGTGGGATATCATATCCTGCCGAGGTTCAGCGGCCGGCCACTGCACAACGAAGGCGCTTCCACCGTGCAGTTGTGGATGAATATCATCGGGCTGGCGGGCATGTTCGTTGCACTGCTGGTCGCGGCTTACTCCAGCGCCGACCTGCTGCGCTGGGCGGTTGCTCCCTTCGGAGCGCTGTACGCGCTGGGCGGCGTCATCTTCGCGTGGAACATGTGGATGACGATCTCCGGCGCGCTTCCAGCGCCAACACCGGTCGTCCCCGCGAAGAAACCGCCCGCGAAGGAATAACCAGCGGGAAGGAAATTATTACCAGCAAAAAGAGACCGGCCTGTTGGCCGGTCTCTTATATTATTCCGCATTCCTTATATCCGTCCGATGTTCTTCAATCAGCCTTTATCGAGAAGGTCCCTTAAATCCGCGACTACAAGTTCGGCGTCGATGCCATGCATGGTGGCGCCGAAATTGATCGACTCCATGCGGATGCCTGGACAGGAAAAGCAGCCGTTGCCAAAATATTTTTCAATCACGTCCGCCCCACCGGGGAGCCATTCGACTACGTCACCGATGATCGTCTCGCCGCTTATTTCCGTTATTTCCTTCATGTCCGTCATAATTTCTCCTTCCTGAAAAATCACGGCCGCGCCGGAGGATCCAGGGGCGGGGTCTTGATGCCTGCGTGTTATTAGCATACCCCGCGACGGCGGCTGTTATAACAACCGCGGCCGCATCAGGAGTGTGATGTTGGTCACGGAGCCAGCGGGATGGACTCAGGCTACTCTGAAAGGAACAGGTGCGTCAGTTCCTCTTCCCTGCCCGGTTCGAGGATGGCCAGTATCTGATCGCCGGCGCGCAGCTCGGTGGAGCCCTGCGGGATAAGCGCATGGGTGTCGCGCAGGATGGAAATGAGCAGGACGCCCGCCGGCAGTTCTATCTCCTCGATGCGCTTGTGCGAAAGCGATGAGCCCTCCTCTACCATCACCTCCACTATCTCGAGGTTTTCCTTCTTCAGGTTAAGCAGATGGACGAGCTTGTGCGTGGGCATCTCATGTTCGATCAGCGAGAGCAGCGAGTTCGTGGCCGAAACCGTCGGCCCGATGCCGAGTACGTCGAACGCCTCCTGGTTCTCGGGATTATTCACGCGGGCGATAGCCTTGGGCACATTGAACTTGTGATTGGCCACCTGGCAGATGATGATATTGTCCTCATCGTCGCCTGTGACCGCCGCGACGACATCGGCGCGCTCGATTCCGGCCCGCTCGAGATTGAAGATCTCGGTGGCGTCACCCAGCATCACCGATTCATCGAATTCCTGGGTCAGCCTCTGGTAGCGGCGGCGGTCCTGCTCGATCATCATGACTTCGTTCCCCCTGCTCGTCAGCATGCGCGTCAAGGTACGCCCTACTTTTCCTCCACCGGCGATCACGACAAACATCAGGAAGCCACCTCGCTCTTTACGGCCCGCGCCAGCAGGTCGATCGTATCGGCGGTGGGACAGATCGTGTTGATGCCCATCTTCTCCTTGAAGAATTTTGCGCGGTTAGGGTCGTAGACGCGCGTGACGACGGATTTGACGCCGAAGCGCTCCTTGGCTAGTTGAGCCGATACGATATTTGTGTTGTCGCCGTCGGTCGCCGCGACGAACGCATCCGCGTTTTCCGTATGCACTTTCTCAAGCGCCTTGATGTCGATGCCCACGCCATGGACGAAATCGCCTGGAAAATCCTCGCCCAGCCTCTGCAGAGCGTCTTCATCCTCGTCGATGACCGCGACCTTGTGGCCTTCGGAAATCAGCCCGAGGGCCAGCGCGGAACCGACACGTCCGCATCCGACTATGACTACATACATGTGCTCACCTCGAATCTCAATTACTTCATTTCCTTTTCCCCGGAAACCACCAGAACCTTGCATGGCGCCTTCCTGAGCACGTATTCCACGGTGCCGCCGAAGAAACGCTCACCGGTTCGTCTTGTTCTCTCCGCACCGATCATGACGATCTGCGACTTGCTGGCGATGGCCTCCTCGACGATTGTCCTGCCGGCGACACGGCCGGCGACGATCTTCGGGTAGAGAGGCACCGCGTACTCCTTGGCCAACTCTATAGCCTCGTCAAGCAGGCCCTCGGCCACCTTCTGCTCTTCCGGTAGCACGCTCTCCAGCGGCAGGTTCATCGGTACCTCGATGACGACCAGCGCCTGTATTGCCGACTTCTCTTCCGCGGCCAGCTGGCAGGCCATGACCATGGCCTCGCTGGAGATCCTGGAGCCAACCATCGGCACGAGGATATTATTGTACTCCACATCCGGATACTTAACAGGCGCGACTTCGATTTTCACGGTCTCGGTGAGTGACAGCTTCTGTGAGCGCCTGTAGAAGAAATACATGATGAAGCCGAGGATCATCCAGCTGAAACCGACATACCTGCCCCATTCGTGCGTCACTATCACGATCACCCAGACCGTGAAGGTGCCGATACCGCCGACGATTGCTGTGAGCGGCAGCGATATCTCCCCTAACTGGATGTTGAGCGGGGCCTTGAACGGCCGTCCCAGGTAGGGTTCCTTGATCCTGAGCGCCACTACGGAAATGTGGGCGATCGTAAACGAGATCATGGCCCCGAAACTGTAAAGGTCCGCAAGCAGGTCGACTTTGCCGGGAAGCAACAGCAGCGAGGCAACGATGCCATAGAATATTATTGAGGTGTAGGGAGTATGAAAGCGGCTGTGGACCTTGTTGAAGACCGGCGGCAGCTGTTTGTGCTGGCCCATCGAATAGGACAGCCTGGATATCCCCAGGATGCCGGCATTGGCGGCGATCAAGAGGATCGTCGCCGCCAGGATTCCGACCCAGGCCGCCATTATCTTTGCCACAACGGGCCAGTGGCTGGCGATGCCGCGGTCCTTGTCCTTGACGATGCCCATGATCGGGTCTTCAAGCCATTTCTCGGACAGGTCGGTGACCCAGGTGCGCTCACCGTCGATCTGGACGACCTCGCCGGAATCACCGATCACCTGCCCCTCATCGTTGAGCTGGCCGATCACGGCCGGCGGTTCATCGCTCTCGCTGTCCTGCGCCCGGGTTTTTTCCTCCACCACCTGCCCGTCGCTTTTGATGGTTGCGACCACCTCACGCCTTTCTGTGTTCTTGAAAGCCTCATGCACCGGCATGACGCTGAGCGAGATCGTCGAGATCGCCGCATATATGGCGAGGACGGTGACCAGAACCAGCATTATCGATTTGGGCACGTCACGGTGCGGCTGCTTGGCTTCTTCCGCAAGATTCGAAACCGTTTCAATGCCGGTGTACGCGACCATGGCGATTGAGATTCCGTAAAGCAGGTTGCTCCAGGTCGGCGCCACGCCCCAGTGGACGTTGTTGATCAGGATCTCCGGATTCAAAAGCATGAAGATACCGACAATCGCAAGCAGCACCTGGGTGATGAGATCCATCACGGCCAGCAGGATGTTAAGTCCGGATGATTCCTTGACCCCGATGATATTCATGATCACCAGAAAAAATATGACCACGATACCGCCGATGGTATTGGCCGGCCACTCCTTGAGGACGGGGAAGAAAACAGCGAGATAGTTGGGAACGAAAAAGGCTGAGATGGCGATAGTGATGATGTAATCAAGCGTGAGCGCCCATCCGGCGCCGAAACTCGCCAGCTCGTTGAAGCTGCGGCGGGCGAAACTCGACGACCCCCCGGCTTCAGGGACAGCGGCTGTGGCTTCGGCGTAAGAGAAAGCGGTAAGCGCGAACAGAAGTCCGGCGAGCATGAAGACCACCGGCGATAGACCCAGCGCAAAGGCGGCAACAACTCCGAGAGCGTAGTAGATGGACGAACCCACGTTGCCGTAGGCGGCGGAATAAAGAGCCGGCCAGCCTAAAACGCGCTGCAGCTCATAGACCTTGCGGAAACGGCGGCGGGCCATCTAGGACTTCTCCCTCATGTAATAAAAGCGGACCGCGCCGTAAGCGGTGAAGGCGATGCCAGTGACCAGGCCGGCCGAAAGGGATAGCGGACCCGTGAGCATGACGGAGCGTACTATCACCGCCAGGCCGATGAGCATGATGATCAGACTCAGAAACTTTTTTGTGTTGTTTATCATTGGGCAGGCTTAAGTTGAATCAAATGCAATTATCGTACTTCCGGGCTGAAACTTACAAGCGGGTTGGGACACCTTACTTAATTCCTGATGAAATGTGCACATCTTGAACAATCGTGAAGGAATTAAGTAAGGTGTCCCAATTAAACGGGGCGGGCCCGGAGGGCCCGCCCCGTTCGTTACATATGCAGGCGCATCAGCGCGCCTATACCATTCGGTACTGTTAAGTCATTAACGGGATGATCAACAGGGCCACGATATTGACGACCTTGATCATCGGGTTGATTGCCGGACCGGCGGTGTCCTTGTAGGGATCGCCTACGGTGTCGCCGGTTACCGCGGCTGCGTGGGCGTCTGAGCCCTTGCCGCCGTAAACGCCGTCCTCAATGAGCTTCTTGGCGTTATCCCAGGCGCCGCCGCCGCTGGTCATGGAGATGGCCAGGAAGATACCAGTGACGATACTGCCCACCAGCATGCCGCCGAGCATCTCGTAACCGAGCTGCGCGTTGCCGAGAGCCTTCGGAACCAGGCCCACGATCAGCGGTGCGCTTATCGGTATGAGTGCGGGAAGCATCATCTTGCGAAGCGCGGCCTTGGTCACGATATCCACGCACTTGCCGTACTCAGGCTTGCCTGTTCCTTCCATGATGCCGGGAATCTCGCGGAACTGGCGCCGTACTTCCTCCACGACCATGCCGCCCGCGCTGCCGACGGCTTCCATGCAGAGAGAAGCGAAGATGAACGGCAGCAGGCCGCCGACGAACAGGCCGACGATTATCGTCGGCTGAGAGAGGTCGAAAGTAACTGCCGCATGCTGACCCGCTTTTGCCAGGCCTTCAGTCAGATCCTGTGTGTATGAGGCGAACAGCACCAGGGCGGCCAGACCGGCGGAGCCGATGGCATAACCCTTGGTGACAGCCTTGGTGGTGTTGCCGACCGCGTCCAGGGGATCAGTGACCGCCCGGACCTCTTCCGGCATCTCTGCCATCTCGGCGATGCCGCCGGCGTTATCTGTGATGGGGCCGTAGGCGTCGATGGCAACGATAATGCCGGTCATGGAAAGCTGAGCCATGACAGCGATCGCGATGCCGTAGATTCCGGCCTCATAGTTTGCCACGAGGATACCAGCGCTGATGGCGAGTACCGGCAGCGCGGTTGACTTCATGCTGACCGCGAGGCCGGCGATGATGTTAGTCGCGGAACCAGTCTGTGATGCTTCGGCGATGTGCTTGACCGGGGCATACTTGGTCGCGGTGTAGTATTCGGTAATGACGACGATCGCGCCGGTGACCACAAGGCCGACGGCGGCGCAGATCCAGAGCTGCATATCCGAGTAAACCGTGCCGTCTACATTCTTCAGACCCTTGCCCTCAGTTATCTGGGGAATGATGTAGTAGAAGGCGCCAAGCGAAAGCACTCCGGCCGCTATCAGGCCTTTGTAGAGAGCTCCCATTATGTTCTGGCTCTTGCCTATCCTCACGAAGAACGTGCCGATGATGGAAGCGATGATTGATACTCCGCCGAGGACGAGAGGCAGTAACAGAGCCTGCTCCTGGGCGACGCCCTTGAATTTAAGCAGACCGAGGAGCATGACGGCCACAGCGGTCACGGCGTACGTCTCGAAGAGATCGGCAGCCATGCCGGCGCAGTCGCCCACGTTGTCGCCCACGTTGTCGGCGATAACCGCAGGGTTGCGCGGGTCATCCTCGGGAATGCCGGCCTCGAGCTTACCTACCAGGTCGGCTCCGACGTCGGCGGCTTTGGTGTAGATGCCGCCGCCCAGACGCCCGAAGACGCTGATGAGACTGCCTCCAAAACCCATGCCGACCAGATACCTGACGTGATCGGGATTACCCGGATCAACCGCGTAAAAACCAGCCACTCCCAGAAGGGCAAGCCCAACTACGAGCAGTCCGGTTACGGAACCGCCGCGGAACGCGACGTTCATCGCCGGGCCGAGACCCTTCCTTGCGGCTTCAGCCGTACGAACGTTGGCGCGCACGGAGACCATCATGCCGATCCAGCCCGTCGAAGCGGAGAGGACCGCGCCAATGAGAAACGCGATGGCGGTACCCCAGTTGATAGCCAGACCCAAAACGGCAAACAGTACAACAGCAACAATGGCGACGTACTGTGTCTGCCGGTTAAGATATGCCTTCGCGCCTTCCTGTACGGCGGCGGCAATCTCCTGCATCCTCTCGTTTCCTGCTGGGAGCTTCAGCACCCACATGACGAGTGCAATGCCATATACAGCTGCGGCTATACCGCAGGCTATGGCAAAATACACCCCATTATCCATTAAAAATTTATGCAATAAACTCGACTCCTTTCTTGCGGGAGTACCCCGGTAGGATTATGCGCCCCCTGCCCGCGAAGCTAATAAAGGTGGGTGCACCAAACACTTTCAAGCCGGCGAAATTTATATCAGATTGGGAGGAAAAGATAAAGAAGCAAAGCGCCGGACAGTGCTTTTTATCGGATGAATCATATCAGATATATTGATAGCTCCATCATCCGGGGCTGGATTCAGGCCCTAAACGCACGTGTATATGCCCACGATGGTGGCAATCACCACCCCGGCTCCGTCGGCATGACGCGGTTGAATAAAGCTGAGTTTTGCAGGAGATATGCGTGGAAAAAACCATCCGGCAGTTTCTGCCGGCGCTGCGCTCTAGACCTGGCTTGGCTTTGGAATCAGCTCCGTGGCCCTGCCGCCCTCGAGCATCTCGCGGAACTTGACCGATGCCGGCGAAACATAGCGATCGGCCACCGTCACGAGGAAGAAATCCCTTTCGAGCACGACGTCCTTGATGCTCACGCGCCTCAAAAGTCGTCCCTCGAGCTGCGCGTGGACCGCCTGTTTTGAAAGGATGGATACTCCGAGACCTGCCTCGACGGCAGTTGAGATGGCGGACGAGTTACCCAGCTCCATGACGACGTTGAGCTTGGTGACTCCCTCCAGCTTAAGCTTTTCCTCAACCACTTCACGCGTCCCCGAACCCAGTTCGCGCGTGATGAACGGCTCCTCCATTAACTCTTCCTTGGATACCGACTCCCGGTCGGCCCAGCGATGGCGCGGAGAGACAAAAAGCACCAGCTCATCCTTCTCGATCGGTTCGCGCAGCAGCGAAGGGTTCTGGACGTCATGTTCGACAACTGCAAGCGGGAACATCCCCGCAAGCAGCTGGTCCTCGATGATACGTGTATTCTCGACAATGAGTGAAACCATCACTTCGGGATAGCGGCGTTTGAACTCGCCGAGGTAGAACGGCATGAGATAATTTCCAACCGTGGTGCTCGCGCCCACATGGAGCTCTCCACCCTTCAGACCACGCAGATCGTCGAACTTGTGGTTTATCTCGTCCTCGATATCAAGTATCTTCTGCGCCTTTTCAAACAGAATCCTGCCGGGTTCGGTTAGCGTGGCCCCCTTGCTGCCACGGTCGAAAAGAACCACCCCGTATCGCCGCTCCAGCGCCTGAATCTGCTGGCTTACCGCCGACTGCGACATGAACAGGTCCTCCGCCACTGCGGAAAAATTACCCTTATGGGCTATCGAGCAGAATGTCCTCAGTTTGGATATATCCATAAAATCTCCGTCCAGCGTGTCAGGTCCGGGATACTATCGGAATATCTTATCATAACTAATTCAGGCGGTTATCACCCTTTTTGCCACTCCACTCATCCCATTAATGAAAGGACTTCAGATCAGATATAAATCGGAACACACACTCCGGATAAATTTACATATATAAATTCATACAATAATATCTTTATCATGGTTGAAGCAGCTTCCGCAGATATTGAAAACACACGGCAGCCGGCCAACTTCGACTATAAGCCGCGTGTGGGCGTATTTAAGGCCCTCGCCGACCAGGCGCGGCAGAAGATACCTGACCCTGGAGGAAGCGGGCGAGACGCGCGTCAGCGAGCTTGTCGGCAGGCTCAGCATCTCACAGCCCACGATGTCGCAACATCTGGGTATATTGAAGAATACCGGGCTTGTCGAGGACAGGTGTGACGGCCAGTCGATCTGCTTTTGGGTAAACCGCGTCTGGCTTACCGAATGCTGCAGCGGCTTCATCTCCAGGTTCGAGGATGATGAAGACTTTGTTTCACTCTTGCGGGGGAAGGGCAAAAAGGTAAGAATTCGCCAAAGGGAGTTTCTTTGTTTCACAAGTCAGTCAAACCTGCAATCCTGGGCCTTGCGGCCGCACTAATCATACTTACGTCCGGATGCGGCGATGACCGCACGGTTACCATTTCGCAGCCGGAGGGCCTTGAGGACGCGCTTCCGGTCATTTATAACACTTCTCCGGAGTCCACCGGTCAATTGCTCCGCGACACCAGCGCGACTGTCAGGAAAAACACTACGGCAAACATGGGCGTCCACTTCGTGATGGATTCAAGGACGACGATCAGTGGCCGGACGATCGTCTCACGGGGTGAAGGCGACATGGTTTTTCCCGACCGGATCAGAATGACAACACAGAACTACACTGACGCCCAGCCCGTTCCCGTCGAAGTTGTCGTCGTCAGCGGCAGGACCTATACCCGCTCCGCGGCGACAGGCGGCGCCTGGAAAAGTTCAGGAACCGGGGTTTCGGCGCCTGACCCCCAAAGCATCACCAGCCTCCTCGATTTCGCGCGCAGCTCCCGCAACTTTGGCGAGGAGTCGCTCAGCGGAAACCGGAAGACCTATCACATACAGCTCGACGTCGATGCCTCGCTGGCGGCTGACGAGGCAAAAAAACAGAACTCCGATCCCGCCCTGATCCAGGCGCTTGAATCTACCCGCAACTCCAGTGTCACCGTCGACCTCTGGATCGGGACAAACGATCTGCTTATATACCAGGAAAGGGTTATGATCTCAAACACCGCTTCCGACCTCAAGTCGGAAGAGACGTTCATATTCTCCGATTGGGGTAAAGCTGTCGAAATAGTAAAGCCCTGCGAATCCTGTTAGGACTGCCTGCCTCCCGCAGTTATGCTTCCTCCCGATACAGGCACGAGAAGCTGGCTGCGTTTCCAGTGATGGTAGGCCGTATTGAGAACCTCGACGTATTCGGCGCTGGCTTTCTGAAGTCCGGCATCGGTGGGCAGACTGTCATCTTCTGATGTTCCATAAGCTGAGTAGTTGGTACCATCGGCGATTAAATACTGGATGGCGTCGTTGCGATAGCGATGATGATTCCCCGAATCCATGCCGAGATCGTTAACCTGGGCGCTGCCGCCGTTCGATGTCAGGACATTGTAGAAATCGAAGACAACCACGTTGCTGTACGGGTAGTCCTTTAGCCATTCCTCTGTCAGCCACCGGTTCAGGGCGCGCGCGTTATCTGCCTGCTCCGGCGTAGTGGCCGCCTCCACCAGCGGCGGAGCCGTTATCACAACGAAGAGCTTGTCCTGCCTGGTCTCAAAAAACACCAGCAGGTCGGCGTAGATCCCCTTGGCGTTGGCCACGGTGAGGTTTTCGGAGCTGCTGTCCTCGGATCGCAGCGGGTTGAGACCGGTGGTTGGGGTGGGAGGGTCATAAGGGTTACCCGCGAGCGCTGAGTTATTAAAGTCGGATTTGAACATGACGACTTCATTCTCACTGATCGGGTCTGGGTTAAACGGCTTTCGGGAAAAGGGGATGTACGAGTGGGTTCCTTCCTCGATGAACAGCGCGGCGAGATATCTGGTCTTGTTGGGGCCGGCGAACCAGCTGTACCACTGGCCGATATCGGTGTGGTCGCCGATGGTCTCGGAACCGACGTCGAAGTCCTGCGGTATCCAGCCGAAGTCCGTGTCACTGACGTAATAATTGTTGTCACGCAGGGTCATGCCGAGCCTGCCGCCTTCATCGGCCAGCCAGTGATCCCCCACATTGTGATGGATGAAGATCAGGCGGACCTGGTGTTCCGGCGGGTTCGGGCTGAGAAACTCGGCGACTGAAGTGACAGGTGTCGGCGGCTTGTCGATAGGCAGGCTGGACTTGCGTTTGGCAGCGTAATTATCCTGGACAACATAAAGTCCGCCAAGTAAAACAACAAGCACCGTGGCAATTATTGCCTTGCGAACTTTTGTTCCGCTGATCGTGTGTCCGAAACTCACTCGTGCCTTATTCTCCCTTCCAGGCATGATATTCAATATTGAGCAGGGGCACGAACTCGCTCGCCGCCTTCTTCAGCCCGGCCGCGGTCGGATGGCTGTCCCCGCTCGCGTATGCCGAGAAGTTGCTTCCCTCGCCCGCGGTGTATTCGATCAGGTCATCACTTTTGTTATAGCGGTGATGGTTGCCGGCGGAACTGCCCTGGTCGCCCGTATCCGGTCCGCCGCCATTGGATGTAAGCACATTGTAGAAATCAAACACCGCCACGTTACGGTATTTGTAGTCCGCAAGCCAGTCGCTGACCAGCCACCTGTTGAACGCCCGGGCGTTTGCCGCCTGTTCGGGAGTTGTGTCAGACTCCATCAGTGGCGGCGCCGTTATGATGATAAAAAGCTTGTCCTGGCGCCCGGCAAAGCCTGCCAGGAGATCATTGTAAATACCCTTGGCGTTGCCGACCGTGAACGAATCCGAGCCGCTACCCTCGCCCCGCAGAGGGTTTGCGCCCGTAGCGGCGGCGTCATTTGGACCGCCCCCCAGACCCGAGTTCGGGAAGCAGGATTTGAAAACCACGACCTCGTTCTCGCCGCCCGGGTCAAGACCCGGAGCAAGGCGCGTGTACGGAGTGCCCGTGTTCTGGCTTTTCTCGGCGAAGAGGGCGTTCATGTACAGCGAGCTGTTGGGGCCGGCGAACCAGCTGTACCAGTAGCCAATGTCCGTATGGTCTCCGATGTTCTCTGACCCCGAATCCACGTCGGGGGGACCCCAGCCATAATTGGTGTCGCTTACGAAATAGTTGTTGTCACGCAGGACCTTCCCAAGCCCGCCCTTGCCTTCATCCAGCCAGTCCTCGCCCACGGAATGATGGATGAATACCAGCCGTACCGGTGTTTGGGGCGGACTTGCATTGAGCGACAGGCGCGCATCCGCATCGATGCTTTTTGCTGTAGATGCCGCGCTTGTGGTTGCGGCGCTGCTTACTTCCTGCGTGGTGCTGGCCGCGTTACCGCAGCCGGCTGCAAAAAGAAACAGGCCTGGAATCAGGCCTGCGAAAAGTACTTTAAGGGCAGCGCGAAATATATCCCCCATATCTTGCCTCCTGATTGGTATGCAGCACGAGTCAGGAAAGAGCCCAAAGCAGAACCAGGCCCACCAGAGCCCAGCTCAACACCAACCACGCGGCAACGATAAAGAAAGAACCAACATGTGCGAGTCTTTCCATGCCTGAAACCTCACATTGACGTGGCAATACTGCCCTTTTTCTTCGATCTCCCCAGTTATCCTCCATCACCCAGGATAACTATATGACATGCAAATGTTCAGCTCAAGTCTTTTTTCCAAAATGATACAGGGGTCTTCTCAGGCATGCCTCCCGAGTTCATTGAATTAATCGCCACATATTGCATTTCCTGGCTAAAAGCCGGGACTAGCGACGGGCGCCGGATATCGGAATAAATACCTTACCCCGGCAAATAATAAACATCGCTCTCGGTCAGGTGTTTGCCTGACTTAGCCGTCTTCCCGGACGCTTATGGATGGCGGCCTGGTTTTCAGACTACGTTCCTGATTATTCGAGCGAGGACCGGCTGAAGGCAGCAGGCGGGATTCCCGGGACCGTTACGGGAAATCAGGATAGCCGACCGCTTCCAGGCACAAACCCGCCGGAGGGGCGGTCTCGCCGGCGGCCGGCCGTGAAGCCCCCGCCAGCAGGACGCCGAGATCTTCCAGGGGGCGCCGTCCACGGGCAATCTCGAGCATGGTTCCCACTAGCACCCTGACCATGTTTCGCAGGAATCCGGATGAGGTTATCCAGAATGTGAGCACGTCTTCGCCTGCAGGGTTTCCATCATCTGATACCCACTCCGCCCGGGTTATTTCACGCTCGAAGTAATCGTGCTCAGTGACCGTGGGTGTGAACGCGGTAAAGTCATGCCGGCCCAGAATGATTTCGCCGGCCTGCCGCAGGAGTTCTCGGTCAAGCCGGCCCCTGTAATGATAGACGTAGCGGCCACGGAACGGCGACGGATACTGGCGGTTGAGAACCGAATATGAATAAGTCCGCGACAGGGCGGCGCGGCGGGCGTCGAAAACCTCGGGGGCCGGCGACGCGGACCTGATAGCGATCGTCGGTGGCAGGAGCTGGTTGGCCGAACGGCGCAGCTTGCCGGGGTCAGGTTGTCCGGCTATCTGAAAACTGGCTACCTGCCCGCGGGCGTGAACGCCGGTGTCGGTGCGGCCGGCGACAGAGAGGGAGATTTTTTCCTGCAGAATCTGCGCCAGCACCTGTTCGAGCGAACCCTCGATGCTCGGCAGCCCGGGCTGTTTCGCCCAGCCGGCGAACCCGGTGCCATCGTATTCGATATCCAGGCGAATCGTATTCATTGGGAAACCCTACTCAATTCCGGCGGCGGCATCCAGTCAGATGCCGATCCAGAGGCTGGTGGATAGGGCTGCCGCCGCGACAGCTGTAAAAACAGCGTCCCGCCAGCCGAACCTCAACTTCCGGCGCATCGTCCTGCCTTTTCCTCCCCGGTAACAGCGCGATTCCATTGCCAGCGCCAGCTCGTCAGCATGGCGGAAGCTCATCACAAAAAGGGGTATGAGCACGGGCATCACTGCTCGAGCCCGTCTCAGCAGTCCGCCGGTGCCGATGCTTGCGCCCCGCGCCCTCTGCGCCTTGATGATGCGGTCCAGCTCCATCAGCAGCAGTGGGATAAAGCGAAGCGCGATGGTCATCATCAGGGCCAGTTCATAGGAAGGTATCCTGATCTTCTCCAGGGGCGAAATCATGCGTCCAAAAGCATCGGTAAGCAGAACCGGCGGTGTCGTAAAGGTAAGTATGAAGCCTGACAGCACCAGGAATACCAGACGCGTCACCAGAAATGCGCCCTGCTCCAGGCCTTCGCGATAAAGTGCGACCGGCCCGAGCCGCGCAAGCTCTTCGCCGCCCCTGAACAGCAACTGGAAGAAGAACGTGATCAGCAGGAGGATGAGCATGGGCCGCAGGCTGCGCAACAGCCAGACCGCGGGTATTCCCGCGAACAGGATACCGGCCAGCAGGATGGCCGCGAGCAGGGCCAGCGGCCCGAAACCATGCACGAGGAAAAGCACGATGACATAAGCGAAGGCCGCCATTATCTTGATTCGCGGATCGATGCGATGTAGAAGAGAAGTCCCTGGATAGTACTGGCCGATGGTGACGCTGCTCAGCTGCATGAAGCACCCTCCGCGCCGCCCGCCATCTGAAACAGCAGCTCGACTGCCGCGGGCTCATCGAGGACGGGCGCGACAATTCCGCCGGTCGCCTCACCCAGGAGATGGCAAAGTTCAACAGTTCCAGGAAGCCTGAGGCTGTAGCGCTCCAGCAGATTGCGGTCAGACAGCAGCCGGCCGGAATCGTCATCTGCGGCAACACGGCCGCCGTCCATGATCACAAGCCTTTTTGAGAAATGGGCCATCTCATCCATATCGTGACCGACCATGACCACGGTAACCCCCGTCTCGTCGTTCAGCCTGACAAGGCGCTCGATGATATCGTGACGGCACAAGGGATCGAGATGGGCGGTCGGTTCATCAAGGAGCAGAACACGGGGCCGCATGGCCAGCAGCCCCGCCAGGGCCACCCGGCGCTGCTCGCCAAGGCTTAATGAAAAAGGGCTCCTGGAGCCAAACCGCTCAACATCGAGACCTACACACGCAAGCGCCTCTTTTGTCAGTCTGTTGACTTCTTCAGCCTTAAGCCCAAGCGCACGGGGCGCAAAGGCGACGTCGTCGTGGACGGTTTTTTCAAAGAGGCAGTTCTCTGGAGACTGAAAGGCGAAGCCTAAGCTACCGGGCCCTGGCAGCGGCTTGCGCCCCAGTTTCCTGCCGTCGTGAGCTACATCACCAGAGGTTGGCGCCATTATTCCCGCCAGAAGCGCCAGGAGCGTCGACTTGCCCGAACCCACGGGACCGGCGATACCGATCCGCTCCCCAGGCGCGAACGCCAGGTCCACGCCCGAGACGGCTTTAAATTCAAAGGGCGTCCCCTCCTGGTAAGACAGGCTGACGTTGTGCGCCTCTATGTGCATATGCTCTTCACAAGTTCAGCGAGGGAGAGGGAAACCGGCAGATCCAACCCGCGCGATGCCAGTGACGCGCTGAGCCGCACCGCAAGAGGAGGCATGAGCCCGGTCCTTTCCATTAGCCTGGGGCTGGAAAATAGGTCCAGGGGGAGGCCGTCGAATTCAACCTTGCCCGACGCCAGTGCTATTACCCGCGACGCATCCACCAGCTCGTCCATGATATGGGTAATCATGACGATGGTGGTGCCGGCACGCCAGAGCTCCCCGACCAGGCCATGAAACTCCTGCTGGGAGCGGGGGTCCAGCATCGATGTGGGCTCGTCAAAAACGAGCACTTTCGGCCCGAGCGCCACGACGCCGGCAAGCACCGTGCGCTGCTTCTGCCCGCCTGAGAGCCAGTGGGGCTCCTTCTTGAGCAGCTCCGCGATCCTGAACCGAACGGCATACTTGGCGACGCGACGATCTATCTCATCGGGCGGCAGACCCAGGTTCTCCAGACCGAAAGCGATGTCGTCTTCGACGCTGGTGGCAACGATCTGGCTGTCCGGATTCTGGAAGACCATGCCGACAGTCTCGCGGATCGCGTTGATGTTGGCCTTGTCGTCAGTCCTTAACCCATCCACAACCACTGCGCCTCTGTCGGGCACTATGAGCGCGTTCAGCAGCCGGGCCAGAGTCGATTTGCCGGACCCGTTCGCGCCTACGATGCCGATAAACTCTCCCGGCGAGACAGAAAGGCTGACCTCGTCGAGCGCCGCCGCCCCTTCCGGCGCGTGAGGATAACGGTACGTGACGTTATCGAGTGAGATTATCGATCCGTTCATGTAAATTTCCGACCCTGGCCGAATTGGTTGAATCAGTCTGAGATGAGATTCTATCAAGCCGGGACGGAATAATTATCAAACCCGGTTTTCACATCTCCAGCGTGGGCGTACGGAGTGGGGTGTTCGGGCTGGAACGTTTGTCGAAGACCCGAGTGGAAGCCCGAACACCCCACCCCGGCCCCTCCGGCATCGAATCAGGAAAAGTTCAATAACACCCCGAATCCGCATCAACCAGTTTCCCGAAAACAAAAGGCGCCCCTGAAGGGCGCCGATATTTTTCAAACTATTACTTCTCGAAACCCGCCGCTAATCAACAAGCTCCAGGAATACCATCTCCGCCGCGTCACCGTGACGCGGTCCGATGCGGGTGATACGTGTATATCCACCCTGCCGCTCGGCGAACCGGGGAGCCAGATCAGTAAACAGCGTATGGACGGTGTCCTTGCTGCGCAGGCGGCCGATGGCCTGACGGCGTGCCGCCAGATCTCCGCGCTTGCCGAGCGTTATCATCTTCTCGGCCAGCGGCTTTGCTTCCTTGGCCCTGGTCACGGTCGTCCTGATGCGGCCATGTTCAAAAAGCGAACATACCATGTTACCGAGCATCGCCTTGCGATGCGCGGATGTAAGTCCCAGTTTTCTTCCCTGCTTTGCGTGTCTCATTATACTGCTCTCCTAAAAACGTGCTAGCTCCTGAGCGCGAGGCCCAGCTTGGCGAGATTCTCCTTGACTTCGTCGATGCTCTTTTTGCCGAAATTCGGTATGTTCATCAGCTCGGCTTCGCTGCGCTTCACCAGGTCGGCAACCGTCTGGATGCCCTCCCGCTTGAGGCAGTTATACGACCTTACGCCTATCTCCAGCTCCTCGATAAGTATCTCGTCATCGCCGCCCTTGGCCTCTGCCGGCATTTCCAGTAACGCCTCGGCATCCTCCTCGGGGGTGGTGCTGGCTTCATGGGGACCGGTGAAGATCTCCAGCGAGGATGTCAGGATTCCTGCCGCTTCCCGCAGGGCCGCATCCGGAGTCATGCTGCCATCGGTCGTTATCTCCATCGTAAGCTTGTCAAAGTCGGTGCGCTGCCCGACGCGGGCGCGGTCTACTTCGTAAGAGACCCTGGTGACTGGTGAAAAATTCGAATCGATGGGGATTATCCCGATCGCCGCGCCTGCCTGCTTGTTGCTGTCCGCGGACGAGTAGCCGCGGCCGCGACGCACGGTCAGCGTCATTTCCAGCTTAGCCTTCTTGCCGAGGTTGCAGATCTGCAGGTCCGGATTGATTATCTCCAGCTCCGCGGGGCACTCGATATCGCCGGCGGTGACTGCGCCTGGGCCGGATTTCACAAGGCTGACCTCGATCTCGCCAACTTCGCCGTGCAGGCGACAGGCGATTTTTTTGACGTTAAGCACAATGTCGGTAACGTCCTCTTTCACACCGGTGATGGTGGAGAACTCGTGGGAAACACCTTCAATCTTGATGAGACTGACTGCGGCGCCTTCAAGGGATGAAAGCAGCACCCGCCTGAGCGAGTTGCCGAACGTGTGACCAAAACCCCTGTCCAGGGGTTCGACCACGAAGACTCCCTTTTCGTCCTTGACCTGCTCGTGGGTGATCTTGGGCTGCTGCAATGTGAGCAATTCGTCCTCCATATCCATAAATTGTGATCCTGTGCCTGAAGGTTTTACCAGAGCCATCAAGCTCATGATGCCACCGTCGCAACCAGCGTCACTTGGAATACAACTCCACTATTAATTGTTCCTGCACCGGAACGTCGATCTCTTCCCGCTCCGGGTACTTTAAGATCTTGCCGGTCAGGGCGTCGTGGTCAGCCTGCAGCCACGGCGATACCGACGCGGTAAGATCGGTCGCCTCCCTGATGGCGTCACGCGCTGACGAATTGGCCATGACCGCGACCATGTCGTCCGGGCGTACCTTGTAGGATGGGATATCCACCCTGTGGCCATTCACCATGAAGTGGCCATGCATAACCAGCTGCCTGGACTGACGCCTGGAAACCGCGAAGCCCAGTCGATAAACCACGTTGTCCAGACGCGTTTCCAGCAGACGCAACAGGTTCTCACCTGTGATGCCGCTCTGGCGGTTGGCGCTCTTGTAATAATTTCTGAACTGCTTCTCGAGTAAACCATAATAACGGCGCGCCTTCTGCTTCTCGCGAAGCTGCGTCAGATATTCGGTCTGCTTTATCCGGCGCCGTCCATGCTCGCCAGGCCCGTAGGAGCGACGATCGATGGAACAACGGTCGGTGAGGCAACGTTCCCCCTTGAGGTAGAGCTTTAAACCCTCGCGGCGGCACTGTTTGCATGCTGGTGATGTGTCTTTTGCCAAAGTCGAATTCCTCTCAGACTCTTCTTCTTTTACGCTGCCGGCATCCATTATGGGGAACCGGCGTCACGTCCTTGACGCTCATTACTTCAATGCCCGCGGCCTGAAGCGAACGGATAGCCGTCTCGCGTCCGGAACCGGGGCCCTTCACATAACAGTCAACTTTTTTCAGGCCGTGCTCCATGCCCTTCTTGGCGCATGCGTCCGCGGTGACCTGGGCGGCGAAGGGTGTGCTCTTGCGTGACCCCTTGAAACCGGCTGAGCCGGCGCTCTCCCAGGCGATAACGTTACCTTCCTTGTCCGTCAGGGTAACGATGGTGTTGTTGAACGATGTCTTGATGTGGGCCTGGCCCACGGGAATATTCTTTTTTACCTTGCGGCGTGTACGAGCTTTTGATTTTGGTGCAGCCATCTATTGACCCCTTCTATTTCTTGCGTTTGACGCCGACGGTGCGCTTCGGACCCTTGCGGCCGCGAGCGTTGGTCTTCGTGCGCTGTCCGCGCACCGGGAGACCCCGCCGATGGCGAATCCCGCGGTAGCAGCCGATCTCCATCAGCCGCTTGATATTCTGTGACCGCTCGCGACGCAGGTCGCCCTCGACGATGAGATTGCTGTCGAGATAGTCCCTCAGCTTTGTTATCTCGTTGTCGGTAAGATCCCTTACATATGTGTCACGGTTGATCTCAAGCTCGTCGAGGATCTTGCCCGACGTCGACCGCCCCACTCCATAAACGTAAGTGAGTCCAATCTCTACCCGCTTCTCACGGGGAATATTTACTCCGGCGATACGTGCCAAACCAAAAACCTCCAATTAGTCGGCAGCCTGTCGGTGGTCCACCGAAACACGGCTGCCCTGGGACTGCTACCCCTGGCGCTGCTTGTGCCTGGGATTGGGGCAGATTACAAGCAACTTGCCGCCCCGCCTCACCAGTTTGCACTTTTCACACATCGGTTTTACAGATGATCTGACTTTCATGATTCTCTTTCCTTAAAGCCCTTTTCCGGACTATTTAAACCTGTACGTGATTCTTCCCCTGGTCAGGTCATAAGGCGAAAGCTCCACCTTTACCCTGTCCCCGGGGAGGATGCGGATATAGTGCATCCTCATCTTGCCGGAGATATGCGCCAGCACTTCATGGTCGTTATCAAGCTTCACCTTGAACATGGTGTTCGGCAAAGCTTCTACGACTTCACCTTCCAGCTCTATGGCTTCTTCTTTTTGAGTCATAATCTCCGTCCGGCCAAACGGGTATATTACCACAGCAAAGAGGCTGCGTCCATACCCGTCTGATCCCTGGCTGCGCTCGCGGTCAAAATTTTCGGACCCTGCCTCGTTATTGCCACCGTATGCTCAAAGTGTGCCGACAGGCTGCCGTCCGCCGTCGATATGGCCCACCGGTCCTTGGCCACGACAACCTTGTGCGTCCCGATGTTCACCATCGGCTCAATCGCGAACACCATTCCCTCGGCAAGCTCCGGACCTTCTCCCGGCGTGCCGAAATTCGGTATCTGCGGCTCCTCGTGCATCTCGCGCCCGACCCCATGACCCACCAGGGTCCGGACCACGGAAAAACCGTTCTCCTCGACCAGTTCCTGAACCGCATGGGATACGTCTCCCAGGTGGTTGCCCGGCCTGCACTTCGCGATTCCCCGCAGCAGCGAGGCCTCCGTGACCTGCATCAGCCGCTTCGCCTGCTGGCCCGCATCTCCCACTTCGACGGTAATGGCCGCGTCAGCCACCCATCCGTCGAGCGTGACTCCCACATCCAGGCTGATAATATCGCCTTCGGACACTACATACTGCCCGGGGATGCCATGCACCACCATCTGGTTCGGAGAGGCGCATATCGTTCCGGGGAAGCCGCGATACCCCTTAAACGTGGGAATACCGCCATGCTCCCTGATATACCTCTCCGCGCCGGCGTCCAGCACGGCGGTGGTAACTCCCGGCTGGCATTCGCCCCTGAGCAACTCCAGGCAACCGGCCACTATCTCTCCCGCCCGGCCGATCTTTTCTATTTGGGCTGGAGTCTTGCAAATTATCAAGCAAACACGCTTCCTACTTGAGAAAACCTTCGTAGTGCCTCATGAGCAGCTGTGATTCCATCTGCTTCATGGTCTGCAGGGCCACGCCCACCACGATCAGAATCGATGTGCCGCCGAAGTAAAATGGCGTGTTCATCGTCGAAATAAGAATCGTCGGCAGCACCGCAATCGCTGCCAGGAAGACTGCCCCCGGCAGGGTCAGCCTGGTAAGCACGCGGTCGAGATAATGCGCCGTGGGCTTGCCTGGGCGGATACCCGGGATGAAACCGCCATATTTCTTGAGATCATTGGCGCGCTCGATCGGATCGAACTGCACCGCGGTATAAAAATATGTAAAGCCGACGATGAAGATCGCCTCAAGGATCAGGAATATCGGACCCGTGGGCCTCAGCCATCCGTTAGCCACGTTCTGCATGAACTCACCGGGGAAGAACTGGGCCACCGTCGGCGGCACCATCAGCACCGATGACGCAAAAATCACTGGTATGACGCCGGCCATGTTGATGGACAGAGGCAGATACGTGCTGCCGCCCGTCGTCATCCGCCGGCCTATCTGGCGTTTGGCGTACTGGATCGGTATTCGCCGCTGCCCTTCCTGCACCAGGACGATGCCCGCGATTACGATTATGCCGATCGCCAGGAAAAAGACGATGGAAAAAAGGGACATCTCCCTCATCGAACCGATTCCGGGAATCAGGCCGGAAACGATACTCGCAAAGATAAGCAGTGAGATGCCGTTGCCGATGCCCCTCTGCGTAATCAGCTCACCGATGAACATCAGCAGCGTCGTGCCCGCGGTCAGCGTTATGACGATCTCGTAAAAATTGAGGAGGCTGAAATTCTCAGGCAGCGCGTTGCTCTGCTTGAAGAGCATGGTGTATCCGACCGCCTGCGCCAGAGCCAGGACCACGGTGAGATAACGTGTGTACTGAGTGATCTTTCGCTGTCCGGCCTCACCTTCGCGCGCCAGTTCCTTGAGCACGGGGAAAGCCATGGTCAGCAGCTGCAAAATAATCGACGCTGTAATATAGGGCATGATGCCCAGGGCAAATACGGCAAACTTGGACAGGGCGCCACCGGAAAACATATTAAGGAATCCAAGCACGCCCCTCGAGCCCTGATCTATTATTCCCTGAATCTTGGCGATATCGACACCCGGCACCGGAACATGCGCGCCGAAGCGATAGACGATGATCATGGCCATCGTGAAAACAAGCTTGGCCCGCAGCTCGGGAATCCGCCATGCGTTTGCCATTGACGCGAACAAGACTATATAACCTCCGCCTTGCCGCCGGCGGCCTCGATCTTCTCAACAGCCGACTTGCTGAAACCGTTCGCCTGTATTGTCAGGGCCACACCCAGGTCACCCTGGCCGAGAATCTTTACCGGGGTCCTGGTGTTCTTGATAATGCCCGCTTTAACCAGCGACTCAACTGTAACCGTGGCGCCAGCTTCGAACTTCGCATCCAGGCGCGAGACGTTCACGCCGAGCATGTAGGTGCGGAACGGACCCATGGGCATACTCATCTTCTTGTTGGAGCCGCGCAGTTTGCCTACCCTCATATAGAGTGGCATCTGGCCACCTTCATACCCCGGGCGCACACCGCCGCCGGAGCGGCTGTTAAAACCCTTGTGGCCGCGGCCGGATGTCTTGCCGTGGCCGCTGCCGTGGCCGCGGCCGACCCGCTTGCGGGAATGCTTCGATCCCGGCGTCGGGTGCAGGTTGCTGAGGCCTATATATTTTTTATTTTCTTCTTTTTTTTCTTCAGTGCTCATTTATCTTCCTCGCAGTCATTCTGAGGAGCGAAGCGACGAAGAATCCGCCGGATCCTTCGCTTCGCTCAGGATGACAAAGCTAATTTTTGACTTCCTCGACTTCCACCATGTAACGGACCTTGTGGACCATGCCCCTGATAACGGGGTTGTCCTCATGAATCACAGTGT
Source organism: Thermoleophilia bacterium (assembly GCA_041658605.1). Lineage (GTDB taxonomy): Bacteria > Actinomycetota > Thermoleophilia > BMS3ABIN01 > BMS3ABIN01 > JBAZWE01. The sequence continues at coordinate 2,625 of JBAZZU010000025.1, read as the reverse complement.
GATTTATGCGCTTGAGGCCGAGGGCGCGAATGGTGCGCCGATGGTCTTCGCGCCGGCCAATGATGCTTTTTGTCTGTGTCACCCTGATCTGGTTCATGCCTTGGCTGCCTTCTCTTCCTTCGCCTCAGGCTTTTTGGGCTTCTCTTCAGCCTTTTTTTCCGTGCCAAGGATCTGTGATACCGTCTTGCCCCTCAAGGCCGCCACTTCGACGGGATCCTTGAGTGACTTCAGGCCTTCGATGCTGGCGCGCACCATGTTGATGGGATTCGTCGTACCCAGGCACTTTGCCAGGACGTCGCGAATGCCGGCCAGCTCCAGAACGGCACGCACCCCACCGCCGGCGATGATACCGGTACCGGGAGATGCCGGTTTGATCATTACGCGTCCGGCTCCGTACTTGCCGATCACCTTGTGCGTGACAGTGTTCTTGTACTTGGGAACGCGAAACATGTTCTTCTTGGCGTCCTCGACTGCCTTCTGGATCGCCAGCGGAACTTCCTTGGCCTTGCCATAGCCTACGCCTACCCGGTTGACGGAGTCGCCCACCACGACCAGCGCGGTGAAGGAAAAACGCCGTCCACCCTTGACCACCTTGGCGACGCGGTTGATGTGCACGACTTTCTCCTGCAGCTCCGGCGCCTTGGGCGCCAATTCAATTTTTTCGTATGCGTCGGCCATCTAGAAATCAATTCCTCCCTTGCGTACTCCCTCGGCCAGTGCTTTCACGCGACCGTGGTACAGATAAGCGCCACGGTCGAAAACAACTTTGGCGATGCTCTTCTCTTTGGACCTCGCCGCGAGCAGCTCGCCGACCTTCTCCGCCAGCTGGCTCTTGTTGAGGCCTGATTCCTTCACTTCCAGGGAAGAGGCTGCTGCCAGCGTCCTGCCCTCGAGATCGTCGATAACCTGGGCGTAAATGCCCTGGTTGCTGCGAAAAACGGTCAGTCTGGGCCGCGCGGTCGTGCCGGCTACTTTCCGCCGTACACGCTTGTGACGCCGGGCGCGCATTGCCTGCCGCTTGATAAGTTCTGTAGAAGTCTTACCCATAGCTTAAGCTCTCTTGCCAACCTTTCTGCGTATAGTCTCTTCAACATATTTGATGCCCTTGCCCTTGTATGGTTCCGGGGGCCTGATCTGCCGGATTGTCGCCGCCAGCTGTCCCACGACCTGCTTGTCGATTCCCTTGATGATGACCTGGGTCGGCTTGGGCGTTTCAAACTCTGTGTCAGGTTTCGGCTCGATGATAACCGGATGGGAAAGCCCCACCAGTATCTCCAGGTTCTTGCCCTTCAGCTGCGCGCGATAACCAACACCGTTGATCTCGAGTTCGCGGCTGAAACCCTTTGTCACGCCTTCAACCATGTTCGCGATCAGCGTGCGCGTAAGCCCGTGCAGCGAGCGGTGCATGCCACGGTCTGACGGCCGCTTTACCACAACGGCCCCGTTTTCCATGAGTATCTCCATCTCGGGCGAATAACTGCCCGCCAGAGAACCCTTCGGTCCCTTTACCGCCACGTCGCTTCCGTCGATCTTGACCTCGACGCCGGACGGTATCTCTATAGGTGCTCTTCCGATTCGTGACACTTATTTATTCTCCAGATAATTTGCGCTTACCAGATAAAACATATGACCTCGCCGCCAATTCCCTGTTTGGCGGCTTCCCTGCCGGTCATGACTCCCTTTGATGTAGACAGTACTGCCGTGCCCAGACCGCCCAGCACTTTCGGCATGCGATCCTTGCGGGCATAAACGCGACGCCCCGGCTTGCTGATCCTCTTGATGCCGGAAATCACGTGCTGCCTTTCCTTGCCGTACTTCAAATCAACAACGATGTTGTCGTAGCTTTCACCGCGAAGAAGGGCGTAATCCTCGATATATCCCTCGTTCTTGAGCAGCTTAGCTATCTCTACCTTCTGCTTGGATGCCGGCATTTCAACGCTGTCTTTCAGGCCCGAGTTGGCGTTCCTGATACGCGTCAGCATGTCGGAGATGGGGTCGTTAACGGTCATCGTTCGATAGCCTCCCTACCAGCTCGACTTGGTCATGCCAGGTATCACGCCGCGATGCGCCAGCTCGCGCAGGCAGATGCGGCATAACCCGAATTTACGAAAATAGCCACGCGGCCTGCCGCAGCGGCGACAGCGGTGATAAGCCCTCGCCGGATACTTGGGTGTGCGGCCTGCTTTGACCTGTAATGATTTCTTGGCCATTAAATCTCCTTAACGCTCCTTGAAAGGCATGCCCATTTTTTTCAGCAGGGCGCGTCCCTCTTCGTCGTTGCTAGCGGTGGTCGTGATAGTCACGTCCATCCCCCTGGTCTGGGTCACCGAGTCGTAATCGATCTCGGGGAAGATTATCTGTTCCCTGATTCCCAGGGACATGTTGCCCCGGCCATCAAAGGATTTGGGCTTGATGCCGCGAAAATCGCGGATCCGCGGCAGGGCGACGGATACAAGCCTGTCCATAAATTCATACATGCGCGTCCCGCGCAGCGTCACGGTGCAGCCAATCGGCATGCCCTCGCGCAGCTTGAAGTTGGCGATGGACTTGCGGGCCCGCGTAAGCTTCGGTTTCTGGCCAGTGATGGTGGTAAGCTCGGCGATCGCATCGTCCAACAGCTTGGCG
>JBAZZU010000024.1:0-30866 GCA_041658605.1 Thermoleophilia bacterium | reverse complement strand
GAACAGTTGTCCATTATTTCTTTTATAGCTTCAGTCCGGAGTCTGGTTGCCCCTGCGCCAACAGGATCGAGGACTACCGGTATGCCAACAGTATTTGCAGTCTTACCGGCGTGAATCATCGACTCGAGCCAGTCCTCCTGGATCGTGCCGATGTTGAGGACCAGAGCGCTGGCCATGGAGGTCATCTCCTCGACTTCCGCCCGGCAATGGGCCATGACAGGAGAGGCGCCGATCGCCAGCAGGATATTGGCGGAACTGTTCATGACTACAAAATTGGTGATGTTGTGGATCAGTGGAGCTTTTTCTCTGATTCTGGCGAGTAATTCAATTGTATTTGCTTCTGTTTCTGTCATGAAATCCTTTCTAGCTGTGTTTGTACGTATTTATGCAACAACCCAATATAGTAAATTCTGCAGTAAAAGACACCAGCGCTTTATGCGACATCCCGGCGATGGCTGTAAAGTAAGTAATTACGTTCGTAGGAGAGTCATGTGGTAACAACGAGGCTTATCGAGATCCCCCTTGACGACGCTACTTGAGCGCGTCGATGGTGAACTTCGGGATCTTGCCTCCGGGATTACCGCCAAGCCCGTTGCCGTTGTCGAAAATACGCTCCTTCTCGCCCTCGGCTTGGGCGACGCTACCGTCGGAGGATGATTCTGTGGACTGCCCGCTATCTGCAACAACCGTGACATTGATGCTGTGGTTGCCGTCCCTGCTTGCCGTTATCGTATAGCTTCCGGGCTCCCCAGGAGCGCGATCATCAATAGTAGGGCACGATGTATCCCGCCGAGCCCTGCCTGCATCTGACCCCATTTCGGTTGATCAGGCATAGACACTTTACGTCGTATCACTCTCAGAGTACGAAAACACCGTCATCTCGCAATCTTTGCAAATATATGCTGTCGGACATCCACGACCGCCGGCTTTGGGCTTTATAACTCGAACCGCCCCCTCCGGCATCTTGACGCGAACCTGTCCGGGCTGGACCGGCTGCCATACCAGCCGCGTAATCGGCAACGGCTCGTAGATCGCAAGCCAGCCTTCCTCCATTTGTTTGCCGCACTTTTGACAGTCCATAGCTAACCCCTATCGTTTTCGATGCCTTCAGTTCTTATAAGCGTCCATTCGACAATCCAACACAAGTAAGTTCTGCATTAAAAAGCCTGACCCTTCCCGGTGAACCTCAGGTTCCTATATCCCTTTCCAGCGGTGATAGGCCACGTTCAGCCACTGCGCGAATTCCCCGGAGGCCTTCTGTCCGCCAGCCGCCGTGGGATGGCTACCGCCGCCTAGTCAGCATAGGATTCCCAGCGGGCATAGCCGGGAGTGGCGACCAGGTCCGGCCAGCCATCGGCAAAGCCGGCGTCTGCCTGGTTGTTGTTCGTGAACATCCATGATGCAGTCAGCAGGAATAAGCCAAGCAGAAATACGATCGGGGCTGAAACAGTTTTCATCAGAAAGCCTTTCCATATATTGGTTCGGCTTCGAAGACGTGTTAATTATACCAAGGGGCGCCGGGAATGCGCCAAGGTGAGAAACTGTTGATCAGATATCCCGCAGCTCCCTCTCGCTCATCCCGAAATAATGCCCAAGCTCATGCATGACGGTATTGCGAACCTGCGCCCGGATCTCATCATCATTGCGGCAAATCTCTTCGATGGGAATGCGGAAGATGGAAATGGTGTCCGGAAGTGCGCCGGCGTAGGCATTTGGCCTGCTGGTCAGCGGTATGCCTTCGTACAGCCCGAGAAGCTCGTGGGGATTCCTGATGCTCACCTTTTGAATCTGCTCCGGGGATGCCAGGTCATCAACCACCACCGAGACGTTATCGAGGCGGTCGGCGAATTCGGGGGGAAGGCTGGCAAGCGCCTGCTCGACCAGTTCTTCGAAATGGTTACGGTCCAATGCCGTTCACCTGTTCAGGGTGATTCCGGACAGATTCCGCGGCAGAGCCGTGCCTTTGCCCTACCGTTCGTGGGGATGAATCGCTGCCTCGGCCGCGTAACGCTCGGCGAGCGCTTTCTTGCAGTCGGTGTCCTGATCGCGGCTGTAGGCTTTCTCCACAGTGAGACTGCAGCGCTCCAGAGGTGGCCGTACGACCTTGACCGCGCCAAAGCCGCCCTTGCGCTTCTCCAGCTCATGGAATCCGCCCAGGTCGATCTCAACACCGAAAACCTTGTACAGGCATCCGAAGTAGGTCTTTCCCATTTCATCGTAGGAGTAGATGTACTTGCATCCGGAGTGGAAGCAGTTCGCGGGGTAGATAACTTTTTCACAAAGTACGCCGCACTCGTTGCACTCCAGCTCTTCAGAGAGTTCCAGAAGTAATGACAATTTGTACCTTTCTTCCTTATTTGCGGCCCGCCATTGGTTCCAGCAGTTTGGCCCCTGTGTCCTGAACCTGCACGACCGCACGTTTTTCAATCGCGTGTATTGTACTGCGTTTATGCCGTTCCGGGCAAGGTTTTGCGGTAAATAAAGGTTAAAAACAGGTTAAGCCTGCAGATTATATATATCCACCCGTGGGTAGATGTTAAACACAAACCGCCATCGCAGCCGGACAGGAGCGCCGAAAAACACCTGATTATGAGCAATGGCGCGATAAAAACAATAATCTCCCGTGACGGGAATCCAGAGCCGTTTGACGCCGGCAGGATCCAGCGCGCCATCTCCCGCGCCATCGAGGCTTCAGGCGAACATAATGGAAGCAGCTCCCGCGACCTTACGCAGCAGGTCGTGGCGCGGCTCGAGGAACGCTTTGATGGCGGATCCCCCGCAGTAGAAGAGATACAGGATATTGTCGAGGATGTCCTGATGTCCAGCCCGCTCAAGGAGACGGCCAGGGCTTACATGGCCTACAGGCGCCGGCACGCAGAAATCCGTTCGGTCAGGCAGTTCCTTGGAGTCAGGGATGATTTGAAACTGCCAATAAACGCGCTGGCGGTTCTGAGAAAACGGTATCTGGTCAAAGATGGCCGGGGGCAGGTCATCGAGACACCTGGGCAGCTGTTCAGAAGAGTCGCCAGACACGTTGCCGCGCCTGAAGCCGCTTATGGCGACGATCCCGCTATCGCCGAAGAACTGTTTTACGGGGTCATGGCGTCGCGTGAGTTTCTGCCCAATTCCCCCACCCTGATGAACGCCGGCACGCAGCTTGGAATGCTCTCCGCCTGCTTCGTGCTGCCGGTTCCCGACTCAATCCCCGGAATATTCGAGACCGTCAAATACATGGCCATCATCCACCAGGCCGGTGGCGGCACGGGATTTTCTTTCTCACACCTGCGGCCAAAAGGCGACCTGGTCGGAACTACCCACGGCGTTGCGTCCGGCCCGGTGAGCTTCATGGGAGCATTCGACAGCGCCACCGAGGTCGTGAAGCAGGGCGGAAGGCGCCGGGGCGCAAATATGGGCGTGCTTCGTGTTGACCACCCCGATATCCTCGAATTCATCGGCGCCAAACAGCAGGAAAATACGCTGCTCAACTTCAACATCTCAGTAGCGGCGACTGATGAGTTCATGGAGGCGGTCAGGGCGGATGGTGTGTATGAACTGGTGAATCCGCGCTCGGGAGAACAAAGCGGAACCCTGAAAGCCCGCTCCGTGCTGGAAGCGATAGCATCGGCAGCCTGGGCGACCGGCGATCCCGGGATGATCTTCATCGACCGCATCAATATGGCGAATCCGACACCTCTGCTGGGGCCGATGGAGACGACGAATCCGTGCGGCGAACAGCCGCTGCTGCCGTACGAGTCTTGCAACCTGGGTTCCATCGACCTGTCAAAGCTGGCCAGCGGCGGCGACATTGACTGGCAGAGGCTGGGAGAGCTGGTCGATATCGGCGTGCATTTTCTGGACAACGTCATCGACGCCAACCGTTTCCCGCTGAAAGAGATCGGCGACATGACCCTGGGCAATCGCAAGATCGGGCTGGGAGTGATGGGTTTCGCCGAAGCGCTGGTACGGCTGGGTATAAGGTACAACTCGGAGGAAGCGCTCGCGAAAGCTTCCGAAATGATGGATTTCATCTCCAGGAGGGCGGCGGCGAAATCGGCGGAGATCGCGGCGCGGCGCGGCTCCTTTCCCAATTTTCAGGGAAGCCTATGGCAGCAGCGCGGTTTTGCGACGATGCGCAACGCCACCCTGACGACGATCGCGCCGACGGGGACCATCAGCGTCATCGCGGGAACCACAAGCGGCATCGAGCCCCTTTTTGCCATATCGTTCGTGCGGGACGTGATGGAGGGAACCCACATGCTAGAGACAAACGCCGACTTTGAAAAGCTGGCGCACGAAAGGGGCTTCTGGTCCGAGGAGCTGATGATGGAGATATCGAGGACCGGCAGCGTGCGTGATATCGACAGTGTCCCCGAAGATATCAGGGGGCTTTACATCACCGCCATGGACATAAAACCCGAATGGCATGTACGCATGCAGGCCGCCTTCCAGAAGCACGTTGATAACGCCGTCTCCAAAACAATCAACCTGCCGCGCAGCGCCGGCCTGGATGAAGTGCGTGAGGCGTTCCTGCTGGCCTGGGATTCCGGCTGCAAGGGGATAACCGTCTTCCGCTACGGCAGCAGGAAGCAGCAGGTGCTTTATTTAAGCGGTGAGGTTGCCGGTGAGCCCGGTGAAGGCCACGTGCGCGCGGGTCCGGAGTACGCCGGCGGCTGTCCGGTTGTCGATTGCGAGATCTGATGCTATCGCTTGCCGCTGCGTCGCTCCGCAATCGCCAAAACAAGGAATTTCAGACAAAAACGGCGAAGTACAATTATGGCCCGGAGAGCATGTTCCCTGGACCATCTTCTTCACTATGAGTACTCCAACAAAAACCGCCTCGGGCGGAAGCGAGCTTGTGGGGGGCATGCTACGTTCCGGTCTGACGTCGCGTTTCGCGGTCGCCAACCTGGGCGCGCTCCTGTTCGCGATTTGCGGCGTGATTCTCGCGCATTCGTGGATAGACGAACTGGCCGGCCTGGTGTCCCTGCCGGGCGCCATCATCCTGGTCGTGTTCATCGCCATTGTCCCCGGCTACCTGAACGTCTTCCTGCTACTCAGCCTGCTGAGCTACAGACAGCCTCCCCTGAAGCTGGATGGAACCTTCCCCGGGGTATCGATACTCATCGCGGCCCATAACGAAGAAAAGAACCTGCCCGAGACGTTTCGCGGACTCGCCGGTCAGGACTACCCTGCCGAGATCGAGATCATCATCGTCGACGACGGCTCCACCGATGGAACCCTCAACTACCTGCGCTCCCTGCGGAAGCCATGCCTGGAAGTCATCTCGATAACCCATCAGGGCAAAGCCGCAGCGCTGAACGCCGGGCTTGAAGCTGTCTCGCATCGCGTTCTGGTGACGATAGACGCCGATACTTTCCTGCATCCGCAGGCACTCAGGCGCATCGTGGCGCGCCTGGTCTCCACCCCGGATTGCGCGGCCGTCGCCGGTTCCATACTCGCGAAGAATTCGCGCGAGTCGCGCATCACCCGCCTGCAGGAGTGGGATTATTTTCTGGCCATCGGCGCGGTCAAACGCCAGCAGAGCATGTACCGCGGCACGCTTGTGGCACAGGGTTCGTTCAGCGCCTTCTACACGGGCATCGTCAGATCGGCCCGCGGCTGGCCGAACCGCATCGGCGAGGACATAGTCCTCACATGGGCCCTGCTTCAGGAAGGTCACCGGGTCGTCCATGAACCTACCGCGATAGCATTCACCAAAGTACCCGCCAGTTTCCGTGGCTTCTACCGGCAGCGTCAGCGCTGGGCAAGAGGGATGATCGAAGCGCTCCGTAGCCATATAAGCATCATCTGGAAGCAGCGTGGTTTCGCGGGCTTTTTTGTGGCCATGGACCTGCTGTTCCCGGCCCTGGACCTCACATTCACCGTGGCTTTCCTGCCTGGAGTCGTTCTGGCATGTTTCGGTTACTATCATATCGCCGGCCTGATGACCCTGCTGGTGCTCCCTCTGACGGCGCTGATAATCCTGGTCATGCTGAGCTACCAGAGAAAGGTTTTCGCCCTGATGGGGCTGAAGATACGGCGAAATATCCTCGGTTTTCTCGCGTATTTCCTCTTTTACCAGTTCATCGTCTCGCCGATATGCGTGCTCGGATACGGCCGGGAACTGCTGAATCTGGAAAAAAAGTGGTAAGAATCGTCAACGATTTCCCCCCCTTTTTTACCGCGAAGCCGCCCTTTAACATAATAGCCTGCAAATAGCCGTATTTTTCCCGTTTTTCCTCCCATGGGACGCCCAATCTTACAGAACCGAAGTACTCAAATTAGTTAAATCGATAATAAAGATGGGGGATTTCCCCGATAGGAACGCAATCTCACACAGGATATCCTCCAAAATAAGATTTACGGCATATGGTTGCGTTGTGCCTTACCCGCACAAAACGGAATGAAGATTGTTCCGGGGGACCATGTAAGCAGAACAGAAGCGAGTCCTGAGCTTCTATTATTGATCTGAAAGAAGGAGGTGTCACATGCAACTTACAAGACAAGCAGATTACGCAATCAGAGCATTGCTGCACCTGTCGAGCGAAGAGTTTGGCAGTGTGGTGCAGACCAAGGAGATCGCTTCAAGCGAAGGGATTCCTGAGAAGTATCTCCCGACGATCATGCGCACTCTGGCCCGGTCGGGCCTGGTGAGAACACTGCGCGGCAATCAGGGCGGTGTCCTTCTGGCGCGGCTTCCGGAGGAAATAAACCTTCGTGAGGTCATAGAGGCGATCGAAGAGCCGATAGTGCTTAATCGTTGTCTGCGTGAAGCGGGCGAGTGTTCGCGGGAAGATTTCTGCCCGGTGCATCCCGTCTGGGACATGATCCAGCAGAGTCTGATTGAACGGCTTGAATCAACCACATTTGCAGACCTGACATCAGATCAAAATAACGGAGCGGGGTCTTCCAAGGGCTGGCAATTCGCGGAGTCAGAGCGGAGCAGGATAACCGCCTGAGCTCCACCGCCTTCCAGGGCATGGGCTGAAGACAGAGGTATTGCTATACAAATGACGCGGATATTGCGTCGGGTCTAGAGCGGACGTTGCGAGCGAGTACAGTCAGACCCGGCGGCCATTGATCTTCTGCCTGGAAAAGGAACGAAATTTGAACGTGCATGCCTCCTGCATGCGCGTTCTTTTGTTTTCAGCGAGCGGGCGGCTGCATCATGCTAATTCCCGCGTGGCCTTCTTTTGAGCCTCTTGGTAACCTGATCCAGTTTGCTGTACTATTGGCGCGTGCAAAAAGGAAGTTCCAACCAGTGAAAGATTATTACCGAATCCTCGAAGTCCATCAGGAAGCGTCTCCGGATGTCATCGAAAGGGCTTACAAGGCGCTCGCCCGCAAGTATCATCCAGACTCGTGCCCGCCGGAACAGCGCGTTTCGGCGACGATGAAGATGCAGGAGCTGAACGAGGCCCGCCACGTTTTGTCCGATCCGGCGCGGCGCGCCGAATATGCCAGATTCCGCCGCACGGAATTCTGGCGCATCTTCTGGCGCGAAGGGCTTACCGGGCTTTCGCGCAGGTGGCGATAGACTCAGGGCAACGGCGTGTCGGTCGGCTCTCCCCGTTCGGCGTACTTTGTATCGATCTTCTCCCTGATCTGAGCCGTCGTAAGGCCATCTTTCTTGAATTGATCTATGTCCATGGCCTCGTCAAGGCAGGTCGTGCAGCTGGCCGCATGCTCGTCAAACGCACCGGTTTTGCGGTCATAGAAACAGTCTTTCAGACTGCGATATTTCTCGGCATCCTGTTTGCAGCCGCAGTAGCAGGGGACGAATTCCATGATATCCTGGCTTGCGGCCGCTATCCTGTATCCTTTGAGTGACTCTTCGGAGCGGTAGACGAATTCCGGAAAGGCCGGATCGTTCTCCGCTGTGGAACCACAACCGGAAACAAGAGAAGCTGCGATGATGACCGCCGATATCAATATGATAAAACTGAATAACGCATGCCTTTTGTAAAATGATATTTTAATGGTTTCTTTCATGTATCTCCGTCGTCAGGTCTGACTTTTTAACAGGCTCCGCTCATGGGCAGATAGAAGAGGAAACCGAAGCCTGCCGCCGCCATCAGCACCATCGCCCTCCTCGGCCACGCGCCCGTCAATCTGACATCGCCCGCCAGACGAGAGCCATCCGCTGGTTTCTTCTCCCCGAAATCCCAGCCTGTAACCTTCATTGAGATGAAAAGCCCCGCGCCCAGCATGCTGAACTGTATGGCCTTGAGCGGCAGGCTGGTGAAATAAACATTCGCCGGCGGCATATGGCCCGACCAGTCTATCAGCCGCGACTCGACCAGAATCGTCTGCAGGGAAGGCAGTGCCCCTGACCAGAGATGCTGCAAAGCCAGGGACAGGAACACTCCCAGCGTAAGCGGCAGCAACGCGAAACTTGCGCCTGCAAACGCCGGCGTCACTTCCTGACGCCACGCTCCAAGCCTCGTTATCAATAGCTGTACTGCCAGGACCATGCCTGTTAGCGCAGTGACACCGGCTACGACCGCAAGGCGGTAATTGTAACCAAAAACCGGTAATGCGGCCTGCTGGTACCGCGCAAAAAGGCTGGTCATTCGCACTGAGTCCGCCGCCATCAGGCCGAGCAGCAGCAGGGACAGGATGGCCTCGGCACGCCCGAACTCGCGTATATCCGGTTTGCGCGTACCGGCCGGGGTAAAGCGGGTGGTTATGCCCCCTGGAGTTCGTGCATCGGTGCAGCCGCCGCATAAATGACACTGGCTCGGCTGCCTCAAACTTACAGTTGACAGCCCCACGGGACAGGATTTGACCTCGCCCCGGTTGCCGCTGCCTTCCGGCCTGGTCCAGGAAAAGAACGAGTATACCCGGGTGATCATCCCGACCGGACACAGGTAGCGGCAGAATGTCCTGCCGCGATACGCCAGAGACAGAAAGACCGCAAAAAGGGTCATGGCGATGAGGATGATGCCGGTGGCGCCTGAATCAGCTTCCAGCCCCAGGGCAAGGAAAGAGATACCGAATGCGAAGACTGATGACGCCCCCAGCCAGGGTCCGGCTTTCCTGAACAACGAGGGCGGCGCCGGCCTCTTTCCAGCTAGCCTGGCGGCGGCATCGGCAGCTCCTCCGAAGGGACAGACTCCGCACCATATCCGTCCGCCCAGCAGCAGCGCGAACGGAAGCAGCGGCCACCACAGGCGCCAGACCACTTCTGTGGCCAGGTTGCCCTCCCCCCTCTGACCCGGCGCGAAGGCGAAGTAAACCAGTATTGCGAGCGCGATGTAGAACAGCCAGTGAAAGAGCCCCGGATATAGCCGCCATCGCAGCAGCTTTCCGAACGCTCCCAGCCGCTCCCGTTCCTCCGCCTGCTTAAATGAGCCGGCGGTCACGCCTTGGATTTTTTGTTCCATTATTCAGTATAGTTAGCCCGCATCGACACATTGTTTGCCGCCGGAGCAGGATCATTTGAATTGACTGTTACCTGAAAAAGATGCATGCCGCCCATACCCTTGCCCATATGCATGGAGACAGTCAGCATCGTAGTCTCGCCTGGAGCCAGTGTCGTGGAACCCACGACCGCCTGGGCGTCTCAGCAGCCCTCCAGCCTTTTTACGTCCAGTTGCCCCAGACTCAGCGGTCCGGAGCCGGTATTCCTCAGTTCAAACTTGTGTTCGGCTAGTTGCCCTGTTTTGACGGTGCCTGCGTCGAAATAAGTTTCCCTGATCTGCAGGCGTCCTCCGGTGTCGCCGACCGTCGTCACGTTAACAGTCGCGCTTTCCTCGCCGCACCCCGCCACGACCGCCAGCATCGACAAAACAACAGCCACCGCGAAGGCGATACGGGTGAATACCGGAGCCCTTCGCCGCGACCATCGCTGATCTTTGATCGTTACTTTCAATCTCATAAACAGACTCCCTTTTATCGGATATACGGCCGCATGATATCCAGCCGTATATTAATGATACCCCCGGGACTGCTTTTATATTACTTGTTTGCGTTAAGAAAATATTAAGCGGATGCACTTCAGCATCTTATGTCTTATAATCCTTGCGTGATATCAAGCATCGCGAGTTGTGCTCATGGGGGGCGCTCTCTCCTTGCCGCATTTGTAAATAAAACTTTCCCCGTCTGAGGAATTATGTCTTTTTTTCGAAAAGATTTTCCCGGGAGACATGCGGTCATATTGCTGACCATCGCCATCATGCTCTTACTGATCGAAATGATGGACGAGCTTTACATGGTAACCGTCCCCTGGGTCGATCTCCTCTACGCAATCCCGATAATCACCGCTGCCGTCCTGCTGAGCCCGCTGGAGACTATAGGCACAGGACTCCTGGCCATGATCCTTTGCCTGACGACCCAGATCGAGTCCAGCGACATCGAACATCTGAACATGCTTACTTCCATCGCCATCGGCATGGGCGGAGTGCTGGCCGCGGGAAGCTCCAGTCTGATCCGCCGTGGCACCAGGAAGCTACAGGCTTCAAGTGAGGCGCTGGAGAATTCGCCAATCGCGTATGCAGAATTCAGGTTTCCCGGTTATGCAATCTTGAGCCACAACGAGACCTTCCGGCAGATAGTTGAAACAGCGGGCGGCAACGTGAGTAAATCGCTGTTTGAATCGCTCCCGGAAAAGATATCCGGGAGCATCGCGGGAATAATGGATAAGGCGGTGATGGAAAAAGAGCGCGTCGATCTTGATGAATTTCTTCTGCCGACGGAAGAGGGTAAGAACAGCTTCTGGAAAACCAGCATCATCCCGCTGCCGGTCGGCAGCAATAAAACGCCTCGCTCCGTGGCCATGTTCGCGTTCGACGTCACCGCATCGGTGCAGCGCGCGCATACGCAGGTAGCGGCGCTCAAGATCAGCAGCGCCGTCATGTCGAGCCTCGACCTGGACAACACCATCCGCGTGGTACTTGACAATATGGCCTATATAGCCGAAACCGGCGCCGCCGCGCTGTTCCTCTTCGAAGATGACCAGTGGGTCGGCACAGTCGGATATGGAGACTACAGCGACGAGCTGATCATGAGCATGCGCTATCCCTACGAAGAGCTCGCCGCTGCGGTTGATGCTGTCGAAAGCAAAAAAGCCATGGCCCTGACCAGCCCCCGCGAGATCTCCCGCTCATACCAGGAGATGTTCAACAAGCTCGACGCGAAATCTTACCTGATTGTGCCATTGGTGTCCGGCAACCGGACGATTGGATCGATTTGGCTGAAGCATGACGACAGCCAGCGCCGGTTCAGCCAGGAGCAGATCGAGTTCGCGACGGCCATCGGCTCCCATGCGGCACTGGCGATCGAGAACGCGACGATTTACGAGAACGAGCATTTCATCAGGAAGTCCATGGAGGCTATCGAGGCGATTTCAGAGGCGGGCCTCGTCTCGCTTGACCTGGAGGAAGTCCTGATGGAGATAGTCAACCGTACCCAGGATGTCATGAAGATGGACTCCGCCCTTATCTTCCTGGTTGACAACAAAAGGGAGAACCTGGTGCCACGCGCGGTGACCGGAGCGATGCGCGAATATGCTTCGCAGATCATTATTCCCGTTGGCAAGGGAATAGTCGGGCGTACTTTCAAGGAGGGTGTGCCGATGAAAATCGACAATCTTCTCAGTGACGATGAGGAAAGGTCCTACTTCGCCGAGACGGATATTCACTCAGTGTTAACCGTACCGCTGCGCATAGGTGGCATGGTCGAGGGTGTGCTGGAAATAGCCTGCAACCGGGAGAAGGCGTTCTCCACGAGAGAATGGGGGCTTTTCCAGGTTCTGGCCGACCGCGCCTCGATGGCGGTGCAGAACTCCTGGGCGCATGAGGATACGAGAAAGGAGCTCGACCGGGTGAGGCTCCTGCGCGATGTTGCCGCGGCCTGCGCCGCGTCACAGGACATGAGGGCGATCGCCAAAAACGCTCTTAAAGCCGTGGACGAGAAAATGGGGTGTTTCCGCGCCAGCGTTTATTATCTGGACAACGAAAGAAACGCGCTGATCAATCTTGCTTTCATCGGGCACTCGCCCAAAGTGATGGATGAATTCAAGGAGTCGCCCCTGGACAGGGGAACACTTCTGACCCGGGCGGTGCTCGAGCGCCGGATGATCACACACGAGGAGGTCAACCTCGACAACGCGACCGAAGACGAGGCGTACATCCTCAAGGCGCTCGACATCGGTGACAACCGGCGCTGCACGCTGCCTCTCATCTACAAAAAAGAAGTGGTAGGCGGCATGGCTCTGGTTTTCCCCGACAAATACCCGTTCAGGCCGGGAGAGGTCCAGACCATCCTTGGTGTCGCGAACCAGCTTGCCGTTGCCATTCACGGCAGCAAGCATCCTGTCGAGCGCTCCATAGATGCGCTAGAGAGACAACCCGGCAAGGATCCCGAGTAGGGCCGCCAGACGGCCCAGTTCGACCGAAGCGCCCAGCACGTCTCCGCCGATGCCTCCGAAAAATCGCGCTGATATGAGCAGTAACAGCATACCTGCGGCCAGAGCCGCGGCAACCGGGAAGAGAACCGCCTGCAAGGGCACGAATACAGCCATCGACGCCATGACCAGCAGGGTGATGATTATTCCTGTAATGCCTCGCCAGCCTTTCAGCGCCTGAGCGAAACTGCTGCCGCTTCCCTGATGTGAAGGCCGGCCGATACTGCCGACGAGCAGGAGGCAGAGCCGGGCCGAAAGCTCGGCTGCCATCATCAGGAGTACAAGCTCGAAACCAGGTCGCAGGGTTATTATGCCGGCTATGGCCGACCAGGAGATCAGATAGGTCAGGAGCAGTGCGCCGACGGCGCCTATGCCCAATGTCCTGTCCCTGAGCACCTCGATCCTGCGCGCGAGGTCGCCGTGGACCATGAGGGCGTCGCCCAGGTCCGCCAGCCCGTCCGAGTGATGAAGACCCGTAAGCAGCAGCGCGGCCGCGAGGACAAGGGCCGCGGCAACAGGAGCGCCGAAAACCTGGAAGGATCCCCACCCTGCCGCCCCTTCGAGAGCCCCGAGGAAGAGCGCGACAAGCGGCAGCAGGTAGCTCGCGGCGGCGATCTCTTCGATGGTACCCGCACGCGAAAGCGGCATGACGGTGAAAAAACCGAAAGCGTTGCGCGTGTCGCGAAGCGGCCGCCATCCGCTGTGCAACATTCCGACGGCGCCTTTTTTCAGAGGGTCCTTCCCTCCTGCAACTTCACTCAAACGATTCACTGGTTCGATCCTTCTCTCCTCTTTGAAGTCTGGTTCTGTTTAAGCGACTGCCTCAGGTTCTCGACCAGCACGTCCAGATCATCTGTCGCGCCCTCTTCTTCCGGCCGGGAGACGATGATCACATGCGCACCTTCAGCCGCGGCTGCCTCGAGCTTGTCCGGCAGGCCGCCTTCGCGGCCCGAATCCTTGGCAAGCAGCATCGCAGCCCGCGCGCGTCGGATACAGGTCCGGTTGAAATCGATGCTGTGCGGCGGGTATGCGGCGATGATGTTCTCTGGCCCGATCCCAAGCCGGGTGCATGCGTCTATTGACTCCGCCACCGGCAGCACCCTGGCGGTAAAATCCAGCCCCGCGGCGACAAACAGAGCGAGGTTGCGCGTGCCGATAGTCAGCAGGGACCTGCGGCCGGAACCGGCAAGGGCGTCAACCGCCTCCTCCCACGACTTGACGATCGTGACGCCGGATCCGAACTCCGCGCTCGCCGGCCTCGAGTACCTAAAATATGGTATGTTCACAAAACCTGCGGCGCGGCGGGTCTCTTCGCTGACCTCGATGGCAAAAGGATGTGAACAGTCGATGAAGGCACACGCCCCGTAGCCCGAAGCCTGCTCCGCCATTTCTCGGGCGGATTTCCTGCCGGTCTCGGTTGTGTATCCTGCCGCCTGCGCCTCACCCATTGCGGTGGCAACGCTGACCACCACGCGAAAACCTTCCTGTTCGAGCCTGGCCACGGCGCGGCGGGCTTCCGTTGTGCCGCCGATGAGATAGATTGTCTCGTTTGTCATAAACCCTGGCTCCGGACTCCGCGCTGGCATTTCAGCCTGGCGGGAAATCAGGAACCCTTCCTCTCATAGCCCCTGCGGGTCACCATCCGGCCTCTGATGACTTCCGTGCTGGAATTGCCGACGATGACGATCGTGCGCATGTCGATCTTCTGCCGGACGAGGTCGATCAGGTCAATGATCGCGGACTCTTCGTCCGGCCCACCTGCATCCCTGACCCAGCCCACCGGTGTAACCGCCGACCTGTAACGTACGATCAGGGCGCAGATTTCCTCAAATAGCGGCTGCCTCTTCCTGCTGGTGGGATTGTATAGGCAGATGACCATATCGGAAGCCGCGGCTGCTTCGGCGCGGCTTAAGACGACATCCCTCGGCGTAAGCAGGTCGCTCAGGCTGAGGATGATGTAGTCGTTCATCAGCGGAGCTCCAAGCTTCGCGGCTGCTATATGAGCCGCCGTCACGCCCGGGATGATCGATACCGGGACGCCGTCCGCCATCTCCAGCACCGGCCCGGCCATGCCGTAAACCCCCGGGTCGCCGCTCGACACCATGACGACCTTCTTCCCCGCTGCCGCCAGATCAAGCGCCTCGCGGCAGCGCTCCACCTCCGCCCCCATGGACCCATCCATGTACATCTTGTCCGGAAAAATCTTCCTGAGCTGCCCGGTGTATGTCCGGTATCCGAATATTACGTCCGCGTCCCTGATCGCTTCACCCGCCTGCGCGGTCAGTAAAGGCTCCGTCCCCGCGCCGGTGCCGACCACCATGATCGTGCCTGAATCGATCGCTGCGGCGTCATCGTCCGTGTCTGGAGCTTCCGGTTGCCTCGCCGACGGAACCGCGAGTGCGACCGTGACCGGTCCGTGCTTCGTTTTTTCCAGGATGAGACCTGCGCCTTCACCGGATGCCAGCAGCGCGGCCGGTTCACAGACTGCCGGAGTGCCGACTTTGGATTCCACAAAATCATTGCCGGGACGGCCCGTGGCCGCAAGGTCGCGCGCGGCATAGAACTTCAAGCGGGTGCCCAGCTGTTCTGCGGCCGCTTCGAGCCCGGCTTCATCTTTCTTTATGTCGATCGACGCAAGCATGCCGACGGCGCGCGGGTCGATCCCCGCCCCCGCGCAGGAATCCATGATCGCTGCCACGATCTGTTCGCCGGCGGCTCCCCGCTTGCAGCCGATGCCGGCTGTGACCGTTCGCGGAATCAGCCTTGCAGTCGATACCTCTTCATCAGCCCGGTCATTATTGTTCCCTGCCAGAAATGTGACCAGCAGCCTGCCCTCATATCCGGACGAGTCGCCCCCGTATGACACCCAGTCGTAACCGTCGATATGGGGGTCTTCCAGAGCCTCGATGCAGACCGGCCGGCCATCGACGAGCAGCGCCGTTACCCGGCGCAGATCCACCGGGTCGGCAACTGCCGCGTCCAGCCGCCGCGCCACCTCGTCGGGAGCAACGAGCCCCTGCACGTCGCTGGAGGTCGTTATGACAGCATGCGTGCCGAGAAAAGATGCGATTTTTTCCGCAAGGGCGTTCGCGCCGGCCGCATGACCGCCGAGGAGAGGGATCACATGGCCGCCTTCTTCGTCGATGACGAGCACGGCGGGGTCATCCTGTTTGGACTTAAGATGCGGCGCCAGTATTCGGAACACGATGCCGGCCGCCATCACGCAGATGACTGTGTCGCCGGCGTTGAACCTTTCAGGGAGCGCATCGGCGATGTTGTCGAAGGGATCGCAGTTTCCGCAGCCCATGCTATGGCAGGACGGCAGGTGGGCGATGCCGCCGAACTCATCCCTGAGCTTCAGGGCCATCAGCGCGCCGCCCGCGGTCAGGGAGAAGTAACTGACGGGGCGTGAGCTTCCATCAGGGCCGCCGTCGCTGCGAGTATTATTCCTTGATGCCTTCGCGATACCCATGTGAGAAATTCTTGTCGTAGAGTTTTGATTTTTCGCCATCATTCGAAAGGGCGTCTCCAACCAGGATGATCGCCGTGCGGTCGATGCCCGCTTCGCGGAAAGTGTCGACGAGCCCGGCAACCGTGGTATTTACCCGCTTCTCCTTGTCCCAGCTGGCGTGCTGGACCGCGGCCGCCGGCGTCTCCGGGGGATAGTGTTCCATGAGCATCTCCTGGACGTGTTCCACCCGGCCGGCGCTCAGGAAAATGGCCATCGTGGCCTGATGCTCGGCCAGCGACGAGATCAACTCTCGCTCCGGCACGGGTGTGCGGCCTGGAGCCCTGGTGATGATAACGGTCTGGGACACTCCCGGCATCGTCAGCTCGCTCTGAAGCGCAGCCGCCGTGGCCCCCAGCGATGAGACCCCGGGGATGACGAAGAAGTCGGTGCCCGCCTCGGTGAGCATCTTCATCTGTTCCCCGATAGTGCTGTAAACGGACGGGTCGCCGCTGTGCATCCGCACGACGCGCTGGCCGCGCTTCGCCCGGTCGATCATCACCTTGGCGATGTAATCCAGACAGAGGGGGGCGCTGTCTATCTGCTCTGCCTTCCGGTCGCAGAATTTCAGCATCTCCGGGTTGATCAGGGAGCCCGCGTAGATGACCACGTCTGCCTCTTCGAGCAGGCGCTTTCCCTTGACGGTCAGCAGCTCCGGATCGCCGGGTCCGGCGCCAATGAAATAAACCGGGTTTTCTTTTTTGTTTTTAGCCAATGGTCAACACTCCTGTCTTTTCTGTTCCGTCTGCCTCTTTATGTTTTCATGGGTCCTGCTGCTTTATGGTGTCACGAATGAACTGCCGGATGCCGGCGGACTTGTTTATATATCCCCGGTTCCTGCCGGAGTAATCCATACCACGGAAAAGTACGGCAGATCAGCGATCGCCCCGCGATCAATATTTCCGATGATCTTTTCTTCAGGACCGCCGAGTTCAAGCGCGGCCCTGGAGCGATCCCAGGCGCCCGCTTCTTCGATAAGATCAAGCGATTCCCGCGACAGGGAACGCGGCTTCAATATAACAATGGACGCGTTTATCCCCAGCGCGGCTTCGAGCGCCGCGTGGTCTGGTCCTGTGACTACAACCGTAGGCACATCGCCTGCGGCCAGGGGCATGCCCACGGCCGCCGCCATGGCGCTCATCGCCGATACTCCACTGACGACTTCTACCCGTCCGGGGAACCTCTCCGCCAGGTATCCAAAAGTGCTGTAGAAAAGCGGGTCACCCAGCGCCAGGCAGGCGACGTCGCCGCCATCGGAGGCCGCCTCGACCAGTGCCAGCGCCGCGTCTGCGTGCGCGGCCTCAAGAAGCGCCCTGTCGCGGGTCATCGGCATGATGAGCGGCAAAAGCCTGTTGCTGCCTGTCAGGTGCTGCCTTACCGTCTCCAGCGCCCTGCTCGCCGCCCCTTCACGCTGTACCGGATAAGCTACGGTCGCAGACCGGCGGATGACATCCACCGCCCTGAGGGTCACCAGGCCAGGATCACCAGGCCCTACCCCGACTCCATATAGAACACCAAGATTTTCTGTACCGGTCATATGTTCACAATTCAATTTCTGTAAAGATAACTGTCGAAATCCCGCCTGGTGGTTTGTTGAAAAATGCAACTATAAACCAGAAACTGCCTGCGGTCACTAGTAAGAACGCTCAAATGCCTGAACGAATTGATAAGCGGAGCTTATCAATTCGTATCCTTGTCACCAGTAAAGATGATAACTGGATTGAATTCATCCCATTGTTGCGCCTCTCCGCGGGCGATGGATACCCTGGTCGCCTGGCGATTGAGCAGGCCGGACCCGGCGAATGCCGCATGCGCGGCCTTTTTCGTCTCTGCCAGCAGCGCCGTTACTACGATGCGCCCGCCCGGATTGAGCGCCTCCAGGGCCGCTGCGAAGATCTCTTCCAGCCTGCCGTCGTTGCCGCCTATGATCACGAGGTCGGGCCCGGGAAGCCCGGCGAGTATGTCCGGCGCCGCGCCTTCCGCCGTCTGCACCGTTGCCCCGAACCTGACGGCGTTGTCCAAGATCAGGGAGCAGGCTTCGGGGTTTTTATCGATTAAAAAAACTCTGGCGTCCGGTTCAAGAAGGGAGCACTCTATGCCGTAGGAGCCAGTGCCGGCACCGACGTCCCAGATGACGCCGCGACACTTCGGCCGTGCTTTTGACAATAGAACCGCGCGCACCTCACTTTTTGAAAGAGGAATGCCTTCCCGTCTCAGCCAGAGTTCATCGGCGATACCGGGTGCGGCGGCGTTGATGTCAAGCTGCTCCTGTGTCGATTCGTTTCGGACAATCCGGTCCGGCAATACGAGCAGGAGTGAATTGCCGGGAAATGTGCCTGCGGCTATTTCCTCGAGCGTTCCCTGAAAGATCTTTTCGCCTTCGATGCCCAGATTGGAACCTACGGCGGCGGCGCGGTCGCCCGCTCCGGCCGGAAACATGCGGGCCAGGTCATGGGGCGCGTTGTTATCGTCACAGAAGTACAGAGTCGGCCCCTCCTGTGAAACGATGCCAGCCGAGGCGGCACGCCCATGCAGGCTGATGAGAGTCCAGTCCTGCCAGGCCATCCCCAGCCGCGCGGCCAGCAGCTGCATCGAGGAGACGCCCGGCGTGACGCTGATCTCGTCCTTAAAATAAACCGCGAGGAAGGGCAGTATGCTGAAGCAGCCAGGATCGCCGCTTGCCAGAACGCAGACATCACCCTTCTTGAGCTTCTCCTCTATGAAGCCGCGGACAGCATCCAGGTCGGCGCTTATGACATGTGCCTCAGCATCGGCCGGCGCCAGCTTGAGCAGACGTCTGCCGCCGACGAAATAACGGCAGCTGCTGATAATGCGTCTGGCTTCTTCAGTCAGAAGCTCCTCAGTGCCGGGACCGGCGCCGACTATATGCAGGATATTTTTCGAACCCATCAGATCCTTTGTCTTATACGAGCTGGCATTTTGGCTGCCAGGCGCGTCATTTTTTCCCTGAGCGGCCGACTATCCCGCCGTGGCTGTCAGTCAAAAAAACTTCTGTCTTCATCTTGAACTCTTTCCTGATGACCGCCGCGACCCGCCGCGCCGCTTCGTCGAGAACCGCTTCAGCTCCGGCCGCCTTGAGCCTGGTCAACGCCGCCTCGGTGGTCGGCAGCAGCTCCAGCGCCCTGGCACGGCGGCGGCTCCACCCCTGCGTGACAGCGCAGTCAGCCAACACATCCAGCGGCATCGACGAGCTGCGCGAGTGAGTATTGAACTCGCCCCTGGAGAGCTTGGCGAGCTTGGACGCATGCCCGAGCAGAACCACGCGCGTAAACCCGCGGTCGCGGGCGGCTTTCAGCATCATACCCGCGTAATTTCCCATCTGGACAACCTGCAGGTGATCGAAACCATACTTCAGCGCGGCCCGCTCCCCCTTGGCTCCCGGCACGAGCACGGGAGTTTTAACGCCGCAGGCGCGGGCCACATCGAGCTGCGGCAGCAGGGACTCCTGGTACGCAGCGCTCGACCACGGTTCCACGCGGCCGGTCGTGCCCAGGATACTTATGCCGCCTAGTATGCCAAGTTTAGGGTTGAATGTCCGCAGGGCGACCTCTTCGCCCATCGGGACCGAAATTGTCACCTCGGCGCCGCGTACCAGAACCCGCCGCGCCTCTTCGCGAATATATTTCAGCGGCACCGGGTTGATGGCCGCCCTGCCCGTCTTGACCGCCAGGCCGTCGAGGGTCACCCGGCCAACGCCTTCGGCTCCGTCGACGAAAACGCGGCCGTCCAGCCTTGGTGTCACACAGGCGAACAGCTGGATGCCGTTCGTCACGTCAGGGTCGTCACCGGCGTCCTTGATCACCGAGCAGACGCCTTCGGCATGCATGGTCACCATAAAAATTGTCGTCTGGCCGTTAGGCAGAGTGATCTCCACGGAGCCCCGGGTCTCGCGGTCCCCCATCTTCCCGCCCCTTCTCTCACAGGGGACATAACCGGTGGCGACCGTCAGGGCCGCGGCGCGGGTTGCCGCCTGGGCGCAGGCTCCGGTTGTGAAGCCGGACCTCACAGCGCCTCTTCGCCGATCCCGGTAAGACGCGCGCGGTCGGGCGTCATGCCCAGCTCGCCGCTGTCGAGCATCTCCTCCAGCCGCCGGCGGGCCATTCCCACCGTCAGCGGCATCTCAGATATATCAGGAAAGATGTCAAACAGGTACGAGATGCGCGGCAGCCTCAGGTGGCAGCGCTCGATGACCTCCTGATCGCTGAAAACCTCCCGCAATCCTCCCTGTACCGCCACCCGTCCCGACCTCAGCAGACAGACGCGCTGCGCGTAAAGGGGCACCAGGTCGACGTCGTGCGTCGCCATGATGATCGTCATGCCCTGCCGGTTGAGATCGAGCAGCAGGCGCATCAGCCGCTTTTCCCCCATGGGGTCGAGGCTGGCGGTCGGCTCGTCGAGCACGAGCACACGCGGCTCCATAGCCAGCACACCTGCGATCGACAGCCTTTTTTTCTGGCCGTAACTCAAGTGATGGATGGGGCGGTCCAGCAGGTCGGTGATGCCGACCTGGGATGCCGCCAGCTCGACGCGCCGCCCGATCTCACTATCGTCGAGACCCAGGTTCCGTGGACCGTAACCGATATCATCCCGAACTGTCGGCGCAAATATCTGATCGTTCGGATCCTGGAAGACGAAGCCGACCAACCGGTTGACCTCGTCGAAGCTCTTGCGGTTTAATTCAATGTCTGCGATCCTTACGCTCCCGCACTGGGCGTTCAGCAAACCATTAAGGTGTTTGAGAAGGGTCGACTTGCCCGAGCCGTTGGCGCCCATGATCGCCAGGAACGATCCTTCGGATACATGCAGCGATACCCCTTCGAGCGCCCTGGTCCCACCAGGATACGTAAATCCGAGATTGTCGATGAAGATCAAGCAGCCACCCCCATGGCAAGCAGCCCCAAGGCGCATATGAACAATGCGGCACAAATCCCGGCAAGAATATCAATTCGCCCGAAACGGGGCAGCGCTCCATTTACAACCGGCCCGGATCCGCGACAGCGCATCGCCTCGGAAGAGCGGAGACCACGGTCATAGACCCGCAGAAAGAGGGAGCCGCCCAGAAGGCGACTACTCGCCAGCCCGGTGCGAGCCGAGGACCAGCCGAGCCTCACCTGCTGAGCGCCGCGCATTCTGGAAAACTCACCGTGTATATCAAATAGATAACGATAGGTAAGTTGTGTGATTTCGATAAAGGTTGCGGGAGCTCTGAACCATCTCAGTGCCTGACAGAGACGGTTGAGCGGCGTGGTCACTCCAAGGACGACGATGATGAGGCCACCGGCGATAATTCGAAGGGAAACGTAAAGTCCGTGGAAGAGCCCCTGCAAGTGCAGATCGAAGGGTCCCAGTGATGCAAAGACCTCTCCCCCTTTGAACACGGTCTGCGAAATTACGGCAAAAATCGCAAAAGACGCAGGAAAGGCAATCATCAGAAGCTGCCGGCGATAGGGGATACGTCCGGCGATCATTAAGATAGCCATGGCGAGGGCGATCACTCCGGAAACACGGTATGAAGCCCCGATAAGGTTGACCACAAGAAGACCTGCGACGCTTCCAATCTTGACCCTGGGATCTATCCGTGAAAGAAAACTGTCTCCCCAGGCGTAGCCATCGCTGTTTTTGGAAATAGCTGTCATTTTATATAAGTGAAATATATATGCGGGGATACGTTATAACGTATCCCCGCTTTTTTTGCCATTAACAGAATCATTTACGCCATTTCCTTGCTACCGCTGCCCGGAAAAAGGGTCCGCCAGTAATACCCCGCGGCGAAACCTCCAACAGCGCCTCCAGAGAGAAAGAAGAAGAGCAGCAAGTCGCCATCTATCTTCCAGGGCAGGACTTGGGACTCCTCAACTCCAGCTTTCTCGGCCAAAGGCGTCGCGGCCCCTTCGGTAACATCTCCTTCCCATCTTGATTCAGTGAAAAGCACGGCGGCCACGAATACTCCGGCAACCATTAATACCAATACCCATCGCCTCATGGCCGTACCACCGCACCCTCCAGCAACTCGGCACGCTGGTTGGCGATGTAGACGACAACACCTGCGGTGAACAGTGCCTCTGCGATCGCGAGTGGCACCTGGGTCGGTAAGAAGGAGGCAAATGCAGCACCCCAGACGTTCAGTACCGCCTCATCCCCGTGCAATGCCAGGGCGATCTGAAACGAGGTGATGCCGTAAGTGACAAGATCCCCGATGAGCCCGGCCAGGCCGGCCGAAAAGCCAAGTCCAAGACCAGCTCGGCGGGAGACTTTGAAAACCGCAAAAGCGGAAAAGGAACCGCCGACCGCCATTGCAATCACATTGGCGCCCCAACTGGTTATGCCACCATGGGCGAAAAAGAGAGCCTGGAGAAATAACGCTACCGACCCCAGCACAGTACCCGTAAGCGGTCCCAGCAATATGGCGGCCATGGGGGTTCCGCAGGGATGAGAGACTGTTCCCAGACCTGGGACAGGGAAAGGTATAAGCGATATCAGGAACACAAAAGCGCCCATCAGACCGATCAGAGGCCTTAATTCCGGGTTTATGGCCAGGCGGCGCTTGATGCCAACCAGACCTGCACCCACAAAGCCCACCGCCGGCACGTACCACGCTGCCGCCTGCTGCGCGGGAATAAGCCCTTCAGGTATATGCATGGAAAATCCTTTCTACTTTTCAGACAATTGCTGACAAATGAAAAACCCTTCATCCTGTAAGCCGGACGAAGGGTTATCTATGGAAATGCCGTCATAATCCTGCCCCTTTCTCGCGAAGGTTCTCGGAATTCTGGTCAGGGGCGGGTTTTCTGGCTTGTGAAAAACCGGTACGACAGACAAATATCCTGTCTGTACACGGTTCTCACTAACAGTAGCGGGACTGCGCCGGTCTTGCACCGGACTTGCCCCAATTAAGCTTCCATTAAAGAACCGGAAGCCCCACTGACCTTGCTTTGAGCATCGGAGTATATATAAATGAAATTTTTTTATCAACAAGTTCAAATCATCACTTGACAATAGTTGATTTTTTATTATTGCGTTTGTCACTAACCTTGTAAGCTCATCCTCAGCAGCGCGTTCACGATAGCCACCGCGATGCTGCTGCCGCCGCGGTTGCCGGGAATCGTAATGAAAGGAAGGCCGGATGCCGCAAGTGCGTCCTTGCTCTCGGCCGCTCCGACAAAACCCACGGGTACGCCGACGACCAGCGCCGGCCTCACGCCTTCCTCAGTGACGAGCCGCAAAAGCTCAAAGAGAGCCGTGGGGGCGTTGCCGACCGCGACGATCGCGCCGTCCAGCATGGAGCCGTCACCCTTTTCGGTCCGCGCTCCGGAGCTTTTGTCCTCATCCTGGCCGCCCGCCTGCTTCCGCGCCGCCAGCCTCATGGCCGCGGCGCCCCGGGTCAGGCCTTCCCGCCGGGACAGAAGCGCCGTCTCGGGCTCCGCCACCAGGCAGGTCACGTCGATACTACGGAGGGCGGCGGTCGGTCCGATGCCGGCGGCCACCATGTTGACGTCACATAAGATTTTTGTTCCCTCGGCCAGGGCTGCCACGCCGGCCGCTATGGCACCCGGTGAAAAGATAACCGCGCGCGACAGTGACGGGTCTCCGGTCGTGTGCACGATACGGCGCACAACCTGATACTCCGGGTCTTCGGGGTCCTCGGGCTCCAGCAGGCTGTCTATGATCTCAAAGCTCTCGGCTTCGATGGGATGCTGCGCGATCGCGACGGGTCTTTCGCATATATCAGCTTCGCCGCCGCAGCCGGCGCCTAACAGCGAGGCGAGCAGGTCCGCGGCGTCGCCTTCATCGTTATGCCCATCATTTTCAGGTTTCAGCGGTTCGGTCTTCTGCAGCGCACGCCGCGCCAGCACTTCCACCAGCAGCTCGTCGGCGCCGAGCGTATCGGCAAGCACAAACTGAGTTCCGGGCAGCTCCTGGCGCAGACGGTCAAGCTCTTCGGGAATATCTATCTTCAGGTGATTGCCCTCATAAAGAAAATAGGGCACGACGACGACACGACGGGCGCCCGCCTTGGCCAGTTCCTGGCAACAGTCGTCTAGCGTCGGCTTGTTGAACTGCAACGACGCCGCCAGCACCGGCATTCCAAGCCTGACCGCCAGGCGGTCAGCGACCCAGTTCAAAAGAACGAGTGCTTCCGGAGCCCGGCTGCCGTGTCCGATGACGATGACGCCGGTTCCTCCATCCCTGAAATGGACAGGATCAACTGGTCGCACTGGAAACCGCTCCTTTCACGCCGGCGCATGCATCAATAAAATTCGCGGTCGCATTTTCATTTCCGGCAAAATGAATATGGACGTAGGACGCCAGCAGGTATCCATTGCTGAAGCCCTCTGCTTTTCCGCCGGGTTCGCCCGATGAAAAACAGTCATAGGCAAGCATGTCCTCCCGCCAGTCGATCGCCGACCAGTGAAACTCGTGCCCGCGGACGCGCTCGCCCGCGTGCAGCAGTAGGTTGTCCTTGCGGGCCGCGGCCTCGACATAACCAAGGGCCTGCCGGCGTCCGGTCATGCGCGCGGCCAGCGGTATGGCCCCGGCCATCATGCGCCGCTCACCGTCGATGACGACTTCGCGGCCAAGGTAGACCAGCCCGCCGCATTCAGCGTAAGCGGGAAGACCATCCCTTACCGCCGCCGCCACGGAGGTACGCATGGCCGTATTGGCCTCAAGCCCGGACGCGAATATCTCCGGGAAACCGCCGCCCAGGTAGATGCCGTCGCAGTCGGGCAGCTCGCTATCGCGCAGGGGACTGAAGTAGAGGAGTTCGGCGCCGGCCCGCTCAAGGGCTTCCAGGCTGTCGACATAATAAAAGGAAAAAGCTTCGTCACGCGCGACCGCGATGCGGGCGCGCGGTTTCTTTGTGGAATTTGTCGGATTCGCGGATTCATCAGACACCGGCCTTTCGCCGGAACCAGCATGCGCATCGGCTGATGCCACCGCTGTCGTGTCCTCTGCCGCCGTAAGGGAGAGCAGCGCGTCGAGGTCGACGTTCTCGGCAACGTGATCGATTATCCGCGCCAGCACTTCACCGTCCGATTCGCGCTCCCCGGCCGGGACCAGCCCCAGGTGACGCGAGGGCATGGATATATCGCCGCGCCGCGGCAGCACGCCGTATACTTCGACTCCCGCCTCGTGTGCCGCGTCCTTGAGGATGCGCGTGTGGCTGGCGCTGCCCACATTGTTGAGTATCGCTCCGGCAGGTTTCAGCTCCGGGTCGAAAGATGCGAAGCCGGAAAGGACCGGCGCCAGGCTGCGTGCCTGCCGCTGACAGTCGACGACAAGAAAGACATCGCCGCCGATCAGCCCGGCGACCTCGGCCGTGCTCCCCTCGTTGCCGGCGCCCGTGCGCCCGTCAAAAAGTCCCATGACGCCCTCCACCACGCTCACATCGGCGCCCATGGAGCCTCTCGAAAAAATCGAACGGACCACATCCGGGGATGTCAGCCAGGTGTCGAGGTTGCGGCTGGGAACTCCGGCGGCGCGGGAATGATAACCCGGGTCGATGTAATCCGGGCCGACCTTGAACGGCGCCACCTTCAGGCCCCGTCGCTTCAACGCGCCCATGATGCCGGTCGCAATCGTTGTCTTGCCCACACCGCTGGCGGCGCCGGCTATTATCAGCGGGCGATTCACCTGGCGGCTTTCCTGATCGCGTCCACGAGCTGGTAGTTCTCGCGCCCGGAGCGGACCGCCACTCGGATATACCTGTTCTCAAGGCCGGGAAACGATCTGCAGTCACGCACAAGGATACCCTTCCTGGCAAGGCGCGCGGTCAGCTCATCGGAGCCGATACCCGCAAGCCGGCATAAAAGAAAATTCGCTTCCGACGGTAACGGCTCGACGCCCGGCACTCCGGCGAGATCATCAAACAGCCGCTCCCGCGCCTTCGCGGTCTCACGCCTGGTCCTGGCCATGTATTCCCAGTCGGTGAGAGACGCCTTTCCCGCCGCCCGGGCAAAAACGTTGACGTTCCACGGCGGTATCCGCTTTCTCATAAGCGCAGTGAATTCAGCACTGGCCGCCAGGCACCCTAGACGGAGCCCGGCCAGTGCATGAGATTTGGTGAATGAACGGACCACATAAAGCCCGGGCGTGGCGCCAAACGAGAGTATGGATTCCTCATGGCCGGCAAAATCTATGAAAGCCTCATCGACTACCAGGCCGGCGCCGGCGACGCGGCACTGACGCCAGAGTGCGGCCACTTCATCAAGCGGGACCAGGTAGCCGGTGGGATTGTTGGGGTTGCACAGGAATACGAGGTCATAACCCGCCGGCTGGATCTCTGCGACATCGAGGGCGAACGCGTCCTGTTCGAGAAGCTGAAAAGAGTCACAATCTGCTCCGGCAGCCTCACACGCCTTTCGATATTCCGAGAAGGTGGGCTCGATGACCAGCACCCGTTTCGGCTCCAGCACGACGGCCAGCCAGTAGATTATCTCGATGCTGCCGTTCCCCAGTACCACTTCATCAGGAAAAACACCGAGATGGTCCGCTACAGTCGTCACCAGACCGGCTGAATCTTCCTCCGGATAATACGCAATCTCGCCAGCGGCGGCTCTGACCGCGGTTACCGCCTCCGGCGACGGGCCCAGAAGATTGATGCTGGCGCTGAAGTCCAGCAGCTCTTCCTTGGGAATCCCATACCGACGCTGAGCCTCCACCCGCCGCCCCCCATGCGCCGGAGCACTCTCCAGATCAACAATCTTCCGAATCATGTTTTTAATATCCTCACCCATAAATTGATAAGTCCCTCTTTTTTGACATCAAAAGTCTGTCCTGCGTTCGGCCCGGATTGTCTCTCGCAGCGACCCTTCTATTCGCGCGCACCAAAAATGAAACTGGCACAAGAAACGCGCGCGAATCGGGGGAGCAAGGGAGGCAATCCGGTCCGAACGCCGCCACTCACAAAGCCCCACATAAAAAGTATTTATCAATACTCCGTCCCCTCGCGCGCCCTGATCCCGCTACGATAAGGATGCTTGATCTCTTTCATTTCCGTGACATAATCGCATACATCCTGCAACTCCGGCGGCGCGTGCCTTCCGGTCAGCACCAGCTCCAGCGAGGGCGCCTTGTTCTTCACCAGGTCGATCAGATCCTCCAGCGGCACCTGCCCGTTCCTGACCACGTGCGTGATCTCGTCCAGCACGATCAGGTCATAATCTCCGCTGGTGACAAGCTCGCGGGCGACCTCCCAGCCGCGCTCGACCGTCTGCCCGCTCTCCTCGACCATGCTCTTCTCCTCTTTCGTGGCAAAACGCGACGCGCCGAACTGGCGGATTGACAGCGGGACATCCATCTTCTCGGCAAAGACGATCTCGCCGGTCTTGAGCTTCGTCCTCTTGAGGAACTGGACCACCGCCACCTTGCGGTCACGCCCCAGCGCGCGCAGCGCCAGGCCAAGCGCTGCCGTGGTCTTACCCTTGCCGTCGCCGGTGTAGAGATGGACGAGGCCCTGGCTGCGGGTCTGTTCCCAGATTACCCGGGCCAGTCTGTCGTGATCCTTAAAATCTTTCTTTTCCGTCATCTTCTTCCCATCCATTTGACCAGCCGGCGCAAAAACGTAAACACCGTCATCGCCAACGCGGCCGACAGATACATGAGCCTCGCGGCCCGCATGATGTCCTCGCGCTCCGCCTTACTGAGGCCGGTGCCGAGCACCGGCTTTTCAACGCTCTTCCCGGCGTATCGATCCACTCCGCCAAGCCTCACGCCCAGCGAACCAGCGAACGCTCCCTCGCATAATCCGGCGTTCGGGCTGGCGTGCCCGCGCCCGTCGCCAAACGCGACCTTCAGGGCCTGTAGCGCATCACCGCCCGTTACCAGGCTCGCGCCGCTGACCGCCAATACCGTCATCCTGGCGGGAAGATAGCCGGCGATATCGTCAAGGCGGGCCGCCGCCCAGCCAAAATCCCTGTACCGCTCATTCCTGTAGCCGACCATCGAATCGAGCGTGTTCACCATCTTGTAGGCCAGCGCCAGGGGAGCTCCTCCGGCGCATGCATAAAAAAGCGGCGCCACAACCCCGTCGTTGGCATTCTCGGCCACGCTCTCGACCGCCGCGCGGACTACCGCGCCCTCGTCAAGTTCGGAGGTGTCGCGGCCCACGATGCGCGCTACCGCCGCGCGGCCTTCCCCGATATCCGCCGCCAGTGCCCGCTCGACATCTGTGGCGGCGTCGTACAGCGATCTTCCCGCGAATGCCGTTGACAGCAGTGCTATCTCCGCCGCGCCACGCAACGGCGCTGGCGTGATCCTCAACGCCCCCCTCGCAGCTACATACGTGCCGGCCGGCAGGAACACCGCCACAATCACTCCGGCGACGCGCTGAGCGTAAATGCCGCCATCCCTCCCCGGAACCATGCTCTCGGCCCAGTCCACTACCTTGCCCAGCCAGCAGACCGGATGCAGATTCTCAGGCGGTTCGCCGAGCAGCAGATCCAGCACGAAGGCGGACCAGAGTTTTGTGCCCGCTCCTGAAATCGCAACTCCTCCCACCTACAAGAGCCTCTCAGCCAAGGCCGGCTATCTCGTAAATGCG
This sequence comes from Thermoleophilia bacterium, assembly GCA_041658605.1. Taxonomy (GTDB): domain Bacteria; phylum Actinomycetota; class Thermoleophilia; order BMS3ABIN01; family BMS3ABIN01; genus JBAZWE01. The sequence continues at coordinate 2,390 of JBAZZU010000024.1, read as the reverse complement.
CTTCATGTCGAGCGTCTGCCTCAGCTCCCGCGCCAGGCGATCATATTCATGCTCCTTGAGAAGCCCGCGGTCCATCATGGGAAGCTCCGCCGGACAGCCGAAGTATGAAAGCAGCCCGGCCAGCACGTCGTCGCTGTCAAAAAACCCGTGCATGTAGCTGCCCATGACGAGGCCGTCGGCGCGCACGGCTCCATCCGGTCCGAAGCTGGTTTCGAGCAGGGGTTCGGCGTCCGGCCCGAGGCTTGACCGGCCCATGTGTATCTCATAGCCGATTACCTCGGCGCCCTTCGGTAGCAACGCGCTGGTTCCGGTCACCTCTCCGGCCGCCTGCCGCGTTTCTTTCTCATTATCAAAAACAGTCTCTATGTCAATCAGTCCCAGGCCCTTGACGCTGCCGGCGCTGGAATCGATGCCATGCGGGTCATGTATCTTCCCGCCCAGCATCTGGTAGCCGCCGCAGATGCCGATGACCGGCGTGCCGCCCTGGGCCATGCGGATGATCTCCGCCGCCATGCCGCTCGACCAGAGGAATTTCAGGTCGGAGATAGTACTCTTGGTGCCAGGGAGGACGATGAGGTCGGCCGCCGCCAGCCCGGCGGGCTGCTCAGCGTAATCGCAGTCGAATCCCGGACAGGCCTTGATGGAATCAAAATCGGTGAAATTGGACATGCGCGGCAGCCGGATGACGCGGACCTTGACAGTCTTGCCGTTGCCGGAGACCGCCGAGCGCACATCGGAAGGCCAGAGCGCCCGCGAGGCGATGGCCGCCCCGGACACGCCCTCCCGGTCTGAATCCGACAGATGGCCGCCAGTATCCGTGAGCGCCACCGAGTCTTCCTCCTCGATACGCAGATCCCTGATGTACGGTACCACGCCCAGCACCGGCCGCTGACAGCGCGCTTCGAGAAAATCGAGCCCCGGCTCCAGTATGGAGCGGTCCCCCCTGAACTTGTTGATGATGAAGCCCTCGACGCGCTCACGCTCCTGCTCCTGGAGCAGCTCCATGGTACCGACCAGCGAGGCGAAAACGCCGCCGCGCTCGATATCGCCGATGAGGAGAACGGGTGCGTCCGCCATCTCGGCCACCATCATGTTGGCGATATCGTGGCCGCGGAAATTGACCTCTGCCGGGCTGCCGGCGCCCTCGATGATGACCACCTGGAACTCGCGGCGAAGCCGCTCGAGCGATTCCGATACCGCGTCCAGCAGGCTCAGCTTGAAGTCATGGTAGCTCTGCGCCGTCATGGTACCGACCGGGCGTCCGTGGACGATTATTTGCGAACCGGTATCACTTGTGGGCTTGAGCAGTACCGGGTTCATGTCGGTCCTGGGCTCTATGCCCGCCGCCTCCGCCTGCACCACCTGCGCCCGGCCCATCTCGCCGCCGTCGACGCTGGCGAATGAATTGAGCGACATGTTCTGGGATTTGAATGGCGCCACCGAATAGCCGTCCTGCGCCATGATGCGCGCCAGCCCCGCCACCAGCAGCGTCTTGCCTGCGTGAGAGGCGGTTCCCTGAAGCATTATCGTCCTGGCTGGTTCCACGTTCATTTCACCTTCATGGGTATGCCCGACACGCAGAGGTAGACTTCTTCGGCCGCCGCCGCCAGTTTCTGGTTGGCGCGGCCGGCCACATCGCGGAAAGTCCGCGCGAGGGAGTTGTCCGGCACGACGCCCATACCCACCTCGTTGCTCACGACGATAACGCGGCCGTTGCCAGCGCTGCATACCTCGACCATCCGGTCCATCTCCAGATCCACGGCCCGCTTCATCCGCTCAGCGCTGGCGATGCCCTGGCTGAGCAGAACGTTCGATATATAAACAGTAAGGCAATCGACCAGGACCGTTCCTTCAAACGAGGACAAGGCGTCCTCTACCACGCCCGGTAGATCGTCCGGCGCTTCGACGGTCGCCCAGCCAACCGGACGGCGCAGCCGGTGACTGGCGATACGCTCCGCCATCTCATCGTCTCCGGCCCTGGCGGTAGCGATATACGTAACCGCCCCGCCGCGCTCGCCAGCCATCTTTTCCGCCAGTCCGCTCTTGCCGCTCCTGGCCCCGCCAGTAACAAAAATCATGGTATCCCTTTTATTAAATAACAATATTGAATAACGTCGCGGAGGCCGCCGGGGGTTTATCGCAGCGACCCTCTATTCGCGCGCACAAAGTTCGTCCTTGCCTCAAAGGTGGCGCGCGAATCGCGGGAGCAAGATAAATCCCCGGCGGCTCTCCTAAGACGAAAAAAGCCCTCTTCCGAAGGAAGCGGGCTAAAAAATGAACGAATTTTTTACCCTAGCCACTCCTTCCGCGAAGAGTTTCCTGGACTAGAGCCTGCGGGCAGGTTTCCTGGCTCCTGGATTTGCACTTTGCCGCCGCCTTCCCGGACTTCA
>JBAZZU010000023.1:0-34148 GCA_041658605.1 Thermoleophilia bacterium | reverse complement strand
ATGTTGTAGATCTCACCATTCGCGGTCCTGTTGCCCTGGAAACCCGGCCCATACCAGCTGGATGTGCCGGTGAGCACGGCGCCAGTCGGCCTTAGGCCCGCTGGAGGCGCTCCTGAACCGGATATGAAGATCGGTGCTCCGGAACCGTTAAACGTAGCCTCAGCTTCCTGAGCGAGGCGCCTCGTTTCCTCATCAAGTTCACGCGCCTGGGCTTTAGCGAGCTCCGCGGTGTCGTTGTTGATGCTTGCCTGAGCCGAGTCAATGCTGCTCTGCAGACCCTGCTTCTGTTCCACCATCGATTTTATTTCTTCATTATTGGACTGCTTCAGGCTGTCGATTCTGTCATGCAGGTCCTGTACGACCCGGGATTCGGCTTTGACTTTCTGGACGAGGCGCTGGTCGTTTTCACTGATGCTGCTTAAGTATTCCATGCGGCCCATCGCGTCTGAAAGGTCATCGCTGGAAAGCACGATCGCATAGAAGCTGCTGGTTCCGAGCTTGTACATGGCAGTCAGGCGACCTTCGTACTGCTTCAGAGTCTGGTTGTAGCGGTCTTCGGCGTCGCGGACCCTGGAGGTGGCTTCAGCCAGCTCGTTCCGGTTGAGTTCCTGGACCTTGCGGTATTCGTTGATCCTGCCGTCGAGGCCGGCGATTTCAGTGCGCAATCTTTCGATATCAGCCTGCGTGCGCTCGATCCGGGAGTTTATCTCCGAGGATTGAATTTCAGCCCGTGCGCCCGTGACGAAAAGAAGCATCGCCATGACGGCGCCCAAAGCCGCGGCGACGAGCAGGGCCGCGCGCCCTGAGTTTGAATGTGATGAGTATGCCCTGTATATATTAATCACGCCCGTGTTATCGACAGAGGTCAAAAAGAGTTTAGTACAGCTGCTTCCAGTGCGAGTAGGGCAAAGGGGATAATCTTAACAGAAGATAACAACCGTAAATTAATAAGTAAGGTTACATAACGTATATTATCGTGCATGGTAGGTAGAGGCGGTTCCGCGTTCGGATGGCCAGGGCTGTCCATTAGGGCGGCCCGGACGGTGTTATACTACCTTTCGTGCCTGAGGAACATGCGGTGAACAATGAAAAATAATATTCAGGAAAGCGCGCCGGCGATGATGGCCAAGGTTACCCTGGCGAAGGCTGTTGCGGCCGCTACCGGCCGGGCCGGCCACAGCGGAACGACGCTGCCGGGACGCGTCGCCCGGACATTCGACCGTGATCTCGTCGGACGGCTGAGCCGCCGGCTGGCGCAGGGAGCTGTCGTGGTGTCCGCCACGAATGGAAAAACGACGACATGTGCCATGATTGCAGGGATTATGCAGGGCGCTGGCATGAAAGTTGTCAGGAACAGGGAAGGGGCGAACCTGACGGCCGGAATCGCGTCGGCGCTTCTTAAGGATTCCTCTCTGAAAGGGCACCCGAGGTCAGAAATCGGCCTGTTTGAGGTCGATGAGGCCGTTTTTCCCGAAATCGCCACGCAGATCCAGCCGCGCATAGCTCTTCTGATGAACCTGTTCCGGGATCAGCTGGACCGTTATGGTGAGCTGGAGCATATCGCCGGACTCTGGCGCCAGGCTGTCGGAGCGCTCTCAGAAAGGACTCAGACGGTACTGAACGCCGATGACCCGCTTGTAGCCGGTCTGGCGGATCTGAGGCCGGGAAAAACACTCTGCTATGGAGTCGAGGACCATTCGGCCGGAGGACTGGTCATGCAGCATGCCTCCGATTCCAAATATTGCAGTTGTGGCACTCCGTTCGACTATGAGGTCGCTTTTATCGGCCACATGGGCATTTACAGTTGCCCGTCCTGTAAAAAGAGCCGGCCCTCCCCCACCGTCTTTGCAGATAAAATCCGGCTTGATGGCATGCGAGGCTCCAGTTTCACGCTGGTCACACCGGACGCTTCCGTCGAGATTTCCCTGGCGTTGCCAGGTCTTTACAACATATATAACGCCCTGGGCGCAGCTGCGTGCTGCCATAGCCTGGATATACCCCTCAAACAGATCCAGGAGGGTCTTGAGGCTTTTTCCGCTGCATTTGGAAGGGTTGAGAGGTTGAATATCCAGGGAAAGCCGGTCTGTCTGCTGCTTGTCAAGAATCCGGCCGGCTTTAACGAGGTCGTGCGGACACTGATGATCGAGCCGGGTCAAAAAAGCCTGCTTGTGGCGCTGAATGACAAGATCGCGGACGGGCGCGACATATCCTGGATATGGGACGTCGACCTGGAGATGCTGGCGGGTTCCGTGATGTCGGCCGTCTGCAGCGGCACCAGGGCCGCGGAGATGGCCATGAGGCTTAAATATGCGGGCCTCGGTGAAGAAAGTCTGAGCGCGACGCCGGATCTGAGGGAAGCCCTTGAGAAGGCGCTGGACCTTACGCCCGAGGGTGAAACCCTGTATGTCCTGCCCACTTATACCGCCATGCTTGCCCTCAGACAGCTGATCCATGAGCATTTCAAGACAGACCGCGAACTGGGGGACCTGGTATGGAAGTGAGAATCGCCCACCTCTACCCCACACTTATGAACATCTACGCGGATCGCGGGAATATCATCACACTGGTTCAGCAGTGCCGCTGGCGTGGCATCGATGTGCGCGTGGAAGAGTTTGGACTGGATGAGGTTCCGGACTGGAAGGCATTTGACTTCTTTTATCTGGGCGGCGGACAGGATCGTGAGCAGCAGCTGGTCTGCCGGGACCTTGCAATCAAGGGCGCTGGTCTGCGGGAAGCGGTGGAAGAAGGCGCGGTCCTGCTATCGGTATGTGGAGGTTATCAGCTCCTCGGGGACTATTACCGGACCGCAGCCGGTGAAACTATGGACGGCATCGGTCTGTTCAATGCCCATACCGTAGCCGGCGACAGGCGCTGCATCGGCAACGTCATCGTTGAATCTGAGATCGGCGGCAGGCGGCTCACCCTGGTCGGTTTCGAGAACCATTCGGGCAAGACTTACCTTGATGAAGGGCAGAAGCCGCTCGGCCGTGTTGTGTCAGGTTACGGAAACAACGCGGAGGACGGCGGCGAGGGTATCGTGTACCGGAATGCCATCGGCACATACATGCACGGACCGCTGCTTCCAAAAAATGCGGGCCTCACGGATCATGTGCTGGAGCAGTCGCTCAGGCATCACCATGGAAAATCTGCGGAGCTCCCTCCGCTTGAACACGATTTTGAAGACGCCGCCCATCAGGCTGCGATACGAATCACCAGAGGCTGACCGCTTCAGTCAATCAGAGGGTTTCAAGCAGGCTTACGATATCGATTGCCGCAGAGCGCAGCTCGAATTTGTGTTCTTCTCCCCCACGCCTGGCGATCACTTCCGCTTTGCCCTCAGCAACGGAGCGTTTGCCGATTGTCACCCGCAACGGACATCCCAGCAGCTCGGCGTCGGCGAACTTGACTCCAGGTCTGATATCGCGGTCATCGAGCAGCACTTCGAGACCATTTGCGCTCAGTTCCCTGTAAAGTCTCTCAGCTGCCGCTTTTTGCTCGTCGTCAGCGGGTTGCATAACGGCCAGATGGACGTCAAACGGCGTTATTGAGACCGGCCAGACTATCCCTTTATCATCAGCCAGCTGCTCGATCGCCGCGGCGGCGATGCGCGCAGGGCCGATGCCGTAGCTGCCCATGATTATGTCCTGCTCTTTTCCGTTTTCATCCAGGTAAGTGGCTCCGAGCGGTTTGCTGTATTTGGTTCCAAGCTTGAAAATATTCCCGATTTCAATGACGCGCTCGATATGAAGTTCGTTGGCGCAGCTGATGCATTTCTCACCCGGCTTGATGCGGCGGATATCGATGAACTCGTTTTCAAAATCAACACCCGGGGCGACTCCGCTGATATGAAAACCATCCCTGTTGGCGCCCGTGACGAAGATGCCATCCCTGAGGCTCTCGTCGGCTATTTTGCGTATGTCGGTGCCAACTGGGCCGATAAAGCCGGCCTCGGCGCCGACGGCGTCTTTTATTTCCTGCGGGCCTGCGGGCCGGAAGCTTCCCACGACATGCGCCAGCTTGGATTCCTGGAGCTCCTGGTCTCCCCTGACCATAGCCAGCACCGGGCCATTGTCCGTGATTACCAGCAGCGACTTGACCAGCAGCGATGGGTCGATTCCAAGAAACGTGGACACTTCATCGATAGTCCTCGCGTCGGGTGTCGCGATCTCTTCCATGCCGGCATCGGGATAAACGGGATAATCGGGGATCGAGCGCGCCAGCTCCAGGTTGGCGGCATAGCCGCAGGAACAGATCGCCACCTCATCCTCGCCAGCATCGCTCGGCGCCATGAATTCATGGGCCTGGGCGCCGCCCATCATGCCCGGGTCACTTTCGACCATATGGTATTTGATGCCGCAGCGCTCGAAGATGCGCTTGTAGGCTTTTGTATGCAGGTAGTAGTTCTCTTCCAGCTGCCTTTCGTCCACGTCGAAGCTGTAAGAATCCTTCATTATGAATTCGCGCGTGCGCAGGACGCCGCTCTTGGGCCTGGCTTCATCGCGCAGCTTGGTCTGAATCTGGTAAAGGACCTGGGGCAGGTCGCGGTAGGAGCGTATCTCGTTCGCCATCAGCCAGGTGACGACTTCCTCGTGGGTCATGGCGAGCACCATGTCCCGGCCGCCGCGGTCTTTCAGGCGGAACATCTCGTCGCCGATCTCGTCATAGCGGCCCGTGGTCTGCCAGACGTCCGCTGGCTGCAGGACGGGCATGGTTATCTCCTGGGCGCCGAACGCGTTCATCTCTTCGCGTATGATGGCGCAGATCTTGCCCAGCACTTTCTGTCCCAATGGCAGGTATATATAGAGACCCGCGGCAAGCTGCCTGACCAGGCCCGCGCGCACCATCAGCTTGTGGCTGACCGCCTCGGACTCGGCCGGGTCTTCCTTGAGTGTGGGAAATAATAGTCTGGATGCTCTCATGATCGAATCCCTAGCCTACAGATTATTGAGGTGGATGTGCAAGACGCGTCCGCATTATGTATGTCTAAAACTGTACCATTATCGAAAACCATCCCATAAAACGCACGAGAAAATATGCGCATCAGATTATTATGCATAAACGACCAACTCATTTCATGCCGATATTAATAATGATATATAAAGCTTTAAAGTAAGGTCCATGTTTTTCCGAATGATTACTCCTCATGCGGGACCAATCCTTAAGCGCCGGTAACCAGTTGCCAGATCATCTGAAAAAGCAGATACATTCACACCCGGTTGTACTTGCCGGGATAATCGTCGCTGTGTCGCTGGTGTTTGCAGTTTTTGGCGCGGCCGTAGCATCAGCGGTGCCTCCCGCCGTATCTCCGGCGGTTGCCGGCTTCAACGAGGCCGCTGATTACTCATCAGAAGCGTTCGCCGACCCGTTTGATTTCGGCAATGCCGAGGACCTGAATCTGACGCCTAACGTCGCTACCTTCAATGTCTCGAACGTCACCATGAACGGCGGCAACCTCGCCTTCGACGCGGCTCCTGGCGGCATGATCCAGCCGGTGCAGTCTGGTGCGTTCCCACATGGCCGCGATTCCGATATATATACGCTGGACGCCAGCAAGTATTCGCGTCTGTCGATCCGTATGTATTCGAGCCTCAATTATCCCGTAGCAGGAGGAATCCTCTGGTTCAACTGCTGGGGTTTCAACGGCTCCTGCGAGGGTGCGATGTCATTCCTCCTGCAGCCCGGATGGAATACATATGACCTTCAGCTCACGCCGAACCTTATGGGCATACCATGGTCGGGCGCGATGAAGTCTATTTTGATCGAGCCGAGCGCGTCGGCGCCGGTGCACGTGGAAATCGACTGGATGCGCCTGTATCAGCCGGCGGGAAGCGTGAACCTCACCGTTCAGGGAGATTACGCCAGCGAGGTATGGTGGGATTCCGACAGTAATCCCGCCAACAATGATTCGTCTGTCATAGGCGGCAAGGGAGCCGGCCGGCTTTCAGGCTACGTGGCAAACGGTGGAACGGTATCATTCCCGGCGTCCGCCTATCCTCCAGGGGCTTACAGGTTCTACACCAAACAGAACGGCCAGGTATCGGCATACAGCAATCCACTGACTTTAAACGCAAAGCCGGACCCGCTCATCAATGACCCCGATGTCGCTGGTGGCGATGATTATGCCACTGTGGTCAGGGGCGATTCCTGGGATTTCTGGCAGCCGACAGACGGTACGGTATTCAACTCCATTTCGGTTTATGGAGCCGGCGTGCTGCGTGGCGGCTATGCAGGCCCTTATCCAAACGATCCACAGGTCTACCTGCCCCTTGCAGGACCAGTCGACGCCACTCTGTACCATCGCCTGACATATCGAATCTTCTATGATGGACCTTTCGGTCTCGCCAATGCTCCCGGGGGCGGCATGGTCGCGCGCCTGATCTGGAATGTCAACGGTGGCTACCATGATTCCCAGGATATGATCATTCTTCCTGGCTGGCAGACGGTCAGTGTTGACTTAAAGACCAATCCGCCGTCGCTTGCCGAAGACGAGGCATCCGGAAACCCGGTCGGCTGGGGTGGTCCGGCCAGCCCCTGGGTATCGGTTATGCGTTTTGATCCTCACGAGGATCCCGGGGGACGCGTCTGGTGGCTTGACGAAGTCAGGCTTGCCCGCAACGACCGCGGGAATCCGTACTTCAATGTCAGGTTCCAGGACAATACCTGGGAAGCCGGCACGACAGCCGAGATCTGGGCTGATAATGACGCATCCGGTTTCAACGGCACAAGGATCGCCAGCGGCATCGATGTCTCCGAAGGCGAGAACACACACGTCTGGGATGGCAGAGGCGTGGGAGCTGGCACCTGGTGGTTATACGTTGTGCTGCAGGATCCTGGCGGCGCTATCGGCCGGGTCTATTCGACAGGTCCCGTCGACATGTCACCGCCTCCGGTCGATCCGTATGGAAATCTCGACGGCGTCAGCGGAGCTCCCGGCGGATATCAGCTGAGCGGTTGGGCGAAAGATCCGGACACAAGCGACCCGATCGATGTGCACATCTACCGTGACGGCCAGTTCGTGACGGCGATGACCGCCGACCAGCATCGCGGTGATGTCGGCGATTACGGGTTCTCAGGAACAATCGCTTCTCCCGCGGGGAGCCATTCGGTCTGCGCCTATGGATTCAACGTTGGCCAGGGCAGCAACAAGCTGCTGGGCTGCCAGACTGCGACTGTTCCCAGCGGCAACCCCTTCGGCAGCCTTGACGGATTTGGCGGGGCGCCCGGACAGATTACGGTAAGCGGCTGGACGATAGATCCCGATACCGCTTCACCAATCGATGTACATGTCTACGTGAATGGCCAGTACATATCTTCCATAAATGCCAATATAGACAGGCCGGATATCGGCGGCATCTATCCGGCGTATGGAGCCGCACACGGTTACTCGACTACTGTGGCCGGTATCGCCGGCACCAACACGATATGCACTTATGGCATCAATTCAGGCGTCGGCATTAACGCTCAGCTTGGTTGCCGGGTCATCGAGAACACATGGAGATCGTTTGATTCCACGCCGCCGGTTACGACCGACGATAATCCGGCAGACTGGCAGAGCGCTGATTTTAACGTCACCCTTTCATGCAGTGACTCCCAGAGCGGCTGCAGGGCGACTTATTTCAAGGTCGACGGTGGCGCCACGCAGACGGGAAACATGGTGGCGGTCAACACCAGCGGCAACCATGTGGTCCAGTACTGGTCGGTCGACAACGCGGACCGTGTTGAAGCGGTAAGGACGATTAACGCGAGGCTGGACAGGAACGCTCCGCTCATCAGTAATATCATGCCCTCAGGCTGGGTCGGCAGGACCGACGCGAACCTGCAGGCGGATATCAGTGACGCCCTTTCCGGTATTGACGCGGGGAGTATCATCTTTACGCTCGACGGTTTCCCGGTCGGGGGCTGCAGTTATTCAGCAGGGCGCGTTAGTTGTCCGGTGGCGGGGCTTTCGCCGGGAGACCATACGCTTGGAGTCCAGGCCAGCGATAACGTCGCCAATTCGACCAACGGCGCAGGTTCATTCAAAATGTCAGACCCGCGCGACTATTATTTCACCTGGTACGACGACAAATCGGCCGCCAACTGGATCATGATGGGAAATCCGGCGGCGCCCACCGGCACAAACGACCTGCAGTTCGACCTCTGGATAGCCGGCCAGCAGCAGAGCCTGGCGGGTGTCGGCGGTCAGACGGCTACGCCGGGCGAAAGCATTCCCTGGCGTTCGCGGGAACAGTCGATACCGGCCGGCCTCAGGGGAGGGCCGATCGTGACCGGATCGATAACAGGTGACAGCGCCATCGTCAGCCAGCGCAGCCTCTGGAAATCGGGAAATTCTCTGGAGGAAGTGCTGGGGATCGAGGAATCAAGCCTCTCGGATCGCTATGTCTGGAGCTGGTACGACAACCGCAGTCCCGGATGGATGAACTGGGTAATGGTTGCGAATCCCGGCAGTACACCCTTGTATTACGAGATAAGGGTCGCCGGCAATATCCCGGTCCTGGCTCCCGGACAACCCGGCAACCAGGTTATCGAAGGCGCGCCGACAGGAACGCTTGCGGCAGGCCAGAGCGCCACGTCGAGGTTCAGTCTCAAAGGCGGGCCGGTCGAGGTCAGGGCCTGGACAGACAATGGAAAAGGGACACCGGCTGATATCGTCGCGTCGCAGAGGGTCCTGTCGAACGCAGGCACGGCTGCCGAGGCTTTCAACGAAGTAACCGGTACACCTTATTCGACCCTCAGTGATGATTATCTGTGGTCGTGGTACGACAACCTGAGTGGTATGAACTGGATACTCATCGCCAACCCCGATGCCGCCAATCCGCTCTACTACGAGATCACCGTCGGTGGCCAGGCGCCTTCATCGCAGGAACTTCTGGAAGGCACCGCATCCGGGACGATAGCGCCGGGCAGCATGGTCACGCCGCGTTTCCGCAAGAGAGGCGGGCCGGTCGAGGTAAGGACTTTCGATAAACAGGATCCGGCGACCAGGGTCTCAAAGACTTCAATCGCGTCACAGCGTGTACTTTGGGGGCCTTCTTTTGAAGAGGTCCCTGGATACCCCGCATCTGACCTGGCGTCCGTGTATCACTGGACATGGTATGACGAGCGTGACCCGGGGACTTTCAACTGGGTCCTCGTCGCCAACAGCGCTCCCGGCGTAACCGGGCAGACGAGAGTTGAGATAAGGATTGCCGGACAGCTGACGACCAACCGGCTTTCATCGCACGCCGGCAGGGCCGACTACAACCAGCAGTATTTCCTGCTCGAACCGGATGAGATAGTGACGCCGCAATTCGCCAGAAGGGGCGGTCCGGTGGAAGTAAAAGCCACAGACCCCGATACCGGCGCTTCCGTGAATGTTATTTCCTCCCAGAGGGTCCTCTGGCACGGTTACTTCAACGAAGTTCTTGGCACGGTCCTTAATTAGCCGCGCAGCGTCTTATTCTTTCTGTGTTTTTTCGATCTCCGCGAACAGCGCGTCCACCAGCTCATCGGCAGCCACTTTGCGCAGCGGTTCACCCCGGGCGAAGATCAGCCCCTCGCCCTTGCCGCCGGCGATGCCGAAATCTGCGCGGCGCGCCTCTCCGGGCCCGTTGACGACGCAGCCCATCACTGCGACTTCGAAGCTGGAATCATAATCTTCAAGCCGCCGTTCGACTTCGAGGGCAATGGCCTCCACGTCGATCTCGGTGCGGCCGCAGGTCGGACAGGATATCATGCCCGGCCCATGCTCTCGCAGCCCCAGCGAGCGTAGTATCTCGTATCCGGCGCGAACCTCTTCGATCGGGTCGCCGGTCAGTGAGACCCTGATCGTATCCCCCACCCCCTGCGCCAGCAGTGAGCCGATGCCGACGGCGCTCCGGATGGAACCCGTCCATCTTGTGCCTGCCTCTGTGACCCCGAGGTGTATGGGGTAATCGATCCTGCGCGCGATCTCGAGGTTGGCGTCGATGGTCTCCAGGACAGATGAGGATTTAGCGGATACCTTGAAGTCCTCGAAACCGAGATCCTCGAACAGGTTTACGTAACCGATGACTGTTTCCACCAGGGCCCTGACTGGTTCGCCTTCCGCAAGTTTCAACATATCTTTGGGTAGCGACCCGGCATTCACGCCGATTCTTACAGGTACACCGGCTGCACGCGCTGCATCGACCACCGATTCGACTTTATTCCGGCCGCCGATATTGCCAGGATTGATGCGCAGTCCGGCGGCGCCGGCGGCGATGGAGCCGATTGCAAGTTTCGCCTTGAAATGGACGTCGGCGATGACCGGCAGTGGTGATTCGGCCACGATGCCGGCCAGAGACTCGACTGCCGCATCATCAGGAACCGCCACTCGGATGATCTCGCAGCCATAGGCGGCCAGGCTTCTTATCTGGCTGAGGGTTGCTTCGACATCGCGCGTATCGGTATTGGTCATGGATTGGACGGTCACCGGCGCGCCGCCGCCGACCGCTACGTTTCCTATATTCACGTGTCGTTTGCTCATCATTGGTAATTATGGTGAGATCTGGAATCCCGGGCCCAGCATCCTCTGAACATCGTTCGTTATTCCAATAAGAAACAGGATACCGAAAAGAACCAGCCCGACGACGGAAACCCTTTCAAAGACTTCCTTTTTGATGGGCGAACCCTTGAACTTTTCGATGAGGTTGAACAGTATATGCCCTCCATCAAGCGGCAGCAGCGGCAGCAGGTTGAAGATCGCCAGCTGAAGGCTGATGAATCCCAGCACCCGCAGATATACGCCCCAGCCGAGTTCGATTGTCTGGGACGAGACCGCCACTATGCCGATAGGCGACGAGAGTTCATTACGGCTCTCCTGGCTTACGAACAGGTTTTTGATGGCGGAAAAGACCTCACCGGTTATGGAGCCGATATCTGATATCGCGTGCCGCGCGGCCTCGGTTACCGGCATCTTGATCGTTCCTACTCTCTCGGCATCGAAAACAACACCCAGAATGCCCTGTCCGGTCTCTTCCTGACGGCCTACGGTAACTGTAAGATTCTGTCGCTGACCATCGCGTTCGATCAGGACGTTTATGGTTTCCCCGGGACGCGACTGGAGTTCGTCCCTCAGCGCCTCCGGGTCATCTGACGCGACTCCGCCGATCGCCAGCAGTCTGTCACCCGGCTGGATTCCAGCCCGCTCAGCGCCGCTGTCCACTTGTATTCTGGCCACGGCCGTGGTAGGCGCATAGTCGGGAACAGCCTGATAATAAAAGATGAAAAACAGGAATACGGCGAGCAGCAGGTTCATCAACGGTCCTGCTGAAATCGTTATGATCCTCTGCCAGACCGGCTTGGAGTAGTAAGCACGAGGAACCACTTCTTCCGGTACTTTTTCCTCCCTGGTCATGCCGGTTATCTTCACATACCCGCCAAGGGGGATGAAGCCGATCCCATACTCGGTCTCGCCAAACTTTTTCCTGATTGCCGCCGGTGGGAATCCCAGGTAGAACTTCTCGGCTCGCATACCAAATGCCTTGGCGGCCAGGAAGTGTCCCAGTTCGTGGATGAGAATCAGGAAACCGATTCCGAGGATGGCGATAAAAATGAGCATCAACAGTATTCTATCAGCGTTCAGTTACAACAGTGAATCTGCCAGCTGCCGGGCTTCGGCGTCTATCTCATTTACCTCGTCCAGGCTTGTCAGCTTTCGTGGAAGGTTACTGTCCATCGCCAGCACGGTTTTTTTCACCAGGTCTGCGATACCAAGGAACTTAAGGCGACCTGTCAGAAAAGCCGCGACCGCGACCTCATTTGCAGCGTTTACGACTATCGGCGCGCCGCCGCCGCGCTTGCCGGCGTCACGCGCCAGAGCCAGGCAGGGAAATGCTTCCGGATCAGGCTCAAAAAATGTCAATTCCCTCTGTTCCACCAGGTCGAGTTGCGGCATGCATACCGGCTGCCTGTCGGGATAATTCAGCGCATAGGCTATCGGGAGTTTCATGCTCGGCAGTCCCATCTGGGCGATTACCGAGCCGTCGCCGTAGCGGACCAGGGAATGCACTACAGACTCGGGATGGACAACAACTTTGATATCGTCGTAAGGGACATTGAAAAGATGATGGGCTTCGATCACCTCGAGACCTTTATTCATGAGCGTCGCCGAGTCGATCGAAATCTTGCTGCCCATCTTCCAGCGCGGATGGTTGAGCGCGTCATCACGGGTGACTGTCTCCAGCTCTTTTCTGCTGCGCCCAAAGAATGGCCCTCCAGAGGCGGTCAGAAAAAGCTGGTTTATGTCGTTTGTCCCCCGCCCCTGCAGACACTGGAATATGGCGCTGTGTTCGCTGTCGACCGGCAGGATCCCGCAGTTGTTCTTCTCGGCCAGCTCCATGACCAGACTTCCGCCAACTACCAGGCTCTCCTTGTTAGCCAGGGCCAGGTCGACGCCTTTTTCAAGGGTGGCAACCGTCGCTTCGAGCCCGGCGGCTCCAACTACCGCGTTCAGGATGAGATCGCATTCAACATTTTCAATCAGGCCGCGGATGCATCCCGGCCCATCGAGCACATTGAGGTCGGATTCCAGCTCCGAAAGTCTGCTGCCCGCCACTTCATCAAGGATTGCGACATCGGTTACACCATGTTTGAGCGCCTGGTCCCTGAGCATGTGGAAGTTGGTACCCGCCGCCAGGCCCACCGCCTTAAGGCCGGGGCTTTCAGCAATGACCTCGAGCGCCTGAGTTCCGATCGAACCAGTCGATCCCAGTACCAGAATGCGTTTCATAATGAATTCAGAGCCACCTTTCTCAGCCGCCGTTTCCAACCATGGCTGTGACAACATAATATGCCGCGGCGCCGGAGAATAGAAGGGAGTCGAAACGGTCGAGTATGCCGCCATGACCGGGGATGATGGTACCGGCATCCTTGACCTGCGACGCCCGTTTGAGGTAAGACTCAAAAAGATCCCCGATCGGCGCCGCGATAGCCAGGGCAAGACCGAGCACGAAGAACTGCCCCGAGCCCATCCATGCCAGCGGTTTTGACGCCACGAGAACAACAAGTATCGTTCCAATAAATCCGGCAAGGGTTCCCTCAATCGTCTTCTTGGGAGAGACTACCGGCGAGATCGGACGGTGTCCGTAAAAATTACCGACAGCATATGCCACCGTGTCGGAAGTCCAGGTAGCCAGAAGCACGATAATGGCCAGGCTGATGCCGTAATCAAGGCTTCTCAGGAGGATGACATGGGCGAAACCCATTCCTATGTAAAAGGCGCCAAAGAAAGTGACCGCCATCTCCCCCATCATCTCAGACTTGAGTCCCCTGATCGCGTGGAGGATGAAAGTCAGCGCGAACAGGTAGATCACACCTCGAAGAGCGCCGGCAAGCTCACCCGTATGGGCACCAATAAGTAT
The DNA here is from genome assembly GCA_041658605.1 of Thermoleophilia bacterium. Lineage (GTDB taxonomy): Bacteria > Actinomycetota > Thermoleophilia > BMS3ABIN01 > BMS3ABIN01 > JBAZWE01. Next base: position 20,787 of record JBAZZU010000023.1, on the reverse strand, counting down.
GAAAATCGCACCCGCGTAACCGGCCAGGAGGTTAGGTTTATAGGCACGCGCCATGCGATAAAATTCATGCAGCCCCAGGAGGCTCAGCACTATGAGTGATATCAGGAGCGGCAGGCCGCCCGTATAGACGACGATGATAGCGAGCGGGATTCCCAGCAGTCCTACAAGTACGCGTGTTATCAGCATGGGCGCCTACCTGGCCCCGAAGCGGCGCTGCCGCCGTCCGAATTCCGCGATTGCCGCCATGAAGTCCTCTTCCCTGAAACCAGGCCAGAGTCTGTCCGTGAAATAGAGTTCGGAATAGGCGCATTGCCACAGGAGGAAATTGCTGACGCGCTGCTCGCCGCTGGTGCGTATGAGCAGCTCGGGATCATGCATGTCCGGAGCATAGAGATATTTTTTGAAATCGTCTTCAGTATCGTTCAGCGCTCCGTTTCGGACGGCAGCCTTTGCAGCATCGAATATCTCGGCGCGACCGCCATAGTTGAAAGCGACGAAAAGAGACATGGCCCTGTTGTCCGCCGTCAGCTTCTCCGCCCATTCCATCCGTTCGAGCAGGTTTTCTGATAGCCCGGTCCGCCGGCCGATAAACCTTATCCTGATGTCCTGTTCGTCGAGCTCCGGGACTTCCTTGTCAATAAGCTCCGCAAACATCGCCATGAGCGCTTCTACTTCCTCCCCGGGTCGCTGCCAGTTCTCGGTAGAGAATGCATATACGGTCAACTCTTCGATGCCTGTTTTCCTGGCAACCTTGACCGTGCGTTTTAGCGCTTTTGCGCCCTCGCGGTGTCCGGCTATCGCGGGAAGATGTCTTTGTGCGGCCCAACGTCCATTTCCGTCCATGATTATGGCCACATGGAGTGGCAGCTGGTCGTCGGTTAATAAAAAATCTTCGCTGTCGGGTTTTCTCCGGCGAAGATTGTCGAGGAGGTTACGAAGGTTCAACATCACACCTCCAGGATTTCCCCCTCTTTGGTTTTAAGCATCTCATCGATCTTGGCGACATGCTTATCGGTTATCTTCTGCATCTCTTCCTCCGAGTGGCGCAGCTCGTCTTCAGAGATATCTCCATCTTTTTGAAGTTCCTTGAGTTTGTGGATGACGTCGCGCCGTATGTTCCTGACTGCGATGCGTCCGTTTTCCGCAAGGCCTTTGACGATCTTCACAAGCTCCCGGCGGCGCTCCTCGGTCGGCTCTGGAATGGAAAGACGGATGAGGTTGCCATCGTTGCTGGGGTTTAAGCCGAGCTCGGAATCCATGATCGAACGCTCGATCTCCTTGATAGAGGCCTTGTCGTAAGGCGTGATAACAAGCAGACGCGCTTCGGGTGCGCTGATGTTCGCCAGCTGCCTGAGGGGGGTTTTGGCACCATAATAATCGACGACGATGCGGTCGAGCAGGGCGGTTGAGGCTCTGCCGGTGCGGATAGTGTTGAATTCGTTATGGCACGCCACCAGCGCCTTGTCCATGCGCTCGCGGCCATCATCGAAATACAGTTCAACCATTTCGTTCATCATAACCCCCGAAACTGTTTGAGGCCCCGTGTGACATGGGCCAGTATCCCGGTACAGTTATTTCGCCGGTGAGCTTACTATAGTTCCGGCTCTTTCGCCAGAAAGAACCCGCTGGATGTTGTCTTCGTCATTCATGTTGAATACATGGATCGGAAGGTTGTTGTCCATACACAGGGAGATGGCCGTCGTGTCCATGACCTTCAACCCGCGCTCGATCGCTTCGAGGTGGGTTACATGGGGCAGAAAAACGGCGTCCGGATTTGTCTCCGGATCGGAATCATAGACTCCGTCGTATTTACGTTTTGCCATGAGGATGGCCTCGGCGCCGATTTCAAGAGCGCGCAGGGCGGCGGCGGTATCTGTCGTGAAGTAGGGATTGCCGGTTCCGGCCGCGAATATGACGACCCTTTTCTTTTCGAGATGCCTGATAGCCTTGCGCCTGATGTAGGGTTCAGCGACCTCCTGCATATGGATGGCGGACAGGACCCTGGTGCTGAGGTCCATCTTCTCCATGCCGTCCTGCAGCGCCAGGGCATTGAGTACTGTCGCAATCATGCCCATGTAGTCGCCGGTCGCCCTGTCCATGCCGCGGGTGCTGCCGGCGACACCACGGAAGATGTTGCCTGCTCCGACGACGATTGCGATCTCCACACCCATCTCAGCCACCGATTTAATCTGGCTGGCTATCGTCTTGATCTTCACCGGATCGATGCTTAAATGATCCTCGCCCTGGAGCGCCTGTCCTGACAGCTTGATCAGAACGCGGCCGAAAACGGCTTTCTGTCCGTTATTGCCGGAACCTGGTTTGGTTTCGCCGGCCAACTAGTCCTTGCCCAGCTCAAAACGGATAAAACGCTTGATCGTGATGTTCTCGCCAATCTTGCCGACGATCTCGCCCAGGAGCTGCTCGACGGTCAGCTTGTCGTCCTTTACGAACGGCTGTTCGAGCAGGCAGACATGCTCGTAGAACTTGTCCAGTTTTCCCATGGCGATTTTTTCCAGGATGTTATCCGGTTTGCCGGTAGCCTTCGCCTGGTCCTTATAGATGCTGAGTTCGGCCTCGGTCACCTCTGCCGGGACTTCCTCGCGGCTGACGTACTCGGGGTTGGCGGCGGCGATGTGCATGCAGACGTCGTGCACGAAGGTCTTGAAATCCTCATTAAGGGCCACGAAATCCGTCTCGCAACCTACCTCCACCAGTACACCGATCTTGCCGCCGGCATGTATGTAGCTGTCGACGAGCCCCTCTTTTGTGGCCCTTCCGCTCCTCTTGGCCGCATCGGCCAGGCCTTTGGTCCTGAGGAGCTTTACTGCGTCATCGAGGTTGCCACTGCATTCCGACAGGGCTTTCTTGCAATCCATCATGCCCGCGCCAGTCTGGTCGCGGAGCTCTTTGACTTCTTTGGCGCTAACTGCCACTTTCCACCTCGCTGGTTGCATCTTTTGACTTTTCCTTGCTTGCCGCAGGTTTGGCGCTGGCCGGTTTATCAGCTGCCTTCTTCGGAGCGCTGGCCGGTTTTGCCTTCTTCGCGGTTCTTGGTTTTGCTTTTGCAGGCGCTGCGGCTTTTTCTACAGGCTTTGCCGCTGCTTGCGGTCCCTCTTTGGCTGCTTTTTCCTTATCCGCTGCAGCCTGGGCTTCAGCTTTCGCCGCAGCTTCCTTCTGCGCGGCCGCCAGTGCCTTGGCCTGGGCCTGCGCCGCCTGCATCTCCTTTTCGGAGAGCAGCTGCCTGCCTTCGATGACAGCTTCGGCCATTGCCCTGATGATCAGGCCGCAGGAACGGATGGCGTCATCATTACCTGGAATCACAAAATCGATCTCGTCAGGGTCGCAGTTTGTATCAACGAGGGCCACGATCGGTATATGCAGCTTGCGGGCCTCGCGGATAACGATAGCCTCGCGCCTGGGATCGATGATGAATATCGCGTGAGGCAGCCTGTCCATGTCGGAGACGCCACCCAGGTTTGTCTCGAGTTTCTGCAGCTCGGCCAGCAGGTTCATCTGTTCCCTTGTTGGAAGCAGGGCCAGCTGTCCTTCGTCGCGCAGCCTGCGCAGATCATGCATGCGCTTGATGCGTTTGGAGATGGTCTGGTAGTTGGTGAGGAGCCCACCCAGCCAGCGGCGCGAAACATACGGCATTTCCGAGCGCTGCGCCTCTTCGGCGATGGTGTCCTGGCACTGTTTCTTCGTGCCGACGAAGAGTACCTTCTGACCTTTGGCAGTCAGGTCCTTGATGAAATCGTAAGCGTCATCGATGAGCCTGATGGTCTTCTGCAGGTCGATGATGTAGATGCCGCCCCGCTCGGTGAAGATATAAGGCTTCATCCGTGGATTCCAGCGGCGTGTCTGGTGTCCGAAGTGTACTCCGGACTCAAGCAGTTCTTTCATGGATACAGCAGTCAAACCGAGATCCTTTCTCTCGAGTTTTACGATTGTCGCTCCTCGTTTGGCCCCGCGGCAGGGCGACTATCCACCGCGGCGCACACATAGTAAATCAGACTCCAGCAAATGCCGCAGTCTTCAGAACCACGTATTGTACCAGATATGGTTTGCAGTTTCCTGTCTGGAATCTCCGGATTTATGATATCTTCGTCCCCATGGAAATGAACGACGAGAAACTCAGGCTGATCCTTGTAGAAGCAAGATGCATAGCGGTCGTGGGAGCATCCCCCAACCCGGCGAGGCCCAGCAATATCGTTGCAAGGTACCTGCTGGAAAAGGGGTATGAGGTGATCCCGGTCAGACCGAAGGTCTCCCAAATACTCGGCCGCCGCTGTTATTCATCCTTGAGCGAGATCGAGGTGCCTGTCGACATCGTCGATGTATTCCGCCGGGCGGAAGCCTGTCCGGACATCGCCAGGGCCGCCGTGGCCATCGGGGCCAGAGTCCTGTGGCTGCAGGAGGGAATAATCAGCGAGGAAGCCGCAGCCATCGCGCGCGACGGCGGTCTCGATGTGGTGATGGACCTGTGCACAAGGAAAGTGCACGAGCGGTTGCTGGCGTGATATCCTTGCATTCGCATGTGGATCTTCCCTCTAATCGCCACAGTTATAGGAGCCCTTTTCGCCGGGGTTTCGTTCGGTTTCCATAAGCGTACGCGAAATCCGGCTTTCATAGTCTGGCCGGTATCCCTCGCATTGCTGGCCCTGGGCTCGTCATGCGTTTTCCTGGGAAGCATCGGTGGCTGGTCGGGCCTAATCGCAAAAACCTACTTTATTTCTGAATCAGTACTTCCGACAGGATTCCTGGCTTCGGGCATGTTATACGTTCTGCTGCCGCGCAAAATGGCTCACGCCTGGCTTGGATTCATGCTTTGCGTCACATCCATGTCGATCATCCTGCTCGCCGGCGCTGGAACTGATGCATCGCTGCTGAACGTGAGCGGCGAACCGGGATGGAAGGCCATAGAACTGCCGGATGCGCTCACGGTCGTGTCCGGAATCACGAGGACCCTGAGCATTCTTCTGCTCGTGGCGGGAACCATCACCGGTGTTGTCTATGGAAAGCTTTCCTGGTCCGCCGCCCTCGTACCGCTCGGCGCGGTGATAACCGGAGCCAGCGGCGCCCTCGTTATCGCGGGAAGATATGAATATGAATCTATTGGAATGGCGACAGGGATTGTATTCATATTCGCGGGGATCATCGGGGTCGCTCAAGCCGAAGGATCAGCCGGGAGCGTCTGATCGTCCCGCCGTACGGCACGAATATTCCTTGCTCTCCACTACGCACCGTAGTACAATTTGCCTATGACATCAAAAAGAAAAAAGCTGAACCTCAGGACCTCAGGAAAAGGGCTTCGGCAGGTGCTGGGAGACCTGGAAGCGGATATCATGGAGCTCATCTGGAAAGATAATCCCGCCAGCGTGCGCAACATACACGAGAACCTGGCAAATGGCCGTACCATCGCCTATACGACCGTCATGACCGTTATGTCGCGTCTTGCCGACAAGGGGTTGCTCAAGCGCGAACAGCATGGCCGGGCTTATCTATACGTTCCGACCCAGAACCGCGAAGATTTCTGCTCGGACGCCATCGGAACCGTCATGCAGGGCCTTCTGGGTGGTTTCGGTGAGCCGGTCCTATCACAGTTTGTCGATACCGTAGACGCTCATGATGCCGCCAAGCTCGATGAGCTGGTCCGGCTGATTGAGGAAAAAAAGAAGAAGGCGCAGCAATCGGCTATCTGACTCTGACTCTGGCGTATATCACCATTCTGGCAAGCCCGTGGATGGTAAGGCGATGGGTGGCGGCTCGCACCGCGCCCCGTGCGGCCGCAATCTGCTATTTCACCTCGATAATCGCTAGCGGGATAGCTACGGGTATCGTGATCGCGCTGATACTGTTAAGGTTCCTTTCCGGATCTTTTCTTGTGGCCATGGGTGATGCCTGCGGCGGGATATTCGAGGCCGGACATGGTTTCCTTGCAGCCAGCAACTGGAACTATCTTATCGCCGCGCTCACGATTATCGTCCTTTTCTTCCAGATAACCTTCCTGATCGGTGGCGGAGCGAGATTGATGAAAGTAAGCCATCGCCTGAAGAAGGATCAGAGATCCGCCGGCATGAAATGCCCGGCGCTATCATCCATGAACCGTGAAAAATGGGTTGATAATACTTATCTGCTGCCCGGTGATATTCGCCTTGAAGCCCAGACCGTCGGTTTGCTGCGTCCGAGAATCGTACTCTGCGAAAGCCTCGTGGATACGCTGGACACCTCACAGCTCAAAGCCGTGATCGCGCATGAGGACGCCCATCGTTCGCGTCGGGACAACCTCTTCGTGGCTCTTGCAAAATCAGTAGCCCTGACACTTTTTTATTTACCTGGACCAAAGATGGCGCTGCGGGAGATGCGGGCGCACATGGAGAAAGCCGCGGATCGTGATGCCGCTGTCAATGCCGGTGGTTCGCTTGTAGTGGCCGGCGCGCTTGCCAGGATTGTCACCATGGCGTCCTCCGGAAAAGAACAGGCTCTGACCATTGCCCTGAGCGGCAGCGGCGACACGACCAGCCGGATGGAAGACCTGCTGACCGATGAGGTTAAACCGGTTCATCCCGGTCTCATCCTGCTCTTTGTTTTAACCGCTATAACAACGCTGCTTATTTTCGCGTCCAGCGCGCTCGCGGTCGTCGGTTCCGACCAGCGCGACGCCCTTGTCTGCTTTACCCGGCACGAACAGGCCGAAGAAAATGGCCCAGCCTGTTCGCTGGACCATTCTGAATAACCCTTTCTTATTATCGATCAGCAAAAGCTGATAGAGATCAGCCCCGACGTCAACCAGCGCGGGGCTTCTTTATTACTCTCTCATTCCCATCGGAAGGTTGAGCAGCCACAGGTTGATGCCCGCGAAGGCGATCATCAGCACCAGCATGGGAGCAAGACCAGCGATGGCCCTGAGCCCATCGCCGAACGTCTGCCTGGCGACGCGCCAGCCTACATAAACCGCTCCAATATAGCCGATTGCGATCAGCGTCATCTGGACTACGCGCAGTGACTCCGGATGCAGTAACGGCTCAACCATGAGGTTCGCTGTACCAAAGAGGTTCCAGCCCCAGCCCATCGGATCTGAAATAACCGGCACAACCGCGGTTCCTTCCTCGAAGAAATGGACCAGGTTATGCGCCAGATGCGATGAAAGCGCTATTGGCAGGAATGCGAAGGAAAACCCGATAAATACAGCTTTCAGGGATGCCTTATTGCCGCCCAGTCTGCGTGTTATCAGCGACCACAGCGAAAAGATAAGCATCGGCGCGATCACCGCCAGGGCGAGGTAGCTCAGGGTGAGGACCGTGTTCTCACCCAGTCCCGTAGCTTCGATCATGGCATTGGACGCGTCATTCCATGGTTCCACCATCGAAAGTGTCTGAAAGACCGTTACTCCCAGAAGAATAACCACAATGGCCGCAACGTCGAAGCCAAGTTTATTTGTCTTCCACAGGTCGGAGAGGAATGGGCGTACATTCAGGGAGATATTGTCATTGGGACAGGTCTTTATACACTCGGTGCACATGACGCAATAAGTATTAGTATCCATTGTCTGCGGCAGTTCAAACATGGGACAACCGTAGCCCTCCTCGCTGCCGCGGTAACATGATTTCTGCTTGCAGCTGCGGCAGACCTCATCACTGGAGTTGCGCAGCTCCAGGGGGGCTGTCATCGAGTATGCGCCGATAATGCCACCGATCGGGCATACATAACGGCAGAAAGTCCGCCGCTGGAAGATCAGTGAAACCACGATGGCCGGAACAATGAACAATATTATTGTTACAAGCGCGGTGTATAAAGGACTGCTGGCAAGCCCCAGGAACAGGTACATCCATGTAAGCACAATGAAGAATGCTGTCGGCACCCAGAAGTTGCGCAGACGCCGTGGCCACTTCCTGTTGAGGCTGAAGACCCTCTTCCCCACGCCCCATAATTTCATGCGCTGCAGCCATTCGGCTATTGAAACCAGCGGGCATAGCATGCACCAGGTGCGTGAAAGAAACAGAAACGTGAAGATGATGATTGCCCACCAGATCAGCCAGGTAACGATCGTCGCAAAATTCTTGTCGCCGAGGCTGGTGCCCCAGATGCCGGCAACGATAACAAGCAGAAAAACCAGGGCGCTCGGTAATTGAAGCGCGAACTGGAAACCACGCATCTTGAGCAGGCGGTGCAGCCACCCGATTCGCAGGAGGTCATAACGAAATCTTTTATCCCGCGTGTTTTCTGCATTCGGTTCAGTATTCTTTATATCCACTGCACGTGCGCGCCAGGCAAGAAGCCATACAAGGATCGGCGTGATTAGAATTATTAAAATAAGATAAGGCAGTAAAAGGGAGAAGTCCCCTGAGCCACCTGCATGTCCATGTTCCATTACCTAACCCCTTTGATATCGTCGGATGTCTTAATAGCCGGATTTAGCCGAGACTTTACCGTCTGCCATCTCCAGTCGGACCCAGCCCTTGCTGCCCTGGTAATACCAGTACTCCATGCTCATCGCGTCGCCGCTCATCGAGCCCCCGCCCATCGAATGGCCGCCGCTCATGCTCTTGGCTTCAGTTCGTGACGGCTCGCCGGCCAGTGATTTTACCTGGTCAGCGCTCATGCCAACATTTATCTGCGCATATTTTTCAGACGAAAGATTCGATGAATCCGTGGACGCCTGTGTTCCGCAACCGCTTATTGCAATAAGTGCCGCGATAGCGATAGCTGCAACGATTAATGCAAGTGTCTTTTTCATATTCTCTCCAATTTACATAGACGCCGGGCTGTTTCCGGCTCGATTTAGTATAAGACTACCTAGGATAGTACTACAAGCTATAGTAGATGGCAATAAAAATGAACGGGCCCTGAGACCCGTTCATTCCAGTCGCGTTTAAAGATATCAATTACCTGTTGGTCAATCAACTTCGCTTTCCAGCATCCAGCATTCCAGGACCCCGGGGCAGACATCTTCTTCATCGCTGGTTTCAACCGCGCCTTCGGGGTGATCGACAGTTTTTTTTTCAATCAGCTGCGGATAGCGGCTGCACGATCCCATGTTACGTTCACGGCAATCTATCTGGTTATCTGTCAAAGCCAGAATATCACCCTTATCTGCTTCCTCACGCTTTAACTTGCCGGCCATACTCGTCAGACCGGCCTGCGCCACTGCTTTCTTTCGACCTTCGGGGCTTAGGTCCGGGGAGTGACCGGGTCTGGCTTTGGTCATCCAGATAATCCGGTCGTCTGGAGCTACTACGAGGAATTTGTCCGACAGACCGTCGTCTTCACGCTCAGGAATAACTGCACAGGTTATGGTGTAAGCGGTCATGACGTTCCCTCCCTCCTGTTTTTGCGCCATCTGACTCAGCGCATTTGCAGTGAGTCTACCCTATCCACATAAAAAGAATCGATACTTAATGAAACTTCACGTTAGTGCTTTCGGCATGTCTCATCGATGACGTGAACATCACCTGGAATTAAGACGGAAATGCTTCAGGATGGATTCAAAAAAAGCTGGCGCCCTGGCGGAATTTTGTTCCCGATAATCGTGCGCTGGAATTACACGCGGCGTGTCTGTTTGAGGCAGTCGATAACTTCATTGTCGGATACCTGGCCGAAGTTACGATAAAATTCGCCAACTGATCCGAAATAAGACGGGGTTGAAAAGCACTCAACATCGTCAGCCTTCTCGGACAGGCTGTTCATTACCCTCGGAGACGATACTGGGACAACGCAGATGATTTTTTCAGCACCCCTGTTTCGGAGTGACTGAAGCGCGGCAAGCATGGTAAAACCAGTGGCCACGCCGTCATCAATGACGATTACCGTCTTGCCCTTGACGTCCGGTGGTTCCTCGGTGCCGCGATAAAGTAGATAGCGTCGCCTGATCTCTTCCACCTGGGATTCGACTTCTTCCCGGATATAACGATCGCTGATCTCGTAAAGAATGGCGGCGTTCTCATCCAGCAGGAGATTGCCGTCAGAATCAACAGAACCCACGGCCAGCTCAGGGTTGAGCGGGGCTCCAATCTTGCGTGTTACCCAGATGTCCATGGGCAGGTCGAGCGCGAGCGCAATTTCCAGAGCCACCACGACTCCGCCCCGCGGCAAGCCGAGCAAAACGGTGTCTGCAGAGCCCCTGAAACGTTCCACCATTGACACAAGCCTCTGGCCAGCGTCCTTTCTATCCTCAAAAAACATAAATGCCCCTGTCTCGGACTTATTATTTCCAGAATTGCCACTAACTGATCATCGGGCTCCTAATATGTACGTGAGCGATGCAGTTATTCCCTGCTTTGAAGTTCCTGAATCAATTTATATTCAAAGCCCTAGACAGCAAAACCGCCCGATGCCACCGCGCCGCAGGACAGGTATCCGGGAAATGGCATAGCGGGCATAAATCTCGCCGCGCTGGCGACCATGGCGGCGTTATCGGTGCAAAGCTCGGGAGACGGTATGCTCAGCTCCAGGCCCAGCTTTTCACACTCTTCGGCGAGCCGCCCGCGTAGCTCGGAGTTGGCGCTGACGCCGCCGGAGAGGCTGATCCGGGCGCAGTCGCATGTGCGGGCCGCAGCCAGGGTCTTGTTGATTATCGCGGAAACGATCGCCGACTGATAGCTGGCGGCGATGTCCGCGCGATGCCTTTCAACTTCATCTGCTCCCTTCTGCTTCAGGAAATAGTAAAGAGCGGTTTTTACCCCGCTGAAGCTGAAGTCCAGGTTTCCCGCCCGGTTCAGGCCGATCGGGAACGCGGTGTATCCGGAGTCCCCTCCTGCCGCAAGCTCATCAAGTTCGGCGCCCCCGGGGTATCCAAGGCCCAGAAGCCGTGCCCCCTTGTCCAGCGCCTCACCTGCAGCGTCATCGAGGGTCTGGCCCAGCTGTACGAAGCGGTCCAGTTCCTGCACGTGGATAATCGATGTGTGGCCTCCAGAAGCGATGAGGCAGATGAAGGGCGGCTCGACGGGGTCCGGCCCGAGGTAATTGGCGGCGATGTGGCCCTCAAGGTGGTTAATCCCGACGAATTCGATGCCCAGGCCGTAGGCGATTGATTTTGCGGTCGCTACCCCGACCAGCAGCGCGCCGATCAGGCCCGGCCGCGTCGTAACCGCGACACGTGTAATCTGTGACAGCTCAACCCCGGCTACCGCCAGCGCCTCAGCGATAACCGCGTTTACGAGCTCGAGATGGTGCCTCGATGCGACCTCGGGCACGACGCCTCCATAAAGCGCGTGGAATTCCGTCTGGGACGATACTATGCTGGCCAGGAGACGATCATCGTCGAGGATGGCCGCGCAGGTGTCATCACAGGATGTTTCAATGCCGAGGATCAAGCCAGCATGTCCTCTGAATCTCTCCACATGATGAGGGCGTCTTCACCGTTATCGCGGTAGTAGCCTTTTCGTATGCCGGTGCAGATAAAACCGAAGCTCTCGTACATCTTCAGGGCGCCGCGGTTAGACTTTCTTACTTCGAGCGTATATCCCCGGTGCTTGTCCTGTCCGCTGATATCAAGCAACTCTTCTATCAGGTCGGTCGCGATATATTTGCGTCGATAGTCATCGCGGACCGCAAGATCGAGCAGATGCCAGACTTCCACATATTGTGTCGCGACAATGTAACCGATTACCCTGCCGTCGGATTCGGCTGCAAGGCAGAGGCTTGATTCCCGAGCCAGCTGGGTGATGAAAGAGTTCAGCGACCATGGCCTTGGAAAGGAAGCTTCTTCTATTTCCAGGACCCATTTCAGGTCGGAAAGCCGCATCGGCCTTATTTTAACCATGTGTTCTTCTTTCTCTTTACAGCAGTCACGTCCGCATCCGGTTCTCGAATGTACGCGGGCAATACCGCCGGGATGCCCGTTTTTTCATTCGCTGCTTCTTCGTCAGTCTTAAAATGAAACACAGCGCGTACCCGATGACACCCATCATCGATCACGGGCATATTTATCAGTTCGCAGGCATTAAAAAGGTCGTAGTATGCAACAGCTCCATTACCCGCCGCCAATACCTCCTTGCCGACCGATTCTATGTCTTTGACAAAGCTGGCCGGACTTTTACATGAAATATCCGATTCGTGCGTTACTCCCCCGCCCTCTTCCATTCTGTAAAGCCTGGAAAAAACCTGTCCTCTTTTTGCGTCTATCGCCGGCAGGATGAGATCGCCCGGCTTGCATTTCAGTGCAGCGATTCCCAGAGCCTGGGCTCTCAGAGTGCTGCTTCCGTCCAGGGGTACTTCAAGCGCCTGCGCCAGGCCCCGGGCGGTTGCTATCCCCACCCTCAGGCCGCTGAAAGTGCCGGGGCCGGTGCCCGCCACTATCGCGTCGATATCCTTTACACCACAGCCCGAAGCGGTCAATATGCCGTGAATCTCCGGCAGCAGCCGCTCAAGATGCTTCCTTTCGGCGTCAAGGGTGTTTTCGCCAAGCAGCGTCCCGTCCCTCGTCAATGCGATGGAAAGTACATCGGTAGCGGTATCAATCGCCAGCTTCAGCAAATATCTTCTCCAGTCCCTCTTTTAGTTGATTTGAGGCGCATATGAAGCGCATGCGCCGGCTGTTCTCGTCGAGATGTTCCAACTCGATGACGAGGACCGGTTCTTCAAGGAACGTTTCGGCCTGCTCGGGCCATTCGACGAAAGTTATTGCGTCTCCTTCGAAGAAAGGTTCAAAATCGGCCATGTCTCCGGACCCGAAAGACGAAAGGCGGTAAAGGTCCAGATGATGGATTCTGACTTTGCCGGAATATGACTGAGCCATGGTGAAGCTCGGGCTTGTGACAGGATCGACTACGCCCATCTCCCTGGCCGCGGCACGAACAAAAAACGTTTTCCCTGTTCCTAGCTGCCCTTTGAGAAAAACCGTGTCGCCCGGTTCGAGCAGGCGCGATATCTGCGCAGCTATGAAGGCAGTCTGTTGCTCCGATAGGGAAATAAATTCCACTTGCATACGGTTTAGAACAAACCCATCTGCTCAGGGTCAGCCTGACCCTCTGGTGTCTCTACTACAGGATCAGATGTTGAAGTCAATGGCTCAACCTGTGATTGAGTGTTGCTTGAGAGCAGCTCCGGCAAATGGTCGAAATCATGCTCCAGGGCCCTTAGATTCGATGGCGTATACAAAGCCGCCGCCGGGTGATAGACGGGATAAATGAACGTTTTTTCAAAGCCGGGGCAAGGTTGCGGCCTGCCATGCACCCGGGAGATCCCATCAGGCTTGCCGGTGAGCAGTTTTGTTGCGAAATTGCCCAATGTGCAGATAGCTTCCGGTTCGATTATCGAAATCTGCCGTTCCAGGTATGTCCGGCAACGGCTGATCTCATCAACCAGCGGATCCCTGTTGTCAGGAGGCCGGCATTTGAGCACATTGGCTATATAGACCTGGCTTCTGTCGAGCCCGATACGCTCAAGAAGCTGATCCAGAAGCTTGCCAGCCCTGCCTACAAAAGGTATACCCTGCTGGTCTTCATGGTAGCCGGGAGCTTCACCGACAAACATGATCTTCGCGGATGAGCTGCCGAAGCCGAAAACAGGGTTTGCGCGGGTTTTGCCCAGTTCACATTCGTGGCATGACCGCACCAGTTTCAGCAGGTTTTCGAGCCTGCTTTCCTTGTCTTCCACGCTATCCACAGCCGGCACAGGAGGTTTTTGAGCACGGGCCGCAGTTACTGCCGGCTGCGCCGGAGCTGGCGGGACCCTGGCCGCCCGACGATTTGAATGAAAAGCTCGAGAACAGCCGGTTTACCTTTCCGGATTCACAGGAAGGGCACTTAAGTCCGGTGCCCTCGGTGTCCGAAGAGCCGACCAGCTCTTCAAACCGGATTTGGCACGACTGGCAGCAAAATTCGTAGATAGGCATAATAAATACCTGCAAATTAGAGGATATTAAATAAATACCGACGGGTGATCACAACAATTAGACTTTAGTTTATCAGCCTTCTCTTTGCAAGAATGAGGCTCCGTTGTTATTCTCTTTATTGCGCTGTCTCCAATCACATGATTTATTCGTGCACGGAGTAAACAACCAAGGTCTGGTATCTCTTTTGAGAACTGGAACGGAGGTATTTTTTTTGCTGGTTCTCTTTTTCAAACACTTCTTCGGCTATTCCGACAGTTTCTGCTGCATTTCATCCTGGAGCTGACCCATGCCTGTTAACCCCTCTGAACAGTCAAAAACATCCGCGACCGGCGATATATCGCCGCCAGTCGCAGTTACCATAGATGACGTCCGCAGCGCTGTCGCCAAAGCACGGAGCGAAACTGCGATCCGGGTCGGGTTTGTGCCGACTATGGGTTCATTTCATGAAGGCCATCTTAGCCTGATGCGTTCAGCACGTTCGGAGTGCGATTTCCTGGTGGTGAGCATATTTGTAAATCCGATCCAGTTCGGCGCCGGTGAGGATTATGATTCCTATCCCGAGGATTTTGATCGCGACTTAAGTCAGGCGGGCGATCAGGGCGTGGATCTCGTCTTTGCTCCCAGGTCGGCAGTGATGTATCCGCCGGGTAACGAGACAAGGATAGATGTCGGAAGTATAGACAATGCCCTGTGCGGCAAGAATCGTCCCGGCCACTTTCAGGGTGTGGCCACGGTAGTGGCGAAATTTTTCAACATCATCCGCCCCGAGCTGGCGTATTTCGGGCAGAAAGACGCTCAGCAGGTAGCGGTTATCAGAAAGATGGCGCTAGATCTCGACTTTGATATCGAGATCAGGGTATGCCCGATCGTCCGCGAGAAGGATGGCCTGGCAATGAGCTCGAGAAATTCGTATCTCACCGAAGAGGACCGTGAACACGCGACTGCCCTCTATCGCGCCCTCAAGGGCGCGCGGGATGCGGTGGCGCGGGGAGAAACCAGCTCCAGAAAGATCAAACGGCACATGAAGCGGTCGCTGGGAGAGAATTTCAAGGTCGAGTACGAATACGCGAGGATCGTCGATCCGGCAACCATGGCGCCCGTTGAAAAAATAGAGGGCAAGGTGCTCGCCGCAGTCGCAGCCCAGGTAGGCAAGACGCGGCTGATCGACAATATGTTCCTCACGCCCGGGGAGGATTTATGCGGCGAATAATGATGAAAAGCAAGATTCACAGGGCCACGGTCACCGGGGCCAGCGTGGATTATGAGGGAAGCATCACCATTGACCGGGATCTTATGGACGCGGTCGATATCCTTCCACACGAACAGGTGCATGTTCTGGATATCAGCAACGGTGCGCGGCTCGTGACCTACGCCATACCGGGTAATCCAGGAGAGATATGCGTCAACGGCGCCGCCGCCAGGATGGTCGATGTCGGCGACATGGTAATCATCGTCTCCTATGCAGAACTGGCGCCCGCAGAAATCGAAGGATTTCAGCCGAAAGTGGCAAGAGTTAGCGCAGACAACAGGATTATGAGTCTGGAAGGCGGCGATCAGGGCCATGGAGCCCATCCGCAGACCGGCCGTCAAAAGGACCACGTTACAGGAAGGAATGACTGATATGCCCGCAAGAAAGAAGTCAATCGCGCCGGAGCACGCTTCGGTTTCGGTATTCAGCCGCCAGCTGGAATTCCCCATGCTTGAAGAGCTGGATATATTGAATGTAACGGACGAGGTCTCCCGGGTCGTCCAGGAAAGCGCTCTGCTTGATGGCACTGTAACGGTATTCGTGCCCGGCGCTACCGGAATAGTGACATGCCTCGAATATGAACCCGGCGTGATCGCCGATTTCAAGGCCGCTATCGAGAGGATCGCGCCGCGCGATATCCCGTACGACCATAACCTTTTTCAGGCCGACGGCAATGGTCACTCGCATGTTCGCGCCGGCTTTGTTGGACCCTCGCTGGCTATCCCCTTCATCGGCGGAGAGCTGATGCTCGGCGTCTGGCAGAAGGTAGTCCTGGTAAATTGCGACAATCGGCGCCGCACGCGTAAGCTTGTCGTGCAGGTTGTCGGCTCCTGACGGGTCTTAACTCCATGCCGCCTATTCTGCAACTCGCTCTCGACTTCCTCGACCTTCCACGAGCCCTGTCAGTTGCTGAGGAGGCCGTCAGGGGCGGTGTCGACTGGATTGAGGCCGGAACCCCTCTGATCAAAAGCGAGGGCCTGGAAGCCGTACGCCAGATGAAACGGCGATGGCCCGACCATGTTATCGTGGCGGATCTGAAAACCATGGACGCCGGCCGCTTTGAAATGGAATCGGCTGCCAAGGCAGGCGCCAGCGTAGCCGGAGTGCTGGGCGCTGCATCGGACGCCACGATCGCTGAGTGCATCGAGGTTGCCCGTAACTATGGACTTCAGATCATCGTCGACATGATCGAGGTTGAGAATATCGTCGAGCGCGCGAGGCAGGTGGAGGCGATGGGCGCCGATTATGTGGGTATCCATACCGCCATCGATCAACAGATGCAGGGAAAAGAACCTCTTGAGCTGATTCAGCAGGTGAAGGCAGCCGTAGAAATACCGGTGTCGGTAGCCGGGGGTATCAATTCAGAAACCGCCGCCAGAGCCGCAAGCGCAGGCGCAGACATTATCGTTGTAGGTGGAGCCATCATCAAGGCCGTCGATGCTGAAATAGCGGCCAGGCAGATACGCCAGGCCATCGATTCCCGCCAGGAAGTCGAGACAACGCTCTTCAAACGTGCGGCCCTCGATAATATACGAGCCGTACTGGAAACCGTTTCCACGGCCAATATCTCCGACGCCCAGCATCGCGGCGGCGACGTCCCCGGCCTTAAGCCGGTCTTTCCAGGCATTAGAATGGCAGGAACGGCCGTAACGGTGCGAACATACCCGGGTGACTGGGCCAAACCCGTTGAGGCGATAGATTCCGCGCGGGCGGGCGATGTTCTGGTAATCGATGCCGGTGGGGTCGGTCCGGCTGTCTGGGGGGAGCTCGCAACTCACAGCGCGCGTGAAAAAGGCATAGCCGGCGTACTTGTCCATGGCGCTGTCAGAGATACGCCTGAAATTCGCGAGCTGGGATTCCCCGTATTTTCTACCGTGGTAACCCCGGCGGCCGGTGAACCCAAGGGATTCGGAGAGATAAACATCCCCCTGCGAATATCGAATGTCTCCATACAGCCGGGTGACTGGCTGGTCGGAGACGATGACGGCGTAGTTGTCCTGCCGAAAGCCAGGGCGGCGGAGATCGCCAACAGGGCAGCCGATGTCTTCGAGAGGGAAAACCGTTTGCGTCAGGAGATACAGGCGGGAAGTACTTTAAGCCAGGTGGCATACCTGCGGAAATGGGAAAAAACTTAAAGGACGCCATTCCGCTGCCAGGAGCGGATAGCTACGAATCGCTTTTTTCCCGCTCAAGTCTGATCGTAGCGTGAAGCCGAAGACTCACATCTCCCGGGATTGATTCAGGCTCGATGGAATGATAGAGCGTCACGGTCCTCCGGAGGGTGTTTACGACAACGCGGCAGTTTTCACAGCCCTCAAGATGCCGTTCGATCTCCTTGCAGGTCTTTTCCGCCATCTCATCGTCAATATATTCCGACAGACCTTCGAATATTTCCCTGCAATCCATTACGCTGTTTCTCCCGTGAAATAGGTTGAAAGACGATTTCGCAAATAGAGGCGGGCCCTGTGAAGCCTGGATTTTACCGCCGCGACGGACAATCCCAGTACCTCCGCAACTTCGGCCGCGGGCAGACCCTCCACATCCCTCAGCACAAAAACCACTCTATACATTTCCGGCAGTTCATCTATCGCTTCATCCATTTTTTTACGCGCTTCGCTGTTCAGCAGCCTGTCTGATGGACTTTCCGACCAGTCGGTCAGCTTCTGTCCTGCATGTGCCAGCTTCTGGACCGAGTTTGCTTCGTCAAGAAATTCAGTCTCACTCCTGTCCCTCCTGCTGCGCTTTCTGAGCTTTGTCAGGGCCGCGTTGGTCGCCACGCGATAAAGCCAGGTAGAGAAGCTCGACCTGCTTTGAAACTTGTCAAGAGAGCGAATGACATTGAAAAAAGTGTCCTGCAACACGTCCTCCGCATCGTCCCGATTTCCGAGCATACGATATGCCAGGTTATAGACAAGGCCCTCATATCTGGAAACCAGCAATTCCAGGGCTTCGTTGTCACCCTTTCCAATCCGCTCGATTAATTCTGTATCGGTGGGAACTGTATGCTCCATTTGTTAGACTGTTGTCTGTTTAAAAAGATTCGATTGCTATTTATTGCCAGTGGGTAGTTTATCATGGCCCGGGCTGGAAGAGGCTACATGAATCTTTTCATTCAGGACAGCATCCAAACATACATGTGAAGTTATTCGGCCCGGCAACAGCGCCGGGCGTTAATGTGGGAGGTGAAGAGTAATATGGCAATTTATGATCTGAAGTGCGATGACTGTGGCCACCAGTTCGAGAAGTTCGTGACTGGTTTCCTTGCCGAGGAAGACAAGACCTGTCCCCGCTGTGCGAGCCGCAAGGTTTCGCAGAAATTCAACAGCTCCTTTGGTATCGGGTCTTCATGCTCGAGCTCTGGCGGTGGTTGCAGCAGTCCGCCTAATACCAGCTTTGGCTGAGGCTAACATATAGGCCCGTGGGGTCTGAATTATGTTATGCAGGAAATGAAACATGCAGATAGCCGTTATTACATCCGATGATTGTTCGGGGCACGATAAGTGCCCCGCAAGGAAAGAGTGCCCGACAAAGGCGCTCGTTCAGCTTGATCCCGGGGAAGTCGTGACCGTGCTCGGCTCTTTGTGTCACGGTTGTGGAGACTGTGTTGCGGCATGTCCCGAACAGGCAATCAGAATAAAGCAGATGTAACGTTTTACAAACCTGGTTTTGTGGGACGTTGTTTCTAATGTCGAAAGGAGAATAAGTTGTCAGCTGACATTCTCGAGGTTACAGACGCAAATTTTAAATCCGAAGTGCTGGAATCCGAAATACCGGTGATCGTGGATTTCTGGGCGGCCTGGTGCGGTCCATGCAGGATGGTAGGACCGATCGTTGAAGAGATCGCCAAGGATCAGGGCGGCCGCGTCAAGGTGGCAAAGCTTAATGTTGATGAGAACCGTGAGACGGCCACCAAGTACGGGATCATGAGCATTCCGACTATCCTGCTGTTCGAAAAGGGAGCGGTTGCCAGGCAGGTTGTTGGCGCCATGCCCAAGACAGCGCTTGTTCAGGAGCTGGGGCTCGGCTAGACCATATCCTGGGTTTGGCTGTACCGGGAGGGTTCGGTACAGGCCTAGTAGTGAATGGCCACTATCGTACCGATAGGGGTCCAGTTGTACAGGTACTCGGCATCAGACAGCGGCAGGCCAACACATCCATGGCTGGTGGGCGTTCCAAAGCTCGTGGCCCAGTAATTTCCGTGTATGGTGTAGTCTCCGTTGAACATGAGCACCCAGGGAACATTGGGGGCCAGATATCCGTCACCACGCATGTCAACCTTCTCCGCCTTCGCATACACGGCATATGTACCTGTCAGGCTGGGCGTGGCCAGCGAGCCGCTTGAGCAAACCATCGATTTAACCTGCTGGTCATTATCGTAGAGCGTGACCCTCTGCGCCGTCAGGTCGACATCGATCATTTTTGACGGTTTTGTAGTAAAGCTGCTTTCTACATCCTGGCGCAAAAAACTTCCGCTCTTACTGCGAAATGCTTCTGTGCCGCCCTTGAGGCGGATTGTGATTTTAGCCCCCTGGGTCCAGTTCTGCAGCGGTCTGAATTCCACTTTATCAGGTGACACCCAATCCCAGGCTCCGAGAGTCGAAGGCTCAACAGTGAGAAGGGATTCAGCCAGCTCCGGATTACGGATCTCCTCGCTGAAAGTCAGAGTAGGCCTCTCCCCCAGACTCACACCTGATTCTCCGTCGCCAGGGACAAAAATCACTTTCAAAGGATCAGTGGTAGCAATCTTCTGTGTGTATGGATGCTGAAGCCCGGCGCCGTTGCCAGCGGTCGCCCCCGTGACAGTCAGATCGTACTTCTGCCCCTGCTCGTAGCCCTCAAATACAATATACGCTTTTGTGGGATTGGCCTCGTCCACGCGAGAGCGGGAAGAGAGCTGCGGATTGATTTCATATGAGAAGGATTCGATCGGAGTATTGAATTCAATGGCGATCGGCTCCCCCATCTGAACAACCTGAATCTCCTTTGTGAAGATAGGGGCCGGTGTGATTATTGTCTGAAAGGTAGAT
The DNA here is from genome assembly GCA_041658605.1 of Thermoleophilia bacterium. Taxonomy (GTDB): domain Bacteria; phylum Actinomycetota; class Thermoleophilia; order BMS3ABIN01; family BMS3ABIN01; genus JBAZWE01. The sequence goes on along the minus strand of JBAZZU010000023.1, from coordinate 680 downwards.
TGCTCTGTAACCTCCCTTGAGTGCGGGCCCGTCATTGTAAGGTCTGTCAGCGTACCACTGACCGTGATTTCATAACGGGAGTCAGTTCGAAGCAGAGGCTCCCCACTGGCAGTTACAAAGACACCGTCATTCAAAGTACCTTCCACTTCACGGGTGCCAATGGGCGCGCCAGTGGGATCGAGGGTTGTTTCCTTTACCCTCACATCCGTGATGCTGCCCCGCAACCAACTGGTTGAAACTTTCAGTCGGGAATCAACAGGAATATCATTGCTTCCGGGAGATGGGTCTATTTTTATGGAAGGCGGAAAAATCGCGGCCATCGAGATGTATATAAGAATAGCGACAGCAAGCACCGCCAGGGCGATGACAATCACAGCCCGCTTCCTGGCCATCGTTCTACCTATTCTTTGATCCTGTATCGTTGTCGCTCTGCTCATCTGTTTCGATTTCGGAATCGTCTGCCCTGACCATTATATTATAGCGGTCTCCCGGGAAGGAAAAGAAGAATTCGAATATTGTTAACGAGGCCGCATTTAACAACCGATAATTAACCTAGAACGAAAAAGGCAAACCCATCGCGAGGTGGGGGCGCAAAGCTAGGGGTCTCGCAAGAGACAGCCCGGCCGCCGAAGCTCTTGAAGCTGCTCTTTATTGAGTAGCAATTGACGTGTTGCAAGGTT
>JBAZZU010000022.1:0-35638 GCA_041658605.1 Thermoleophilia bacterium | reverse complement strand
CAGGGACATGTTGCCCCGGCCATCAAAGGATTTGGGCTTGATGCCGCGAAAATCGCGGATCCGCGGCAGGGCGACGGATACAAGCCTGTCCAGAAATTCATACATGCGCGTCCCGCGCAGCGTCACGGTGCAGCCAATCGGCATGCCCTCGCGCAGCTTGAAGTTGGCGATGGACTTGCGGGCCCGCGTAAGCTTCGGTTTCTGGCCGGTGATGATGGTGAGCTCGGCGATCGCATCGTCCAACAGCTTGGCGTCCGTCTTGGCCTCGCCAACACCCATGTTCACCGAGATCTTGCTGACCCGGGGAACCTGCATCGGGTTCTTCAGGCCGAGCTCCTCCTGGAGCTCCGGCAGTATTTCCTTTTCGTATTGTTCTTTTAGTCTCGCCATAATTTATTGTGTCAGATTCCTGTCCGGTTGATATATCAGTCGAATTCGCTGCCGCACTGCTTGCATACGCGCAGCCGTCCCGTGTCGGTACGTTTGACTCCAAGGCGTACCCCGTCGCTGCATCTCGAGCAGTAGAACATCACGTTGGAAACGTGGATCGGCGCCTCTTTCTCGATCATGCCCTGCGGGTTCTGCGGTGTCGCCCGGCGATGGCGCTTGATCATGTTGAGCCGCTCCACGACCAGGCGTTCCTTTTCCGGCTCCACGCGCAGGACCTTCCCGGTCTTGCCACGCGCCTTGCCGGCGATGACCTTGACCGTGTCTCCCTTTTTGATTTTCAAGGTTTTAGCCAATATCCATATCTCCTAGAGGACCTCGGGAGCCAGCGAGACGATCTTCATGAAGCTCTTGTCCCTCAGCTCGCGTGCCACGGGTCCAAAAATGCGCGTTCCGCGCGGGTTCTTTGCGGCGTCGATAAGCACCGCCGCGTTCTCGTCGAAAGCGATATATGTGCCGTCCTTGCGGCCGAGTTCCTTCTTGCAGCGGACTACAACCGCGGTCACGACCTCGCCCTTCTTGACGGCGCCACCGGGACTCGCGGACTTGACCGTGCCGACGATGGTATCGCCCACACGGGCGTAACGCCTGTGTGATCCGCCCTTTATCCTGATGCACAGCAGCTCACGCGCTCCCGTGTTGTCAGCTATCTTCAGTCTTGTTTCTACCTGTATCACTTTATATTCTTCCCGTTTCTGATTTCAGGTTTCTGGTTAAAACTTACGGCTATTTGGCTTTTTCAAGTATTTCCGCGAGGCGCCAGCGCTTGTTCTTCGATAACGGCCTCGTTTCGATGATGCGGACGGTATCACCGATGCCCGCATCGTTGTTCTCATCGTGGACGGCCAGCTTGCGGGAGCGCCGCATGGTCTTGCCGTACAGCCTGTGCGCTTTCTTGGTGTCGATGCGCACGGTGATGGTCTTGTCCATCTTGTCGCTGGTGACAATACCGCGGCGTTCCTTGCGGTTGCCGCTGCTTAAAATCTTTTCTTCGCTTGTTTTAGCGCTCACTTCGCCTCCTGGACTTCTGCCACGGACTTTTTGCCACGTTCATTTTGTATGGTCATGATCCTGGCGATATCCTGACGGATCAGCCTCAGTTTCCTGGGGTTATCCAGCTGACCGGTCGCGTGCTGAAACCGCAGGTTGAAGAGCTGCTTGCGCGTATCGCGCATATGCTCGACGAGTTCTTCGTCGGTAAGGTCACGAAGCTCGTTAGCCTTCAAGAAAATCACCCTCGCGCAGTACGAATTTACATTTGATCGGCAGTTTATGTGACGCCAGCCGCATTGCCTCTTTGGCAACCGGTGGCGTGACGCCGGAAAGCTCGAACATGACCCTTCCAGGTTTGACTACGGCCACCCATCCCTCCGGGGAGCCCTTGCCGCCGCCCATCCTGGTCTCAGCGGCCTTTTGCGTTACCGGCTTGTGCGGAAAGATATTTATCCATACCTTGCCACCGCGCTTGATATGACGCGTTATCGCCACACGGGCTGATTCTATCTGGCGGTTGGTTATCCAGCCGGCCTCCATGGCCTTGAGGCCATACTGGCCGTGCTCGACCTTGAAACCGCCCTTGGCCATGCCCCGCATGCGGCCCCGGTGCTGCTTTCTGTGTTTTGTTTTCTTTGGTAACAGCATATTTATCCCTTAATTAAAACTTGCCCCTTACTTGCGCCTCTGGGCATCTACTTCTCCCAGACGCCGCGATGCTTTTTCCTTGGTCGCCGAGTCAAAACCGGCGGGCATGATCTCACCCTTGTTGATCCAGACCTTGACGCCGATGCGCCCGAAAGTCGTGCGCGCCTCAGTGAAACCATAGTCGATGTCAGCCCTGAGCGTGTGCAGCGGCACCCGGCCATCGCTGTAGCCTTCCGTGCGCGCCATCTCGGCACCACCCAGCCTGCCGGAGCAGGAAACTTTTATGCCTTCAGCGCCGGACCTGCTGGCGGAGGTGATGGCCCGCTTCATTGCCCGGCGGAAAGCAACCCTGCCTTCAAGCTGCTCGGCAATCGACTGGGCCACAAGGTTGGCGTCCAGCTCGGGACGCTTGACCTCGATAATGTTCGCGTGCACGGCCTTCCCGGTCATATCGTGGATTTCCCTGCGAAGGGCATCCACCTCGGCGCCGCTCTTGCCGATGACGATACCCGGCCTGGCGGTATGAATATCAATTGTGATCTTCTGCGCGTCCTTCTTGATGTGAATATCCGATAATGCCGCGTGCCGCAGTTTCGCGCGGATGTGCTTCCGGATCTCCAGGTCCTCAATTAAAAAATTCGCAAATTCTTTTTCGCTGTACCAGTGGGATTTCCAATCATGGATGATTCCCAGCCGCATTCCTCCCGGATGAACTTTCTGTCCCATGCTATCCCTCCTTTCTCTCGGTGACGATGACCGTGATGTGGCTGGTGCGTTTGCGTATCTGGGAGGCCCTTCCCATTGCCCGTGGCCGAAAACGTTTCAGGGTCGGTCCCTCGTTGACATATATGCTGCTGACGTAAAGATCGTCGCCGCTCATATCATAATTGTTCTCCGCGTTGGCGACGGCGGATGAAATTACCTTTTCCACGACAACGGAACCGCCGCGCGGCGTAAAGGCGAGCACCGATCTGGCGTCGGCGACGCTTTTGCCGCGCACCATGTCGGTCACCAGCCTGAGCTTGCGGGGAGAGATGCGCACGAACCTGGCCGTGGCGCTCGCGGCCGTGACCTGCTCCTCGAGCTCTTTACCCTTATCTTTTTTCTTTTCAGCAGCTTTTGCCATTTAGATATCTGGTTCCTTTTTGCTTGTTTACAACCTAAGTGGAAGATTCTCTGCTAGATCCTTCGCTTCGCTCAGGATGACAGGCTTATACTGTCAATTCCGCGACTTGCTCCTGTCAATGACAGGCTTCGCCTGTCACTTAAGCGACGTGCTCCTGTCGGTGTGATGGCCGTGCCCGCGGAATGTCCGCGTCGGCGCGAACTCGCCCAGCTTGTGGCCCACCATGCTCTCGGTCACGAATATTGGCACATGCTTGCGTCCGTCGTAGACGGCGATCGTATGCGCCACCATCTCCGGGAAGATCGTCGATGCCCGCGACCATGTCTTGAGCATCTTCTTCTTGCCCGATTCATTCATCTGCTCAATCTTGCCAAGCAGCTTCTCGTCTACGTAAGGTCCCTTTTTAATGGATCTGCTCATGCCAGCCTCCTATTTTCCCCTCTTACGTCCGCGTACGATGTAGCGGTCGCTGTCCTTGCCCTTTTTACGGGTACGGTATCCGAGTGTCGGAACACCCCAGGGCGTAACCGGATGACGGCCGGCGGTTGCCTTGCCCTCGCCACCACCATGTGGATGGTCGACCGGGTTCATCGCGGTGCCGCGGACTTTGGGGCGCTTGCCCTTCCAGCGGCTGCGCCCAGCCTTGCCGCCCGACAGGTTCTCATGGGTAGGATTGCCGACCTCGCCGATCGTCGCGCGGCAGTTCACGTCAACAAGCCGTACCTCGGCGGAGGGAAGGCGGACATGCGCCATCTTGCTCTCCTTGGCCATCAGCTGCGCCGATGTGCCCGCACCGCGCACCATCTGTGCGCCACGACCCGGCTTGAGCTCGATGCAGTGGATCATCGTACCGACCGGGATATTTGCAAGCGGCAGTGAGTTGCCCGCCTTGATATCAGCTTCAGGACCGGACTGCAGCATGGTGCCAACGGTAAGGCCCAGCGGCGCCGGTATATATCGCTTTTCGCCATCAACATAGTGGAGCAGCGCTATGCGGGCAGACCTGTTCGGGTCATACTCGATTGCCGCGACCTTCGCCGGCACCCCGTCCTTGAAGCGCTTGAAATCTATCTGGCGATAACGGCGCTTGTGCCCGCCACCGATGCGCCGCATGGTGATACGGCCGTTATTGTTGCGTCCGGCATTTTTCGATATGCCCCTGGTAAGGCTCTTCTCCGGCTTCGACTTCGTGATCTCCTCGAAGGTCGAGCCGGTCATGAAACGCCGTCCCGGTGATGTCGGTTTGTATGTTTTTACCTGTGCCATGGTCTCCTACATACTTTCAAAGAATTCGATTTTCTGGCCTTCGGAAAGCTGGACGATGGCTTTCTTGCCGGATGTCGTCCTGCCCCGCACCGCACCGCGCCGTTTGGGCTTGGATCTCGTCTTGATGACATTCACGCTCACGACGTCGACTGTAAAAATCTCCGCTACCGCCTTGGCGATCGCCGGCTTCTTCGCCCGCGGATCGACGCGGAAGGTGTACTTGTTGTGCTCGATCAGCTGGTAGCTCTTCTCCGAGATCACCGGACCGAGGATTATCGTATGAGGATCTCTCATTCCCGCTCTCCCAGCCTGTTGAGTTCATCAAGCGCCTGGCTGGTCACGACCAGCGTCCTCGCAGCCATGATATCTACGACACCCAGGTCGCTGGTAGCGCATACATCCACCCGCGGGATATTCCTGAAAGACAGCGCCGCGTTGATGTCGGCTTCCGTCAGCAGTACCAGCAACGGATAACTAACGTCAAGGGAAGCAAGGATCATGGCCGCCGCGGTTGTCTTTGGCTCCTCAAAATCGAGGTTGTCGACAACCTTCAGGCTTCCCTCGCTCACCCGCGCGCTCAATGCCATCTTCAGCGCCTTGTTGCGAACCTTGCGGTTTACCTTGAAACTGTAATCTCTCGGTTTCGGGCCGAAGGCGACACCGCCGCCGGTCCAGTGCGGCATCCGGCTCGAACCAGCGCGCGCGCGTCCCGTACCTTTCTGACGCCAGGGCTTGATGCCGCCGCCGCTGACTTCAGAGCGTGTCTTGGTGGAAGCCGAACCGCTTCTGCGGGCCGCCTGCTCGAACCGTACTACCTCATGCAGTACGCCGATCTTGGGCTCGACTTCAAAAACATCAGGGCTAAATTTTATGTCTTTGCCATCCAGGGCCTTGACCACGGGAACCTTCACATCTGTGCGGTCTGAAGCCTTTTTCCGGGCTTTGGCCTTCTTCGGCGCGGCCTTCTTCGGCGCGGCCTTCTTCGGCGCGGCCTTCTTTGCGGCTGCCTTCTTCGGAGCCGCCTCTTTTTTAGCAGCCGCTTTCATTGCGTCAGCCTTTGCCGCAGGCGCTTCCTTCGAATCAGCCCCAGTCTTCGTCGACCCGGCTTTCTTCGCAGCCTTCTCGTCAGCGGCGCCGGCATCCTTCGCGGTTGCCTTCACTTCCGCCTCGACGGATTCCTCTGTCTGATCTTCTTTTATGTCTTCTTTATCTGTCATATCTAATGTGTCTGAATCATCACAATCCTGTTTTTTGATCCCGGCACTGCGCCCTTGAGAAAAAGCAGGTTCTTCTCAAGATCTGTCGCTACCACAGTAAGTCCGAGCTGAGTCGATTTCTTGTTGCCCATCTGCCCGGGGAGCTTCATGCCCTTGAAAACCCGTGACGGATAGGCGCTTGCGCCCACGGAGCCCGGCGCGCGATGAAAATGGGAACCGTGAGATGCCGGACCACCTGCAAAATTGTGCCTCTTGATGACGCCGGCGAAACCCTTACCCTTTGAAACACCCGTGACCTTGACCTTCTGGCCGATATTGAATGCTTCGACAGTTACCATGTCGCCGGTCCTGGGGCCACCTTTACGAGCCGGCGCTTCGACCTCCGCCTCGGGCTCGCTCACTTCTGCTTCTGCGGCCTCGACTGCCTCTTCGCCAGCGGCTGCGGTTTCTTCAGCATCAGCCTCAGCAGCTTCGGTTTCTTTTACTTCAGTCTCAACGGCTTGTGCCTCGGCCTCTTTGGCCTTGGCCTTTTTCGCTGCCTTGCTGCCCTTTTTCTCGCTGGTCTCTACTGCCGCCGCCGTTAACCACGACGCGGCATCGTCCAGCTGACAGCGGATCTCAGCCAGGTGACGTTTTGCCTCGACGCCAGCCTTGTTGAAATGGCCGGCCTGCGGCTTGATGACCTTGTTCTTCTTCACGTCACCGAAACCGATCTGCAGGGCCTGATAGCCGTCATTCTCATCAGTCTTAATCTGTGTGACCGGACAGGGTCCTGCCTCTATGACGGTTACCGGTATGCGGTCGCCCTCTTCAGTGAATATCTGGGTCATTCCCAGTTTTTTTCCAAGTATGGCTGGCATGATTACAGTTTTATCTCGATATCGACGCCGGCGGGGACATCAAGCCGCATGAGCGAATCGACCGTCTTGGGTGTCGGCTGATGGATATCGATCAGCCGCTTGTGCGTACGCATCTCGAAATGCTCCCGCGAATCCTTGTCCTTGAACGGGCTCTTGATGACGCAATAGACGTTTTTCTCGGTGGGCAGGGGCACGGGACCGACGACGGTTGCGCCGGTTCGCTGGGCCTGCTCCACGATCAGCCGCGCGCTGCGGTCGATGAGTTCATGATCGTATGCCTTTAGCCTTATGCGTATTTTCTGTTGAGCCATATCTGTCTCGTTTCCGATCTTAAGCCTGTCGCCCGGACTCCTGCCGGATCAGCCTTAAGGCCGTAATAAAGCCCGGCGCACAAGCGCCGGGCTGTTGGTCGCTTTATTCGATGATGCTGGTTACTGCGCCGGCGCCGACGGTGTGACCACCCTCGCGGATAGCGAAGCGGAGGCCTTCCTCCATGGCGATGGGCGTGATCAGCTTGACTTCCATGTCGGTATGATCGCCCGGCATGACCATCTCAACGCCCTCCTGCAGTGTGATGCTACCGGTCACATCAGTCGTACGGAAGTAGAACTGAGGCCGGTAGTTGGTGAAGAACGGTGTATGACGGCCGCCCTCTTCCTTGGACAGTACATATACCTGCGCCTTGAAGTGGGTGTGCGGAGTGATGGAACCCGGCTTTGCCAGGACCATGCCGCGCTGGATCTCTTCCCTCTTGGTGCCGCGTAGCAGTGCGCCGATGTTGTCTCCCGCACGTCCCTCGTCAAGCAGCTTGCGGAACATCTCGACTCCGGTGCAGACGGTCTTGTCTATTTTTTCCTGCATGCCGACGATCTCGACTTCCTCGCCGACCTTGACGATGCCGCGCTCCACACGACCGGTAGCCACAGTGCCGCGGCCGGTGATCGTGAAGACATCCTCGATTGGCATCAGGAAAGGCTTGTCGATGTCGCGCTCCGGCTCGGGCAGGTATGAGTCAACCGCTGCCATCAGCTCGAGGATCGGATTACATGTCGCGCATTCCGCCTTGCCGCAACCGCATTCCAGCGCCTTGAGGGCCGAACCGGCGATGATGGGGATGTCATCCCCGGGGAATTCATATTCTGTAAGCAGTTCGCGCACTTCCATCTCGACCAGCTCGAGCAGCTCGGGATCGTCCACCATGTCCACCTTGTTGAGGAAGACAATGATATAGGGGACGCCGACCTGGCGGGCCAGCAGGATATGCTCGCGAGTCTGTGGCATCGGACCGTCAGCCGCGCTTACCACCAGGATGGCGCCGTCCATCTGCGCCGCGCCGGTGATCATGTTCTTGATGTAATCAGCGTGACCAGGACAGTCGACATGCGCGTAATGACGATTCGCGGTCTCGTACTCGACATGAGAGGTGGCGATGGTAATGCCGCGCTCGCGCTCCTCGGGAGCGTTGTCGATTGAGTCGAAGCTTCTTACTTCGACGTTTTCCCCATGACCGGCCAGACAGGTGGTGATTGCCGCGGTCAGGGTCGTCTTGCCATGGTCGATGTGACCGATGGTACCTACGTTAAGGTGCGGTTTTGTTCTTTCAAATTTCTGCTTTGACATCTTTGCTCCTCTCCTCTCCGTTACGCTGAGCGAAATACCTGCAAACGCTTGTTAAAGCTCCTGAAACAACCAGTTCAATTCCCTCTGAACTTCCTTCAATAGAGCGAGTTACTATATATGAAACCACCACGGCGGGCAAGGTCTTGCCCTACTTGCCGTTTACCTGTTCCACAATCGTGCTGGCGATCGAGCTCGGGACCTCTTCATAACGGTCGAATTGCATGGTGTAATCAGCACGACCCTGGCTTATTGAGCGCAGGTCGGTGGCATACCCGAACATTTCCGCCAGAGGGATGCGAGCACGGATTATCTGTACCTTGCCGCGGGGCTCCATACTCTCGATCTTGCCCCGGCGCGAGTTCAGGTCACCGATGACATCGCCCATGTATTCCTCCGGTACCACGACCTCGACTTCCTCGATCGGCTCCAGCAGAACCGGCTTGGCTTTCGCGACCGCGGCTTTGAACGCCATGGAGCCTGCTATCCGGAAGGCCATCTCGGAAGAATCCACGTCGTGATAGGAACCATCCACGAGTGTGACCTTGATGCCTACCATCGGATATCCGGCCAGAACGCCGTTTTCCATGGCTTCCTTGATACCCTCGTTCACAGAGGGGATGTATTCCTTGGGAATGACGCCGCCGCTGATCTTGTCCTCGAACTCGTAACCCTCTCCCGGACCGGACGGCGCGAGGTTGATGACCACATGGCCATACTGGCCGCGGCCACCGCTCTGGCGGACGAACTTGCCTATGACTTTCTCGACCGGCTTGCGCACGGTTTCGCGATAGGCCACCTGCGGCTTGCCGACGTTAGCGTCAACCTTGAATTCACGCAGCAGGCGGTCGACGATGATCTCCAGGTGGAGCTCGCCCATGCCGGAGATGACGGTCTGGCCGGTCTCCTCATCGGTGCGAACCTGGAAGGTCGGGTCTTCCTCCGCCAGCTTGTGCAGCGACGCGCCCAGTTTTTCCTGGTCAGCCTTGGTTTTGGGCTCGATGGCGACGGCGATAACCGGCGCCGGGAAGTCCATCGACTCCAGGATGATCGGGTCAGACTGGTCGCAGAGCGTATCGCCCGTGGTGGTGAACTTAAGTCCCACAGCCGCGGCCAGTTCGCCGGCGTATATCGCGTCACGTTCCTGGCGGCTGTTGGCGTGCATCTGAAGGATGCGGCCTATGCGCTCTTTTTTGTCCTTGGAAGCGTTATATACATGGCTGCCCGACTTGAGCACTCCGGAATAAACCCTGAAATATGTGAGTTTGCCGACAAAGGGGTCGGTCATGACCTTGAAGGCAAGCGCCGCGAAAGGCTCTGAGTCGTCCGCGTGCCTGATCTCCTCGCCCTTACTCGTACTTATGCCCTTGATCGGCGGCACGTCCAGTGGAGAGGGAAGGTAATCGAGGACCGCGTCCAGCAACGGCTGTACTCCCTTGTTCTTGAATGCCGTGCCGCAAAGGACCGGTGTTATCGCGATATCGATCGTTGCCTGGCGCAGAACCCTCTTGATATCTTCTGTTGAGACATCGTTGCCCTCGACATAGGCCTCCATGAGCTTCTCGTCGTGGTCAGCCAGCTGCTCCAGCATATGGTTGCGCCAGTCAAGCGCGAAATCTTTCATGTCTTCGGGTACTTCCGTGACTTCCCAGGTCTCACCCTTCTCGCTCGTCCAGAGCATAGCCTTCATCTCGACCAGGTCGATTACGCCCTGGAAGGCGTCTTCGCGGCCGATGGGAAGCTGGATGGCTACCGGATGCGCTCCAAGACGCTTGACCATCATGTCCAGCACCTGGAAGAAGTCGGCGCCCATGCGGTCCATCTTGTTGACGTAGGCTACGCGGGGGACGCCGTACTTGTCAGCCTGGCGCCATACGGTCTCCGACTGGGGCTCAACGCCGCCTACCGAACAGAAAAGGGCGATGGCTCCGTCGAGGACGCGCAGTGAGCGCTCCACTTCGACTGTAAAGTCCACGTGCCCGGGCGTGTCTATAAGGTTTATCGTATAATCTTTCCACTGGGTGGTCGTAGCGGCGGAGGTTATGGTGATGCCCCGCTCCTGCTCCTGCTCCATCCAGTCCATGACAGCGGCGCCATCGTGAACCTCACCGATCTTGTGCGTTATTCCCGTGTAATACAGGATGCGCTCGGTGGTCGTCGTCTTGCCGGCGTCGATATGCGCCATGATGCCGATGTTCCTGGTTTTCTTGAGCGAAAACTTTCTGGTCATATCCTGCTTCTTCTTGTCGTTGCCAATTGTTGATACCTGTGCCATTTAACTCTCACTAACCTTCTGATTCGCGCTTACTCAGCGTCTGTTTATAATGACATTCAAGGGTCCTGCTCCCTGTCCGTGCCTTACCAGCGATAGTGGGCGAAGGCCTTGTTGGCCTGGGCCATACGGTAGAGGTCATCCTTCTTCTTCCAGGCTCCACCCTGATTGGCGGTGGCCTCGAGGCATTCGTTCGCCAGCCTCTCCGCCATCGTCTTCTCGCGGCGGTCGCGTGCATATCCTACCAGCCAGCGTACCGCCAGCGTCCGGGCCCGGCGCGAGGGAACCTCGACCGGTACCTGGTATGTGGCGCCACCAACACGGCGGGACCTTACTTCAAGATGCGGCGTGACCTGGTCGACGGCGGACTTCAGTACGAGGACCGGATCTTCGCCTTTCTTCTCGCCCATGATCTCGAGCGCGCGATAACAAATCTTCTCAGCGGTGGACTTCTTGCCGCCCTGCATCACCTTGTTCACGAACTGGGCTACCAGCTCGCTGCTGTATATGGGGTCCGGGGTCGTTGCCCGTTTCTGTGCGGCTGCTCTTCTTGGCATATCCTAAGGCGCCTTTACTCCGTATTTTGAACGGGCCTGGCGACGGTCGGAAACGCCTGCCGTATCGAGGGCCGCCCTGACTACCTTATAGCGGACACCCGGCAGATCCTTGACGCGCCCGCCCTTGACCAGGACCACCGAGTGCTCCTGCAGGTTGTGACCGATGCCGGGAATGTAAGCGGTAACTTCAATCTGGGTGGTGAGGCGCACGCGACAGACTTTCCGCAGGGCCGAGTTCGGCTTCTTCGGTGTGGTCGTGTATACACGCGTGCAGACGCCGCGTCTTTGCGGAGCACCTTTGAGCGCCGGAGTGGAGCTCTTCTCCACGCCGGACTTGCGTCCTTTTCTAACCAGTTGATTTACTGTTGGCATATTTTCCTTTAAGCGCACAAATGAGCAGCAGACTCAATTCACTCCGGCGATAAAACGCCGAAGGAGTCTGCAGCTCGGTTATCTTACCCAGTTCTTAACAGACTAAAGCGCCCTTTTGGAGCGCAAGTCGGGAGTATAGCGAAAGTGGATTAGAGAGTCAAGAAAACGAATTTTCAGCCAGACCGGGCTCCGAAGCAATATGTTGCTTCATCCCAAATACGGCATGTCCCGGATGCCAAATAAAGAGCAGATTAACAGTCGTCGGATTATCTATACATGCTCATCAATCTGGTAAATATAGTCGTATCAATCTTGATTTAATAGCCCGAAAATTTGAAATAAAGTAACAGGATGTTGAAATTAAGAAAATTTGGAACATCGATCAAACAAATATTTACACGCGAGGAAAGGGTATGGTTCTTATTCCCTTTTCCTTTCGTGGTTTTTCTCTTTATCCTTTCCTTTGTTTCTTACTGGCCTATCATTAATAACTCCTTTGTAAGCGATGACTATTCTTTTATCAGTATTTACTCTGATGTAACTTTGTCAGATCCCAGACCTTTTCTTTATTCTTCGATACCCGACTTCGTTCGGCCAATTTCGATGATGACCTGGTGGATACAGATACAGATATTCGGAACCGCCCCGACACCCGGACATGTCATAAATATCCTTCTGCATGCGGGCAATGCATCCCTTCTCTTCCTGCTTCTTAAACGCCTCAGCGCCAGCACGATTGCTGCCGCATTCGCCTCCTGTCTCTTTGTTGTCACTCCGCTTGGCCCGGAAGTTGTAACATTTGTTACTGGCCGTACTGATCTCCTTCCCATGTTTTTCATCTTATTGACTTTAACCTTTTATTTTATCTATCTTGAAAAGGGCTCACGCCTGTCAATGGCTGTTTCTCTTTTCTGCGCTTTTCTTGCGTTCTTCTCAAAAGAACAGGCAATGATATTGTTTTTTCTCTTCCCGGCAATTGAAATTCTGTATGGCCCGAACAGTCAAAGTCTCTTAAGCCCGAGACAACAACATAGAGATGAGAATGTCCCATATTCCAGGATAATTCTGGCCGACCTGGGAATGTTGGTTCGAAGACCGCCTATAGCCATCTTTATGGGTTTTTTTATTGCCAGCTTTCTTATACGTTTAGCTTTTTTGGGAAATATGGGCGGATACCAACCTATTATTGGTGTACCCAATATACACGCCACTGTCAGAAGTTTACGCACGTTACTGGCTCCCATGAACATCCAGATTTTTTCAGCAGCAGCCATACACAAATTTGCGGTTTTCTCGTCAATTCTAGGTTTATTATCGCTGATTGCCCTCCTTTCCGGGTGGCGTAAGGCTCCGACACGATTAAAACGTTTATGGGTTTTTTTGGCTATCTTCAGCCTGGTATCCATTATGCCTGTAGCCTGGAGAATATTTGTCGTTGGCGTCGGTAATGATCTGGACATGAGCCGCTTTTTCTATTCTTGCCTTGCGGGCCTGCTTCCCATGATGACTATTGCCCTGTTTGACTTCCATGATAAAGGTAGGGCATACGGGTTGATAATTTCATTGATACTTGTGTTTTTATTATCGATAAATATATATGTTTTAAATATTAACAACAGGTTGTGGGAAAAATCAGCAGCAATCAGTTGGGCGATACCGGAACAAACTGTTAATCAGCTCCCCGACCCTCCACAGGACTCCAAACTCTACTATCAGGATGTCCCCTCATGGATTGGTGTCTGGTGTTTTGGGACAGACATTGAACCCGCTATCAGACAAAAGTATGGCCGTAATGATCTGGTTGTGAGACGCGTAGATGAGCAAATTTCCGAAGGCCCCGTCCCACCATCTGAAACTGGCGATGGTTATTTGTTCGATTATGATTCAGATAGTGGTGTGCTGATTTTGAAGCGAGGGCCTGAATGGTAGTGAAACCTACACATAATTCAGGATGTCAATACGATTTTTCCGCAGCTAGATGATCTCCTGCAGAATGATGGAATTACTCAAACTTGGAAGCTGAATATCCTCAGGTATTTATGGAGAAAATCGGTAACCTTTGCAGAGATTAACCTTCTACAAAATTCGCAGATGAATTAAGTGACGCGCTTATGCCTTCCTGGATGGAGTATGGGTTCTTCCAGCCGACCACCTGCTGGATCTTGCTGCTGTCGACGCTGTAGGAGTCGGTCAGAAGCCTGATCGCAGAACCCCTGCCGACAGCTTTGCCCACGATCTTGAGCAGGTTTACCGGGAAAGAGATGAGCCGCGGTTTTACCCTCAACCCTGCTGCCATCATCATTACAAGCTCTGGAGTTGATACTGCCTCCCCGTCGCTTACGAAAAATATATTGCCGGCAGCTTTCTCGCTGTCACAACAGAAGATTATGGCGTCAAGCAGGTTCTCGATATAGACGAAACTGCGCCGGTTGGCTATGGATCCCAGCGGCAGGGGCAGCCTCCTGTTCACGAGCGATTTGATCAGGTTCATAAGATTGCCCAGCTTTCCAGGGCCATATATGAACGGGGTCCTGATGATAACCACCTGCAGGCCGGTTGCGTCCGCAATGCCCATTAGTTCGCCTTCAGCTTCCATTTTTGACACGCCATATAAAGTCTGAGGGTTCGGTCTGTCTTCCTCGGTGAAGGGCTTGTCGCCGCTGACGCTGCCGTTAACCTCGATAGAGCTCAGAAAAATGATACGCCTGACCCCGTAAGACGCTGCAGTCTCTGCCAGGATTTTCGATCCCAGGACGTTTACGTCGTGAAAAATATCCTTCCCGTCTGCGTCCTCGCCGGTTCCGGGAACGGCGGCGGCGAGATGTACCACGGTGTCAACACCTTCGAGCGCTTTGCTCCAGTCGGTCCCGGGACCTATCGAACCTACGCTTACAGCCTCCATGCCACGAGGCAGGCGCTCCATATCCGCGTCTGACCTTATTGCCCCCCTTGGAATCCAGGAACCCTCCAATAACCTGGAAGACAGCATATTGCCCACAAATCCGGTAGCACCGGTGATCAATACCGTTTTCACTCAATGCTCCTTATTGATTAAATATATTATTTATAAGATTTCTTGATGATAAATATTATTTGTAGCTAATCTGCGCCTGTAATAGGTTCTTTGACCAACCGTTTTAGCGATTACATTATACTCTCAGATAATCTCAACGGTACCTAAAGGGGCGCCCTGACGGGCGCCCCTGAAATCAAACAGCTATGACCGAATGGCTATCCGGCTTCCTCCATGTCGGCGCCGATCGCCAGCAGGTCCTCTTCCGGAGGTTCCACCGTGGAGAAGATCTCCAGCGAACGGTAATGCCTCAGGCCAGTCGAGGCTGGTATCAGCTTGCCGATGATGACGTTCTCCTTCAGGCCCTGGAGCCTGTCGATCTTGCCTTCGATCGCGGCGTCGGTGAGCACCTTGGTGGTCTCCTGGAAGGAGGCCGCCGAGAGGAAGCTCTCGGTCGCGAGCGATGCCTTGGTGATTCCCAGGATCGTCTGCTCCGCTTCAGGCTGCAGGCCTTTCGCAGCCCTGATCTTCTCTGTCTCGCGCTTGAAGTTGACCATCTCGACCAGCTGGCCGGGAAGGAAGTCGGTGTCGCCGCGTGATATGATCCGCATCCGCTTCATCATCTGGCGCACGACCAGCTCGATATGCTTGTCGTTGATATCCACGCCCTGGCGGTGGTAGACGTTCTGTACCTCATCCACCAGATAAAGCTGCGTGGCGGTGTTGCCTCTGACAGCTACAAGGTCGACAGGATACAGCGACCCCTCTGACAGCTGCGTGCCCTGTTCGATCTTGTCCCCATGCGCGACGAACAGCTTCGTATGGCGCGGGAAGGAATAGCTCTTCTCGTCATCCTCGCCTTCAGCGTCCTTGCCGTGGACGATTACCTTCAGGCTCTTGTCGGTGTCGGCTATCTCAACCTTGCCGCCGATCTCGGCGATCTTGGCCTGGCCCTTCGGCTTGCGCGCCTCGAACAGCTCGACGATTCGCGGCAAACCGTGCGTGATATCCTCGCCGGCGATTCCGCCGCGGTGGAAGGTACGCATGGTCAGCTGCGTGCCCGGCTCGCCGATCGACTGGGCGGCGATGATGCCAACCGCGTCGCCCAGCTCGGCCAGCTCGCCGGAGGCGAGGTTGCGGCCGTAGCAGTTGGCGCAGACGCCGATCTCAGCCTCGCATTTGAGCACAGACCGGACCGGTACGATGAAGCCTTCCTTCTCGGCGTAGACCGCATCGATATCGCGCAGCACCGCCGAGGAAAGCATCGTGTTTCTTTCAGCTATTATCTGGGGCTTGCGCTTGCCAGGTATGTCCGCGGCAAGTACGCGCCCGATAAGGCTCTCGTTCAGTTTCGTACTCTTCGTCTTCTTGTCAACCACACGCAGCAACAGTTCCAGGTAGCCATCGGTGCCACAGTCGTCCTCGCGTACGATGACGTCCTGCGCCACGTCCACCAGGCGGCGGGTAAGATATCCTGAATCAGCGGTACGCAGAGCTGTATCAGCGAGGCCCTTACGGGAACCGTGCGTGGAGATGAAGAACTCGAGCACGCTCATGCCCTCCATCAGGCTCGATTTTACTGGCCGCTCGATGGTCTCACCCTTCGGATTGAGCATCAGGCCCCTCATTCCCGCCAGCTGGTGCATCTGGTCGGGATTACCACGGGCACCGGAGTTTGCCATCATGAAGAGCGGGTTGAGCTCGTAGAGGTTCTTGTCCATGGCCTGGGCCACTTCTTCAGTTGCTTCTCCCCACAGTTTGATGACCATCTCTTTTCGCTCACCCTCAGAGATGAATCCACGGTCATACTGCGAATGGGCTTTTTGCACTTCGCCCTCGTAGCGATCGAGGATTGCGCCCTTTTCGGGAGGAATGACGATATCATTCTTGCCTACGGTGACGCCGGAGCGGGTCGCGTGCTCAAAGCCCAGGGCCTTGATGACATCCAGTACCCTGGCGACGGTCACCGCGCCATATTTATTGATGAGGTCGGCGATCAGATTCTTCATCCTGGTCTTGTCGAGAGTAAGATTGACGTAGATCCGTTCCTCGGGCTTGTAGTTCTCGCCCAGGGAGTCGGCCAGCGCCTCGTCGATCTCGTCGTTGAACATCGCCCTTCCCGCCGTGGTCGTGATTATCTCTCCAAAGCGGCGCAGCCTGATTATCTGCTGCAGGCCGACGGTCTTTTCATCCCATGCCCTCAGCACCTCGTCCGCGGAGCCGAAGACCGGTGGTATCGGCTTCATCTTCTGCGGATCGAGCTGAGTTACGTCCTGCTCACAATAGGTGAGGAAATAGGTGCCCAGGACCATGTCCTGCGAAGGCACCGCCAGCGGCCGGCCGTGGGCCGGCGACAGGATGTTGTTCGATGAAAGCATGAGGATGCGGCACTCGGCCTGGGCCTCGACGCTGAGCGGTACGTGCACGGCCATCTGATCGCCGTCGAAATCGGCGTTGAAAGCGGCGCAGACGAGCGGATGGATCTGGATGGCCTTGCCCTCGACCAGGATCGGCTCGAAAGCCTGGATGCCCAGCCGGTGCAGTGTCGGCGCGCGGTTGAGCATCACCGGATGTTCGGAGATGACTTCTTCCAGCACGTCCCAGACCTCGGGCACCATGCTCTCCACCATCTTCTTGGCGGCCTTGATGTTCTGCACTCTTTCGCGCTCGACCAGGCGGCTCATGATAAACGGCTTGAAAAGCTCGAGCGCCATGAGCTTGGGAACGCCACACTGGTGCAGCTTGAGCTTGGGACCGGCCACGATGACCGAACGTCCCGAATAATCCACGCGCTTGCCAAGCAGGTTCTGGCGGAAACGCCCCTGCTTGCCCTTGAGCATGTCGGAAAGCGACTTCAGCGGCCGGTTACCCGGGCCGGTGACGGCGCGTCCGCGCCTGCCGTTATCGAAGAGGGCGTCCACTGCTTCCTGCAGCATGCGCTTCTCGTTGTTTACGATTATCTCAGGCGCGCCCAGGTCCAGCAGCCTCTTGAGGCGGTTGTTCCTGTTGATGACGCGCCGGTAAAGGTCGTTGAGGTCGCTGGTGGCGAAGCGTCCGCCGTCCAGCTGTACCATCGGGCGCAGTTCCGGCGGAATTACCGGCACCGCTTCGAGAACCATCCACTCAGGCTTGTTGCCGGAACGCAGGAAGGCGTCGACCACTTTCAGGCGCTTGAGCGCCCGCTGGAGTTTCTGGCCCTTGCCGTTGGCGACTATATCGTTGAGCTCGATCACTTCGGCGTCAAGGTCTACCTGCTCCAGCAGTTCACGGATAGCCTCCGCGCCCATGCCGCCCCGGAAGTAGCTTCCGAAACCGAAGGGGCTGCCGAACCTGTCTTTAAGCTCACGGAAGAGCTGCTCGTCACCTATGATCTGCTGCACCTGGATTTCCTGGAATTTTTCCCAGAGGTCGCGCAGGCGCTTGTCCTGCTCCTCGGCGTAAGCCTCGTTATCGGCGATTTCCTCGGTTATCTCTTTCTGGATCTGGACCCGTTTCGCTTCGGTGTCCTTCTTGGTCAGCTTGCGGTCCTTTTTCTCGGTGCTTCCATATATGAACAGCGCTTCGTCATCGATCTCATCCGGAGTCGCTTCACCGTCGAGCACGCGCATGCGACGCTCGAGGGCGGCTTCCAGCTCGATTATGCGCTCCTGCTTGTCGACGTGGAACTGCTCGATCGCAGCGTTGACCTTCTCCTGAAGGATGTCCGTGTCAGCGGCGCGCTTCTCCTGGTCTACAAAAGTGACTATCGAGGCTGCGAAGTAGAGAACCTTCTCCAGCTCCTTGGGGGCGATATCCAGCAGGTAACCCATGCGTGACGGAACGCCCTTGAAGAACCAGATATGGGAAACAGGCGCCGCCAGATCGATATGGCCCATGCGCTCACGGCGCACCTTGGACCTTGTGACCTCGACACCGCAGCGTTCGCAGATGATGCCCTTGTAACGGACGCGCTTGTATTTGCCGCAGTAGCACTCCCAGTCCTTGGTGGGGCCGAAGATGCGCTCGCAGAAGAGGCCGTCCTTCTCCGGCTTCAAGGTCCGGTAGTTGATGGTCTCGGGCTTGGTTACCTCGCCCGAAGACCAGGCCCTGATCTTCTCCGAGGAAGCTAGTCCGATCCTGATGGCATCAAAATTATTGATGTCTAGCAATGGTTCCTCCCGGAAATTTGGTGGCTGCTAAAAGCTATACTCATGGGTATCTGCCGAAGGCCGGTCATGTCAGTCGGCAGCCCCCTCAACTTCGACTTTCTCTTCTGTTTTTTCCTCTTCCTCTTCCATGTCAGCGAGGTCCTGGTCGGTCGTAAGCAGACCCACCGCGGCGTCACTGTCTTCATCTGAAGGCTTCTCCTTCTTCAGGCCGGCGGAGAGGTCGATGCCCAGCTCCTCGGCGGCGCGGCGCAGTTCGTCGTCTTCCTCGATCATCTCTACGCTCTCGCCTTCCTCCGAAAGGATGCTCACATCGAGGCCGAGGCTCTGCATCTCCTTGAGCAGGACCTTGAAGGACTCGGGAATGTTCGGTTCGGGGATGTTCTCACCCTTGACGATGGCCTCATAAGCCTTGACGCGGCCGATGGTGTCATCGGATTTTATGGTGAGCATCTCCTGCAGGGTATGGGCTGCCCCGTATGCCTCGAGCGCCCAGACCTCCATCTCACCGAAACGCTGTCCGCCGAACTGGGCCTTGCCGCCCAGGGGCTGCTGCGTCACCAGCGAGTAAGGGCCGGTGGAACGGGCGTGGATCTTGTCGTCCACCAGATGGAGCAGTTTTAATATGTACATATAGCCCACGGTGATCTTGTCTCCGTAGATCTCGCCGGTCAGGCCATTAAAGACCTTGACCTTGCCGGAGGCCGGATTGGGCTCTTCGTTTTCGTAGGTATAAGTGATCTTCTTTTCCGTGTCGTGCTCGTAGCACTTGACCAGGGCCTCTTCTACCTCATCCAGCGAAGCGCCGTCGAATACCGGCGTCGCGACATGCACCGGGGTCCGGAATCCCTCTCCGTCGTCCCAGCCGCGGGAAGCCGCCCAGCCCAGATGCGTCTCCAGGATCTGCCCGATATTCATTCGGGAGGGGACGCCCAGGGGGTTGAGGATGATATCAACCGGCCTGCCGTCTTCCAGGAAAGGCATGTCCTCTTCGGGAACGATCTTGGAGATGACACCCTTGTTTCCGTGGCGGCCGGCGAGCTTGTCACCTTCGGCGATCTTGCGCTTCTTGGCGACGTTGACGCGGACCAGTTTGTTGACTCCCGGGGCGAGGTCATCGCCGTTCTCACGGGAGAATATCTTGACGTCTATTACGCGCCCGCCTTCGCCGTGGGGAACCTTGAGCGAGGTATCGCGGACCTCACGCGCCTTCTCCTTGAAGATGGCGCGGATCAGTTTCTCTTCGGCGGTAAGCTCGGTCTCGCCCTTGGGGGTGACCTTGCCGACCAGCAGGTCGCCGGAGTTTACCTCGGCGCCGATGCGGATGATGCCGTCTTCGTCGAGGTCGGCCAGCGACTCTTCGCTGCGGTTGGGGATATCACGGGTGATCTCCTCGTCGCCCAGCTTGGTCGTGCGGGCCTCGACTTCGTATTCCTCTATATGTATGGATGAAAGGACGTCGTCCTTGACCAGTCGCTCGCTTAAGATGATGGCATCCTCGAAGTTGTAGCCTTCCCAGCTCATGAATGCCACCAGCAGGTTCTTGCCCAGCGCCATCTCACCCAGGTCGGTGGAGGCGCCGTCGGCCAGCACGGTGCCCTTCTTGATGCGCTCGCCCTCGATGACGAGTGGCTTCTGATGCATCAGCGTGCCCTGGTTGGAGCGCGTGAACTTCGAGAATTCGTAGCGCTCCTCGTCACCCTTGTTGGTCTCTATGACGATATGCTCGGCGTCGACTTCCTTGATCTTGCCCGCGTTCCTTGCCAGCACCACGTCGCCGGTATCGATGGCGGCGCGGAACTCCATGCCCGTGCCGATCAGCGGCGCTTCCGATGTGAGCAGCGGCACCGCCTGGCGCTGCATGTTGGAACCCATCAGGGCGCGGTTTGCATCATTGTGCTCGAGGAAGGGGACAAGCGCCGTCGCAACGGAAACGATCTGCTGCGGTGACACGTCCATGAAATCAACGTCCTTGGGCTTTACCGTGACGACTTCACCGTCGCGGGCTCTCGCCAGGACACTGTCGTCGAGGAACTTGCCGGTCTTGGGGTTGAAATCAGCGTTCGCCTGAGCGATGACATATTTGTCTTCCTCGCTGGCATCGAGATAGATGATCTCGCTGGTTACCTTGCCCTTCTCTACCTTGCGGTAAGGGGTCTGGATAAAACCGTATTCGTTCACGGTGGCGTACGACGAGAGCGAACCGATGAGGCCGATGTTCGGACCCTCAGGCGTCTCGATCGGACACATGCGGCCGTAATGGGTCGGATGCACATCGCGGACCTCGATCGGAGCCCTCTCGCGTGTGAGGCCGCCGGCGCCCAGGGCGCTCAGGCGGCGGCGGTGCGTAAGACCCGCCAGGGTGTTGGTCTGATCCATGAACTGCGACAGCTGCGATGACCCGAAAAATTCCTTGAGCGCCGCGACTACCGGCCTGATGTTGATAATATGCTGAGGAGTGATAGCATCCACGTCCTCGGTGGTCATGCGCTCCTTGACCACCCGCTCCATGCGGTAAAGACCGATGCGAAGCGCTTCCTGCACCAGCTCGCCCACCGTGCGCAGGCGGCGGTTGCCGAAATGCTCGTATTCGTCCAGATCGTGGGCGATCGCCTCGATGTTCTCCTGCATCAATTCGCGGGCTTCCTCGGCGTAATCAACCGCGTCTTCCGGAATCCCCAGCTTGTCGGGCAGCATGACCAGGTTACGGATGAGCTCGATGATGTCATCGTTGGTCAGCGTGCGTACGGTCGGCTTTACGTTAAGGCCGAGACGCGAGTTGAGCTTGTAGCGGCCGACCTTGGTGAGGTCGTAACGCTTGGGGTCGAAGAACAGTGACTTAAGAAGCGTCTTCGCGCTTTCAAGGCTGGGCGGCTCGCCGGGGCGCTGCTTTTTGAAGAGTTCTATCAGCGCCTCTTCCTGGCTTGCCGTAGGATCCTTGTCCAGCGAGTGCTTTATATATATGGAGTTGTTGAACATCTTCAGCAGCTCTTCGTCGGAGCTGTAGCCAAGCGCGCGCAGCAGCACCGTTACCGGCAGCTTGCGCTTGCGGTCGATGCGGACGTTGACGACGCCCTTCTTGTCGATCTCGAGCTCGAGCCACGAGCCGCGGGAAGGCATGAGATTGGCGATGAAGACCTGCTTGGCGGGGTCCTTGGGCTCCATGACGTAGGCGCCCGGAGAACGGACCAGCTGTGTGACGACCACACGCTCGGTACCGTTGATGATGAAAGTGCCCCATTCGGTCATCATGGGGAAATCTCCCATGAACACCGACTGTTGCCTGATCTCACCGGTCTCTTTATTGACGAAACTTACATCCATGAACAGGGGAGCTGAATAATTGCCGCCCTTGTCCCGGCATTCCTCGATACTGCTGCTGGTCGGCTCGAAGTGGTGCTTGCCGAAGTCGACCGCGAGGGTTCCGGTGTAGTCCTCGATTGGAGAGATGTCGGCGATCGTTTCGCGCACACCTTCGTCGAGGAACCATTCGTAAGATCTCTTCTGGATGTCGATGAGGTTCGGGACCTCTAAAATCTTTTCAAGCTTGGAGAAGGTTCTCCGTTTGCGAGGACTTACAGCGTAGTCAGAAAGTTGCTCCAAAAGGCTCACCCCTTGTGGATGAATTTATTGCAGGGCAGCGTAAAATGCCGTGCTTGGGCACGAACAACGCAATATAACATAGCGTGATATAAGAAGCAAGATAGTCGTAATTATATTTTTTCCAGACTGTCGCTCACCACGCGAATCTGTAAGTTATCCGGAAGCGGAAGGTTTCAAACCCGATTATTAGGTTAGGAACCAGCTTATTGATCTATGCTCATGCCGCCCAGCAACTTCCAGCTCCCGCCCTCTTTCACCCATGTATGGGTTATCCGCGACGATTGAGTCTTCGCCGCAGCGCCGGCTTCACTGAAGTTGACATGAATAACGTATTGAGTCAGCGCAACCGCGCCCAGCACCTGTATTCCCCATCGCTCGATCCTGCGGGTGCATGAAGTGGGACCGGGGATCAGCTGCCTCATGAAGCGGGCGCTTCCCTCCCTGTCGACCGGTTGTGGTACATCACCCGGCCACCCGAGGAACTGACCATGGACAAGAGCCAGGACGGCGTTGTAATCCGCCTTGTAGAGGCTGGTGAAATAGGCCTCTTCAAGCGCCCAGATTTCTTCCTTTACCACTTCGCTATCCCTGTCCGGATTCATTGTCGAGTTCTCCTTGATATCAGCTCTGACCGCGATAGACTCCCCTACGATACCCAACCTTCACCTCTACCACAATTCACACGAATATGGATGGCAGCTATATTGCGCAGCGGCTTATGGAGTTCAGGGTCTGCATCTCCCGTAGACCTTATTGATACCGGTCCGGCCGTGAGGCTTGCGCCATTCCGGGCAGCGAATGCTTCGTGACGTTGTAGCGTCAATATTCGATCGGGAAAAAAATCGAAAAAAGGGCGGCCCCTTTCGAGGCCGCCCTGGTGATTCTCTAGTGCCGTTTCGACCTTAGGGGGCCGGCGGCGGCGGAACCGTTACGCTGCACTGCCACTGGGGGCACTCGAAGGTGATGTCCTTCAGGTTCTCATGCTTGACCAGTTCAGGCTTCGCGTAACTTTTACGCGTTTCTTTTTTTGCTGTCATGCGGTCTCTCCTGTTATTTCGTGATTGGGCGTTGAGTACTGCCTATCCGCCGTAGCTGTATGTGGTTCTCATGCCATCCTTGACGGTAGCAGTATTTACCGTATGCCAGCTGCCTGAGCTGACGGGAACGCTGTACTTGAGCGTCTTCATGACGCTGAGGCCGGCGTTGATGGTGCCGAACGAAGCAGTCGCGGAGCCGCTGTTGGTAATACCGTTGGTGTTGCTGGTGTTGGTCATGCTGACGCTATACGCGTTCGTGGCGCCGGTGTTGGTGATCATCCAGTCGACGGAGAGGACGCGCGCCAGATAGTCGGCGTATGAACCCCAGCGTGCGGACGGTCCACTCAGCGAGATGCTGGGCTTGACGTTGGACGTATCGATCACGAATGCGCGCGTGCTGGTGCCGAGGTTGCCGGCCAGGTCGTACAGTGTGATGACAGTCGTGTGTATGCCTTCGGACAACGGACCGACGATCGGGCAACTCAAGGCTCCGGTGCCGGTATTGATGGTGCAGCCGGTTACTTCGATTCCATCCAGAGTGACCACGACCGGCGCGCTGTAGTTGACGCCGGAGTTGGTGCCGGCAGCCCAGCCCGGACCAGTCGAATCCCTCAGCGTTGCCGTGATCAATGCCGGGGTCGTGTTGTAGTTGTTCCTCGGATACATGTAGCCGGCGCTCGGCGCGTAGGTGTCGATGAAGACGGTGCCGGTGCCGGTGGCCACGTTGCCAGCCACGTCGGCGACACTGACGCCTATGTTATGCGAGCCCTGGGGCAGGCCGGTCTGCGGACAGCTGGCGTAAGTCGCGTAGACACCGCAGCTTGCTGACAGCGAAGTGTCCGGACCGTACCAGTAGACACTCACCGAGGCGGTGTTGATGCCGCCGGCGTCTGAGTAGTAGACGGCCACATCGGCGCTGGTGGCAGTAAGAAAGCCACTGGGTACGATGCTGGTTATCGTTGGAGCGGTTGAGTCGGCAGGTGCGGTCGAAACCGTGAAGGTTCCGGTGTCAGTAGAGACACTCCCGACGGTTGGGTTACCATCTGCGTCTGAAGTATATTGAGCACTCGCAACAATAGTATGGCTACCGTCGGCCAGGCCTGTTACCGGACAGCTGACATGGTGGATACGTATAGACCACCACCATGGATCGATGCCATTCGGATAGCTCCATGAACCTGTGCAGTTAGTTAACAAGACACCATCCAGAGTCAAGGATTCCGTGCCATCTCCTTCAAACCATTCAAAATAGGCGTCAACACTTGCAGTCGTCGTGTTAATCGTACCACTTGGAGCAAGGCCGGAGATTGGGGGCCCATCGCCGGAGTAAGCTTTAGCCTTGTCACCGCTGTTGATCGTGACTGCAAGCATGAATATCGCCAGCATTATCACAAGTGCTACTTTTCCAAGCCTGTTTACTGTTTTACTAGTCTGCTGCATACCCTATACCTTTCCGTTTAGTACTTCTTCACCCTCAAACCCTGTTGGTTTCTATATTTTGTCCAAGTTCTGAATGGTTACCTTATTGCTGTCACCCAGAACTCACCCTTGTCTATAACCATGCCCTCAAATGATGGTGTCTCAAGGAAACCCGGGGCGACTCAATCTCCGAGGAGGCGTTCATATAATTGCTTCCTTCCATGCCTCACCTGGTGAAGGATAATTTAAGGATGCGCCCATAGGGTATATGGGACAAGTGTTATTTGTCCCCTATTAACTGGGATATATGTCCCAAGAGGTTCCCTACTGGGCGTGGCAAAAGGAAAACCCGGATGAGTTCTTTACATCCGGGTTTGTGCTTTCTTGTGAACTTTCAGCGCGGTGTCTATTCCAGGTCCGCCGGGTTCCTGCTCAGGTAATAGATGGCGGCCTGGGTCCTGTGCGTAACATCAAGCTTCATAAAGATGGTAGTTATATGGTTACGAACCGTTTTTTCGCTGAGATGGACCCTGCCGGCTATTTCCCTGTTCGTCAGGCCCTCGGCGATGAGTTTCAGTATGTCTTTTTCCCTCTCGGTCATGGAATCGACGCCGCGGCTCGGTTCGCCGTCGCAGATCTCTTTCACTCGCTTCACTACCGCCTCACTGAGGGTCGGATCCAGGAGGGTCTGTCCCTGGCTTATAGCGATGATCGAAGTATAAAGCTGCTCGGACTCAAGCCGCTTCAGCAGATAACCGGAAGCTCCGGCCATTATCGCCGCGAAGATTGCCTCATCGCTGGAATAGGACGTCAGCATCAGCACCTGAATCCCGGGGTCGGCGGAGCGGATCTGCCGGCAGGCTTCGATGCCGCTTTCATCGGGGAGGCGGACGTCCATCAAAACCAGATCGGGCTTCAGCTCCATCGCCTTCTTGATGGCCTCGGCTGCTGTTCCAGCTTCCCCCACGATCTTAAGACCACCCTGATGCTCCAGCAGGGTTCGCAGCCCCATCCTCACTACCTCGTGGTCATCCACGATCAATATCTTCATCAAGCTATTTTGAGGAAAGCCGGTCATGAAAAACCTTTTACCCTCCTGTAAGGAATCTTTAATGTAATCAGGGTTCCACCCTCGATGGAATTACTGTTGATCATTAATTCGGCACCAACAGACTCCGCGCGTTCCTTCATGCCCCTGAGCCCTCTTCCGCCGGTTTTTCCAGCGATCTTCTCGGAAACCTCCGTGAAGCCGGAGCCATCATCCAATACAGTGAAAACAAGCATATCCGGCCTGAAATTGAATTTTATTTCCGCGCTGGACGCACCCGCATGCCTGACTACATTGCTCAGGCATTCCTGTGTGATAAAAGCTATATTCTGTTTCTGCCTGGGTGTCAATTCGATCCGCTTTCCTTCTATTGAGATATTTATCGGTATTAATCCGGCGGCTGAGAATTCATCCGCGATCTTCCTGATGTACATTTCAAAACCGGCTTCATCCTCCCCGGCCACGGCCAGGTTATAGATATATCTTCGGACATCGGTAATCACTTCATTCAGCTGACCGACGATGTGGCGTATGGACAAGGCTGTTGCCTCGGGTTCAGTAGCGGCACTTCTGGCCGCGGCCTCGAGCTGCAGGCCTGAAGCATAGATCGATTGCACTACCCCGTCATGAAGGTCGCGGGCGATCCGCTGGCGCTCCACGGCAAGAGCCCTCTCCCCCTCGGCGATTTCGAGACGTTCACGATATTCCAGATCGAACATGTGAAACGCCCGGATTATCAGTATGGTGAGACACAAGCCGATTATCATCCGCCAGAAATAGATCGGCATGGCGGTATATACAAACACATTTTCATAGTCCAGCCAGCCGAGGCCGGGAAGGGCATGTTCCTGGACCGTCAGACCACCGAGTATCGCGTATACGCCAAACGCAACTGCTATCAGTGTCATGTAAGTTCTGGATGTGGCCCGGTAGGAAATGAAGATGCGTCGCTCGAGCACAAAAGCCACAGTCGTCATAACGGCCGAGGGAAAACCTAACAGATACCTGATACAGCTCTGCCCGTAGGCCTGCGGCACGATGAAAACCGCGATGATTGTGACCGCAAGACCCCAGAGTGGCAGAAGTTTGAGCATTATTGACTTAATGCCGGATTTCCATGGCAGATGATTGGCTGTCATGGTAGCGCCGAATTGAAGCAGAAAGATAAATGAGACCGCCCAAACGGTCTGCTGGAGGTCCCAGAGCCGCGCGATCCAGAATTCCGATAAATAGGGGCTTTGAATCGGAATGAAAATATCGCCCCATTCAGCGATGCCGTGTATCATCCCAAAAGCCGCAAGCATCCAGAGGTGACGCGCCAGGCGAAAATTACTCAGCTGCCTTGGCTGGAGCGCGATGGCGAGTCCCGCCGCAAAGAAGGTAAGTCCGTACGCAAAGATGATCGGAACCATGTTGCTTTCGATGAATGTGTGGAATGATGACATCGAAGTTCCTCTATGTTTGATTTGCAATCATTATTTCCGGGTTCGCGCGAAAAACATCTTTAGACTTAGCCGGCGGATTGATGGCCTGAACATTTTGTGCGCGAATAACCGCATTGGAAGCGAGAGGCGGATTGATGGCCTGAACATTATATACTTATCAGCTTAACAGAGCTTGATTATGGATATTAAATGAGGACAATCGGTATTCAACTAAAAAAGGGCGGCCGCTTAAGCGGCCGCCCTTCGGTTTTTACAGGAGATGTGTTCACACCTCCCGCATGAATCTCGTTTCTGTTACTTGATCTCTATCGTGGCGCCGACTTCTTCCAGCTTTGCCTTGATGTCAGCCGCTTCATCCTTGCCGACCTTCTCCTTGACGGGCTTCGGAGCGCCATCCACGACTTCCTTGGCTTCCTTGAGGCCCAGACCGGTGACCGCGCGCACTACCTTGATGACCTGGATCTTCTTGTCGCCCACGACGGTGAGTACGACGTCAAACTCGGTCTGCTCTTCCTCAGCCGCTGCCTCGCCGCCGGCTGCCGGACCAGCGGCTACCGCCATCGGAGCCGCGGCGCTGACGCCGAACTCTTCCTCAAGAGCCTTGACCAGCTCGGCCAGCTCGGTAACGCTAAGCTTCTTGATTTCCTCTATAAGAGTCTCAACTGACATATCTTCCTCCTGATAATTACGTTTTGTTAATAACCGGGCCGGACGGGATTTATTCCCGCAGCGACCCTCTATTCGCGCGCAAAAACACTGACTAAAAAACCAGACCTCCCATGCGCGAATCGCCGGGAGCGAAGGGAATAAATCCCGTCCGGCCCCTACGCCGCCTCTTTTTGCTCCTGAATCCTGGTAAGCACAGTCACCAGCCCGCGGATAGGACCAGCGCAAACGATTGCCAGCCCGCGGATCGGACCCTGCATGGCGCCCAGCAACTGGGACAGCAGGACCTCACGTGGCGGCAGCGACGCCAGGAATTTGATCTTCTCGACATCGATCAGCTTGCCCTCGAGTATGCCGCCCTTGATCTCCAGCATCTTCAGCTCTTTGGCGAACTTGACCAGCACCCTGGCCGGGCTGACCGCGTCTTCCGGACAAAAGGCTATCGCCGTCGGTCCCTGGAGGTGCTCCCTGATATCACCGACGCCTGCCTCCTCGGCGGCACGGATCATGAGGGTGTTCTTGGTCACCTCGTAATGGGCGCCGACCTCCTTGAGTCCGCTCCGAAGCTCACGCGCCTCGGCCACGCTGATGCCGCGGTAATCGGCCAGCAGCAATGCTGTACTGCCCTTGACCATCCCGGTCAGCTCGGCGACCTTTGCAGCTTTGTCTTCCTTGTTCATATTTCACCTCCCGGCAATAAAAAAATCTACCCCCGCAGGGATAGATATCATGCCGTCAGACTAACTCCGGCTTTTCATCTACACCTAAGCGGGCGGGCCTTCTGGCCCTTTGGACCCGGTCTTGTCAAAAACCCGGGTACCGGCTTTCTCTGGTGCTATTCAGTTGTAAATACGTCCTTGTCATTCTGAGGAGCTTTGGCGACCAAGAATCTCAGATCCTTCGCTTCGCTCAGGATGACGGACACAAATCAGCTACAGTTTCCTACTGGACCTCATCCATAAAATCCCTGACGACCGTGGAATCTACGTGAACGCCCGGTCCCATGGTGGAAGTCATGACTATGGCCTTCATGTACCGGCCCTTTGCCGACGCAGGCTTGGCCCGCATCAGCTCATCCATGACGGCGCCGTAATTCTCCACCAGCTGCTGCTCGGAAAAAGAGAGCTTGCCAATCGCGAGGTGGACGATGCCGGTTCGGTCGGTGCGAAACTCGACCTTGCCCGCCTTGGCGTCAGCGACGGCCTTGCCGATATCGAAAGTCACTGTGCCGGCTTTCGGGTTAGGCATAAGCCCTCTCGGACCCAGCGCGCGGCCCAGCTTGCCGACAACCCTCATCATGTCAGGCGTGGCGATACAGACATCGAACTCGTACCAGCCATCCTCGATCTTCTTGGCCAGATCCTCGCCGCCGACGACATCCGCACCTGCGTCACGAGCTTCCTTGTCCTTCTCACCCTCGGCGAATACGGCGACGCGCATCTCCTTGCCGGTACCGTGGGGAAGCATCAGGGTATTTCGGATCATCTGATCGGCTTTTCTGGGATCGACGCCCAGGCGGAAGTGGACCTCTACGGTCTCGTCGAACTTGGCGGCCGGAAGGCTCTTGACAAGACGCACTGCCTCAAGCGGCGTATAGAATTTCTCGCGATCCACCAGGCTTGCGGCTTCGACCATCCTTTTGCTCACGCCGGCCATTATTCGACCACGATTCCCATGCTGCGCGCAGTGCCGGCGATGATCTTCATCGCGGCGTCCACGTCATTGGCATTCAGATCTTTCATCTTCAACTCCGCTATCTCCTTGACCTTGGCCGGCGAGACAGAAGCGACCTTGTCGCGGTTGGGCTCGCCGGAACCCTTCTCGATGCCAGCGGCCTGACGCAGAAGCACTGCTGCCGGCGGTGTCTTTGTGATGAAGGTGAAGGAACGGTCTTCAAAGACCGTGATCTCCACCGGGATGATCGTGTTGCCTTCCTGCTCGGTCTTGGCGTTGAATGCCTTGCAGAAGTCCATGATGTTGACTCCGTGCTGACCCAGCGCGGGGCCGACCGGCGGGGCGGGGTTAGCCTGCCCTGCGGGAATCTGCAATTTTATCAGTGTCATTACTTTTTTAGCCATTTCATTCCTAACATGTCATTCTGAGGCGCATGGCGCCGAAGAATCTCGAATTCCTATTTATAGCGCAATCAAAGAGGATACAGGAAAACCCGAACCCGCCGCAACCCTTCTATACTTTTTTAACCTGTTCGAAGCTGAGCTCCACCGGAGTCTCACGGCCGAAGATGTTAACCAGCACCTTGAGCTTGCTCTGGTCTTCACTGATCTCGGCAATCTCGCCGTTGAAGTCTGAAAGCGGCCCCGACATGACCCGCACGGTCTCACCCACACTGAACATCGCTACCGCCTTGGGCTTCTCGACGGTCGAGGTGTGCAGGATGCGGTCGACCTCCTGGGGGCTCAACGGTATCGGCTTGTTCTTGACCGAACCGACAAAACCGGTGACACCGGGGGTGTTCTTTACAAGACCCCATGAGTCGTCATTCATCTGCATGAGTACCAGCACATAGCCGGGGAACACGCGTTTCTCGGTCTGGACCTTCTGCCCGTTCTTGGTCTCCACGATCTGCTCGGTGGGAACCACGATCTCCTTCACGTACTGTTCCTGGCTCATGGACTTGATCCGCTGAAGAAGGTTAAGCCGAACCTTGTTCTCATGCCCCGAATAAGTATTTATTACAAACCAGTTAAACATATCAACTCCCCGCCGAAGCCAGCGCGTTGATTACTCTTGAGAAAATCTCATCAAAGAAGGCGATGTAGACACCCGCGATAACGACAGCGACCAGGACGACGATAGTGGACTGGATAAGCTCTTCCCGGGAAGGCCATGTGACCTTGGAAAGCTCAAGCCGGACCTCACGAAGGAATTTTCCGGCGCTGCGTTTATCTTTGCCGGCAGCCCCCTTGGATGACTTGGTCTTTGCGGCCTGCGCTTTACCGATACGGGACTTGAGTCCACCTGTTTCCTGTTTACCCGCCTTGCCTTTGGCTGGAACAACCTTGCCCTTGCCTTTGGCGCCTGCTTTTTCAGCAGCGTTACCGCCACCCTTTTTCGAAGGCGCGTCCGCTGACTGGCTCTTTTTCGTTTTGGCTGGTTTTGCCATTTATTCCTGTTTCCGGTTTCCGGTTGACAGATATCCAATAAACCTGAAAAATAATCGCCCTTCGCTCCCGGATTCCCGCTTCTCCCCGCCTCCCGGGCGTGCTGACGCAGCCTGGGACCGGGTGGGAATGGAAGATGAGACATTATATATATGGCAGGGCTGGAGGGAATCGAACCCCCAACATCCGGTTTTGGAGACCGGCGCTCTACCAGTTGGAGCTACAGCCCTGCGGGTCGGGACAGCCAACTGCATGAGCCTTCCCCAAACCAGCATTATACCTTTACCGCACAGGCTACGCAAAAGCCGCCGGGCCGGAAAACGCCTAGCGGGTCTCGCGGTGAACAGTGTGCGTGCGGCACGACGGGCAGTACTTCTTAAGCTCCAGCCGGTCCCTGTTATTCACCTTGTTCTTGTTGGTGTTATAGTTGCGCCGTTTGCACTCGGTGCAGGCCATAGTCACCATCGGTCTTTTATCTGATGCCATTGTCTGTTCCCAACTTTAAGCAATATAAAAAAGACGGCCAGGCCGTCCCTTGAAATACACTAAAGTAAGATAGCAGAGAAACAGCCGGTTCCGCAAGACGCAGGCTCAGAAACACGCCCGATTTCCCTGGATCAGCTAAAGTGGCGCGTTTTCGCCGATGAACAGCGTCAGCGCGCCCAGCAGGATGAATAGCGACGACGCCACCCAGCGCATGTACTTCATGTTGATCCTGTGAGCCATCGTCTCACCCAGCCAGACGGCAGGCACGTTAGCGATCATCATCCCCAGAGTCGTCCCCGTCGAAACAAACAGGGCTTCCATCAATATCCTTTACTGTTCAGATTGTTGATATCAGACGGGGCGGCCCGCAGGGCCGCCCCGATCGTTACATATCAGCGGTTTCGCGCCATGTGCTTCAACCGTTTACCGGCGGCGCTTCCTGAACAGCAGCATTCCCAGGCCGCCTGCGAGCAAACCTCCGGCCGGGAAGAGCATGATGCCGGTGCTGGGCAGCCTGGCCGGCAGAGGCTCCTCTCTGGGAGCCTTGTCAGCCGGAGCTATAGCCGCGGCCTCGACGACAAAATCAAGCTGGCAATTGAATTCCCCCTGATGAATTGAGATTTCAATCACGTGAGTACCTGCGGTAGCGTCTGCCGGAACGGTAAAGGTAACGCAATAAAAACCGTATTGGTCGACGACGCCAGAACCTACTGCGGTGCCATCAAAATTCACCGTCACATCGGTTCCGCCGGCAAGAGTCGAACCGCATAC
This sequence comes from Thermoleophilia bacterium, assembly GCA_041658605.1. Lineage (GTDB taxonomy): Bacteria > Actinomycetota > Thermoleophilia > BMS3ABIN01 > BMS3ABIN01 > JBAZWE01. The sequence goes on along the minus strand of JBAZZU010000022.1, from coordinate 3,508 downwards.
CGTATCCGTACCACCAGGCTGCGCGGAGCCGGGTGTAAATGTGACCTCGCCACTTGGGTTACAAGGGGCCTGGGCAACCGCGATCCCCGCCAGCCCCAGAGCAACCATTATGCTTATCATCAGTATGAGAGCGACCTTCAGCTTCATATCCATTCCTCCAGTTATTAATATGATTATCATATGACGAGTTCGAATCCATCGTAACCTGTCGACCGGTTCGATTATCTGAACCGTACTATTGACAATGCTATTTCATTTACCCAGCCGGCGTCAAAACTCCTGCCCCAGGTCAGGCGCCCTCACAGGCCGCAGACACATGGAGCGCGCATTGGTCACCACACATGGAGCAGCCGTCGCTGTCGCTCCCGGGACGCATGCCTCGAATCGAGCGCGCCCGCTCAGGGTCAAGGGACAGGGCATACTGCTTCTCCCAGTCCAGCTCTCTCCGGGCGATACCCATCTCCAGGTCGCGATCCCGGTGGCCCAGCTTGACCATATCACCCACGTGGGCGGCAATGCGAGCCGCCATGACGCCGTCGCGGACATCGTCGGCAAAAGGCAGGCCGAGATGCTCGGAAGGAGTCACGTAGCAGATGAAATCGGTCCCGAAAGCTGCCGCCCAGGCGGAGCCTATGGCCGCGGTGATGTGGTCATAACCAGGGGCGATGTCCGTGGTTATGGGACCGAGCATGTAGAAAGGCTTCCCCCGGCTCAGGCTCTTCTGCAACACCACGTTGGCCTCGATCTGATCTATGGGAATATGCCCGGGGCCTTCCAGCATCGCTTGCACACCGGCGTCGCGCGCCCTATCCGCCAATTCGGTGTTGACCAGCAGCTCCTGGATCTGGGCGCGGTCGGTAGCATCGCTGACAGCGCCCGCCCTCATGCCGTTGCCCAGACTGAGAACAACATCGTGCTTGCGTAAAATCTCCAGCAGCCGGTCGAACTGCTCGAAGAGGGGGTTTTCCCTTCCATTGGCGGTCATCCACGAGACCATGAAAGCGCCGCCACGGCTGACCAGGCCCCCATCGCGGCCACCCTGATTTTGCAGAGTGTCAACGGAAAGACGGTTGACCCCGCAATGGATGGCCATGAAGCCGATTCCGTCCCTCGCCTGTTTCTCGATCACTTCGAAGAGCAGTTCTTCCGTCATCTGGCCTGATGTTCCAAAACGTAACCGGGCCTCGCTGCTCGCCTGATAAAGGGGTACGCAACCTACGGGAAGCGTCACCTCCGCCAGAATTGCCCGCCGGATCTCGTCCAGATCGCCCGCCGTACTCAGCTCCATAAGCGTGTCGGCGCCACTGGATTCAGCCACCCGGGCCTTCTCCAGCTCCATTTCGAGATCGACGATGTCGGACGATGTGCCGATGCTGGCATTCACCTTTGTACGGAGACCCTTGCCGATGCCAACGGCCATCTCCTGTCTGCCATTCCCGGCGGCAACCACGATGGTGCCGTCGACGATGCCTTGCATTACCTCCCCGGGAACCAGCCCTTCTTTCTCCGCGACGATCTCCATCTCCCTCGTTAACTGTCCCGCACGTGCGCTTTCCAGAATCGTGGTCATTCTTCCTCCATCAGCCGCGCCGCCCTCAAAAACAAAAATCCCCTCACCGCATGGCAAGGGGCAATGACAGACCATGAGGTCCTCTCATCTCCTCGAAGAGCGACTTTTTGTATTAGCGGCCGGGCAGGTCTTCTGGCTTCCGGAAACACTCCGCTCCAGGCCTTCCCGGGCAGACGCCCAGTGGCGTGAAGCAATAAATCCGGTTACAGCGGCGGGCCCGCGCCGGTCTCACACCGGCTTCCCTATTCTCCCTTTCGGGCACCCGACCAATATTCAGTTTCCGGGGTTACCTTATTGGAGGAGGGACGCGGGAGTCAAACCGGAGGAGAATGTGAGCATAACAAGTCCGTGAACGATAGGAACTGGTAGCGATGGCGGGCATCGAACATGCGACTCGCGGATCATGATTCCGCTGTAAAACATTATTGGTCCTTCAGATACCCAAGTCATTATAGTAAAGTTGATTTTTATTCCCGAAAATCTGCCGAGCATCCATAAAGCAGTAATTCACGACTACCAGGATATCCCTTGCATACAATTAGCTCTTCAGCAGGCAGAAAGCACAGGACAGGTATAACCATCTTTTGCGTGTATCTCTTCATGGCTATTGCTGCGTACTGGTCGATTATTAATAGCACATTTATCGCTGATGACTATTTCTTTCTCCAAAAAGCCAGTCATGCATCGCTATTACAGAGTTGGCAAATGCCCGATGTCTGGCTTTCTTCGGTATTTAGACCTTTAGGTACGTTCGTATGGTGGCTACAATTCCATATTTTTGATGTATCAACATTTCCCGCCCATCTGATTAATGTCAGCCTTCATGCGGGCAGTGCATATCTTCTTTTTTTATTGATGAAGAAAACCGGCTTCTCACAAATAGCATCAATGATGGCTGGAATGCTTTTACTGCTTTCTCCCCTCGCACCTGAAGAGGTCACCTTTACAGGAGGACGCTTTGGGGTCATGACCATGTTTTTTTCACTACTTTCGATTAATCTATACACCTCGTACCTGAAGAAACAGGGCGGGTATTATTACGCAGGCTTCCTCATAACGCTTATTGCTGCTCTTCTTAGTAAAGAGAACGCCATTGTTCTCATCATATTAATTCCTGCGCTGGATTTTCTTCTTTGGCCGGTTATCAACTCCAACGATGCCGAGAATAGCCCTTCCGGCAGAGAATACACTTACGCGGCTGCATTAATTAGGCTGCTGCCGGTCTTCCTGGTATTTTTAATTTATTTTTTAGTCAGATTATTTTTGCTGAGGGGAATTGGTGGCTATGCACCATTAATAGCTGATACGTATTCCTTAAAGGGATCGACTCGGACCTTTTGGGTCTTGCTGGCTCCACTGAATATCAATCTGATATTCAACAAATCAATATATTTCTTTCTGGGCTTTTTTTCACTGTCCCTGTTCTTAATGTCCGCATTTCTTATGCTGCTTCGATTTGGGCAAGTAAAACCGATCATCCGCAGGATGACCATATTTTTTTTATTGTTTTTTTTATCATCTCTTGTACCGGTGCAATGGTATGTTTTTTCAAAAGGTGTGTCGACCCAGTTAGTTGGAAGCCACTTCCTTTATTTTTCCCTGGCGGGCGCTTTCCCGCTCATAACCGCCGGCTTGTATGAATATGGATGGAAAAACAAATGCTGGCCCAAAATAATTACGATTCTGTTAATTCCGATGCTTGTTTTTTACTTTATTGGACTCAACATAAACAATCGTGCCTGGCAGGAGACATCGGAGGCCTATCAAAGACTTTCTGAAGACACCGTCAATACATTACCTAAACCTCATCCGAATTCAACAATTTTATTCAAGCTGGAAAATGACATAACAGAAACCAGCTTCATGATCGACGGTTCCATACCTGCACTTATGGAAATCACGTACAGAAGAGATGACTTGATTGCGACATATATCGAG
>JBAZZU010000021.1:0-36833 GCA_041658605.1 Thermoleophilia bacterium | reverse complement strand
GGTTATCGAACCGCGGCGAAGCGTAGTCGCGGTATTAATGGCTTCAGGTTTCACGGTGGAAAAACCGCCTCTTAAGACTGGGGGTCGGGATATCGAGTCAGATTTCTCTGTACCAGTTCTGGGCCGATTTTAATCGGGCCAGGATAAAATGGTACATCTTTAGCTTGCTGCCTTTCAAGTCTTTTTCCAGACTCTGGACGGCATGCCGGTATTTCTCCAGATCGACATCCTTGTATTGGTCGTTGGCGAGGTAGCTTCACTGCTTCGCTGCGAAACTCTGACGGAAACGCTTTCCCTCTCGACATTGTTGGCTCCCTTCCGGTACAAAACTAATGTATTTTTTACCAACTCTGTGTGTCAACGAAAGGGGACAACTCCACAAGTGGTTTGATGAAGCAAAAAGCAAATATGAAATCATCTACGATGACCCATACAAGTCGTCCACCTTGTACGATCAGGAACTATAAAGCCGCTTGGCGGTTGCGGATAGCTGCGGCAACGATGGAATTGTGCAATATATGGACCCGCGACCTCGTCGAATGTATAAAGATGCAGGCTGCGATTTATAAGTCAGGGACCCGGGTCAATACCAGTAATCCGCTATCCAGATCGTAATCAAAAATATATCCATGACTATCCGGAACCGGCTCGGACTCATATTTTTTTACCCTGATCACAACCAGGTCATCACGATCGTACGCCGCCTTTATGGAGTCTTCAAAACCATAGCCCAAACCGTAGCCCATGATGAAGTTGTCCTTATATAAAAGCGGGAGTGAAAAGTACAATCTGGCATCCCGGGGCGGATTCGGCACAAGTTCCACCGTCTGTTTCGGGATGCTGTAATTGACGGCAGCCGCGCGTTGCCATGGCTGGTTGTTGAAGTTTAATCCAACAATGTAGACGGGCACGAGCAGTAAGAGTGCAGTTAGCGCTGTAATCTTCCAGGCCAGCCTTTGCCACCCGAATTCCAGCAGCGCGATGACGATTATCGACAGCAGGCAAAGGGTTGCAGAGTAAAGCAGGCGGCTTTCTTTCAGAGTGCTGTGGATGCCTGTTGAGAAAATCGCCGAGTTGGCCGGCAGCACCGATGCGATGAAAAATATCACCATCATAATCAATAATCTTCTCGCCTTTGCATTTGTCTTGCGCCATCGTGAAAAAACAAGCGCAATCCCTGTCAGGACAAGCATCGCGGAATAATAACCAAGGGCATGGATGGTTTCCCATGAAAACTCATCCGAGTTCAGTGGTGAAATCAAAGTTATGAAAGTCGCCCGGCTACCGTCGACTGTTGGTACATCGATCAGGGGGACGCCTTCATATCCGCCCATTTTTCCCAGAATTGCCAAGTGCAGAATAATGTTTCCACAAATAAGCGACAGAAGAATGCAGTGACGAAAAATAAATCCACGATCGGTAAGTTGCGACCACGCATCTTTCAACATCTGACCTGTTTTGGCTTTTAATCCTTCCTTGGGATCTATTTCACTTCGAAGAAATATTCCGCCAAAAAGGAAATCCATCGAGGGCAAAAGGATGATAAGTATATATCCCTGCTCCTTGCTCAGCAGGGAAACCGCTGCCGCCAGCATGGCACCGCTGAAAGCAGCCCAGCTTCTTTTCGTTAGATAAAAGCTGTATAGCAACATGGCCAATAACATGAAAAACAAGGAAAGCTCATCGGCTCGTCCGGACAGCCACGTCACCACCTCGGGAGCGATCGGCGAAAGCAGAAACAGGATGGCGGCGACAAACGCAGTGAGTTTTCGGGCCCCTAAGCGCTCAATGAACAGGAAAAGCATGAAGGCGATGCCGCCATGCAGAAATACGTTGATCAGATGCGCCGGCCAGGGGTTGAGGCCGAACATCCTGCTGTGGACCCAGAATACAAACATAGTCATGGGCCGAACGAAAAGAGGAGACTGCTTTGTAAACAGTAATTCGATCCCTGAAAGAGGAGTTACACGGAATGCATTGATAAAAAAATGGTCGTCTGCAATAAACGTATTATTGAGGATCGGCCAGTAGTTGATAACCGCGGCCGCAACCATAAAACAAGCAACAGCGGCGAACCCGGTCGTACGCATCCAGCGGTTCTCTGTCAAGGAATCTCCAATGATGCTCTCATGATAATCGGTGGTCGTTTATGAGCTGCATGAGACTACTTGATGTATTTCCCGATAATATCTTTCAGCTTGATCTTCGTCTCCTCCGGAATGACCTCCGGCGCCGTCATGATTCCGTACTGCATGGCACTGGCGCAGGCGCAGGTGCGCTCATCAATGATGCGCGGAATCGCTGTCTCGACTATCTTCTTGGCCATGGCCACATTTTTAGTCACCGTTTCGATGACCTGCGCGATAGTCACGTCCTCCTCGCCCTCGTACCAGCAGTCATAATCGGTTGCCAGCGCGAGGGTCGCGTAGCAGATCTCCGCCTCGCGCGCGAGCTTGGCTTCCTGCAGGTTGGTCATGCCGATGACGTCGACGCCCCAGCCGCGGTAGACCAGCGATTCGGCGCGGGTCGAGAACTGCGGGCCCTCCATGCAGACATAGGTGCCGCCTTCGTGGACGGTGGCGCCGGCGTCGCGCGCGGCCTGGGCCACAAGCGCCGAAAGGCTTCCGCAGACAGGATCGGCAAAAGAGATATGCGCAACGCAGCCTTCACCGAAAAAGGTGGAACGGCGCTGCCGGGTGCGGTCGATGAACTGGTCGGGGATGACCATGTGCCCCGGTTCGATCTCCTCCTTCATGCTGCCGACGGCGCTCGAAGAGATGATCCACTCCACGCCCAGCTGCTTCATCGCCAGGATGTTGGCCTGGAACGGCAGGTCGCTGGGCAGTATCCTGTGGCCCCTGTCGTGGCGGGGCAGGAAACAGACCTCGCGGCCGCCCAGCTCGCCGATGGTGATGGCGCCGCTGGGGCTGCCGAAAGGCGTCGAAACAAGCTCCTCGCGGGGATTTTCCAGCAGCTCATAAAAGCCCGAGCCGCCGATGACTCCGATTCTTCCTCCAGCCATGGGTTCTCCTTAGAACGGGTTAGCGTATCAGTAGGGAATTATATAACAGCATATCTTTCGGGACACCTGACTAGCCGAGATGACGCGGAACTCCATGCGCATCCTGGCCGATAAACCGGATCGTCAGTCGATCTTCAGCAGTTCAACCTCGAACACCAGCGTAGCGTTGGGCGGTATGACCCCGCCGGCTCCCTGCGCGCCGTATCCGAGTTCAGGTGGAATTGTCAGCCTGCGCTTGCCGCCGATCATCATCCCGACAACTCCCTGGTCCCAGCCGGCGATGACCTTTCCTGCACCCAGGCTGAACACAAACGGCTTATTCCTGTCCTTGGAAGAGTCGAATTTCGTCCCGTTCGTCAACCAGCCCGTATAGTCGACGGTCACGCTGTCACCTGCTTTGGCCGCCGGGCCTGTGCCGATGACGACGTCCTCGATAATCAGACTGGTAGCCTGCTGCGGGTTGTCCTGAGCTTTTTGAGACGAGTCTGTCGCCGAGTCACCGCATCCTCCTGACGATACTGCGGCAATCAGGGTGATAACGATTAACAGGAAACGAGATATTCTTTTCAACACATCGTCCTTCCGCAGAGTAATAAGCCAGTGAATTGATAGTAGACCACGATATCATGGCCGCGGCAATGCTATTTGCAGGCTGCGCGCAGGACAAAGCGAATAAATCGGCTCTTCGCCATCCGTTTAAACATCACGGTTTTTGGTCAGCCTAAGACTGAATCGGTTTATTCAACAATCTTTCGAAGGCCGCCGTGTACGGAAATGATTCAAGAGTGCTTGTCAGGGTGTTGCCCGGATTAGCGCTGTGCATTTTTCTGCCTTTTTTTCTGGCGGCCTGTGGAGACGTCTCGGAAACACAGCCGACCATGACGGCGTCCTCGATAATTCCAGCTGCCGGTACCCATACAGTGGCTATCGACGGCCATAACTTGACTCTCCCCGACGGTTTTACAGTCAACCGCTGGATGAGCGGCCGTGGCAGCCTGCGGATGATGGCGCTTACCGATGACGGCTATCTGCTGGTTACAGAAATGAGCAGGGGGAATGTGCTGGCCTTCAGGCTGGTGGATGAAGATCCGCAGGCTGTCGTGGAAGTCAAGGGTCTGAAAAACCCGTCTGGCGTCGCCTTCCATAACGGTTATATATGGGTGGCCGAGGAGAAGCAGGTCTCGAAATACAGATATGAGGGCGAGGGGCGCACCGGCGCCAGGGAAACCATCATCCCCGACCTCCCTGGCGGCGGCCACAGCACCAGGACAATCGGTTTTGGTCCGGACGGCAGGCTGTATCTGACCATAGGCAGCAGCTGCAATATCTGCGAGGAGGACGACAGCCGGCGCGCCGCCATGTCGCGCTACAATATCGACGGATCAAGTGGCGAAGTTATCGCAACCGGTCTTCGCAACACCGTCGGCTTCACCTGGCACCCGGTCACCGGCGAGATATGGGGGACGGACAACGGCCGCGACAGCATTGGCGACGACCTGCCGCCGGACGAGGTCAACATAATCCTGCCGGGGAAGAACTACGGCTGGCCTTACTGCTATGGCAGCTTCATGGTCAACCCTGAGTACGTCGAAGACCGGGAAAAGGCGCGTTTTTGCGAGGCGACCGAACCGCCGGCGGTGGAACTGCAGGCACACTCGGCGTCACTGGGCCTGCGATTCCTGACCATGCCCGGCTGGCCGCCGGAGTGGCAGCGAAACCTCTTTGTCGCATTTCACGGATCGTGGAACCGGACCATCCCCACTGGTTATAAAGTAATACGGATCAGCGAAGACAAACAGGTGAGCGATTTCATCACTGGCTGGCTGGATGAAAAAACCGGCAAATCCTGGGGCCGCCCGGTTGATATCCTTTTCGTGGATAATAAAATGTACATATCGGATGACACCAGCGGCATGATCTACAGGGTGAGTCGTGAACAGTGACGTAACATATTGACACCAGTTATAATCCGGCCAGTAATCGTCATCTGGCCATTAATTGTCATCCTGAGCGAAGCGAAGGATCTCAAGATCCATCATGCGAAATGACTCTGACGAACCAACGGAGGTTTTTATGACTGATGACCAGGAAGAACCGGAAGGGCAGGACAAAGGCGAGGACAATCCGGAGAAGATGAGTGAAGAAGAACTGCGCGCCGAGCTTGAGAAGCATTTCCGCGAACAGTCCGTTTCCGACCTCGTGATACAGTTCCTCGTGACCCTGAGCAACCTGGCTTATATGAAGATGGGGCTGACTGAGGAGACGAAAGACTCCAGGGACCTGGCGCAGGCCGGCATGGCCATCGACAGCTTCAAGGCCCTGCTCGACGGCGCCGCCAAAAAACTCCCCGCCCAGGATGCCAGCGCGCTCGCGGGCGCCCTCTCCAGCATGCAGCTGACGTTCGTCAAGGTGAGTTCGGACGATGCGGGCCCAGGGTCGCCTGACGCTGGAAGCGCCAGTGATGGGTTTGCAGATAAAGATGCCGGAAGTGGCGGTGAAGGCGGCACGGATGAAGGTGACAGCGGCGAAAGCGAAGGCGATACGGATGAAGGCGGCACAGAAGAAAGCACCGGCGATAAGCCCAAAGACGACGATCCCGCCAGCCGCCTGTGGGTGCCGGGGAAGGAATAAGGATCCCCGTCAAATTCGGGATTACTTCATTTCGAGCAGGACGGTCATCCTGAACGCTGATTTGTCATCCATAGCAGCACTGTCATCCCGACCGCATATTTGTCATCCCAAGAGCACTGTCATCCCGACCGAATATTTGTCATCCTGAGCGAAGCGAAGGATCTCAGGCTGCTCGGCCGGGTAGACTCGCGACCGGTGAATCTGACCGCCAGATGGGTTATCCTGTATCTATACGTCTGTGAAAAAATCACAGGCGCAGCAAGTAACTCCAGGAGCAGTCATGCCCAACCGCATCGATCGCGAACTCCCGTCCAAACCTGAGACCGCCTGTAAATATCTCTATCAGGACAAGGCCCAGTACCGCACCGCGCGGGATATCTGGATCTGCACCAAGGACGAGCGCTTCTCCGAGGTATCGCGTAAAAAAGCCGGGCAATGTTTTCTGGGTAAATGGTGTGATCGCTAACCGCACCGACTTTGCGCTTATCCCTTGCATCTTCCACGCTTTTTGAAAAAAAACCTGTGTTCCCCCGTTTTAGTACATTCCGCTACATAATTTTCATCATTTTCGCCCTCAAGTGTTTCAATTTGCATCATAATAATACACATTGAAACGGTTTTTTCCTTGTGATATATTTTTCAAGTTTGGCGCGAGGGCAACTGCGGGATTATAAAAAATCCGGGCAGGGAGTTCCATCGGCGCCGGCTTCGGACAGGACCTGGTTTCTGTTTGTAGAGAAAGGAAGATTACCTTGTACGCGGGCAACTCTCTCTTTCTGCAAGCTCTACACCTGACATATCTGGTTACAGTGGTCCTTTATCTACCAGATATATTACGTATATCAAGCATAAAGGAGGAGCATGTCTAAAAAACGTACGCTATTCTTTACAGTCGCCCTGATTTTGCTGATGACGATTTTCGTCGTGGGGATGGTCCAGGCGGCAACCGGGCCGACGCCGGCAAATCCGGGCGGCTCTGATTCCGCGATACCATGGTGGGGCTGGCCGCTGATCCTTCTCATAGTCACTTTCCTCATGGGGATCATGGCCGTGCTCGGCGGCGTCGGCGGCGCAGTTTTATACACGCCTATCATCGGCGGCTTTTTCCCGTTCGGAATGGACTTCGTCAGGGGAGCGGGCCTGCTGGTAGCTCTGTCCGGTTCTCTGGCAGCAGGTCCCGGCCTGCTTAAGAAAGGCCTTGCCGACCTGAGACTGGCGATTCCGGTGGCGCTTATCGCATCAACTACGGCTGTCATGGGCGCCATGGTGGGCCTTGCCCTTTCAGACGCGGTCATCCAGACGGCGATGGGTCTGGCGATCCTCGCGATCGTCGTCATCATGTTCCTCGCCAAGAAATCCGAGTATCCAGATGTTCAGCAGGCCGACAAGCTTTCCACCATCCTCAGGATCAGCGGTGTCTATCACGAGCCTTCATCAGACAAGGACATCAACTGGAAGATACATCGCACCATCCCCGGGCTGATCATGTTCATAGGCATCGGCTTCATGGCCGGCATGTTCGGACTTGGCGCAGGCTGGGCAAACGTGCCGGTACTGAACCTGGTCATGGGCGCGCCGCTGAAAGTCTCGGTTGCGACGAGCAAGTTCCTGCTGGCCACGACCGACACATCCGCCGCCTGGATGTATCTGAACGCTGGCGCCGTCGTTCCAATGATCGTCGTGCCATCGATCATCGGCATCATGCTGGGCTCGCTGGTGGGAGTGAAGATTCTCGCGAAGACCAAACCTTCGGCCGTGCGGGTCATCGTACTGGTCATGCTCATCTTCGCGGGGCTACGGGCGCTGCTTAAAGGTACGGGAGTCTGGAAATAATACGATTCGCAGCGGAAGGCCAGTTTATAAGTTGCGGGTTTAAGTGAAAGGGAGTCAGTTTTGGAAGGAAAAGCCATAAAAAATCCGGTTGCAACCCCAGGCGCGAGCATCGAGCAGAAACGATACGGCGCGATCCTGGATATAGCCATGAAAGTCGGGCTCCTTGTGCTCGTGATTACATTCATACTCTACCTGGTGGGTTTCCCCAAACCTTATATTCCGGTTGAGGATGTCTCCAGTTACTGGGGATTGAAGCTGCATAGCGTAGTCAACGGCGAAGAAGCCGGGTATCTTCATGTAACCGGGATCGAGCCGGGCTGGGCATGGGCGACCCCGGATAACCTGAAAAAGAGCGATTTCCTGACCTTCGCGCCGATTGCTTTCCTGGCGTCCGTCACCGTGATCTGCTACCTGTCGATATTGCCGATCTTCCTTAAACGAAAAGACTATATCTATGCCGCGCTTGCATTGACTGAAGTACTGGTGCTGGTGCTGGCGGCATCCGGCTTTCTCCCATCTGGAGGTCACTGACATGACTGAAGTCTGCCCGATTAACAATCTCGAAAAAATACTGCTGACCACGGATGGTTCGGAGTTCAGCTCGGGTGCCGTCAAGGAAGCACTGGCCATGTCAGGCAAGTGTTCCAGCCAGATGGTCGCGATCGATGTCGTTGAGGCCAACGAAGAGTACGCCTCCGAAGCGCCACAGCTCGTCGCTAAAGCCGAGGCTGAGGCAGCCGAGGCCCTGGCGTCCGTGAAAACCGCGGCCGACGCTGCTGGCATTGATTGCGTCACGGAGGTTCACACCGGCGACAGCCCTTATCAGATAATCGTCGACGAGGCGAAGAAGAACAGTTCCGAGCTGATAATTATGGGCCGGCGCGGTAGGACCGGCTTCGCAAAGGTCGCGATGGGCAGCGTCACCGCGAAGGTCATAGGCCACGCTCCCTGTGACGTGCTGGTTGTCCCCCGCGATGGCGCTGATGACTACAAAAAAATCCTGGTAGCCACCGATGGTTCACCGCATGGCGAAGCCGCCGCGGCCGAAGCTATCAAGATGGCAAAAAAGACTGACGGTTCACTTATTGCTCTCTCCGTCGCCAGCTCGGACGCCAAAAAAAATGAAGCCGAACAGGCTGTCCTTAAGGTCAGCCAGATGGCTGAAGCCGCAGGCATCGCCTGCGAGACCCTTATATCGACCGGCAAGAATTATGTCGAGATCGTCGAGAAGGCCAAAGAGAAGAACGCGAGCCTTATCGTTGTCGGTTGCCATGGCCGGACCGGGCTCGGCCGAATGCTTATGGGCAGCGTTACCGAGCGCGTCATTGGGCATGCGCACTGCGCTGTGCTGGTGACGCTGGTTTCGTAGAGCCACAGACGGCTGTGATCAGGCTGAGGATATTTTTCCTGGCGATTCATATGCTGGAAAAGCCAAGCCCGGAACTTTTTTGCTCCAGGCCTGGTGATCAGCGCAGCAGTTATTATTCATGTTTTTCTACAGGCAGGGCAATCAGGCCTGCCTGCTCACATAAACGGCGCAGGGTGACAGGCCGATGACTTTTTCCGCGACACTCCCCAGGAATATCTTCTTAAGACCGGTGAGCCCGCGGCTGCCCACGAAGATCATGCCGGCATTGTGCTTTCGGGCATAGCCGGTTATCTCGCCTGCCGGATCTCCGTGCAACAACTGTGTTTTTAGTTCCACGTCCTCGTCCTTTGCGTCCGCAACCGCCTTTTCGAGGACTGTTTTTGCTTTTATGTCGAGCTTATCCACCACTTCCGCAGCTTCCGCATAGTGTTCGGGGTGCATGTCGACGACGTTTACGCCGGTAACATTGCTGCCGTGTGACTTACCAAGGTCCAAAGCCTTCTTCAGGGCTTTTTTGCTGTAGGCCGAACCATCGGCCGCCACAATTATGTCATCCCAACTTATCTTCGCGCCGCGCGGGATGACAAGGATATCCGTCGAAGAGTGTACGATCACCTTGGCGGTTACGCCGCCCATGAGCATCCGCTCGACGCGGTGCAGACCGCGGCGTCCCATGACGATCAGGGTACAGCTCTCGTCGTCCGCGACGTCGATGATTCGCTCGAACGCCTCGCCCTTTACCACGTCTATGTTCACACGGGCTGATTCGGAACCGATGATTTCCCGCGCCTCCTGCGTCAGCTCTTCTGTGGGTCCACGCAGCAGGCTCTGAATATCGTGGATGCCGACGAGTTCGAGTTCTCCCTCGTAAGCAGGCACGACTATCAGGACCTTGATCCAGCTTTCCTCAAATCCGGAGAGAGTCTGGCTCAGGGCGTTGCGGCTCGATTCCGAGCCGTCGAAAGCCACGAGAATCTTGCTGTAGTTGCCCATCAGGCGCTCCCTGCCGCAGCCGCTTCTCTTTCCTCGATCCTGGACCTGACTATACCCTTGACCATGGCGGCGGAGATGATGCCTCCGGCGGTCAGAAGCGCGGCAATCAGCGCCCAGAAGCTGACGGCGTCGAGTGCGCTGGCCAGGCTCTTGTCCAGAGTCATGATTCCCAGATGATCCAGGTAGACAGGGATCTTCACGCCCCTGCTGACGGCTACTATTACCATAACGGTACCCATGACCAGTTTGATCGTGTAGTCCTTGACGTAAGTTGTACCCAGGGCGCCCAGTTGAACGCCGACGAGTGAAGTCGAGAGGATGATAAGTACGAGCCGCACATCAACCAGACCCGCCATAGCCCATTGTACCGAGCCCCACATGCCCATTACGAAGGCGATAAGCAGCTCGGTGGCGCTGGCTACCATGGCGGTCGCGCCGATCACATAGACCATGCCGGGTACGCCCACGAAACCGCCGACGGCGATCGTCGCGGCCAGAAGGCCGGTGAAGAATCCAACCGGGAAGGTCACCCAGGCCGAGATAACGACATCGGCCTTTTTGAAATGGATCATTGGCGGCAGCTTTATTTTCTGTAACCTCAATGCAAGCTTCGGTGTTTTGGCTTTTACGTCACCCTTTGACATGGTCATGGCATCCTTGAAGACAAACAGGCCCACGACCAGCAGGATGATCACGAAGACGAAGCTGACGTATAGATCCGACCCGGCGCTGCCCCAGGAATCGAGGATCCACTTCTGGATCTGGAAACCAACCTGGACACCGACTATGGAGGAGGCCGCCAGTACCAGCCCGAGCTTGACGTCGACCTGGCCGTAACGGAACCTTTTATATGCGCCAACCATGGCCTTGGGAAACTTGTGGCACATGTTGCTGGCTACCGCGACAGCACCAGGGGCGCCCAGCGACATCATCGCGGGCGTCAGTACGAATGCGCCGCCTGAACCGATGAAACCGCTCAGCAGGCCGCCAATCAGGCCGACAATCAGCAGGGCGATCAACTTGTCCCGGGTAAGTCCCAGGAACATGGGAGTTATCTCCGTGGCAGCTTCCGCGCCATCGGTGTTGCTGAATGAAACCATCGCCTTGTCATCCAGCTTGATGTCCTCAGCCTTGATGGATTCGTCGATTGCTACAGTCATGGCTTCGCCGGTTTCAGAAGAAACGAACGTGGCCGTATGGGCGGCTGCGTCAACCTGGGTGAATGAGCCGATCTTGAAATCAGCCGGCGGTGCGCTCTCCGCGAAAGCAGCGGGCGCGAACGCCAACGTGATAAATAATGTCGCCAGAATTACCATGATCCATTTTTTCATTATTCTTTCCATCTCCCTTTTAGCGATTTATATTTGTAGGGGTTTCGATCAGTGACCTGTGCCCTTGGCGGCCTGCAGTCCCATGATCGAGAGCATGATACTCGCGAAGGAGCCATGGACGACGGAGAAGTATAACGCCGTCAGGATCGGCAGTGTCGCGTACCAGCCGCCCTTGACAAAATATTCCATAACCAGGTCCACATGGGTGAACAGGTAAGCGTAAGACGCGGCCGAGAGAGCTCCCAGTAGAAGCGCTCTAAAATATTGCGATTTCTTTGCTTTGTTGCTCAAGATAATGCTCCCTTTTGAAGTTTGTTAACCTGTTTTTTCCGAGACAAGCGCGAGTGGACAACCCAGTTTTTCCCAGACCCCTGCAAGTTTCTTCTGCTCGCTCGAGCAATCGGTGTTCAGGGCTTCAGTAGACTCGATAACCACGCATATGAGGTCGCGGCGATCTTTGGCGTACTTGATAACCGCCTCCTTGATACAGCCGTACTTCCTCGTGGTCTTGATAGTGACGCCCTGCCGGCGCGCTTCCTCCTCGCAAAGTCTCAGCACTTCTGAAGCGCTTCCGTCTGCGGCCGCCAGCACTTCCAGGCCGGCCTGCGTCCTGGCAGCGATGCTGAATGCGTATTTGAGGGACTTGACGTCGGTTTCTCTGCCAGTGAGGACCAGCAGTACGTTCCGGCCGTTTCCCATCATGTCGCGTGCGGTGTCGAACTCCCCGGCCTCGGCAAATGAGGCGGCCGACAACAGTCCTTCCAGTTTTTTGCTTATGCCGCTCAAGGCCAGATCCTCAGACCTTGGGAGCTAGTTGGCCCTGTCTGATGCGAGGCGTATCCAGCTTGACCTCATCGCCTGCCGGTTTGCGGCGCGGTGTGTCCGTGTTTTCCGCAGCCATCTGCCTGGCGGTCTCGAATTCGCCTTCCTCCGCGAAACCGATGGCGGAAAACATGTTTTCCAGTTTGCGTGACAGTTTCACTTGTAAAACCTCCTAATAGCGGTCTTTTCACCATTACAAGTAGCAACAACCGTGCCAAGTTTGAAAAATTATGCGGTAAAATCATGGGAATTACGGTATAAAGCCTGCAAACAGGTTAATTATGGTTCGAGATAATAATTAGTTAAGACGACCGGAGGGGTGCAGGTTAGGCTGTTTCTGAAACAATAACGTTGCATTAAGCAACAGTAATTCCGATTATCCGAAAAGCGGTAAAAGTAAGTTGTTGCATCAGTAATGTAAAAGGTTGCATATTGCAATACGGAGCTATATATTATGAATATGAGGTTTTATCCGGACAGCCTGAGGCAAAAGATACTGATCGGTTATATGGCGGGCGCCGCACTCGTGTTCGCATTTGCCCTGCTTAGCTGGAGTAACCTGAATACGCAGCAGCAGATCGTGTCATCAGGGGAAAGCGTATCGAGTCTGTTCGATACTACGCTGGAGATCCGGCGTTTCGAAAAAAACTATTTTCTCTACCGGACCAGCACTGACTTTGACGAGTTACGCGCATACATCGATCAGGCTGATGAACTCTTAAACAGGGAAGATCTCAACCTGTTCACGTCTCCTGAAGTGATTTCCGGTCTCAAGGAGAATCTAAGGGTCTATGGTGACCTGCTCGGGAAGGACACAGCGTCGCCGGAAAGCCCGGGTGATCCTGCCCTCAAGGCCATGATTCGCGAAAAGGGCAAGGAGATCGTCACCACGGGTGAGCAGATATCCGCGAGCCGGGTCGAGATCAACAGGCAGTCCCTGGACTCGGCCAAGAGGAACCTGCTGATCGGCATCGGTCTGCTGCTGGTCGCGGTTTTTGCCGGAGGCTTCATTTTTTCCCGAAAAGCGGTCCGCCCGCTGTCCGTTCTGGAAAAGCACATGATCAGGATCACCGCAGGCGAGTTCTCCCTGATCCCCTACCAGTTCAAGGACCGTGAGTTCGTCTCTCTTAAGGCCGCGTTCAACAAGATGCTGCTCGAGCTGCATGAGAGGCAGGAGTACCTGGTCGAATCCGAAAAATATGCCGCCCTGGGCACCCTGGTTTTCGGTGTTGCCCACGAGCTGAATAACCCGCTTGCCAACATCTCCACGTCGACCCAGATCTTGAGAGAGGAAATAGATGAGGGAGATATCAAATACCAGAAGGAACTGCTTGAGCAGATATCGGAGGAAACCAGCCGTGCGCGCCACATCGTCGGCTCTGTGCTTAATTATTCGCGCTCCAAGGAGCGAATGACTTTCCAGCTCAAGGATGCCGTGGAGGAAACCGTTCGCCTGGTCAAAGCGGAGGTGCCGGCGAACATATCCCTGCAGGTCGACATCCCCGATGGACTGACCGTTTACGCCGACAGGCAGAAGATACAGCAGGTGGTCATCAACCTCGTTAAAAACGCCATCGACGCCATCGAGGGCGATGGCAGGATCCGTGTTCTGGGGCTGAAGCTTGACGAGAAGAACGTAGAGATCGTCGTCATCGACAACGGCTCCGGCATGGAGCAGGAGAAACTCAAAAAGATCTTCGATCCCTTCTATACAAGCAAGAAGGAAGGTTACGGCCTTGGACTCTTCATTGTGCACAATATAGTCACGGAGAACGGCGGGACCATCAGCGTCGACAGTTATCCCGGCAAAGGGACCACATTCAACATCGTGCTTCCCATGAAGGAGTCATAAGAATGGAAAATTCAGGAAGGCTGCTGATCGTCGAGGACGAAAAGACGGCGCTCAAGAACCTGCAGCATGTGATGAAAAAAGAAGGCTACGAGGTTACCGGGACACTCAGCGGTCCGAATGCCCTGCAGCTTCTTGAGAAGGAAGAGTTTGATGTCGTGCTGACGGATCTGAAGATGGAGAAGGTCGACGGTGTTGAGGTCCTGGAAAAAAGCCGGCAGCTTTATCCTGATTGCGAGGTCATCATGATCACGGCATATGCGTCGATCCCCTCGGCAGTGGAGACGATGAAAAAAGGCGCCTACGATTACATCGCAAAGCCTTTCAACCTCGATGATGTCAGGAAGGCCGTCAGGTCGGCCCTCGAAAAAGTTGCGCTGAAAAAAGAGAATACCCAGCTGCGGGAACGGATAGAACAATTCGAGGGCAAGGTCAAAATAGTGACCCAGAACACGATGATGCGGAAGCTGATGGATACTGCCCGCCAGATCGCGCCCACGGACTGCAACGTGCTTATATCCGGCGAATCGGGAACCGGCAAGGAACTGCTGGCGCGCTACATTCACTTCAATAGCGACAGACGCGGTGGGCCGTTTTCTGCAATCAACTGCGGCGCCCTTACTGATGAACTATTGACGAACGAGCTGTTCGGTCACGAAGAAGGCGCTTTCACTGGTGCCACGAGTCAGAAAGCAGGCATTATCGAGACAGCTTCGGGCGGCACCCTGTTCCTGGATGAAATCACGGAAATGTCTCTCTCCATGCAGGTCAAGCTGCTGCGGGTTCTCCAGGAGAAAGAATTGCTGAGGGTGGGTGGAACCAGGCCGGTAGAAGTAGACGTAAGGATTCTGGCGGCCTCGAACCGTAACATCCATGAAGCCACCAGGGAGAAGGAGTTCCGGCAGGATCTGTATTACAGGCTCAATGTCGTCTCGCTCCACATTCCACCTCTTTCCGAGCGGCGTGACGACATACCGCTCCTCTGCCAGTACTTTCTCAAAAAGCATTCCGCCCTGATGAAAAAGAATGTCAGGGAGATCTCTTCTTCCGTCCTGGCGCTGCTGGCAAATTACGATTTTCCCGGGAATGTGCGAGAACTGGAGAACGTAATCGAACGGGGAGTAGCCCTCGCGAACGGACATGTCATCGAGCTGGCTCACCTGCCGGACGATCTCAAGGATCTTGACATCAAGACGTTCCGCAAGAGGGAGGGCAGATTCCCGTCTCTTGAAGAGCAGGAAATATCTTATATGCAGTGGGTCCTGAAGGAGACGGGCGGCAACAAGACCATGGCGGCCAATATCCTCGGCATAGACCGCGTATCGTTATGGCGCAAGATCAAGAAGTATGGCATGGAAGACGGATGAGCGTTTTAATTAACACCTTTTAATCCCCGCAAATACAAGCATTCCATTGCCGCTGCCTTCGCTTAAGTAGTACAATTCACCTATGTTGTTCCACAGCTGGCAGCATACCCTTCAAGTCTGGCGTTGTAACCGCTGAACTGGCCATCCCGCCGAGGAGCACTGGTGAAGAGTAGCTGGCGTCTGCCTTATGATCGCGTCACCATTCTTGTGGCGGCGACCACTTTCCCGCTGCTTTGTCTGACGCTGCTCGTGGTTTTTCTCCCCTCGACCCATTTCGTCTACCACAGCCCGGAACTCTCAACAGCCATCGAAAGCTTATGTACCCTGATAGCACTGGGCGCTTTTTATCTCTGTTATATAAGATCCCGCATGACCGATGAGTTGCGCCTGCTGTTCCTGGCCCTGGCCTTCTTGATCCTTGGTTTTTATAACCTTGTCGAGGCGTTGCTGGTCCCGCTCATGAACAATGGCTCGAATATAACCCAGGACCTGCTCATCTATTTCTGGCTCAGCGCAAGGCTCGCAGCGGCGTTATTGCTTATCGCAAGTCTTTGGGCGGGGTCACGAAAGATTTCGAGGCGCAACGGGGTAATCGGGGTCGCCGCGGTCTCATTCCTGGTTGGCGCGTTGACACTGCTGCTGTTCACGATGGACACCTCCGTACTTCCACAGCTGCTCAGCCCCAGTGGCTGGGAAATCGTGCGCGAGGGACGGCCGCCGGAAATCCTCGGTGATGTCACGACCTGGAGTGGGGCTTACCAGACGTTCATCAGTTGCTGTTTCCTGATAGCCGGCATAGGCTACCTGGTGCTTTATCGCCGCGAGGGCCGGCCTTTCTGGGGCTGGCTGTCGATTTCGTTCATCGCTTCCTTTTTTACCCAGGTGAACTTTCTGCTCTACCCGTCAGTAGACACTTCCGAAATAACAACCGGCGATTTTCTGCGCCTTTTCTCCCGCATTGTACTTTTCCTGGGCACCTATGCCGAGGTCACTTATTCTTACCGGAAGCTCGAAGAGAGGAACCGGGAACTGACAGCGCTTCAGGAAATATCAATTCTCGGCATGGTATCAACTGACATAAAGAGGATCCTCGAAGGGATAACCATCATCATCCAGAGGGTCTTTGACGCTGAAAAGGTAGTCATGCTTTTTCTGGACGAGGAAACACAGGAGCTTGTCGCCGAGGGACCGGTCGTCGGTCTGAGCGATGACGAGGTTGCCGGGCTCAGGATCCCGCTATCTGAAGAGAACTGTCTGGCGTGTGACGTTTTCAGAAGGGGCAAGGTGGCTTTATCGAATGATATCAATGACGGCCGGATGTTGCCGAGACTCAGGAAGATGCAAGATATCCATACGGTGCTGATCGCGCCGCTGCGCATCGCCAACAAAATTATCGGGGTGATCAAGGTCATCAACAGGCGCGATGGCCCATTCGTCGCAGAACACGTCCGCCTTCTTTCCATCATCTCGTCAAGGGCCGCGATTGTCATCGAGAACGCGCGACTTCGGGATGAGCTGGAAGCCTCAGCCGTGATCGCGGAGAGGATCCGCCTGGCCCGGGAGATCCATGACGGCCTGGCCCAGAACCTGGGTTACCTGAATCTGAAGTTGCCTGAAGTGGTGGGGCTGGTAGAGAATAATAATGGCAAGGCTCTGGAGGAGCTGGGTTCCATGCGGCAGATCGTGCAGGAGAGTCTGACCGAGGCTCGGCAGGCGATAGTGGATCTGCAGGCGCCGGTTTCCAGCAAGGACTTTCTCGAGACGGTTTCCGAATACGCGAAGGAGTTTACCCGGACCACGGACGTGGGCGTGAATATCGTATCTGACCACGATGATACCGGCCTCAATCCTTTCGCCAGGGCGGAGATGGCCCGCATCGTACAGGAAGCTCTAAACAACATACGCCGCCACGCCGATGCCGGCAGGGTCGACATCACCTTTCAACGCCTCAATGGTAGCCTGCGGGTGGAGATCAGTGACAATGGCAGAGGATTTCAGACTAAAGAGATCTTTGACGGCCACCACCAGCGTAATTTCGGTTTGCGCAGCATGACCGGCAGGGCCAAGAGCTTGGGCGGTAATCTGGAAATAATCTCTAAACCGGGGGCAGGAACCACAATCAGGGTGGAAATTCCCATCGAGGAGGGCAAAGAATGAGTAATATGAATATCATGCTTGTGGACGACCATGCCCTGTTCCGCAAGGGCCTCAGGGATCTGATTTCCCTGGAAGACGATATGCGGGTCGTCGCCGAAGCGGTCAACGGCAGCGAAGCGATCAAGAAGGCCATGATGATCAAGCCCGATCTGATTCTCATGGATGTCAACCTTCCCGGAGTCGACGGCATTGAGGCGACCCGGGCCATCTCGGAAAGACTCGAATCGGTCAAGATCGTGATGCTCACCGTATCGAGTCTCGACGAGCACCTGTTCGAGGCCATCAAGGCGGGTGCGATAGGCTACCTTACAAAGAACGTCTCTCCTGAGGGGCTTATTCGCAACCTGCGGGGCATAAAGGATGGTGAGGCGCCGCTGTCGCGCTCGATGACTACCAAGATACTCGACAGTTTTCGTGACGACGGGGCGAGGAAATCCATCAGGCCTGACAGCTCCATCACCAGGCGGGAAGCCGAGATCCTCGAGCTGCTGGCGGAAGGCGCCCGTGACAAGGAAATCGCTGAGAAACTGGACATCGCGGAGAATACCGTCAAGAAACACGTACAGAACATACTCCGCAAACTGCACGTCAATAACCGGACAGCGGCCGCCAACATGGTTCGAAGGAAAGACTAGGCGCGTTCTCCCGTATCAGGTCGCCGTAAACGGCGGCTTTCATCGCGACGGTCTTGAGGAATAATCTATTCCAGGGGCTTGCTGTGCCGCTTGTTGCGGGTCGGCGTCCTGACGGCTGATCTCAGCAAAACCAGTCCCAGGATACCGGAGATGGCAGAACCCGCGAACACCCCCATTTTAGCTACCGTCAACTGCGACTGTTCCTCGAATGCCAGCAGGGTGATGAAAAGTGACATGGTAAAACCGATACCCGCCAGGCAGGACGCGCCGTGGAGCTGCCGCCAGGAAACCGAGGGCGGCAGCGAGCCCAGATGCAACCGCACGGCAATCCAGGAAAAAAGGACTACCCCGATCTGTTTGCCGAAGAACAGTCCGAGCGCGACGCCCATTCCTATGGGATCGCCCAGGGATTCCATCGGGTTCCTGTCAAGCAGTATTCCGGCATTGGCCAGCGCAAAAAGCGGCACGATCAGATATGCGGACCAGGGTTCTAGTACACGTTCCAGCAGCAGCAGCGGTGGCTCCTGCTCTTTTCCTGATCTCCCGGGTATCACTATCGCCAGAAGGATACCGGCAATGGTCGCGTGCACCCCGGATTTCAGCAGCGCCAGCCAGAGAGCAAATCCGAATAACAGATAAACGGATATCGGTTTCACGCCCAGCCGGTTCAGGGCCAGCAGAAGTAACAACAGCGCCATCGCTATGCCGATCGGGACCCACGAGATGTTGCCAGTGTAAAAAAGGGCGATAATAATAACCGCGCCGATGTCGTCGATTATCGCGAGGGCGGTCAGGAAAATCTTGAGACCGAAAGGTATGCGTTTTCCCAGCAGTGCGAGAACGCCGACAGCCAGCGCGATATCCGTAGCCATCGGGATGCCCCAGCCTCGCGAACCGGTTCCGCCGGCATTAAGCACAAAGTAAACAGTCGCGGGTACGACCATGCCTCCGACGGCGGCGAATGCCGGCAGCATCGCTTTTTTTCGGGAAGAGAGTTCACCGTTCAGCAGCTCACGTTTGATTTCCAGGCCGACAACCAGAAAGAAAACCGCCATCAGCCCTTCGTTGATCCACAGATGCAGTGATTCGCGTGGGAGCAGGCGCCCAAGGCTCAGGGGGATTTCGGTGCGCCAGAGCGATTCGTAAGCATCAGGCCAGAGGTTCGCCCAGGCCAGCGCTGTGACGACGGAAGCAAGCAGGATGATTCCGCTTGAAGCTTCAGTCCGGAAGAAGTCCCGGAAGGGGCGCCAGATGATCTTATAAGGTGTAATCGTTAACCTCTATGATAATTTAGCCTATGATATCAGAGCATAAACCACATCGTTCCGGGCACTGTTGCCATTGTGAATGATTAGTATCTATCAAAATGAGGAAAACAAGTTATACAGCAAGGGAAGGAGAGAAGATGAAAAAGATACTGGTTCCAATAGATGGCGGTCCTTCAGCGCGCAAAGCATTGGAGCGGGCTGCGGACCTTTCTAAAATGAGCGGGGACAAGGTAGTGGTGCTCAGAGTCGTCGACGTGGAGAGTTACACCGGCCAGTTTGAATCCATGCACGACAAGATAGAAGACACACTCAAAAAGGGCGCCGAAGAAATGCTGGACGCGGCAGAGGCGATTGCAAAAGAGCATGGTGTCGAAGTTGAGAGGGTCATAAGTTATGGCGACGCCTCGACTGAGATCATGGCTTACGCGAAAGAGAGTGACTGCGGGCAGATCGTGATGGGATCGGCGGGCCGGCGCGGCATGAAGAGAGCGTTTATCGGCAGCACGGCATCACGCGTGGCAAGGCAGGTCGGCGCTGAGGTACTGTGCCCCGTGACGATAGTACCGGTGTCCAAAGGCTAGCAATGAAAAAACCGGCTCGTGTTACATGCCGGTCATGAAGGAATTTCCTGAGTTATCCGCCACGGGACGCAGCCTTAAATCTGGCCGGATAGCCCATGCCGCTCGTCTTCCACGATTTCAAGAAATGCTCTTACGACATCCGGGTCCCACTGTTTTCCCGCTTCCCGGCGCAGGGTGTCGAATGCCTGGCGCTGGGACATGGGAGGCCTGTAAGGCCGCGGAGATGTCATCGCGTCATAAGCGTCGGCCACGGATATGATCCTCGCCTCGATCGGTATCTCATCGCCAGTCAGATGATCGGGATAGCCGTCTCCGTCAAAACGCTCCTGGTGATGGCGGATGATAGTCAGCAAAAGGTTGGCAGATCTCAGCGGTTTGCAGATTTTTTCGCCGATGGCCGGATGATCCTGCACCGCGATCAGTTCCTTCTCGTTAAGCGGGCCCGGTTTCTGCAGGATCGTCTCGCTGATGCCTATCTTTCCGATGTCATGCAGGATGCCCGCGTTACGGATAACATCCTGCTGCCCTGCGGTCAGGTCCATATGTTCGGCAACGCTGGCACCGTACTGGGCCACTCGCTCTGAGTGGCCGCGCGTATACGGATCATTGGCCTCGATTGCCAGCGCCAGCGTATAGATGACATCGCGGGCGCTCTCCAGATCCTCGTTAAGATGTTTCGTCCTGAGCAGGGCCTTGACCCTGATCAGCAGCTCCATTTTTTCGACCGGCTTGGACAGAAATTCGTCCGCTCCCGCTTCGAAACCCTTGACCTTGTCGTCTATCTCCTGCAGGGCGGTTAGCAGCATCACGGGTATCCGGTTGCTGTCGTTGCAACTCTTGATATGCTCACAGACTTGGTAACCGTTAAGGCCAGGCATCATCACGTCAAGTATGATGAGATCGGGTAATGGCCCATCGTTAAGTTTTTCGATGGCCTCGTTGCCGTCATAGGCGCTGATGACCTCATAACCCGCCGCGCTAAGATACGCTTCCAGCAGCTGCACGTTCTGCGTGCTGTCATCGACGATGAGTATCCGGTCGTTCTCGTTATTGCCTTGCATCATTCTCCCTGGTCCGTCTTGTCCTGAAGGAATCCCGCCACTACTGAAGCGAACTCCCGTGTATTGATCGGCTTGGCGATATAACCGCTGCAGCCTGCCTCCCGGGCTTTTTCCTCATCGCCGCGCATGGCATGTGCGGTGAGCGCAACCACTTTAATCGACTTTGTCTCCGTGCTTTCCTTGAGCTGCCGGGTTACTTCAAGTCCATCCATCTCCGGCAGCTGGATGTCCATCAATATAAGGTCGGGTTGCTGGTCGCGGGCGATCTGAATTGCTTCCCTGCCGGCGCTGGCCTGCATGACAATATACCCGTGAGCCACTAAAACATCGCTTACGAGTTCCAGGTTCATCTCATTATCTTCGACAACGAGGATTTTCTCTGCCATTGCTGCCTAACCTTCGCTCTTGTCGTCCGCTTTGATATCAAGTCTCAACCTGTGAAGACGATTGCTCTCCAGGCGGCACAACAGTTCCTTCTTCTCTACCGGCTTTACAAAATAATCAAACGCTCCCAGCTCCATGCCCCGCCGGCTTTTTTCAAGTATTGAGACAATGATCACCGGTATGTTTTCCGTGTCAGGATCGGATTTCAGTTTCTGAAGAACCTGCCAGCCGTCTATCTTCGGCAAAAGTATATCAAGGGTTATCGCGTATGGTTTTAACTCCCTTGCGAGTTTCAGCGCCTGCTCTCCATCGAAAGCCTGAGCCACGCGGTAGCTCGCATCTCCCAGCCAAATGCTCAGCAGCTCGCTTGTCTGCGGGTCGTCCTCCACGATCAGGACCAGTGGCTGTCCCTTTACCGACTCTTTTTCAATAAACGGCTGCGGGTTGATAACGATTTCGCTACGGTCGGAAGCGCGCTGCCGCCCCGGGGTCATGGGCAGCGTGAAAGAAAATCTGCTGCCCTTGCCGAGTTCGCTCTCGACGCTTATCCGGCCGCCGTGCTGCTCGACCAGCTTCTTGCTGAGAGCCAGTCCGACTCCGGTCCCCTCGAACCTGCGGGAGTGAGTGCTGTCCAGCTGCTGAAATTCCGCAAAGATTTTTTTCTGGTCCTCGGGGCTGATGCCGATGCCTGTGTCGGTCACTGATATCTCGACCATATTCTCGAGTGGATGGGCCTCGAGGATTACCCGTCCGCCTTCCGGCGTGAACTTGATGCCATTGCTGACCAGATTATACAATACCCGCTTTATCTTGGCTGCTTCCGCGTCCACCAGCGGCAGCGGGTCAGAGGCACGGACCTCCAGCCATATACGCCGCTGCGCGGCAAAGGGATGGCCCAGCTTCCGGATGTCTTCCATCATCCGGGGGATCGAGACATCTTCGCGTGTAAGCTCCATGCTGTCTGAGCCGACGCGGGCCAGATCGAGGATGTCGTTGATGAGCTGCATGAGATGGCGGCCGCTCGTCTCAATATTGACCAGGTACTTCTCCTGGCGGTCGGTGATGTTACCGTTACCCTCGTCCTTCAGCACTTCCGAGAAGCCGATGATGGCGTTGAGCGGTGTGCGCAGTTCGTGGCTCATGACAGAGAGGAATTCAGACTTGAGGCGGTTGGCCTCAAGGAGATGGAGGTTGACCTGCCGCAGATTGTTCTGGGAGGCCTGAAGATTCTCAGTCATCTTGTTGAAATTTTCGGCCAGATTGCCAACCTCGTCCCGTGACTCCACCTTGACCCGTTCGTTCAGGTCGCCCCCGGTGATATTGTGGATAACACCAACCATCTGCCTGAGCGGCTTCAACACCGTGGCCCGCAGGGAAAGGCCGAGCACAACCAGGAGCGTCAACAGGCCGCCAATGAACACCTCGGCCATGCGCACCTTGTCATCGTGGATAGCGCTGGTGACGCTGGCCATCGAATTGGAGACCAGAACCGCTCCGCGCCTGGCCTGTCCATCGAAATGGCATGCCTGGCAGGAAGTCTCGTTGGGAAGCGGCAGCACCTGCACAAGGAACTGTTTGTCGTCACGGGTCTCGAAATAACTGGCCGGGTTACCCGTTTCCAGGACTTCGCTTATCTGCTCCCTGGCTTCACCGTCTACGCCGGAGCTTCCGAATACAGCCTGCCCCTGGTTTGAATAGACATCGATCCTTTCGACTTCCGGTGAACTCCTGAGTTTTTCCAGGGCATTGGTCGCGATCATACCTTTGCTCGACCCGATGCCCGCCAGCATCGTGTTCTGTATGCTGTTTACGACGTTGGAGCTCAGCTGGGAGGTGCTTTGCTCTTTCTGGTTATTGAGGTCACGGGTATCGCGGCTGACATCAAACCAGGCGAAAATTCCGAATCCGACAACGATGACACCCATGACGAGGCCGAGTATCTTGGCTTCCAGGCTTTTTCGGAAGAGGTTTATCAAAATTATTCGGACTGGAGTTTGTCGGGCATCGTGAAGATGAAGCGGCTGCCTTTGCCCGGTGCGCTCTCGACCCAGATCCTGCCACCGTGGAGTTCCACCAGTTTCTTGGTCAGGGCCAGGCCCAGGCCGGTACCCTCGTATTTCCTCGCATAGGAGCCTTCAACCTGAAGGAATTCCGAGAATATGCGTTCCTGGTCTTCCTGGCTGATGCCGATGCCGGTGTCGGAAACCGAGATCTCAACGGTGCCGTTCTTGCGGGAGACATCCATCGAGACCATCCCGCCCGCAGGGGTGAACTTGATGGCGTTGCTGAGCAGGTTATAAAGGATCTGCTTGAACCGGGCAGGATCGGCGGCGACCGACTGGACCTGCTCGTCCATGTTGATCTCCATGCTGATCGATTTCTTGGTAGCCAGCGGTTCGACCACGCTTTTGATGATAGACATGGCTTCGTGCAGGGAAAGTGACTCAGGATGGATCTCGATCGTCCCGGATTCCACTTTGGCGAGGTCCAGGATATCGTTGATCAGTTGCAGCAGGTGGCGGCTCGACACAACGATATTGCCAATATATTTCGTCTGTTTGGGATTGAGATTGCCATAAGTCTCGTCTTCGAGGAGTTCCGAGAAACCGATGATTGAATTCAGCGGCGTCCGCAGCTCATGGCTCATGGTGGCAAGGAACTGGGATTTCAGGCGGTTCGCGGTCTCGAGCTGCTGGTTGGTGAGACGCAGCTCGTGTTCACGTGCCTGAAGATCAGTATTCACCTTCTCCAGCTCGCCGACTTTGCCCTGTATCTCTTCGCTCTGGATTTCGAGCGACTCAGTCATTCGGTTGACCGAACGGCCTAGTTCCCCCAGCTCGTCCCTGGATTTGATATCGACTTTCTGGCTGAAATCACCCGTAGCGACGCTCTGGGTGACCCGCGCCAGCTGATTTACCGGTTTGACCATGAAGTAATAAAGGATCAGGTAAAGCAGGAGCAACAGGCAGATGATACTCAGGCCGCCGATCAGCATGAACCTGATCTGTTGCGACCTGACGAGGTCGTCACGTGCGTCCAGATACAGATAGATGCCGATGGTGGCCACTGGTTTTCCATCCGCAAATGTTATCGGGGCTACGGCTTCGATGATCTTGCGGTCGTTCTTCATGATTTCTACATGGGTGACCTGGTTTGTCTCCAGTGGCACAATATCCTCGGGCTTGGCGGGATCACCAATCTGGCTTGTATCCGTACTGGCGATCTTGACGACCTCGTCCCCGCGCCGGGCGTAAACATTGATCTTGTTTATGTCCGAGTTCATTTCATGCAATTTTTCGATCTCGGGCTGAAAATGTTCGTAGCTGACCTTGTCGGGCTGGTCTATGACATCGGCGCTGAAGAACTGGGCGATCATGGTCGCGCGTTGTTCGACGTCGCTATTGATGGTATTCGTGAGGGTGGTGATGGATGTGTAGGTGAGCCCGCCGATGATCGGTATGCACATGGCGGCCAGCAATAAGAGGATCTTGGCCCTGAGGCCGAATTTCTTTTTCGCCAGGGCCTTGTCTTCAGTTTCCCTCTTCATCGCAGTCATCTTGTTAGGTAATCGCCCCCGTCAGGTTTTCGGATACGCATAATCTATCACTGAATTCGGGACTGGTCCGGCAGAAGCCTTTTATGTAACAGGGAATTATTATCATCGAGCTGTCTGTGAGGAGGAGTTGTGGTAAAATTCCGCTGCATACCATGGATAATGACAGTGAAATTATAGCATAGGGGTTTCATACAATATATACCGTATGGAAAACCCCCCATGGACGAAAAACATATCTCCGAGCGCCTGTTTCTAAGGCCTGGCGGCAAGCTTCGCCGGCTATGAAAAGGTGGCCGATGGCTATCAGCTGACAGCCGAAGGGTCTGTCCGGAAACAGACAGGCCTCCCGTGTTTGGAAAGGAGAATAGTAATGAGTCGCCAAGGCGGCGCGCAGCCCCCTTTTTCAATTGCCATCCTCGCCGGTGGTGAAAGTTCCCGCATGGGCGCCGACAAGGCGCTGAAAATGCTTGCGGGGAAGCCGGTCGTTTCCCACGTGATCGATTCGCTCGCACCACTCGGGTGGGATATATTCATCGTCGCGCGTGATGTTGCCAGCTACGAGGAATTTGGCCTGCCGGTCTGTGCCGACCATTACGAGCAGCAGGCTTCGCTTGTCGGCATCTATTCGGCGCTGGCCGCGTCGCGAAACGAATTCTGCTTTGCGGTCGCCTGTGACATGCCATTCGTCGAGGCCCGGCTGGTAAACTTGATGGCCAGACTCGCTCCAGGCCACGATGCTGTCATACCGGTGAGCAAGCGTGGGCCTGAGCCCCTTCATGCCCTCTATTCCCGGGCCTGTCTGGGCCGCATGCGGAAGCAGATAGAGGCCGGCGACTTTGCGATACGCAACCTGCTCGATTCACTTGATGTCCGCTACGTCGACATGGTCGAGCTGGCGCCTCTCTGTGATCCTGACATGGTATTCCTGAACGTCAATACGATAGTCGATCTGGAAGAGGCCTCGCTGCTGGTTCCCCAAATGCGCGAGCATCATCAGCAGGCGCATTTGACGGAAAGGCCACCCGGCAGGCCGCCCCTGCTCTGCTTCGTGGGAAGATCGGATTCCGGCAAGACCGGTTTTCTGGAAAAACTCATCCCTGAGCTCGGGCGCCGGGGCGTGGAGGTCGCCTGTATCAAGCATGATGCGCACGGTTTTACAGTAGACCGGGAGGGCACTGATACCTGGCGCCTTGCCAGTGCGGGCGCGAAGCGCGTGGTTATCTCATCACCGAAAGCCATGGCATTGATGGAAGAGGCCGCGGCGGAGAAGAGCCTGGAAGAGCTCCATGCGACCGTCGGTGCCGGTGTTGACCTTGTGATCGCCGAGGGGTTCAAAAAGTCCATCGCCGACAAGATCGAAGTATGCCGCCGCGCGCGTTCAGACAGTCTGACCTGTCCAGAGTCTGAGCTTGTGGCCGTCATCTCGGATCGCCCTGACGCGGCACGCTCTATCCCGGTTTTCGATCTGGAAGATATACAGGCCGTCGCGAACCTGATCATGATCCGCTACGGGTTGTGCAGCGGCGGACTGGAGCCGGCATGCGATTGAGCCAGCGACACCCCGGCAGGAAACAGCATGATGGCGCAATGCGCCACATGATCGACTACCTGCGTGTTTCGGTCACTGACCGTTGCAACTTCCGGTGCACTTATTGCATGCCGCCTGAGGGCGTAAGCTACAAGCTGCATGACGAGATCATGAGTTTTGAAGAGATTGCCGGATTTACGGCGGCGGCCGTCGGCGCCGGGGTTTCACGGGTGCGCATCACCGGCGGCGAACCGCTGGTTCGCCGGGATTGTGCTGGTCTGGTCGAGCGGCTGGCCGGGATTCCCGGCGTCGATGACCTGTCACTTACGACCAATGGCTCCCTGCTTGAAAGCCAGGCGGTAGCGCTCAAGGCGGCCGGCCTCTCGCGCATCAACATCAGCCTCGACAGCCTCGACGCGGCGCGTTTTGCCGCTATCACCGGCGGCGCCGGCCTGGGCCCGGTGCTGGCCGGCCTTGAAAGTGCCCTGGATGCAGGTTTTTCCCCGGTCAAGGTGAACGCCGTGGCACTCGAGGGCATCGAAGATGACCTGGGTGATTTTGTGGAACTGACCCGGGACCGGCCCGTGCACGTGCGTTTCATCGAGTTCATGCCAATTGGCCGGCGGCTTGGCAGCGGTTTGTGGAAATTCGTCCCGCGCGCGCAGCTTCTTGCCAGGCTTGAGGAGTACGGCAGGCTGCGGCCGGTGGCTTCTCCCGGCGGCGCCGGACCGGCCCGCTACTTCCAGTACGAAGGCGCCCGGGGCACGATAGGTTTTATCAGCTCCATGAGCGATCATTTCTGCTCGCGCTGCAACCGGCTGCGGCTGACCGCGGACGGGAAGCTGCGCAACTGCCTGTTCTCCGATGAGGAAGTGGATGTGCGTCCGCACATCGCCGGAAAACGCGAAGAGCTTACCCGGGTGATCCTGGATTCGATGAACAGCAAGAAGTTCGACCGGCGCGGCGCCCGGCCGGGAACGCGGACGATGTCACAGATCGGAGGCTGACATGGGCGGCGGGAAAAACGACAACGAGCTGTCACACATCGACGATGAGGGCAGAGCGCGGATGGTCGACGTCGGCGGCAAGCCGGACTCGGAGCGCGTGGCCCGGGCGCATGGCCGGATTTCCATGGCGCCGGAGACACTCGAACTTCTTGCCGCCAAGGCGCTTCCCAAGGGCGACGTACTGGCGGTAGCCCGGGTGGCGGGTATCATGGCGGCCAAGGAGACATCGCGGCTCATCCCCATGTGCCACCAGCTTAACCTGACCCATGTTTCAGTTGATTTCAGGCTCGACGCCAAAGCGTCGGCGGTCATAATCGAAGCCGAGGCGAACCTCACAGGCAAGACCGGTGTCGAGATGGAGGCGCTGACGGCGGTCTCGGTCGCGGCGCTTACTATATATGACATGTGCAAGGCGGTGGACAGGGGGATGGTGATCGGTGAGATTCGCCTGGTGGAGAAGCTTGGGGGGAAGTCTGACTATGCTGATCCTCGGATGGACACAGGTGATTGCGGTGAATAGAAATGTATTTACATGTTTCCTGCTGCGGCGGATGGGGTATTCCCGCGCTCACTTAGGTCTTCGACAATCGTTCGCTGCGGAAACACCCCATCCACCTGATGCAGCAGGAAACCGCGTACGGTTTACTAAATAAGGAAAAGTCAGTGCCTTCGATAATCTCGATAAATATTTCTCACGCCAAGGGCGAGCGCAAGCAGCCGGTCGGCTATGCCGAGCTCAAGGCCGGGCATGGCATTGTCGGCGACGGGCATGCGGGGGACTGGCATCGGCAGGTGAGCCTGCTGGCGATCGAGAGCATCGGTAGCATGAGAGACAAAGGGTCGGATGTCGGCCCTGGAGATTTTGCGGAGAACATCACCACGGATGGGATCGATCTTCCCGCGCTTCCGGTTGGAACGCTCATGAGGCTGGGACCGGCGCTGGTCGAGGTCACTCAGATCGGCAAGGAGTGTCACGACCGTTGTGAGATTTACAGGCAGGCGGGAGATTGTGTCATGCCGCGTGAGGGAATATTCGCGAAAGTTCTGGAGGGCGGCGTCATTAAGGATGGGGACGTTATCGAAGTTATCGATGCCGGCTGTGGCGGCGGAACCCAAAAAGAATTCAATACGTCAGAAGCCGGCACTGAGAAAGCCTCAACCCGTGCCGGTCGAAAGGCGGAAGGATGACCGGCGCCGGGCTGGAATTCACAGCGGCCGTCGTAACCGTCAGCGACAGCGGTTACAGGGGTGAGCGCGACGATGATAGCGGCGACGTCCTGGAGCGGCTGCTGGTCGAAGCGGGGGCCGGTTCCGTGGCCCGGGTCCTGGTGCCGGATGAGAGGTGGAACATAGCCGACGCCCTCAGAAAGTTGTGCGGCGATGAGCGTGTCGATCTTGTCATCACCACGGGGGGGACCGGTCTGGTGGAGCGGGACATCACCCCGGAGGCCACCCGGGATGTTTTGGACCGCGAGGCTCCGGGCT
This sequence comes from Thermoleophilia bacterium, assembly GCA_041658605.1. GTDB lineage: Bacteria > Actinomycetota > Thermoleophilia > BMS3ABIN01 > BMS3ABIN01 > JBAZWE01. Next base: position 7,954 of record JBAZZU010000021.1, on the reverse strand, counting down.
TCGCCGAAGCGGTCCGGGCCGAATCGATGAAGTTCACCCCTCGGGCGATGCTTTCCCGTGCAGTGAGCGGTGTCTGTGGCAACACATTGATAATCAACTTCCCGGGTAGCCCTAAGGCCTGCGAAGAGTCTTTCGCGGTCATCCGGCCGGTGCTCGGCCATGCCCTGGAACTGCTCGGCGGCGTCGGCGGGGAGTGCGCCCGGTAAACATCGATTCCCCGGAAATCCGGCTGAAATTACCTGCAATACGATGTGACGCCATGGAAATCTGCCTGTCATGCTTGCATTTGAAAAAACTATTCTGATATTCTTGCCCACAGGGGTGTGACTGGCGTTCAGTGGATAACCACTCGGGAGCATCTCCGCTGGCGACAAAACCAGCCGATTGGCCGGACGCCTGGGCCTCCAGATATTTGGACGGCTTGGGTGTTTTTTCATCCCCGGAGCCTTCCACCGGATTATTCGCCGATGTCAGAAAGGGAATAAAATGGCCGATCTACCTCATCACGAAATCATCGCGGAAAGCGGCCCGCTGGTAAAACTGTTCATTGATGGCCGCCGCCTGCAGGTCAACCCCCGTATGACTATTCTGGAAGCTGCGCACGCGAACGGTATCGAGATACCAACCCTCTGTAATGATCCGCGGCTCGCGCCCGTCGGCAATTGTGGCCTCTGTCTTGTGGAGGTCGTCGAAGCCGGCCTGGTGTACGCCTGTCAGACCTCCGTGGCCGAAGGAATGGAAGTTACCACACTTAACCCGGAGATAGCCGAGGCCCGCAAGCAGAGGCTCACTGAGTATCTGACCAGCCACAACGCCTATTGTGAGCCGCCATGCCATAACGCCTGCCCGGCGCGTATAGATATTCCCGCCTACCTCGCCGCAATTGCCCGTGGAGATGACGCCGAAGCCATAAGGATCGTCAAGAAAAGGCTGCCGCTGCCACGTATCATCGGCCGGGTCTGCCCTCGCCCCTGCGAGAGCGCCTGCCGCCGGACGCAGGTCGACGGAGAGCCGGTAGCCATCTGTCAGCTGAAGCGTTTTGCCGGCGATCGGGCGCTTTCAGGCGAAGCACAGTTACATGAAGATATAAAAGCCGCTACCGGCAAGAAGGTAGCGATTGCTGGCGCCGGCCCCTCGGGCCTTTCCGCGGCATACTACCTGGCTCTGGACGGCCACCAGGTGACGATATTTGAAGCCAACTCCCGGGCGGGCGGCATGACGCTAACCGGAATCCCCCCCTTCCGGCTGCCACGCAGCATCATCCAGGAAGAGGTTGATGAAATCCTCAAACTCGGGATCGAGTTGAAGCTCAACAGCCGGCTCGGCGCTGATTTTACCATCGAAAGCCTGAAGGCCGAAGGCTATGACGCTGTCTATCTGGCCATCGGCGCCCAGCGCGGTTCAAAGGGGCGGATCGGAAACGCGGAGGGGCCTGGAGTGTATTCAGCGGTTGACTTTCTCGCCAGGAGCAACGAAGGCGAATGGGACACTCCGCTTGGAAAGACCCTGGTTATCGGCGGCGGTTTTACAGCCATGGACGCTGCCAGATCGGCGCTCCGGCTCGGCGCCGCCGAGGTGAACGTTGTTTACCGCCGCTCACGCGAGGAGATGCCGGCTACGAAGGAAGAGGTCAAAGAGACCGAGGCTGAAGGCGCGAAGCTGTCACTTCTTACAGCGCCCCTTTCAGTAAACCGCGAAGGCGACCGGATCACCGGAGTACTTTGTCAGAAGATGGAGCTGGGCGAGCCCGACGAGAGCGGCAGGCGGCGTCCGGAAGCGGTGGAGGGTTCCGAGTTCGTCATCGAGGCGGACTCGATCATTCTGGCGATCGGCCAGCAGGTCGACCCTCAAGGACTTGTTGACGTCGTGGATATGAGCGACTGGGGTACCATCGAGGCCAACCGGCGCACGCTTGAGACCAGCAAGGACGGGGTTTTTGCCGGGGGCGACTGCGAAACCGGACCGGCCACGGTCGTCGAAGCCATAGCGGCGGGGCGCAGGGCGGCGGTCGCGATCGACGCATATGTCAATGGAGGGGATCCCGATGAGGCCTGCTCATCTCCCTCGGCCAGCCTCAAGAGGCGCCGGCCGAAGCTATTCGACATCGGCGCCAAGCCGCTGTTCGACGACAAACGTGCGCCAATGCCCGAACTCGCCGTCGCCGACCGCGACAACTTCGATGAGATTGAGCTTGGTTTTGAAGAGGCGGACGCCAGAAAAGAGGCGGCCCGCTGCCTGCAGTGCACCTGCCATGCTGTTTCCGCCTGCGAGCTGCAGCGCCTTGCCATCCGCTACGGCGCCGGCACGACCGAGTTCAAGGGCGAGGGCCAATACGATCTTTACGATGGATCGCCCATCCTCCAGCTGGACCGCAAACGCTGCATCAAGTGCCACAACTGTGTGCGCATCTGCACCGAGCTGGAAATGAACTTTGTGTACGAAGTAGATGATAACGGGCATCCAGCACTGCGGGGGACGACCTACAGGGATGCCGGCTGCGTCTCATGCGGACAATGCGTCGATGTATGCCCGACAGGCGCCCTGATCAACACCCAGCTTAAGGGTGTCCGTGAATGGGAGCTTGAACGTGTGAGGACGACCTGCCCGCTCTGCGGCACCGGATGTAATTTCGACCTTAACGTCAAGGACGGCAGGGTCGTCGGGGTCACCACAAACGCAGATTCACCAGTCAACAACCGCGCCCTTTGCGCCAAGGGCCGCTATCATACAGACCTGATCCACAGCCCTGACCGCCTCACTACTCCGCTTGTCAGGAAAAACGGCAAGCTTGAGGAGTCCACCTGGGATGAAGCTCTGAACCTGGTGGCCTCGAGGCTTAAGGAGATAAAAGACCGTGACGGCGCCGACGCTTTCGCCGCCTTAAGTTCGGCCCGCTGCACCAACGAAGAAAACTGGATCATGCAGAAATTCGTGAGGGCGGTGATGGGCACCAACAATCTCGACCACTGTGCCCGCACCTGACACGCTCCCACCGTGGCCGGTCTGGCCATATCGTTCGGCAGCGGAGCAATGACGAACTCCATCAGCGAAGTCGGATTCTACGACGCCCTGTTCATAATAGGCTCCAACACCACGGAAGCGCATCCGATCATCGGCGGCAAGATGAAGCGCGCCGCGAGGCGCGGGGCAAGGTTAATAGTTGCAGACCCCCGTCATATAGAGCTGGTCGATTACGCCGAGCTCTGGCTGCGGCTCACACCCGGCACCGACGCCGCGCTGGTCAACGGCATGATCAATATCATCATCAACGAGGGCTGGGCCGACCGGAAGTTCATGGAAGAGCGCTGCGAAGGTTACGACTCGCTCTGGGAAGTAGTACAGAAATATAATCCGGCGATGGTCAGCGAGATCACCGGCGTCCCCGAGGACAAGCTCTACGCGGCGGCCGAGATCTACGCGAATACGCCGAGGGCGGGAATCTTCTACACACTCGGCATAACCGAACACACCACCGGCACGGCCAACGTCATGAACCTGGCCAACCTGGCCATGGTCACCGGCCATGTCGGCGTCGAGCACGCCGGCGTCAACCCCTTGCGCGGACAGAACAACGTGCAGGGTGCCTGCGACATGGGCGCGCTGCCCAACGTCTTCTCCGGTTACAGGTCTGTCAATGAAAGCGAGAACATCGCCATTTTCGAGAAGAAATGGAAGGCGAAGCTCAGCGACATGTCCGGGTTGCGCATTCCGGAGATGTTCGACGAGATCATGGACGGCAAGCTCAAATCGATGTACATCATGGGCGAAGACCCGGTGCTTACCGACGCCGACGCCAACCATGTGCGCAAGGCCATGGACGGCCTTGAGTTCCTGGTCGTCCAGGATATCTTCATGACGGCGACCGCAGAATACGCGGATGTGGTCCTGCCGGCCGCCTGTTACGCCGAAAAAGATGGGACTTTCACCAATACCGAACGACGGGTCCAGAGGGTGCGTAAAGCCGTGGACGCTCCCGGTGAGGCTCGCGCCGACTGGGAGATCATCTGCGACCTCGCCGGACGCATGGGCTACGAGATGAATTACGATTCCCCGGAGCATATATTTGAGGAAGTCAGGAACCTGACGCCTGCTTATGCCGGCATGACCTATGACCGGCTGGCGATCGCCGGCCTGCAATGGCCGTGCCCGGATATATACCATCCCGGCACGCCATACCTGCACGAGGGCACCTTCCCCAGGGGCAGGGGGCTGCTGCAGGGCATAGAGTACGAAGCGCCGGCCGAGCTTACGAGCGAGGAATACCCGATACTGCTGACGACCGGACGTATGCTCTATCATTACAATGTTTCCACCAGGCAATCCGGAACCCTCGATGCAATGGCGCCGCATGAACTGGCGGAGATAAATCCCGCCGACGCCGAAGCTATCGGTTTGTCCGCGGATGATCGCATGCGGGTAAGTTCGCGCCGTGGCTCAGTGGTGACCCGGGCGAAGATAACAGACCGGGTGCCGCCCGGTATCATCTTCATGACTTTCCATTTTCGGGAGACCGCGGTGAACGAGCTGACTAACTCCGCATTCGACCCTATCTCCAAGACGGCGGAGTACAAGGTCTGCGCTGTGAAGATCGAGAAAGCCGACGATTAGCCGCAGGAGCAGGGAAGCCGAACCAGCCGTATGATCAAATCGAAGGAAGCATCAAATGTGTGAACCAGACCAGATAACAATCCCCGTCCGCGAGGCCGTCGGACTTGTGCTCAGCCACGACATCACCGAGGTCAACGCCCGCACGCATCATAAGGGCAGCGCCTTTCGCCGCGGCCATGTCATCAGCGAGGACGACATTCCCAAGCTCCTGGATCTGGGCAAGGAAAACCTCTACGTGCTTCAGATGAACGAAGACCAGATGCACGAGGATGACGCCGTGCTTCTGCTCGCTGAAGCCTTGTCAGGGGAAAACGCCGAGTTCATGCCGGAACCCCGCGAGGGACGGATCAATATCATCGCCGGAGCGACCGGCCTGCTGAAGGTCGACGTGGAGGGGCTTACGCGATTCAACATGGTGGGCGAAGTCATGTGCGCCACTCGCCATACCAATACGATGGTCCAGGCCGGTGACATCGTCGCCGGCACCCGGGCGATACCGCTGGTGGTGGAAAAAGAGCTGGTGGAGCAGGCGGTCGCGACGGCTGAAGCGTCCGGCGGACTGATATCAGTGAGCCCCATGAAGGCCGCGCGCGTTGCCATCATCATCACCGGCAACGAGGTCTTTACCGGCCGCATCGACGACGCCTTTGAGCCGATCATCCGCGAGAAAGTGGAAGTCCTGGGCTCGTCGGTCGCAAGGGTGACCAAGTGCCCGGATAACATTCAGGCCATCCGGCAGGCGGTTCTGGAGGCGCGCCGCGAGGCCGACCTCGTCATCATGACCGGCGGCATGTCCGTCGACCCGGACGACCTGACACCACTGGCGGCGCGTGAGGCCGGCGCGGAGATCGCCGCATACGGTTCCGCGGTCCTGCCCGGCGCCATGTTCATGGTCGCATATTTCGACGACGGGACTCCGGTGCTGGGTGTACCGGCATGCGGCATTCATCACCCGCGCACAATATTCGACCTGATCCTGCCACGTGTGCTGGCAGGAGAGAAAATCACCGGTACCGATATCGCGAAGCTGGGCCACGGCGGCCTCTGCCTGGATTGCCCGGAGTGTGCCTTTCCAGTCTGCCCCTTCGGCAAATCCGTCTGATCCGGACAGGAAACGCAGAATAACCGGCAGGAACTTTCGAAGAATTTGTACTGTTCCAGCGCTTAAAATGCTGGAGATCCAAAAAGCGGAGAGACAGGCGTGACTGTACTCACTAAAACCCTCGAAGAACACCTGAACGAAGCTGCTGCTTTTCACGGCGGCGATTGCCCCGGGCAAACCCTGGGTGTACGCCTGGCCCGCACCGGCCTTCAGCAGATCGGCATCAACGATCCCCTCTCCGACGAATGGCGCAAGAACATCATGGTCTATGTCGAGATCGACCGCTGCGCAGCCGACGCCCTGATGATCGTAACCGGTTGCCGCGTTGGCAAGCGTACGCTGAAGATCGTCGACTATGGCATCATGGCCGCTACCTTCATCAACTTAAAGACCGGCAGGGCGGTGCGTGTAATCGCCAGGGAAGAAGCGAGGGAGCTGGCGCCGAAATACGCGCCACAAGAAACCAACAAATATGAGCAGCAGCGCCAGGCCTACCGGGTGATGCCCGACGAAGAGCTGCTGAACTATGAGGAAGTGAAAGTGACGATCCCGCCCCAGGATATGCCCGGCAGCCCGATCTCACGAGTGGCCTGTGAGCGCTGCGGCGACCACGTGGTCGATATGCGCGAAGTCCGCAGGGATGGCAGAATCTTATGCCGCCCCTGCGGACAAGGTGGTTATTTCACCCGCGGGGAATAGTTTCCGACAGGGTCTCTTACCTCTTCAGCTGATCATTCTATTTGGCGCTCATGTCAAGCTCGACGCCCAGCGACTCATTCATGTCGCTCAGGGCGTCGGTGGTCAGCTTCAGGTTGAAGCTCTCCTTGAGCACCTCCAGCACGCCGGCGGTCACGAACGCAGGTGGCTTGGGTCCAAGATAGATATCCTTGACGCCGAGGCTGAAGAGCCCCAGCAGGATGGCGACCGCTTTTTGCTCGAACCAGGAAAGAAATATGCTCAGTGGCAGTTCATTGACAGAGCATTCAAAGACCTCTGCCAGGGCGACAGCGATCTTGACCGCCGATATCGAGTTATTGCATTGGCCCAGGTCGATATAGCGGGGAATGCCGTCTATGTCGCCGAAGTCGATATCATTGAACCTGAATTTGCCGCATGAAGTCGTGAGGATTATGCAGTCATCCGGAACCAGTTCCGCCAGCTCCCGGTAGTACTCGCCTCCATCGCCGGGAGCATCGCATCCTGCGATCACGAAGAACCTGCTTATTCTGCCCGCCTTTACCGCCTCGACTATCTGAGGGGCGAGCTTCAGGACGTTCTCATGGTGGAAGCCAGTCAGCAGCTCCTTGTCCGATCTTATGTCAGCATCAGGCAGGGAGAGAGCCTTCTCGATCAGCGGTGAGAAGTCATCGTCTTCGATTTTGAATACATCCCCTTCAACACCGGTGACATCATAGGTGAAAAGTCGTTCGCCATAAGTGCCCCTGACAGGCATGACACAATTGGTCGTGACCAGAATGGCGCCCGGAAAATCATCGAAGACCTGTCTCTGGTCATGCCAGGCTTTGCCGACGTTGCCTTTCAGGTGGCTGAACTTCTTAAGCTTTGGGTAGCCATGTGCTGGCAGCATTTCAGAATGGGTGTAGATGTTTATCCCTTTGCCCTCAGTTTGCGTAAGCAGTATCTCCAGGGCGTGAAGATTGTGGCCGGTGACAAGAATGCTCTTGCCGTCCACCCTGTCTTCGGACACCCTGACCGGTTCGGGAAGGCCCAGCTGGTCAGTATGAGCCCGGTCGAGAAGCTCCATGGCCTTGACGGTCGCTTCTCCCACGCGAAGCGCAGTGTTGACGTTATCGGCAAGGCTGAAATTGACGTTGGTGAGAGTGGAGTAAAGCGCCTCATGGGTGATTGCATCCACCTCGGGATCGGTATAGCCCAGCTCCCGCGCGTGATGCGCGTAAGCAGCGACGCCCTTGAGGCCGAATATGGTGATGTCCTGAAGACTGGCAATGTCCTCACTCTTGCCACATACACCCACCTCCTTGTCGCAACCTCCCTGCTTGACCTGCTCGCACTGATAGCAAAACATATGCACACTCCTCACAAGATTCTCATTCTCAATAAGTCTATTCTCAACAAGTATAGCCATACTGGTTCGGATAAAACTGACGTGCATCACATTTGGCGATGTGGAAGCGCAACGTAATCCGGGGGTATATGTGAGGGCAAGTTCTTGCACAGACCGTCTTAATCTTTGATATGGAAAGCAGCTGGCATTTTGCGAAT
>JBAZZU010000020.1:0-39854 GCA_041658605.1 Thermoleophilia bacterium | reverse complement strand
AAGTGTACCAATATGTTTCATAATGGTTCTATCTTGGTGAAATGCGAATATTATTTATTCCAAAAAGACTCCAAATTGTTGATTTTTTTTCATTTATGAGATAAATTTGCGTTACAAATGAAGAAAAAGGTTTCATAATGTCTTAAAATGTCTTTTAGTTAAAGCCAGTCGTTGAGATTAATGTCGGACAAGCGGAGGGAGGATGGCGAAAGCTTTTTTTATCAAAAGAAAGTGAGGATGGGTCTGATGATGAAAAAGAAAGACAAAATCAAGGTGTTACTGGTTGACGATGAGGAAGAGTTTGTAAAGACATTGTCGGAACGTCTGCAGATGCGGGACGTCGACAGTGAAACGGCTTTCGATGGCGAGCAGGCAATCGAACTTGTATCTGAAAAGGAACCGGATGTCATTGTGCTCGACCTGAAGATGCCAGGCTTGCACGGGCTGGATGTGCTGCGCTGGATCAAGAACTTCCATCCGGAAGTGCAGGTGATCATCATGACCGGCCACGGTACTGAGCATGATGAGGAGAAAGCGCGGGAGCTGGGAGCTTTTGATTATCTGAAGAAGCCCGTCGAAACCGACAGCCTGGTGCAGAAGATCAAGGTCGCCTACAAGGCGCATTTCGAAGATGCGATGTCCGCGGTGGCGTTCGCGGAAAGCGGCGAGTTCGATACCGCGAAGGAAATCATGCGGGGTGAGGGCCCCGGCGGCAACGAAAGCGAGTCGTCCGCGCAGAAAAAAGATAAAGAAAACAAGAACTGACAAATGACCGGTATCAAACTGCTCCTCGTTGATGATGAGGCGGAATTCGTTAACGCCATGGCCGAGCGTCTGCACATGCGTGACCTGGCGGGGCACACAGCCCTGAGCGGAGCCGAAGCGCTGGAGTTCGTCGAGGACGAAGAGCCGGATGTCATCGTGCTGGACCTGAAAATGCCGGGTATCGACGGCATGGAAGTACTGCGAAGGGTCAGACGGAGTTATCCCGATATCCAGATCATCATCCATACGGGTCATGGTAATGACCTTGATGAAGCCGAGGCGTGGAGCCTGGGCGTTTTTGATTATCTGAAGAAGCCGGCAGACATAGATCTGATGGTGGAGCGAATCAAGGCTGCATATCTGCAAAAAAGATGAATCAGGCAATTCACGTAAATTGAATCATTTTTCAGGCCGGGTATTAGGCGGCATCAGTGGAAGATGAGAGGAAGACAGACAGGTCAATAGCTGGATTTTTTAATTCCGGGCTTTTTTATACCGGCCGGCGCAGGAAACGGACCAGGCGTTTCATCTGCTATCCGTATCTGAAAAGAATGATAGCGAAAGTTGCTGATAAAAAAGACAGTCAAATGAAAATGTATACAGCGACAATCGAAAAAGAGGCTCTGGAACCTCGGTCGAGGAGCGCCTACTACACCAGGCAGAAGCTGCTCTTTATCATCGTCATGGTTCTTGTATCAGTGGTTCCGCTTATCGGAATCAGCTTCTTTTCTTTCCAGTATTACAGGAATTCTTCTATTGAAAAAACCTCCTCGGAACTTGCGAGTCTCGCTGACAGCAGGAAAGAGATCATCGAGCTCTTTCTGGCGGATCAGAACAACTATCTGGGTGACATGTTGAACCTATATCCGCCTGAATATCTCAGCGATCAGGCCAATCTGGAGCGTCTGTTCAATGCCACCAACCGCAGTGGCGTTATCACGGATCTTGGCGTCATCGATCAGACAGGCGCGCATCGCGCGTATGTTGGTCCATATCGTCAGCAGCTTTCAGATAAGAACTATGCCGAGGTTGACTGGTTTTCAGGGGTCATGCAGAACGGAAATTACACGAGTGATATTTTCAGCGGTTTCCGGGGCGTGCCTCATTTTGTCGTGGCAGTCGCAAATCCGGAAAAGACATTGATTTTAAGAGCTACGGTGAATTCTGACATGTTCAACTCCCTGCTGGCGCGCGCTGAGGTCGGTCCCGGAGGAGACGCTTATATCCTGAACAAGAAAGGGGAGGCGCAGACTCCCATCCGTCTTGATTACCTTGAGACTCCATTCGGTCTTGAGGGTGTATCCCGGGGAACATCGGTCTACAGGACGGATGATTTTATCTACACCGCGACCGGCATGAATAACGGTGCCTGGGTTCTCGTCCTTAAGGAAGACATAAATAATTCGCTCAGTGAATTCTACAGCGCGCGAAACAAGGCAGTGGCCCTAATTGTGCTTGCGATAGCGCTCATAACCACGGTCGCAACGGTGATCACCTCATCGATTATGAACAGGATCAGGACGGCGGACCGCCTGAGGACCGAGCTGACCAACAGGATGCGCAGGGTGGAGAAGATGGCGCTTGTCGGCAGGCTGGCCGCCGGTGTTTCGCATGAGATAAACAATCCTCTGCAGATTATCGAGGGACAGGCCGGCTGGATGGACGAACTGCTTTCAGATGAAAAAAAGGGCAGCGTGCTGAACCTGGATGAGTACAAGCAGTCGATTGCCAAGATTCGCACCCATGTGAACCGGGCCAAACTGATCACCCACAGCCTGCTGGGATTCTCGCACGCCGGCGAGATGGTGATCGCGAAGACCGATATCAACCAGATGTTCGCGGAAACCGTCTCCTTCCTGGAGAGTGAGGCCGGCAGGAACAGCATCACGATCGTCAGGGAATTCCAGGCAGATATGCCTGAGATCATGACCGATTCTTCCCAGCTGCAGCAGGTATTGCTGAATCTCGTCAACAACGCCATCGATGCGATCGGCCGGGATGGCCGTATTACAGTAAGCACCGCGGTCGAGGGCGGGAAGGTAGTCATAGCCGTTTCAGACACCGGCCCCGGTTTCAGTGATGATATCCGCCAGAGGCTCTTCGACCCTTTCTTCACGACCAAGAACGGCAAGGGCACCGGTCTGGGGCTGTCGATTTCTTTCAATATCATTCAGAGGCTTGGAGGTGACATCAAGGCTGATAACAACGAGCAGGGAGGCAGCGTCTTCCAGGTATTCCTGCCGGTCACATCCGGCAGTAGCAGCACAAAAACCAAAGAATAGAGGTGACAAATGGATGAGCTTAGCGTACTGGTAATTGACGACGAAGTGGATTTCGTTGACACAATGCTGAAGCGCCTGAGAAGAAAAGGCGTTTATTGTGATGGTGCATATACAGGCGTCGGCGCCATGAGCAAGATGAAGGACCGTGACTACGATGTGGTGCTGCTTGACATGAGGCTCGCGGATGAGGATGGGAACGAGGTGTTGAGGGAGCTGAAGGATATCAGCCCCGAAACGAGGTTTATGATCCTTTCTGGATATGCATCAGCCAGTGCGGCCCGTACAGGAATAGGCAACGGAGCACATGACTATCTGATCAAGCCGCTGGATTTTGAAACACTATATGAAAAAATCACGCGCGCCTGACGGGAACCGTTGCAATTCCTGTTTGATCGTTTTAGACCTGTAAAACTATAAAGGAGAGAGAAAGGATGAAGGTTTTCAGAGAAGTGGGAAGGTTGCTCGTCATGAGCGGCCGAGCCCACGCGCAATGGGAGCTGGAGGTCTCACACAGGATCCTTCGCAGCCGTACACGGCTGATGATTCTGGGTGCTCTGCTCGGCATGGTGGTCATCGGGGGCATCGCGTTCGCGGATGAGATCAACCAGGCCCTGCCGAACATAATCGGAGGGAAAGAGCCATACAGCCCGGCATTTTATTCACCAAAGATATTCATGATATCCATATTTGTCGGTCTGGCCGCAGGTCTGATAACCGGTTGCATCGGCGCCGGCGGCGGTTTCGTTATTACCCCCGCGCTCATGAGCGCCGGAGTGAAGGGAATCCTGGCGGTTGGTACTGACCTGTTCCACATCTTCGCCAAGGCGATAATGGGCAGCGTGCTGCACCGGAAGCTGGGCAACATCTCGTTCACACTGGCTATCGCGTTTCTGGTCGGATCGATTGCCGGAAGTACAGCGGGCGGTTATCTCAACCGTACTCTCTACGAGTACAATCCTACGATCAGCGACGCGTTCATCACCATCGTCTATGTAGTCATGCTGGGTTTTCTCGGCATCTATGCGATGACGGACTACATCAAGTCCAAGAAATCCGTTGCTGAGGCTTCACGCACACTGGAGCCACATGAGGAAGAGGTAAGAGTCAAGGAAGAGGCGATTACCGGCCTTTCCCAGAAGCTGCAGAAGGTCAACATCCCTCCGATGATCACCTTCGATCAGGGAGTCACTCCCGGCGGTCGCAGGATATCCGCACTGTTTCTGGTGATCAGCGGTATGATCGTGGGTCTGGCTGCGGCGATCATGGGTGTCGGCGGCGGTTTTCTGACGTTCCCCATCTTCGTGTATGTGCTGGGCGTATCTTCCGCGACCACAGTGGGAACCGACATATTCCAAATCGTGTTCACTGCGGGATATGCCAGCCTGTTCCAGTATGCCATCTATGGATTCGTGTTTTTCTCGCTGGCGCTGGGTATGCTGCTCGGTTCACTGCTGGGCGTGCAGGTCGGTTCCATCGTGACCAAGGTCGTATCCGGCTCGGTTATTCGCGGTTTCTATGCGATCACGATCATCGCCGGTTTCATCAACCGTCTCTTTGCGCTACCTGACAAGATGCGCAAACTGGGATACATCGGCCTGTCTAAGGGTACAACCACGTTCATCGACAGGATCGGCATGGTTGTTTTCTTCGGCGTGATCCTCATCTTCGCCCTCTGGGTGTTCAAGGTCTTCTTCAGCAATATCAGTGTGCTGAAGGGGGAGGAACCGCCACATTCCGGAAAAACTGTAGCAAAAGGTGGTGAGGCCTGATGATAGCAAACAAGAAACAATTCGGTCTCGGTTTATTCATGCTGTTGTCGTTCTTCGTTGTTCTGACGTTGCTTTTTATGCCACTGTGGAAAGGCGGCACTGAAAACGGACTTAACGAGATAGATGATCTCTTCAACAGGGTCTCGAAGGACTCATCGGATTTCATGGACAAAGAGTCCGAAGAGGCCAAGAAAGAGACGGGAAAACACGTCAAGTTCACCACCGGTCCTATCCGGGAGTCGGATGAGAGTGATATGGAGGTACGCCTGGCGCAGGCCCTGCGTATCGCCGAGCTGTTCAAGCGGGCAGGCGCCACCGTAAGTGTCGACAAGACCAAAGTGAAGGTCGAAGGTGATATGGGCGAGATCATGGCGGCTGCGATTTCGGATTCGTCCGTGGCTTTTGGCGAGAATATGGGGGTTCTGCAAAAGAAGTACGGTTATCCCACGCAGGGCTACAAGCCAATAGAAAACAGGGAGCTGACCCAGGTGGGTCTGGCGGACGCCATGGTGATGTACGACTGGTACATGGGAATCGATAACGCCCAGAGGGACCTCACGGCCCTTGAGGAGTTTGACGAATCAAAAATCCTCATGGAGCTGAATGAAAGGGCAGTCGAGCCGGCGTACAATTATTACGGCATCGAGTCCTCGTCCCCGAAGACGGAATGGCTGGCTCTGGTGCTGGCGAACATCGGTTACATCGTGTACACGGTATGGTACGGCTTTGCCCTGCTGTTCATGTTCGAAGGCTGGGGGCTGAAGCTGGAGCACTGATAGCTGTTACAGTATCTATCTGAAAGCTGATATGGTGGCCCCCTCACCGAATCGCGCCTGAGCGGTTCGCAGGGGGCCACTTGATTGTTATGGTATGGAATGGTTATAGATATGTAATGAGCGGCAAACTCAAAACAGGCCTGAAAAGAATCGCGGCGGTGTTTTCCATTTCCGGGCCGCAGGTCGACGCCGACGTGCTGGAAGAGTCGTTCAGAAACCATTATCGGGGTTTCCGGGCGCTTCTTACCGCAAATAACAGCGCGCTTGACCTGATGGCGGGCATGGAAAGGGCGCTGACCAGGGGTCGGCCATTCGGTATGGCATTTGTGCGGGGTCAGTGCACGGCCCTGACGGTTAACGTCTACAAAATGATCCATAGCCTCCAGGAGATATCTGACGGCAAATACCAGGGTTTGACGCCCGCACTTGAAGAGATCTCCGGAAAGATCGAGGAGATCCTGGCAAGGCAGCCCGAAGTCCCGCCTGGTGAATATGTTGTATCGCTATCGCAGATCAGCAAAGAGGACGCTGATGCCGTTGGTGAAAAGATGGCAAATCTGGGAGAGGTACACAACCGGGCCGGCTTTGAGATTCCGGCGGGTTTTGCCATCACCGCCGCCGCCTCACAGTATTTCATGCACTCCACCGGCCTGCAGGACGAGATCAACCGGCTGCTGAAGACCGTCGATCTGGAAAACCTCGAAGAGCTATATACCACCAGTGCCAGGATCCAGCATCTGATCAGCGTCGCCCCCCTGCCGGATGATCTGGAGAGACGGATCATGGAAAACTACCGCGCGCTGTCTTCAGGCGACGGCATAAATCCTCTGATCTCCATGCGCTCCAGCGCCACGGAGGAGGACGGGTCTGGAGCGTCGTTCGCGGGGCAGTACCGTACCCAGCTGAACATCAGCGAGGACTCCATCATAGAGACCTATAAGGAGATCGTCGCCAGCAAGTATGGCAGCCAGGCGATAATCTACCGCCACCAGCGCGGTTTCCGCCACCAGGACGTCATAATGTGTGTTGGCTGCATGGTGATGGTGGACGCTGTCGTCAGCGGCGTCATGTTTTCCCGGTCCCCTCAGGATCCTGACAGCTCGATGGTTGAAATCAACGCTGCCCCCGGACTGGGACGGCGCGTAGTCGAGGGTATCACTGATACCGACTTCTACCAGTTATTCAGGGAGGATCCAACTGAGGTTTCTCATCGCGGGCCGGGCAAGGTCGGCAGTCACCTGACCCCGGAAAAGCAGCGGGAACTGGCTGGCATCGCAATAAGCCTTGAGGAGCACTTCGGGGTACCGCAGGACATTGAATGGTCGATTGTGGAGAGCGGAAAGGTCACGATATTACAAAGCCGACCTCTGGCTCAGCTTTCCCAGGATGACAAATCACCTGCCCGGCAAGAGGAGGTGCGTAGCGGGGATCTGCTGGTCGCGGGAGGCCTTTCCGCCAGCAGGGGCACGGCATTCGGCGAGATATTCGAGGTGCGAAGCAATGTCGACCTGCTCGAGTTCCCCAAGGGCGCAGTGCTGGTCGTGAAACATCCGATGCCCGAATGGGCATCGCTGATGAACCGGGCTTCAGCAGTCGTCAGCGAAACAGGACACGCCGCAACACATCTGGCTATCGTCGCGCGGGAATTCGGCGTTCCGGCGATATTCGGTCTAAAGAATGCGATGAAACATCTTGAGAATGGTGCGGTTGTCACGGTAGATGCGGACAGCTGCCGCGTCTACCGGGGGAGACGGGAAGATGTGCTCGCCAGGTCCGTGCCACCGCCCAATCTCATGGTCGGCAGCCCGATTTACCATATCCTTGAAGAAATAATGACGCTGGTTATACCTCTGAATCTGACCGATCCATCATCGCCTTATTTCAAGCCGTCACAATGCAGGTCGCTTCATGACCTGACCCGCTTCTGCCACGAAAAGGCAGTGGACAAGATGTTCACCTTTGGCAAGATGTCCGGATTTGCCGCCAAGTCTGCAAAGCAGCTGGTTGGCGAGTCGCCGTTTCAGTGGTGGGTGCTGGATCTGGACGATGGCTTCCGCGAAGGTTATGACGTCAAGCAGAAGTATGTCAGCTGGGACGATATAGTCTGTGAACCGATGAAGGCGATCTGGGCCGGCATGATCAGGAAGCCGTGGCAAGGCCCGCCGCCGGTGAGTGTAAAGGGATTTGGCTCGGTGCTGTTCCGGTCGACAATGAACCCCAGTCTCGATCCGGCGGTGCGCGCGTCGCTCGGCAACAGGAACTTCTTTCTTATCTCACGTAATTTCTGCAACCTGAGCATGCGGCTGGGTTATCATTTTACCCTCGCGGAGGCCTACCTGGGTGATATGCTGACCGAGAATTACGTCAGCTTCCAGTTCAAGGGAGGCGCTGCTGACAGAAGCCGGAGATTCACAAGGGTTTATCTTCTGCGCGACATCCTCGAGAGATACGGGTTCCGGGTAGAAGTGAAGCTCGACGCACTGACGGCGCGGATCGAGAAGAAACCCAGGGAATACCTGATTGAGAGATTGAAGGTTCTCGGGTATCTTCTTATACATACCAGGCAGATCGACATGGCCATGGGGGATCAGAACATGGTCGACCGTTACCGGCGCAGGATAACCGGGGATCTGGATGAGATCGTAAAACCGAACCCGATCGAAGGTGAATAGTGGAAGCATCTGAAAAGATTAGAGTGCTGCTGGTCGACGATGAGACGGATTATCTCGAGATCACAGCAAAGCGTCTCACCAGGCGAGGTTATGATGTTGTCACAGCGGCAGATTGCATGACAGGCCTGGCGCTAATAGCGGATTCACGGATTGACGTCGTCGTCCTCGATATGATGCTGCCCGACATGGACGGCAACGATTGTCTCCGGGAGATCAGAAAGGACGATCATTCCATTGGAGTAATAATGCTGACCGGGCACGCATCGGTTCATACCGGACTCACATGCCTTGAGAATGGCGCCAACGACTACTGCCTGAAGCCGGTGCCACTGGATGAGCTTGTGGAAAAGATCGAGATCGTCTACCGGGACATGAAGTACGGGGAGAAAACCAGCTGAACAGGGGAGAAAGCATATCGAACCTTATATAATGACACCATGAATGAGCAGAAGACACATACAATCACATTCCAGCCCGGCGATATCGTCTGCGATGGCGTACCGCATGAAGCCAACCTGCTCAGGGTGGCGCTGCTCGAAGGCGTACACATAAACGCTTCCTGTGGCGGTACCGGTGCGTGCGGCAAGTGCAAGGTGGAGATAATGGAGGGCGAGTACGAGGGCGGCAAGTCCGCCAAGCTCTCCGACGATGATTACAAGGCCGGGTTGCGGCTTGCCTGCCGGGTCAAAGTCATGGGCGATCTTACGGTTGCCATCCCCGAGGAATCACGCATGGGCGATGCCGTCGCGCTCACTCACGCGAGGCGTCCCGGCCCCGGACGCGTTCTGACGGCGCAGGACCTCGAGGAGCTTGTCAGCGGGTGGAAGGTCGACCCGGTAGTAAAAAAATTCGCCTTGAAGCTGGAGCCGCCTGATGCGGCCAACAACATCAACGACCTCGACCGCCTGAAGCTGGCGCTCAAGGCGCAGCACGGCATCGGCGACGTGTCCGTGGACTTCCATGTCGTTCGCGATCTGCCGGTGATGCTCCGGCTCGAGGACTGGCTGGTGACGGTTACCCTGGTTGAGAGGCAAAAAGGGCCGAAGGTCATCCAGGTCGTCCCCGGCGACCGGACCGCTGAAGACTATTCGATCGTCCTCGATATCGGGACCACCAGTATCTACGCGCAGCTGCTCGACCTGAAGGAAGGAAAGACCGTCGCGGAGGCTTCGGAGTACAACGGCCAGATCAGTTACGGTGACGATGTGATAACCCGCATCGTCTATTCCCAGAAATCGGGCGGCCGCAAGAAGTTGCAGGAGGCCGTGGTCCAGACTATCAGCACCGTTATCGAGAACGTGCTGGAGAAGGGCAAAGTCGACCGATGCCAGGTGTCGCATATGGTCGCGGCGGGCAACACGGTAATGACGCATCTGCTGACAGGGGTCAATCCCAAACATATCCGTATTGCTCCATACATACCGGCCGCGACTTTTCTGCCACCGGTGCGTGCGGACCATCTCGGCATCGACGTCTGCGACCACGTGTTTTTATACACCTTCCCCTGTGTGTCCAGTTACGTCGGCGGCGATATCGTCAGCGGCATCATCGGTTCGGGCGTATTCCAGACCGACAAGGTTACTCTCTATATAGATATTGGCACCAACGGCGAAGCGGTAGTCGGCAACAGGGAATGGCTGGTCGCAACCTCGTGTTCGGCCGGGCCGGCATTCGAGGGCGGCGGCATAGAGCACGGCATGCGGGCGACCCGCGGCGCCATCGAGGCGGTGCAGATAGACCCGGCAAGCGGTGAGCCGCACATACTTACGATCGGCGGGAAGAAGGCTCTGGGAATCTGCGGTTCCGGCATAATCGATACCGTGGCGGAGCTGCTCGAAGCCGGCATCATCGGGCAGAACGGCAAGTTCAGGGAGGGGAAGGAGGGCGAGTGGCTGAGACGCAACGCCGACGGCCTCTGGGAGTATGTGCTTGTGCGCGCGGAATATACGGCGACCGGCCAGGACATCGTGATTACCGAGCCTGACATCGATAACCTGATGCGGGCCAAGGGAGCCATATTCGCCGGAATAACGACGCTGCTGAACAGCGTAGGCATGGATCTCGACTCAGTTGAGCAGGTCTATGTGGCCGGCGGCTTCGGCAAGTATCTGCAGGTGGACCGCGCCGCCGCCATCGGCCTCTTCCCGGAGCTCGATCCGGAGCGTTTCACATTCGTGGGCAATGGATCGCTGCTGGGCGCGCGCCTTGTCTCGTTCTCCAAGGACATGCAGCAGTCGGCCGAAGAGGTGGCCCGAACCATGACAAATATCGAACTGTCTGACAACCAGTACTTCATGGATGAATATATGGCGTCACTGTTTTTCCCGCACACGAACATGCAATGGTTCCCGCGGATGGAAAAAATACTTGCTGAGCTTGGGAAATCATGACCACCATAGCGGTCGCCGGCAAGGGCGGAACCGGTAAAACCACTATCGCCTCGCTGGCGGTGCGCTATCTTGTCAACAAGGGTGAGACGCCGGTGCTGGTCGTGGACGCCGATCCCAATTCCAATATGGGGCAGACCCTTGGCATCGAAGTCCCGATCACGATCGGTTCAGCGCGCGAACAGGGTTTTGCGGGTGACCGCGACATTCCAGGCGGGATGACCAAAGACCAGTTCGTCGAATACAAGATGCAGGAAGCGCTTGCCGAAGGCAAAGGCTACGACCTCCTGACGATGGGCCGGCCCGAGGGCGCCGGATGTTACTGTTTTGCGAATAACATAATCCGGCGGTATATGGACGGCCTGTCCGCGGATTATCGCCATGTCATCATGGATAACGAAGCCGGGCTCGAACATCTTTCACGGCGCACGACGCGCAAGACCGACGTGCTGCTGGTCATCTCCGACGCCGGGATGCGCGGGCTGATGGCCGCCTACCGGGTGCTCGAGCTGGCCGATGAGATGAAGCTTGATGTGGGCAAGAAGATGTTCGTCCTCAACCGCGCCACGCCGGAAGCCGCAAAGGCCCTACAGCCGGAAATAGAGCGCCTGCGCCTGCCGCTCGTTGCTACTCTGCCGGAAGACTCCGGCCTGTTCGAGGCGGAAGTCGCCGGCATCTCTCTCCTTGACCTTGATGAATCCTCACCATCGATTGGCGGCTGCACACCACTTTTTGATAAGATTTTCGCCACCGCCTGAGGCGGCCCCATAAAGGACGGGCATCTCAGGAGTGTAATCAGGTTAGAAGTGCGCGAGTAAATGCACCCGATAATACAGGAACCCCCCTGGCAGCAGATTTTAGCGAAAGGATCATCCATGGCAGCAGAAATCATAGACGGCAAACAGATCTCGGCCGACATCCGGGCCGAGCTGACTGAGGAAGTGAAGAAGATGCAGTCCGAACACGGCGTCACGCCGGGACTGGCGGTCGTACTGGTTGGTGAGGATCCGGCATCCCAGGTTTACGTGAACAACAAGGAGAAAGCCTGCCTCGAGATCGGTTTTAAATCAATCAAGCATGTCCTTCCGGCGGAGACTACTGAAGCTGAACTGCTGGCGCTGGTCGACACGCTCAATAAACAGGAGGATGTGCACGGCCTGCTGGTGCAGCTGCCCCTGCCGGGCCATATCGACGAGGACCGCGTGATCCTGGCCATAGATCCTGACAAGGATGTAGACGGTTTCCACCCGATCAGCCTGGGCAGGCTCGCGATCGGAGTGCCTGGCTTTGTGTCGTGCACGCCGGCGGGAGTGATCGAGCTCCTCAAGCGCAGCGGCACAGAACTGGAGGGCGCTAACGCAGTCGTGGTCGGCAGGAGCAATAACGTCGGCAAACCGGCGGCGCTGCTGCTTCTTGGCGAGAACTGCACTGTCACCATCTGTCATTCAAGAACGAGAGACCTCGGGGCGGTTACCCGGGGTGCCGACGTGCTGGTTGCCGCGGTCGGAGTACCCGAGCTTATCAAGGGGGACATGGTAAAAGAGGGCGCAACCGTCATCGATGTCGGGATACACCGGACTGATAACGGTCTTGTGGGTGACGTGGATTTTGAGGCAGCCAGCAAGGTAGCCCGTGCGATAACCCCGGTACCCGGTGGCGTCGGTCCGATGACGATAGCCATGCTGATGAAAAATACGCTTAAAGCCGCGGAAATCTGGTGTCAGGTTGCCGGCAGCTGACCGCATCGAAAGATGAGTTTGACGTGGCTCGGAGATGTCGATAGTGTCAATTTAATAAAATAATTTCAGGTTGTATGAATCAACTGCGCGGAGCCAGAGGAGGAGTAGAAAGATGAGACTGAGGATCCTTTTAATAATGGTGATTGCTGTAATGGCATTGGGCCTGCTGGTGACCGGACCCGCCTTCGCCCAAATTCCCCCCTGCGATAGCGTGAATCTTGTGCTCGCTCCTACTCACGGGGTAGCCAGTAGTAACGTAATGGCAACCGGTGGCAGTTTGTTGAGCAATAGCGAAACAGAGTTTTATTGGGATACGACTGATCCGTCCAACTTTTTAGGCCAGGTACTTTCGGATCCCGCTGGAGATTTTATTTTCAACTTTAACGTGCCGACCGGAGCTACAGCTGGAGCGCATCAGGTCATAGTCAGCGGCAGCTTCTCCAATGAATCTTATGTGGAGTGTTCGGCGGACTTTATCGTTGACGCTTCCGTTCAGCAGACTGCATATGCAGCAACTTCACCAATAACGAGCCTGCCCAATACCGGTATCTTACTGCTGGTTCCCGCAGTCGGCCTGGCGGCAGGCGGGTTAGGCGGAATGATACTCAGGAAACGCAGGTCATCAGACACGTAAGCTCTCCTCTGGTGGTTGCGTGGGAGTCAGCGTGACATGATTAATCAACGCTTCAGATAGGAGATCACCTCGTCTCCAGGGTTGGGGAGTCCGGCGATCTTCCATGCCTTCAGCGGGTCGATGAATTCCTCGTTCACACATTCCTTCGGCTGGTGGACGTTCTTGCAGATGGTATTCAGAACGGGGAAGGAATTGTAGTTGACGAAATATGAGCGCATAAAGTGGATAACATCCATCATCTCGGCGGTAAGTTCGCTGATGCCAAGATTTTCGGCCATCCCTCTGGCTGTACTTTCATCCCATACTTCGGTGTTTTCCAGATACCCATCCTCATCGAGGCTGATACTGGTTCCGGCATATTCAATAACCGACATGTGAACCATCTCCTTAATAAACGGTCGGAGGAACAGTTTTAAAAGAACGAACCTGTCAGGCCACGCCTGCCTCTTCCTCAAGGTCCTTGATGTACTGTGAGACAAGCACTCCCAGATAGATGCACTGCTGGCCATCCATGCACATATCCGCGTCATTCCTGTCCAGGAACGCATGTCGGCTGTGATCGCCTTTGACAAAACCTATTACCCATGAATTCCTGTCCTCGTCAAAACTCATTCTCAAAGCTATTCCATTCTTCATCAGCTCCGGGTACATCTCATAAAGTTTGTCCTCGAGCGCTACCTGTGTATAACCCATTTCTTCCTCCGTGTCCGGATTTACGGTCATTTCGCAGTTTATAAAACCGGCGAAATCAATCGTACCTGTCCTTTTAAGATATCCACTGGCGCCCTATATTAAGCATGCAAATACGAGCAACCTGACCGCAATACATACATGGGTATTATGGGCGGCAGACGATGACACCCGGCATCGTGCGATTTTGCTTATATCACCTCATATATAAATCTTATTGACGCCCGGCGCTTTGCGATGGTATTATCCTTCCTTACCGTACGCTTGTGAAACAAAGAACTAAGTACGGACACGTTGGGGCACGACCGTATTCTCCCGTCCTGGGCGTATTGGGTATGTGTTCTCGATAAAGGTCCGGGTTCGCGATTGTATGCGCGCTCGAGCCTTTCATTTTTTTTACGGGCTAAAGGCGTATCCAGACATACGAGTATGGCTGCTGCCTTCCCGGGAATCCTATTGAAAGAGAGGGTTGCCTTGGCATTCGAACCACCAATTGAAAAGTGCAAGGGAAGTATCCGCGAGGTAATCATTGGGGCTGATAAAAAAGTAGGGGGAGAAACGACATTTCCGTTTCACCTCTGGGAAGGCGATATGCCGAATCCTCCCATGGTTGCGATGGAAGTATATGACGAGCCCCAGCCAGAATGGCCGGAGGCCGTGCGTGCGGTCTATGAAGATGTCATGAATGACCCCGTGGCCTGGGCGAAGAAATGCCAGGACGAATTTTCCGCTGACGCCATATGCCTGCAGCTTCGCAGTACCGATCCGAATGGCAGTGACGCCTCACCGGAGTCCGCGGCGGAGACGGTTAAAAAAGTCATCGAAGGCGTGGATATCCCGGTTATCGTGTATGGCTGCGGCACCCCTGACAAGGACGCCGAGACACTCAAGAAGGTGGCTGAAATGCTGCCGGATGAGAACGTTCCACTCGGTCCGGTAGAAGAGTCCAACCACAGGCTTATCGGAGCCGCCGCAATGGGCTACAAGAAGCCGGTCGTCGGTTTTACGTCGATGGACGTAAATCTCGCCAAACAGCTGAACGTGCTGTTGACTCAGCTGGGCGTGCCCGAGGACAAGATCATCATCGATCCGACCACCGGGGCACTGGGATACGGGCTTGAGTATTGCTATTCTATTATGGAGAGGGACCGGCTGGCAGCGCTTTTGCAGAATGACGGAAAGATGCAGATGCCGATCCTGAACAATATGGCTCCTGAGACCTGGAAGGCCAAGGAATCCAGGGTCAGCGAGGAAGTAGAACCTACGTACGGAAACGTTGAGACCCGGGGCATCCTCTGGGAGGCTATCACCGCTACAACCCTGCTGCTCGCCGGCACCGACATCCTGGTCATGCGTCATCCGGATGCGGTCAAACTGGTTCGGACAGCTATCGAAGGGCTTCAGGAACAAACGAAAGAGAAGGTTGCATCATGAGTGACTCAGAAGAAACCAAAGACAAAAAGAAAAAGGCGGAGCCGCACGCCAAGAGTATAGATCCCGCGGCGCTGGAAATGATCGCCAAGGCCGAGAAGGAAGGCCTGAGCACAGTCTTTTCCCGCGTGGATGAGATGAAATCCTGCCCCATCGGCGCTGCCGGTTCATGCTGTTCACTTTGCGCCATGGGCCCCTGCCGGCTGGTCGGCAAGAACGCCGAGGAGAAGACGGGCATCTGCGGCGCCACGCATGGCACGATCGGCGCCCGCTACATGGTGCGTTCCATCGCCGGCGGCGTGGCGGCCCACTCCGACCATGGCCGCGATATCGCCCGCACGCTTCTGGCTGTATCGAAGGGCAAGGTGCAGGGATATGAGGTTAAGGATACGGAAAAGCTGAACGCGGTGGCGGCGTTGATGAAGATCCCGACCGAGGGCCGCGAGGTCAACGATATAGCCGGAGATGTCGCGCAGCGGGCGCTGGATAACTTCAACGGCGTCGTCGACGATGAGCTCGATTATGTATCGCGGGCGCCGCAGAAACGCCAGGAGATCTGGCGCAAGCTGAAGATTGTCCCCCGCGGCGTCGACCGCGAGGTGGTAGAGAGCATGCACCGTACCCACGTGGGCGTCGATCAGGACGCTGACCATCTGCTGGACCAGGGCATGCGCACGTCGCTGGCCGACGGCTGGGGCGGCGCCATGCTGGCTACCGATCTGTCCGACATCCTCTTCGGGACACCCAAGCCCCTGGTATCAGAGGCAAACCTGGGCGTCCTCAAGGAAGAAGACGTCAATATAATCGTCCACGGGCATGAGCCGACCCTCTCCGAGATGATCGTCGCCGCATCCCAGGACCCCGAGGTCATAGAGTATGCCAAAAGCAAGGGCGCCAAGGGCATAACCCTGGCCGGTATCTGCTGTACCGCCAACGAGGTGCTGCAGCGGCACGGCATCCCGCCGGCGGGCAACTTCCTGCATCAGGAGCTTGCCATAATCACCGGCGCCGTGGATGCCATGATCGTCGACGTGCAGTGCGTCATGCAGGCGCTGCAGCCGCTGGCCGAGAAGTTCCACACCAAGCTGATAACCACTTCGCCCAAGGCTAAGATTCCCGGCGCGACCCACGTGGAGTTCGAAGAGGAGCACGCGCTGGATATCGCCAAGGACATCGTGAAGATGGGCATCGATAATTATGCTAACCGCGGCAAGGTGGAGATCCCGCAGTACAGGGATGACATGGTGGCTGGTTTCTCCCACGAGTATATAAACTACATGCTGGGCGGGAAGTATCGCGCTTCGTTCCGGCCGCTCAATGACAACATCATGAACGGCAAGATCCAGGGCGCGGTGGCCATCGTCGGCTGCAACAACCCGAGGGTCACGCAGGACGAGAGCATCATCTACCTGGTCCGGGAACTCATCAAGAATAACATCCTGGTGGTCCAGACCGGCTGCGCGGCCCACGCTTCAGCCAAGCACGGCCTGCTGAAGCCGGAGCTGCTGTCGGAAGCCGGCGCCGGCCTGCGCGAGGTATGTGAGACCGTCGGCATACCGCCGGTCCTGCACCTCGGAAGCTGCGTCGACAATTCGCGCATCATGACCATCCTCGCCCAGGTTGTCGAGGAAGGCGGACTCGGCGAGGATATCTCAGACCTGCCGGTCGCGGCTATCTGCCCCGAGTATTACTGCGAGAAAGCCCTGGCTATCGGCACGTATGCCGCGGCTTCTGGCGTCTACGTGGTCTTCGGCGTGAGGAACCCTGTCGCCGACTGCACGGAAACCGTGGAGATCATGTCAAAAGGCTGGGAGGAAAAGGTCGGCGGCCAGCTGGTCTTCGAGCCCCAGAAGGAAAAGATACTGGAGATGGTGCTGAACCGCATCCAGGAGAAGAGAGAAGCCCTCGGCATCCATGAGGAAAAAGAACGCGTGCTGCTTGATATGGCCGCCCGGCGAGAGTTGTAGGAGGAGAGCATGAGCAAACTAATAGCAACATCAGTAATCGCCGGGGCCCATCAGTTTGTCGCTGAAGCTGAGGAAGCGCTGGAAAAGGCGATTGATACAGTAGGACCCGAAGCCGTAATCGAGCTGCCCAATACCGGCTTCTATCTGCCGGTCATATATGGACTGACCGGGATCAAGGTCGAGAAGGTAAAAGACATGGAGCAGGTGATGGCGCATGCACGCGACCTGCTGCCGGAGGCTCCGGCCGAAAAGCTTTGGACGCCGTACCTGGGTACGACCCTGGACGCCGGCGTCGCTTCGCTTTTCTCCTGCGAGATCATCGAATCGCTGCGCTATGTGCTGCAGCCCGGATTCTATTCCGAGACAGACGCGCCGACAGACGATAACCTCTGGCTCGGCGCGGCGGACGACGTCATCATGCGTGAGCGCGGTGTCGAGTTCGTCGACGGAACCGCCCCTGGATTCGCCGCCATAACCGGCGCGGCTCCGGATGTCGAGACCGCCGTCATGATAGCCCAGCAGCTGAAAGAGAAGATGCTCTACGTGTTCCTCGCCGGCAAGAACCAGGTGACCGGTGTGAGTTTCGCCGAGCAGCTGGTCGAGGGTGGGGTGGAGCTGGGATGGAACACCCGCCTGGTGCCGTTCAGCCCCTATATCTCTGGCCATATCTTCTCGCTCGGATTCGCGACCCGCGCGGCGCTCGCCTTCGGCGGCGTGCAGCCGGGCGACTATCGCAACGTACTTAAATACAACAAGGACCGGGTCTTCGCTTTCGTCATGGCGTTCGCCGAGGTCTCAGACAAGAAATACGCGGTAGCCGCCGGCGCCATCTCGTATGGTTTCCCGACGATCGCCGATACGGACATCCCGGAGATCCTTCCGACTGGTGTCTGCACATACGAGCATGTCGTAAGCAACGTGCCGCACGATGAGATGGTCGCAAGGGCAATCGAGGTGCGCGGCCTGAAGGTCGTCGTGACCGAAGTCCCGGTACCGGTATCATACAGTCCCGCATTCGAGGGAGAGCGTATCCGCAAAGGCGAATACTGGGTAGAGCTGGCCGGTCCGAAATCGGCCGGATGTGAGTTTACCGAGATCGCCGAGGATGTCGAGGACGGCAAGGTAACCGTCGTCGGACCTGAGATCGATGACGTCGAGGAGGGCGCCACCATCCCGTTCGCCGTCCACGTCGAGGTCTCGGGCCGCAAGATGCAGAAGGACTTCGAGCCGATCCTCGAGCGCCAGGGCCACTCGTTCTTCAACGAGGCCGAGGGCGTTCTCCACATGGGCCAGCGCGACACAATCTGGATGCGCATCAGTAAGCGCGCCCACGATGCAGGCTTCAACTTCGAGCATCTGGGCAAGATAATCCACGCCCGTTATCACGGAGAATTCGCGGAAGTTGTGGACAAAGTCCAGGTAACGATCAATACCAAACAGGAAGACGTGGAGAAGCTGCTCGAACGGGCCCAGGTTGTATACCAGGAGCGGGACGACCGCCTGGGCAGCCTCACCGATGAGAGTGTCGACACTTTCTATTCCTGCATACTCTGCCAGAGTTTCGCGCCCACGCACGTCTGCGTGATCACGCCGGAACGTCCGGGCCTCTGCGGCTCCTATAACTGGCTTGACGGCAAGGCCGCCTTCGAGATGAACCCGACCGGCGGAAACCAGCCGGTGCCGAAGGGCGAGACCGTCGATGAAGCCCGCGGCCAGTGGAGCGGCGTCAACGAGTACGTCAAAGAGCATTCTCAGGGCGCGGTCGAGGCGTTCAACACATATTCGATGCTGGAAAACCCGATGACTTCGTGCGGCTGTTTCGAAGTCATCAGCTGTATCCTGCCGATGTGTAACGGCATCATGACCGTCAACCGTGAGTTCAAGGGCGACACGCCTTCGGGCATGAAGTTCTCGACGCTGGCCGGTTCAGTCGGCGGCGGCGTGCAGAGCCCAGGCTTCCTGGGCCATTCCCGCTACTACATGGGATCGCCCAAGTTCATCTCGGCCGACGGTGGCATCAAGCGCCTTGTCTGGATGCCAAAGGAGCTCAAGGAAGAGATGCGTGATATCCTCCAGAAGGCAGGAGAACTCGCTGGCGTTCCGGATCTCGTTGACAAGATCGCCACCGAGGAGAACGGGACCGAGGAATCGGAAGTACTCGAGTATCTGACCAGCGTGGGCCATCCCGCCCTGGAAATGGACCCGATGTTCTAAACGGATGTCGGATAAGCCCGGATACTTCGCTTAACTCGGAGCCTGCACTGGACGCGTAAAGGGATGACAGGCAGGGGTTGCGATACGCTCGTCATTCTGAAGCGAAGATGAGAAGTCTGATTATACATTTGTCATTCTGAGGCGAAGATGAGAAGTCTGATAATACGTTTGTCATTCTGAGGCGAAAACGATGAGTCTGATTATAAGTTTGTCATTCTGAGGCGAAGCCGAAGAATCTGCTTGTCAATGTAATTGATCTGTTTCGAAGGGAGTGTGAGCTGTGGCTCTTAGCGGTCTGCAAATATTCAAGCTGCTTGCCAAGACCAACTGCAAGGAATGCGGTTTTCCGACTTGTATGGCGTTCGCCATGCAACTAGCGGCCGGCAAGGCTGAGCTGGACCAGTGTCCGTACGTGACTGACGAAGCCAAGGCGGCTCTCGGTGAGGCCGCGGCTCCACCGGTACGCAAGGTGACCGTAGGCGCGGGTGACATGGCCGTCACTGTCGGGGAGGAGACCGTCCTCTACAGGCATGAGAAACGCTTTGAGCATATGCCGGGTCTGGGCGTCCTGATAACGGATGAGATGGACGACGCCACGGTAGACGGCCTGCTCGATCAGCTCAAACAGACCGAGTTCAACTACGTGGGGCAGAACCTGCGTCCGCGGGTTGCAGCGATCCGGGCCTCCGATGCAGGTAAGCTCGTGGAGCTTGCAGCCAAAGCGGACGCCAAAGCGGGAGCGGCTATTGTGCTCATAAATGATGACGCCGCCGCCCTCAAGGCAGCCGCCGAACCGATCAAGAACAAAAAACCGCTGCTGTACGCGGCGACAGAATCAAATTTCGACGCCGTAGCCGCGGTCTCAAAAGAACTGGGCGTCCCGTTCGCCATCAAGGCCGACAGCCTTGAGAAGCTGGCCGAGCTTGGCCAGAAGGCCGTCGACGGCGACCACAAGGAAGTCGTGCTCGACCCGTCTTCCAGCTCGATCGGCGATGTACTGCTCGACCAGACCCTTATCCGCCGGGCGGCGATCAAGAAGACTTTCAGGGCGCTCGGCTTCCCGACGATCGGTTTTCCCTGCAACATGACCGACGATCCCATGCTTGAGGCGGTTTACGCATCAGTCTTCATCGCCAAGTATGCCGGTTTCGTCATTCTCTCGGATCTCGATCCGGCGCGGGTCATGCCGCTGCTATATCTCAGCCAGAACATCTACACCGATCCGCAACGGCCGATGCAGATGGACCAGGGCGTCTACCCGATCAACGATCCGGGACCGGATTCACCGATACTCGTGACGACCAACTTCTCCCTTACTTACTTCACCGTCTCTTCAGAGGTCGAGGCCAGCAAGGTTCCTGCATGGCTCTGCATCATGGACGTAGAGGGTCAGTCGGTCCTGACCGCGTGGGCGGCAGGCAAGTTCGTCGCAGACGCCATCGCGCCGTTTCTCAAGAAGAGCGGCATCGAGGAGAAGGCTCCCCACAGGAAGGTCATCATCCCGGGTTATGTAGCCCAGATCTCCGGCGAGCTCGATGAAGAGCTGGGCGACGGCTGGGAAGTGCAGGTCGGTGTCCGCGAAGCCGCCGACATACCCAAGTTCCTGCGCCAGTGGAGCGCGAACTAGCAGATTCCATAACCAGATCCTCGGCGCGTCCCGTTCCCGGTGACGCGCGGCTGAGTCCTCCCTGCGAAGTCGCCTGTCCTATCCATACGGACGCGCGGCGCTACGTTCAGAAGGTCGCTGAAGGTTATTATGACTTGGCTCTCTCAATCATTCGAGAGACCAATCCCCTGCCGCAATCGATCGGGCGCATCTGCGCCCATCCCTGTGAGGAAGCCTGCCGGCGTGGCGGTGTCGATGAGCCGATAGCCATCTGTAACCTCAAGCGTGTCGCCAGCGATGGGGCCAAAGCTGCCGGCATTGTCGGTTTCGAGCCGCCCGCGGTTGAATACAGCACGGGGAAAAAAGTGGCCATCATCGGTTCAGGCCCGTCGGGTCTGGCTGCGGCGTACGATCTGGCTCTGCTGGGCGTGAAGTCGGTAATTTTCGAGAAACAGCCCGAGGCGGGCGGCTTTCTCAGGACCGGAATACTCAGCTACAGATTGCCCAAGAACATTCTTGATGAGGACATCGATTACATAAGAGGCATGGGCGTCGAGATCCGCACGGGAGCCGGCGTGGGGGAGGATATAAAATTTGAGGAACTGGTGTCGGAATACGATGCCGTGCTCATCGCCGTAGGCCTTTCCGAGAGCCGGTCACTGCCGATCCCGGGCGTGGATCTGCCGGAAGTACTCCTGGCGGTCCCTTTCCTTGAGGATGTCAACGCCGGCCGCGATGTGCCGCAGCTGGGCAAGGATATCATCGTCATCGGCGGCGGTAACGTGGCAATCGACGTCGCGCGCTCTGCAAAGCGCCTTTCAGGCGGCAGGGTGACCATGGTCTGCCTCGAAGCAGATCACGAAATGCCGGCCCATGACTGGGAGATAGCTGACGCCCGCGAAGAAGGCATTGCGATGGTCTGCAGCCAGGGGCCGAACGCCATCGTCGGTGATGGCAGGGTCGAAGGACTCGAGGTCAAGAAATGCGAATCGGTCTTCGACGAGCATGGCCGTTTTGCGCCGAGTTTCTGTGAGACCGAACTTTCGATAATTCCCGGTGATACGGTTATCATCACGATCGGGCAGATGTCCAACCTTTCATTTCTGACTGAGGCTGGCCCAGAAGTAAACGAGCGTGGCATCCTGATCTTCGACCGGGAGCTGTGCACGACCAGCCGTCGAGGCGTCTTCGCCAGCGGCGAGGTTGTCACGGGACCGGGGGCAGCCGTTAACGCCCTTGCCAGCGGTAAAAAGGCGGCCATAGCTGTGGCGCGTTATCTGGGAGTAGAAGCGCACTCAAGCCATGAACCTGTGGCCATCGGCGAGGTTCCTGAAGACGTCAGGGCGCAGATAAAGCAGGCACCCAGGCGAATCATGCCGGTGCGCGACACAGGGCAACGGATCACCGATTTCGGGGAAGTGGAGACGGGGCTTGGCGAAATTGATGGTCGCTGCGAAGCATCCCGTTGTCTTCTCTGCGGCAGCGGCGCCCGTTATTCACAGCTCAAGTGCATCTCATGTCTGACCTGCGTGCGCGTCTGTCCATACGGCGCTCCATGGGCCGACGGGGATGGACTTGGTGGAATCGATCAGGACAAATGCCAGGCCTGCGGTATCTGTTTCACCCAGTGTCCGGCGAAAGCCATCGACCTAGCGGTCCTGTCCGAAGCGGACATCATTTCGGGAATCAGGGCTGCTCTGGCAGTGGATTCGCGGGACGTCGAGTTCGGCTGCTGGTATTCCCAGTCAAGGGTTGCTCCTGGCGCGGGCTTTGTTGCGTTGCCCTGCACGAGTAGAATCAGTGTCGGGTTACTGGTTGGCGCCCTCGACGCCGGAGCGGAAAAAGTCTACGTAGCGGTCTGCAGCGAGGACGATGACGGCCGGTTTATCCACGGTCACAGGCAGACGCGCGCAGCCGTGGCTGAGGCCCGCGCGGCGCTGGAAGAGGCCGGGATCGATCCCGAAAGAATTGAATTGAGTCTTGTTCCTGAAAAAAAATGCATGAAAGAAGCATGATCAGATGATCGCCGCGGAAAAAAAACCATTCGAGCAGATAAAAGCAGTCACTGACCAGTTCGAGAAGGTCCTGGTCGTCGGATGCAACACGTGCGTGGCAGTGTGTCTGACAGGCGGAGAGAAGGAAGCCGAACTTTTGACTGCGCAGCTTCGCCTGCAGCGCGAGAAGGATAGCATCAAGGGCAGCGTTGAGACTGTCACCGTCCTGCGTCAGTGCGAGAATGAGTATGTCGACGCCATCGCAGCGCAGATAGATGGCAGTGACCTCGTGCTTTCGATGGCCTGCAGCATCGGGCCTCAACTGATCGCCGAGCGTTTTCCCAAGGTCCGTGTGGCGCCGGCAATGAACACAAACATGCTGGCCGTGGTCAAAAAGCACCATGTCTGGAGTGAATACTGCGTCGCCTGCGGCGATTGCGGAATCTTCAACACCGGCGGAATCTGCCCGATTGCGCGCTGCGCCAAGCAGCTGCTGAACGGGCCATGCGGCGGTTCACAGGGAGGCCACTGCGAGATCTCGGCTGAGGTTCCCTGCGTATGGCAGCTTATTTACGACAAACTGGCGACCTTCGGGCTTGAAGGTAATCTGGGTCGCATAGGCGGTCCCAAGAACTGGTCGAAATCCAATTCAGGCGGTCCGCGCACGATGAAGAAGGAAGGATTCGAGCCATGATGTCCGGCTCCATACTCGAAAAAGTCCTGACCGGCGGCAAATTCGCCGTGACCGCCGAACTCGGTCCGCCGAAAGGCGCGGATCCGCAGGTCATCATCGACAAGGCCAATATCCTCAAAGGCCATGCCGACGCGGTCAACATCACCGACAACCAGACCGCCATCGCCAGGATGTGCAGCATGGCGGCGGCAAAGATCGCCATTGACCAGGGGCTCGAGCCCATAATGCAGATGACCTGCCGCGACCGCAACCGCCTGGCGATACAGGCGGACATACTCGGCGCCGCAGCGCTGGGCATAAAGAACCTGCTTTGCCTGACCGGCGACCACCAGAGTTTCGGAAACCATCCGGAAGCGCTCGGAGTGTTCGACATGGATTCGGTGACCCTGATCAGGATGGTGAAGGAGATGCGCGACGTGCCTCAGTTCCAGTGTGGCGAGGAGATCAGCTTCGCGCCGAAACTTTTCATCGGCGCCGCGGCGAACCCGTATGCCGATCCGTTCCCGTTTCGCGCACAACGGCTGGCCAAGAAGGTGGATGCGGGCATAGACTTCTGCCAGACGCAGATAATCTACAATGTGGACAAGTTTGAGGAGTTCATGCGCCAGTGTGTCGAGCTGGGCGTGACCGAACGGTGCAAGATACTTGCCGGGGTGGCGCCGCTCAAGAGCGCTGGCATGGCTAAGTACATGAAGAACCGGGTTGCTGGCATGGACGTTCCCGATGCGGTGGTCGAGCGCATGGCGGCCGCACAGGACGCGCAGGACGAGGGGATAAATGTCTGCGTCGAGGTGATAAACCGCGTCAGGGAGATCGATGGCGTGGCCGGCGTCCATATCATGGCCGTCGAATGGGAATCGGCGGTTCCCGAGATAATGTCGCGGGCGGGCCTGAAGCCTGGTTCGGCTGAGCAGGGTTGAAACAGTTCATAATCCAGGTGTCATCCCTTCACTGCGTTCAGGGCAGGCTCTGAGCGAACGGGCGTCATAAAGAGCGAACGGGCGTTAATAGAGCGAACAGGCTTTATCCTGAGCGAACGGGCGTTAAATAGAGCGAACGGTTGTCATCCTGAGCGAAGCGAAGGATCTGCTTATATAATGAGATGCCGCGGGCGCTGAATCCCGTCGTGTAAATGTAACTTACAGGAGGCTTAATGAAGGCGATTGCTGAGAATATCAATGTGATGAACAAGTCGATCGGTGACGCGATGCAGAACCGCGTCGCGGAGCCGATTCAGCAGCTGGCGAAGCAGTGCACCGATGCGGGCGCCAACCTGCTGGACATCAACCTGGGCCCGGCGCGCAAGGGCGGCGCTGAGCTGATGGAATGGGTCGTACAGACCGTGCAGGAAGCGTCTGACCTGCAATTGTGTCTCGATACCACCAATCCCGAGGCGATGGAGGCCGGCATCAAGGCCTGCAAACAGCCACCGCTGCTCAACTCCTTCAGCGCCCAGCCGGACAAGATGGAGAAGATCCTGCCGCTGGCCGCGAAATATGACTGCGAGATCATCGGGCTGACCATGTCGACGCATATTCCCATCGACGCCGACGAGCGCATCGCCATCGCCTACGAGCTGGTCGCGGCGGCAAACGCCCTCGGTATTTCCAACTCTCGCATCTGGATCGATCCGATCATCCTGCCGATCGGCGTTGAGGTCGGCCAGGCGCACGCGGTCGCCGTACAGAACGTCCTTAAGTCCTTTCCCGAGCTCTTCGAGGAGCCGGTGCAGTCGACCTGTGGGCTTTCCAACACATCCAATGGCGCTCCCGACGAGCTGCGCAGCTCCATCGAGCGCGCATACCTGCCGATGCTGGCCGCCTGCGGCATGACTTCGTGCATCTGCAACGCCAAGGACCCCGAGATGATGCGTACCATCAGGCTCATCAACGCGCTCAAGAACGAATCGCTTTACTCAGTTTCCGACGCGGAGCTTAAATAATCCCGGAGTAGCAGGCGGGAAAAGAAACAGGCAGATTCCAGGAACCGGGAACCACGTTAAAACAGCGCGGAACCAATAGAACAAGAGGAGGACATGTATAAGATACTTGACAAAGTCGACTATTCAGATGACGTGTACATGCAGGTCATCGAGGCCCCGGCAGTCGCCGCGGCGGCACAGCCGGGACAGTTCATCGTCCTGAGGATCCACGAAGAGGGGGAGAGGATCCCGCTCACCATCGCCGACTTCGACCGCGAGGCCGGCACGATCACCATTGTCGTCCAGGCGGTCGGCAAGTCAACCCGCCATCTGCAGAAGCTTGGCAAGGGCGACTCCCTGGCAAACTTTATCGGGCCGCTGGGCCTGCCGAGCGAGATCGAGAAGGTAGGTACTGTCATCTGCGCCGGTGGCGGTGTCGGCGTGGCCCCCGTCTATCCCATCGCCAGGGCCCTCAAGGAGGCCGGCAACAAGGTTATCTCCATCGTTGCCGCCCGCAACGAGAGCCTGCTGCTCTGGGAAGACAAGATGCGGGAGATCAGCGACGAGCTTATCGTGACCACCGACGATGGCAGCTGCGGCCGCCACTGTCTGGTCACCGAGCCACTCAAGGAGCTTTGTGAGGCCGGGGGCATCGACCTCATCTACGCGATAGGCCCAGGGATAATGATGAAATTCTGCTGCAAGACCACTGAGGAGTTCGGCGTCAAGACCATCGTCAGCCTGAACTCGATAATGGTGGACGGCACCGGCATGTGCGGCGCCTGCCGCGTTAACGTAGGCGGTGAGACCAAGTTCGTCTGCGTCGACGGTCCCGAGTTCGACGGGCACCAGGTCGACTTCGACCTGCTGATGTCGCGCCAGCGCCAGTACCTGTCCCAGGAAAAGGAATCACTGGAACTCTACGTTGAATGCGGTGGTGATAAGAAATGCATGAAGTAAACAATGACAAGCCCGGCGACAAGCCGGAAAAGAAACCGAAGCGGCCGAAGCTTCCGCGCACGGGAATGCCCGAGCAGCCTGCAAAGGTCAGGGCCACGAATTTCAAAGAGGTGACCCTCGGCTACAACGAGGACATGGCCAGGCTTGAGGCCAGCCGCTGTCTGCAGTGCAAGCGGCCGAAGTGCGTCGACGGCTGTCCGGTGGGAATTGACATCCCGGCGTTTATTAAGGCTATCGAGATCGGTGAACCAGCGGCGGCAATAGCCAAGCTGAAGGAGACGACCAGCTTTCCCGCGGTCTGCGGCCGTGTCTGCCCGCAGGAAGAGCAGTGCGAGCTTCTATGCGTGCTAGGCAAGAAGCAGGAACCGGTTGCTATCGGCCGCCTCGAGCGCTTCGCGGCAGACTGGGAGCTTAAAAACGGTACGTCGAGCAAGCCCGCTATCGCGGCCAAAACCGGCAAACATGTAGGAGTCGTAGGTTCGGGTCCCGCCGGAGTCACCTGCGCCGGCGAGCTCGCCAAGATGGGCCACGACGTCACTATTTACGAAGCCCTGCACAAACCGGGTGGCGTCCTGGTATACGGCATCCCGGAATTCCGTCTGCCGAAAGCGATAGTCCAGCGCGAGTGCGATTACGTCGAGAGTCTGGGCGTCGAGATCAAGCTCGACTACGTCATCGGACGCACCATGACGGTCGACCAGATGATGGAAAACGGACACGACGCGGTCTTCCTCGCCAATGGCGCCGGACTACCCTCGTTCATGAACATCCCCGGCGAGAATCTGAACGGCGTTTATTCCGCCAACGAATTCCTGACCCGGTCCAACCTGATGAAGGCTTACAGGTTCCCCGAATACGATACGCCGATCAAGGTCGGTAAAAAAGTCGCCGTCATCGGCGGCGGCAATGTCGCCATGGATTCGGCGCGTACGGCGCTCAGGCTGGGCGCCGAGGTCCATCTCATCTACCGGCGCTCCCGCGAGGAGATGCCGGCTCGCGCCGAGGAAGTCCACCACGCGGAAGAGGAAGGCATCATCTTCAACCTGCTGACCAACCCGACCCAGATAATCGGTGACAACGAAGGCTGGGTCGAGGAGATAGAGGTCGTGGACATGGAACTGGGAGAGCCGGACGCCAGCGGACGCCGCCGGCCCGTGACCGTCGATGGCTCTGAACGCCGCATTCCGGTTGACGTCGTCATCGTCTCGGTCGGCACCAAGGCCAACCCGCTACTCACCAAGAGTACGAGCGGTCTCGACCTCAACAAGTGGGGAAATATAGTCGCCGATGACAATACGCTCGCTACCAGCAAGGAAGGCGTCTTTGCCGGAGGCGACATCGTCACCGGCGCCGCCACTGTTATCCTTGCCATGGGCGCGGGCAAGACCGGAGCGCGTTCGATAGACCGTTACCTGAATGGTCAGCCCCTGCTGACAGATGAAGAGCAGGAAGCCATTAGTGCGGCCCAGGAAAAAGCGGCGGAAAAAGCAGCCGCCAAGTAGTTTCAGCCGGCTGTATTGAGTGAGAAAAACAGGGGCGCGGCGCCGAAGGCGCCGCGCCCCTGAAGCATCGCGTCACCTCAGATTCCCTTTGAACAACAGATCTTCCTGCCTCGCGGACTTCAACCCTTTTCCAGTTTTTTATATGCGGGAGCGGAGATCACCAGGCAGGTCATTTAGACCGGTGCACCGAACTGATATATCATTAGCACTCAGGTTTTGCTGACACTCGCATTCATTGCAGACCAACGGTATTAACATCTCGCTCCAGACGAACGCGCCCGGCAATACATCCCTGCTCGATAGGGCTGCCGCGGCCCTTCTGTTCACCGTGATTTTTGTCTCGGTCCTCTATCCGGAAACATTCATTATTGATCTGCCGATATTTGGATCGCAGCGCACTCTCCCCTTGAGCATCCTCCTGCCGGTTGTAGTTGCCTTCACTGTCTTATTTGCCATTAAGAGGCGCGAAACGGTGATAATCGGCTATCTCGATATAGCCGTCCTGACATTTTCCACTTACCTGCTGCTGCGCAATGTGTTTTCACCGGAGAGCCTGCTGGCTGTCAAATACGGGCTGCTCGGCACAGGCCTTTTTTTTCTGACCGCAATTCTTTCCCAAAGGATCGATCTGGCCAGATGGATCACGTGGCTGTTTGTCAGCCTGGCTTCCGTAACCTGTTCTTACGGGCTGATGGAATTCATCCTGCAGAACAATTACATCTACGGGGATATATTGACCACCACCGTCGGGCAGCCGCTCGGAGAGCTGCATCGGGTAGGATCATCCCTGGTTCATCCGGTGTCATATGGAGCCTTTTTGATCCAGCTGTTACCGTTCTGCCTGCTCGCGTGGTATACAGGGCGTAACATTCTGCAACGCGTATTTGCCATGGCAACAACCGCGGTCGCAACACTGGCGCTGTTTTTGACATTCTCCAAGGGCAGCTGGATCGTATTGGGAATAATCATCGTCTGGGTGATGGTATTCTTCGCAGTTTTCCTGCGAAGCAGTCGGGCGATATATATTGTCGCGGTATTTTTGGCGATACTGGCAGTTTTAACAGGCGTTTTCTGGCAGAAGTTATCGGATGACCTGTCAGATCGCTCTGAGATGAGCGTCAGTATACGGCTCAAGGGCTGGAATGCCGCCATCGGAGGTATCGGCGAGCATCCACTGACCGGCGTCGGTCTCAAAAAGGGAGACGATGTTGTCTGGAGCCATCTGAGCGACGTGACACGGGCCTCACTGGAGGAAGGCAATCTACGTTTGCCGGTTGATAATTATTATCTGAACATATTTCTCGAGGAGGGGCTGATCGGCCTGATCCTCTGGCTCGGCATGCTGCTGCTGCTTGTCGTTGAAGGCGTCAGGTTTATCATGCGTGAAACACCGTCTCGACCGTGGGCGC
This sequence comes from Thermoleophilia bacterium, assembly GCA_041658605.1. Classification (GTDB taxonomy): domain Bacteria; phylum Actinomycetota; class Thermoleophilia; order BMS3ABIN01; family BMS3ABIN01; genus JBAZWE01. Next base: position 10,442 of record JBAZZU010000020.1, on the reverse strand, counting down.
TAGCCGCGCTGGTGGGAATCGTGGGAATATCGATCAACACCGTTACTTTCGACGCCCTGCTTATCTGGCCTAACTATATCGTTTTCTGGGTCACGGCGGGGCTTCTGCACGGTCTGTCACAGAAGGAATACATGGGAGCTGGTAGTATAAAACCGCTGTGAATATAGAAAGCGGCAACGAACAGCATGTTCCCGAAAATAATCCTGGCAACGTCAATATAACCAAGATGATTGGATTATTGACAATATATAATGGTCAGTGTATAAATGATTGAGAAGATACGCTGGCGAAAAGGTGTCTTTTGCGAGGTTTTTGATTCCCCCCAGAAGCTGTCTGTTTAAGAAATATCCTCCCGAGCTTTTCACCAGGGGGAAAGGGTACATTGGACAATTTTTCCAATCTTAAGGCATCAGAACGTCCGGAAGAAAAGCTTTCGGGTGCGTGGAGCTTCATGCCGTATGAAGAAGAACGGGAAGTGCCCCGGCGGGAGCTCCAGCTACTGAGGCTCGTGCATATACTTGTAATCCCCATTATTGATCTTATTTCCCTTAGTATCGCCGTTTTTATCTCCTATTACGCTGCCGAGACTCTGGTAAACCAGGGAAGTCTCGATGGCTTGCTCGGGTCACAGCTGGGAGTATTGAACACGAGTGTCCTCTGGGCCGGCCTGGGGACGATCCCCCTGTGGATGCTGGTCTTCCAGTACTACGGTGTCTATCGCAGGGAGGTCAGGCGGCTTTCAGTCTCGACCTTCGATGAGCTTCCGGAAACCATAGGCGCGCTAGCGGTGGGTGCCTGGGTCATGTATTCCTTTCTGATCCTGACCGGCCACGGCAATCCTTCTGGTCGGGCCATCTGGGTCTTTGTCGCTTTATCCTGGGTAATGCTGATGGTCATGCTCCCCATGGGGAGGGCACTGATACGGATTGGTATCTCTTTCTACAACCCGTTCAGGACAAGCACTCTGGTTGTCGGCGCCGGTGAGGTGGGAAGAAGCCTGGTTGGCAGGCTGGCCCGCCACAAGGAATATGGCTTGCGCGTCGTAGGATTTCTGGATACGGGCTCACTTGAAGAAGAAACCCGGGCCACGCCGGTGCAGCTGCTCGGACGGCCTTCCGAGCTGCGGTCGATAGTTGATAAATACGGGATCAGCAGGGTAATAATCGCTTTTTCCAAAACGCCGCATCCCCTGATACTCGGTGTCATCCACGAATGCCAGGAAATGAAGGTGGACGTGAGCGTCATACCGCGGTTTTTTGAGGCGTTATCACACAGGGTAGAGCTGGAGGACGTCGAGGGGCTGCCCATGATGAGCCTGCCGCGCTATTCCCGGCATGGTTTTGTCATGGGAGTGGCCAAAAGATTTATGGATCTTTTCGGGACTTTCTGTGTATCCCTGATCCTCACACCGCTGTTGCTGCTGGTGGCTTTACTTATAAAGCTTGACTCGCCCGGGCCTGTCTTTTTCAGGCAGGAGCGGATGGGAAAGAAACACAGGCGTTTCGATATGTACAAGTTCCGTTCCATGCACACGGAGGCCGAGAGCCAGCGTGACGAGCTGGCCGACATGAGCGATACCACCGGGCCTATTTTCAAGATGAAGGACGATCCGCGAATAACAAGGGTGGGTCGCATTATCAGGCGCACGAGCATCGACGAGCTGCCGCAGCTGATAAACGTCTTCAAGGGTGAGATGAGCCTCGTGGGTCCACGGCCGCTGCCTTATGCTGAGGCGGAAGCCTGTTCGGGCACCGCCGACATGCGCCACATGGTCCAGCCGGGGATTACCGGCCTGTGGCAGATTATGGGCCGCAGTGACATCCCGTACGAGGAGATGGTGCAGCTCGATTATCTTTACGTAACCAACTGGACCCTCAGGTGGGATGTAAAGATAATCCTGAGGACGGTCATGGCGATAGTGCGGAAACGCGGGGCGTACTAAAAGGGTAAGACAGAAACTCTGCCTCAATGTCGTCAAGCCCGGCCCTGATTTTCAGGAATCAGATACCGGGTTTTATTTATTGGCTCTTACTTCTAAAGTGGGGGAGTATTCTTCTGATAGCCCTGCCAGTCCGGCTGCTTCGATCGGAAAATTTTTCATTGATCCAGTTCAGTGGCCGGAGCTCGACAGGCAGCGTGAAGTTGTAACTCGCCAGCCTCCAGTGGGCGATCCTGTTGACCAGGGGGATTCTGAGGTTACCCAGGGGCAGCAGCTTTGCGTACTTGCCGGCCTTGATGAAGTTCCTGGTCTCCTTTTCCGTGACCCACGGAAGCCATGACACTTCCATGTTTTTGTTCATCCTGTTGATCGTCTCCCAGTCCTCGGTGTGCTGCGGCGGATTGAATCCAGCCTCGAGAACCAGATCATATAAGTCAACACCGGGATACGGCATGTAGGTTCCAAGCTCAAACCTCAGCCTCGGATGGATCTGCTGGAGCTCAAGGCAGAAGTTGATCGTGTTCCGTATCTCTTCTTTCGTCTCCGTCGGGCTTCCGAGGATCACGCAATTAGCCACGAGGATCTCGGGGTATTTCGCCAGGATCGAGACGCCTTTCCTGACATCATCAATACACTGATCCTTTTGCATGAGGTCCAGTATCCGGTTGTTGCCCGACTCCAGTCCGAAGCAGAGCCCCTTGCATTTCGTTTCGCTCAGTTTCTGAGCCAGTTCGTCGGTGACGTATCCGATCCTTATCTGCCCTTCCCAGGGTAGATCGATGGCCTCCAGAATCTCAACCGCACGTTTCTTGTTGGCAAAAAAGTTGTCATCATAGAACCTGATCCCATCAACCCCGTATTCGTCCTTGAGTCTCCTGATCTCGGAGATCACATATTCTTTGGAATGCGCCCGCCAGCGCCCGCCGCTGAATTTCAGGCTGTAACAGAAGCCGCACTTGTGCGGGCATCCACGCGAGGTTATGAAATTTATGACTTTCTTCTGGTTCCACATGGGAACGAGGTATTTTCTAATGTCGATCATGTCCCAGTCGGGCTTGTAGTCATCAAGGTCACTGATAAGCGGACGCGGTCCGGTGAATATCGTCTCCCCATCCCGCTTGAAACCGATGCCTTTGACATCACGCAGGTCTTTGCCATTTTCAAGGGCAGCCGCAAGCTCTACGGCGGTTTCTTCGCCTTCACCAACGACGACCATGTCGATATATGGCTCGCGCAGGGTCTGTTCCGGAACCATGGACGCATGGACGCCACCCCAGACAACTGGCGAGTCGCAGATTTTCTTCAGCTCACGAGAGATCTGAGCTGAGAATTTCGTCTGGTTACACGTGAAGGCGGAAATGCCGATGAACAAGGGGTTTTTGTCTGCGATCTCCCTTGCCCGGCGGTCAATTTCATTGGGCGTGAAATGTAATATCTCGACCTCAAAGCCCGCCCTTTTCAAGGCGCTGCCGACATACAGGATCCCGAGCGGGGGGGCGAACATGTTCTCGGCGGCACTGATATTTACGAGTGTAATCATCTATCCTCTGACCATATAAATACTGGATTTAAATATTGAAATATCAGTGAAATGATAGCATTTATTGGTAAGTTGCGGCTAATATAGGATTTGATCTTCCCAGGGAACCAGAAAGAAATAAATATGCAATTTGACAATGAAACAGCCGGCAGTGTTCAGGGCGAGAGCGGACCAGCCAAATCAGGATATACCTCCCTTGTAGCCAAGGGAGCATTTATTAATTTCTCGGGTATCGGTTTTCGCCTGCTGTTCGTTTACGGTTACACATTTCTGCTGGCCCGAATGCTTTCGGTCAGCGAACTGGGTGAATACTTCCTCATGTTCACTATCATCAATATCCTGGGGCTGGCGTCGATGGTGGGCCTTGACCTGGGAGTAGTGCGATATGTTGCCCTGTATGCCGGTGAGAACAGGTTGGGTCTGGCCCGCAAGACACTTCGCGCCGGGCTTTTTTTTGGAATTCCTGCAGCCCTGCTTTTTACCGCGGGCCTCATCATTGCCGCCCCGTATCTCGGTGACCGCCTGTTTAACGGTAGCGAAGCCGCTGTTTTCGGCCTTCGGATATTTGCCCTGGTGATTCCTTTCATGGTGGCCGCGCGCCTGTTTAATGCTACAACGCAGGGAATGCACCAGATGAAATACCAGGTTCTCAGCCGCGATATCGGAGAGCAGATTGCGAAAATCAGTATTTCCGGGACCGTGCTGGTTCTGGGTGCAGGCCTCATTGGTGTTGTCTGGGCAAACCTGGCGTCTGTCGCTGTTGCGGCGGGCATGGCGCTGATATTCGCCATGGTCGTCCTTTCCGGCCCCGTGGAAAAAGAGGATACGAACGTCAGGCCGGCGATGGATGTGCTCAAGTATTCCTATCCACTCGCCCTGGCGAATATCCTTGTAGCAATCACTTTGTGGGTAGACACGCTTATGCTGGGCTATCTCGGCACGACGGAAGACGTCGGTTTTTACGGCGTCGCTCTGAAAATCGCGCAGTTCGGGGCCAAGATCATCATGGCTTTCATCGTCGTCTTCATGCCTGTGATCGCCGATCTCTGGAACCGAAAACAGTCAGAAGAGTTAAAGGGTCTGTATAAAACCGTAAGCCGCTGGATATTTACGCTGAGTTTACCGATTTTTCTGATTATCGTCCTTTTTTCGGACGCGATTATGCGAATTTTCGGAGCCGGCTTTGTAGCCGGCAGTGGAGCGCTGGTCATTTTGGCCGCGGGACAGATGATCGCAGCGACCACCGGTGCGGCCGGGCTTATGATTCTCATGTCAGGACATTCCAAACTCGAACTATTCAACGTGGTCGTGAATCTGACCACTAACGTCGTCCTTTGCCTGTTGCTTATCCCGGGCTATGGATTGCTGGGCGCGGCAATAGCCCACATGTCTGCGCTGGCTGTGGTGAATACCTTGAGGGTGCTGGAAGTCTGGTTCTTCATGCACATATTCGCTTATGATCTCAGTTATCTTAAACCGGTCTTATCAGGCCTGGCCGGCGGAATCGTAGCACTTGTCATCGGCAGGTTCGTCATAGACAGCGTAAGCCTTGTACAGCTCGGCCTGCTTTCCTGTCTGCTCCTGGTACTCTACATTGCCGCAATAGTGGCGATGGGCCTGGAAGAGCAGGACAAAGCCATTCTCAACAGGGTCAAGGCCAGCCTCACTGGAGCAAAAGCGGCATGAGTTTTCCAGTATCCGAAACAAAGGAATAGCTGATATGTCAAAAGTCTGTGTAATCGGACTGGACGGCGGGACGTTCAGCGTTATCGATTTTCTGATCGGGCAGAAGCGGCTTCCAAATTTCGCTCGCCTGATGAATGAAGGTAGCAGCTCAACGCTCATGTCGACGATTCCGCCACTGACGCCGGCTGCATGGACCTCTTTCTTCACAGGGTCGAATCCTGGAAAAACCGGAGCTGTCGGTTTTTTTAAATTCCGTCCCGGCACTTATCAGCTGGAGCCGATGAACGCCGGGAATCTCAGGGGAGCGCCGATCTGGTCGCTGGCTAGTAGCCGCGGGAAGCGCGTTTGTGTGTTTAACGTTCCCGTGACTTATCCGGCGGTCCCCGTCAACGGGATAATGATATCCGGCATGGATGCGCCAAGTTTCGACGACCAGGCGATATTCCCGCTGGAGCAGAAGAAACCGTTTCTCGATGCTGTCCCCGATTTCAGCATCTCGATCAATGCGGACACAAAGTATCTTGCAAGGCATAGCAGTGATCCTTCTGCCGACTATATCGGGTTACTCAAGTCACACCTCGGTATGGAGCTGAGGGCAATCAACTACCTGATGGGGCTCGAGGATTGGGACCTGTTCGTCGGCGTGATCCGGTCGCCGGACAGTTTCCAGCATATTTTCTGGGCGGATGCCGAGAAGGTGATCGCTGGCGAAGATGTTTCGGCGGAAGAGTCGAAGCGGGCCGAGTCGGTCTTCAGCTGTTATGAGACAATAGACAGGGAAATAGGCGAGACCTGGTCTGCATGGTGCGCCGATCGGGATATTATTTTCATGTCGGACCATGGTTTCGGCAGGTTGCGCAGCGATATATGCCTTAACCGCGTGCTTGCGGAAGCCGGCCTGCTGAAATTTCTTCCACGGGGCGGCAGAAAGCGTTTCCGGGAGCGCATGGTAAAAAGACTTCAGGCTCACATTCCGCGCGGGACAAGGCAGAAGTTGAGGAAGATGCTGGGAAGGGACATGACCGGCCAGAGATGGCATTCATTCGTGGATTCTCTTGTGGCGGATATCGACTGGAGCAAAACACGTATTTCGGCGATCGCCCAGCATGGTTGCCTGTATGTGAACCAGAAGGGACGCGACCCGCTGGGACAGGTGGGAAGCGAAGCCGAGCGTCTGGCGGTACTAGATGAGGCGGAGGAAGTCCTTTCCAGGCTGATGGACCCGGAAGATGGAATGCCGGTGGTTTCCGCGTTCTATCGCAAAGAAGATATATACAGCGGGCCGCTGATGCCGGAGATGCCGGATATGGTGGTCAACATGCGAGACTGGTCCTACAGGGGCATTCCCAGTACCAGCATCGAGCTTTCGCAAGAATCAATATTCCGCTATCAGTCTGACGACTGCGCGCAGCTGGCCCACACCGGCAACCATCGGCGTGAGGGGATACTGGTCATGCATGGACCCGATATCAGCGCCGGCAGACCCGGAGGGGCGGCAATGGTCGATGTGGCCCCGACCATCATGCACCTTCTCAGCCTGCCTGTACCTGAAGAATGGGATGGCGCCGTGCTTGCAGAAAGTGTCAAGGCCGGTGCAGCCGGACAGGATATCGCAAAAAAGGTAAAATATGATACAGGCGCGGGGGAGACGGGAGAAAACCCGCTTACAGCCGAGGATGAAGAAGAGATCCGCAAACGGCTCGAGAACCTCGGCTACCTGTAAATAATAAACAGATAGAAGGAAGAAGTATTTTGTCAAAAGTCTGCATCATAGGTATGGATGGAGGCACTTTCACTGCTATCGATTATCTGATAGCGCAGGGACGGATGCCCAATATGGCCCGGCTGATCAAAACAGGCAGCCGCGCGACGCTGATGTCTACAGTGCCGCCCCTGACATGGCCGGCCTGGGCTTCTTTTTATACCGGGACAAATCCCGGCAAGACGGGGGCCTCTGACCTGTTCAAATTCCAGGCTGGCACATACAAACTTGAGCCGATGAACGCCGGCAATATCAGGGGCGTGCCCATCTGGTCGCTTGCCGGCGACAGCGGAAAAAGGGTATGCGTTTACAATGTTCCGGTGACTTATCCGGCAATTCCAGTCAACGGAATCCTGGTCTCCGGCCTTGACGCGCCCAGCTTCAATGACAGGGCGATCTATCCCCTGGAACAAAAAGAAGAGCTGCTCGCGAAAGTCCCTGATTTCCAGATCACTTTTGAGAATGATGCCAAATACCTGGTTACTCATCACAAGGACCCGATCGGCGAATGGATCAGGCAGGCCAATGCTTTCATGGACATGGAACTGAGGACGATCGACTACCTGATGCATCTGGAAGACTGGGATCTCTTCGCTACCGTCATCAGATCGACCGACATCATCCCCCATACTCACTGGCGCATGGCTGAAAAGGTGATCGATGGGGAGTCAGTAACCGCGGAGGAGCAGGTACGCGCAGAAGCCGTGTTCAACTGCTATGAGGTAGTCGACCGGAAGCTGGGTGAGATAGCGGCCAACCTGGGCCCTGACAAGAACCTGGTCATCATGTCGGATCACGGTTTTGGCAGGATGCGCGGTACTGTTTGCGTAAACCGCGTGCTGGCCGAGGCCGGTCTGCTGAAATTCCATCCGGTTAGCAGCCGCAGCCGGACGCTCGACTTTGTAAAGAAACAGCTGAAGACTCACCTGTCCCTGGAAAACAAGCAGAGAGTCAGGCGCATGCTTGGAAAAGACAGGCTGGATTCGCGCTGGACGATCTACGTCGACACCCTGATCGCCGAAATCGACTGGAGCCAGACGAAGATCTGCGCCATCGGCGGTTTTGGCAACCTATATTTAAACCTCAAGGACCGGGACCCGATGGGAATCGTCGGTGGAGAGGATGAACGAAGGGCTGTGATAGAGGCAGCGGACGCGGCGCTGCGAGAACTTAAGGACCCCTGGGATGGAGAGCCGATCCTGACCCGATCATACCGCAAGGAAGAACTTTTTCATGGCCCCTGCCTGCCTGAATTACCTGATATGGTCCTGAATCTGCGAAACTGGTCGTATTGCCCGGTCATAGGCACCGCGAATGAGCTTTCTGCTGAAGCCCTGATCAGGCCGCCGGTCCAGCAATGGAAGCAGCTTGCCCACACAGGTACGCACCGAAGGGAGGGAATCCTGATCATGAACGGTCCCGATATCGCGGCCTCGGATATCGGCGTGGCGCAGATGGTGGATATCGCCCCAACAGTCATGAACCTGCTCGGCCTGCCCGCCTACGAAGAATGGGATGGAAAGATCCTGGAGGCCGCCATGAGCAACGGCTCCGCGCGGAGCGTCGACGATTCCCGCAAATACAGGCAGGCCGGTGAGGAAGAAACGGCCAGCGCCTATTCCTCTCAGGACGAAGAAGAGGTTCGAAAGCACCTGGAAGACCTGGGATATCTCTGATTTCAGTATAATCAATACTAATTAGATACCATGAAATTGCTTCATTTCAAGCAGAAAACAATAGTTGACACATCTAACACGACTAATTTAATATTATTGCAATGTTCATTAACTGAATACTCTTATTTACCTGCCGACCTGGGATGGAAACAACATTTTGTCGAAAGTTCGTGTAATAGGTTTGGACGGGGGCACATTCCGCGTGGTTGACTACCTTATCGGTCAGGGAAGACTGCCTGCTTTTTCAAGAATTATCGATGACGGCAGCCGCGCCACGCTAAAGTCAACAAGGCCGCCACTGACTCCGGCGGCGTGGGCCTCCTTCTACACAGGCGCCAATCCAGGCAAACACGGAGTCGTCGATTTTTTCACCCGTCTGCCAGGAACTTACAAACTGACCCCGGTCAGCGCGCAGACAGTCAAGGGCCGCGCAGTCTGGTCAATTGCCAGTGACCACGGGAAACGTGTATGTGTATACAACGTCCCCCTGACTTATCCCGCGATACCGGTAAACGGTATCATGATATCCGGCATGGATGCTCCGGGACTCGATGCCAGGGCCTTTTCTCCCAGCTCCTGCAGAGACGAAATACTTGGCAGATTTCCTGATTTTGAGATTGATCCGGCCTACAACCCTATTCATATCAACAACCACTTCGACGACCCGGTCGGGGAATATATTCAGCGGCTAGACAAATATCTGCGCCTTCAGCTGGACGTAATCCGCCACCTGATGCAGAAAGAGGACTGGGACCTTTTTGTTGCGGTAATCCGCTCTCCCGACAGCTTTCAGCATACCTTCTGGGACAGCGTTGAAACGGTCATCACGCAGGGTGTTGAAAATGCTTCGCCCGAAGTCATTCGCCGGGCTGAGGCTGTGTTCAGCTGTTATGAAGCAATCGACCGGGAGTTGGCGGAGATAGTCTCTGACAACAGCGAGGAGAGGAACCTGGTCATCATGTCAGACCATGGTTTCGGGCCCCTGTATAAAGAAATTTGTCTTAACAAGGTGCTGGAGGAGGCGGGCCTGCTCAAATTCAACAAAGTGAATGCGAGCCGACGCATCAGATACAGCCTGATCAAAGGTTTATCATCGCGCCTCACCGACAGAACGAAGAAGAGAATCTCAAAATTCCTGCGAAAGCGCGGCATGGCAAGGTCGATCTTTCTGAACACGCTGGTCGAGGATATAGATTGGGAGCAGACAAAGCTCTATTCCCTGGGGCAGTTCGGATGCCTTTTTACAAATATGCGCGGCCGCGAACCGATGGGTATCGTTGCTGACGGTGAGGAGAGGCAGGCCATGCTCGACTTGGCGGAGGCCGCCCTTATGAATTATGTAGATCCGGATGACGGCCTACCTGTTATAACGGAATTTCATAGACGTGAAGAATTATTCCATGGCTCTCAGACGGGAGAGATGCCCGCAGCGGTAATCACAATGCGTGACTATTCATACCGTGGTGTCTGCAGCCTGACGTCAGAGATGGAATACGACGCCATCATCAGGCAGCCACACGCCGATTGGGATGACCTTGCGCCCACCGGCTGTCACCGGCTTGAGGGTGTTTTGCTCATGCATGGCCCTGATGTCAGGCAAGCGGATCTGGGGGAGAAGAATATCACCGATGTCACGCCGACAATCCTGAGCCTGCTGGGCCTGCCCGGCAGCGAATATTTTGATGGCGAGATAATCTCAGAGGCGCTCGAAAACAGCGATGATACGATAGAGATCACACGCATGCCGGTAAGCGAAAATGACCACGATATTTCGTCGGATCCCTCCTACTCCGAGGAGGATGAGGAAGAAATCCGCCGCAAGCTCGAAAACCTCGGTTA
>JBAZZU010000019.1:0-43505 GCA_041658605.1 Thermoleophilia bacterium | reverse complement strand
TCATGCCCGAGCAGCTTCCGCATGAGCGTATAGCTTTCCCCCAGCACGTGATTCGAGGTTATCAGCGAGCGTGATCGGACCAGGGTAGGGAGCAGTTCTGACGCCCGCTGGTGATTCTTGTCCTTGCGCGACTCGAGCGCGAACCATGCCGAGGTGTCGACGAACACCGGTTTGCTCATGAAGTGCCGTAAAGATACTTGTCGTGTTCCTCGGAGCCGTCTGTTACTTCGCCCTCTCCTGCTCCCACGATATCGAACAGGGGGTCGTCCTCGACAGCCTGATGTTCCTGAACTATGTGACGGACACCGTCGCGTATCAACTCGGCTTTGGAAACGTTGCACTCGGCCGACAGCCGGTCCAGCTCACGGTTGAGTGATGGCTCCAGATAAAACTGCATCCGGTCCATGCGCTGGGTTTCTGTATGCCGGGGTTTATTTATACGCCTACGCTGTTTCATAGTGATGTATACGTTAGCATATCGAGGAGGAGTTGGGAAGCTCCCTGCTGGATGAAATTGCTCAGCGCTGTTTTTCCGAAGGCTCAACCAAGCCAAGCTGGACCAGCTTTTTTGCCAAGTCATAAACATCTTTCCTGCTTCCTTCCTTGCGAATCCCGAGCGCGACTATCAAAACGATTACCCTGTCCCTTTCTACCCGGAAGATAATCCGATAGCGCTGGCCAATGACTCGCAGGCTGCGATACCCCGCCAACTCCCCGATAAGCGGTTTCCCCTGCTTTTCCGGCTCAGATGACAGATCATGCACACGCTCGAAGAATTTTTTCTGGATGCGCCGGTCAGGAATCGCGACCAGCATGTCCCTGGCCCGAGCGGACCACAAAATCTTATAATGCCGATGGCTCACAGCTTGAGCTCTCGCTCCACTTCCTCCATGGTGAAAGTACGGCCTTCTTCAACATCTTTGATGCCCTGGCGCAGGTCGTCCATTAACTCGGCGTCGCCCATGATCTCCAGCGTTTCGATGATGGACTCGTAGAGGTCCCAGGGCATGATCGCCAGCACCGGCTTTTCGCGCCTGGTGACGGCGATGGCGCCAGGGGAATCGCGCAGGCGATCGGGAAGTGAAGGAAGGTCACGGCGCGCTTCGGTTATGGAAATATAGTCCTGGTCTTCGTCGTGGGTTGGTTTCGGCATGAGTCGCCTCCTTTTGTACATTCAATTGTACATCTAGGAGTACGTTTAGGGAAGGGCAATAGCCTGACAAGATCGGAATGAGGCCGCTGAAAGAAAGTGCGAAAGATATTTGACACTACCATCGGCTAACGCCTGACTCAGGGAATCGCCAAGACCTACGGTCTTCGTGATGATGGAGCGCATCTCTTCGAAGATGGGGCTGCTTCTGTTGGCTCGTAGTGTTTAGTTGGGTCGAAGTAATAGAACTCATAAACGAGGCGGTCGGCAGCGTCGATCTAGCGCTGGAAAGAATCATCCTCTATTCATCAATGAAATAATCCGAATCGATTCTCTTTACTTCATAAGATGCAACAGTAGCAACTCCAACGTTGTTATCAATCATCAGTTCAGCCAGCTCATCACCATCGATAAGAACAATTTTACTGTCAATCCCGGAAACGTATTCCCGTGCCCCATTTGTGAAAGTAGATGTTGTAATGAAGATGCCCTTTCTAGCCCGATGGCCTTGCAGGGCGCCGGCAAACTTCTGGATTTCAGGCCTGCTAACCGGATTTTCCCATCTCTTGGCCTGGATATATACATTATCCAAACCAAGTCTGTCTTCCTTGATGATTCCGTCTATGCCTCCGTCCGCGCTTTTTCCAACTGCCCGGCCCGCGTCCTGTCGTGAGCCTCCATAGCCCATTTTTACAATGAGCTCTACAACTAACCGTTCAAAAAAACCTGGAGAACAACTTTTGATACTGCTAATCAATTCGATTGCCAGATCGTCCGCGATCCTCTTGTGAGCAGTCCCAATTACTTCCTCTGGCGTTCTGCCCGTTTTTTCTTCGACATCCTGCTCTACCGCATCGGTTTTTTTCTTTCCTGCACGGGCTTCATTATATTCTGGAAACTGGCTGAGAAACTTGAGGTCAATTCTCTGTGGCCCTTGATTTAAAATATCCAATCCGCGCTCCGTGATGTTAAAAAAACCTCTTCTGGGCGCATCTATCAGGCCAGCCATTTTCATGTGAGCTTTTGCCCAAGCGACTCGATTGTCGAAAGTCGCCTGGCGTCCGCTTGGAAGCACATCCCGCCGATCTTCCTCGCTTAAACTAAATCCCTCAGCCAGCGCCTCAACGGTTTCACGAGGGGTGTATTCCTTACCGTCTCTGGTAAATTCAAGCAAGGGGAGCATTATGTCTTGAAAGGGTGGTATCGTCATCTGCATCCTGGCATAGCGGCTGATCGCCTATTGAAGGATCTTTTCAAGCTCAGAAATGAGTGGCGGCAATTCTTTGATTACTGTATCCCATACGATATCGAGATTAATATCAAAATACGCGTGGATTAGGCGATTTCGCATCGCGGTAATATCCTGCCAGGGAATTGAGGGGCTTACCGCCCGTGTTTCTTCAGATACCTTGCTCGCCGCCTCACCGATTATTTCAATGGATTTAACGAGCGACAGCACCAGCATACGATCCGCTTTGAGATCGTCTCTGGATTTTGGTGCCGTAAATGTCACAGCTTCCCGCGCGGCATCCAGCATGTGCCGCAGGCGAATTACATCGTCACGCTGCATATTGAACCTCAGCTTCCGCGATTACTTCATCACGAAAATACCTGCTCAAGTCCTCAGGGGTACGTATGTCCGCTTTTCTGCCAAGTATTTCTGAAAACTCCCGCTCCATCCCTGCCAGCCTGATAAAACCCGGAACGTGGCCAGACTCAAATTCGACCAGGACATCCACGTCGCTTTCGGGCCGGAAATCACTCCGCAAGACGGACCCGAATAATGAAAGCCTGCGAATGTGGTTGCGTCGACAGAAATCGGTGATCACCGACTCGGGAATTTCAATATTTGATTTCATGGAGTTTGTTTCATTATCAAGAAAATAGTGACGGCAACATTGACAATTGTAAATATCATTATCGCAACAGTCATAATTGTAATCCATTTTGTAAAAGTTAGCATTGCTTTGGTCTGCCGGTCTTGGTCTCTTCTCACAATTTCTCTTAAGTAGTGATTTAATCCAGCTTGTGTGCTTTCTGCCAGTCTGTCATGCCTTTCAATTATTTCCTCGTCTGACAATGCTCTTAAATCTTTTAATAACTCAGACATTTGTACCTTCCTCGACGATTTTGATTTCTTCGGCGGTAAGGTCGTAGAGCTCATAGACAAGGCGGTCGATCTGGCGGTCGGTGGCGTCGATCTGGCGCTGGAGGGAATCTTTTTCGTAGGCGGTTTTGGCGGCCTGGAGACGTTTGTTTAATTCCAGCATGCGCTCGACCAGTTCGACTATCTGGTCGTGGCGGGATTTGTCGGTCGGGTCTGTGAAATCAATGGGATTAATCGGCAGCCGCTCAACGTAAATAACTTTTATCTCAGCAAACACCTTACCAACCATTTGGGGATTTTGCAGTTCAAAAATTCGTTGCATTAAACGAGAATTCAAAAGCCCAAGCAGATAAGTATGAGTAAGACGAATATTCTCTTTCAATTTGATGACATGGCATGAATTAACACAAATTGAGTCATTTCGCTCTAAGGTGGAAAGCAAGTGATAATCCGTGCGGCGCATTAATATCCTTGGGCTGGAAAAAAGTTCTGGATTCCTGGGCGCTGCCAACCAAGGTCCATAGTCAACAAATTCTTCCGGTACTGCGATTAAATAACGAGAAATATCCTTACCTCTGTATAGGGCGCGCCAACCCTCTGGACTCTTTCCCTTAATAGAATATGGCCGACTTTTCATTGTTTCTGCTGACTGAGGAGGCCTTCCCTTTCCCTTCTCGTACATTTTCACGCCAGCTTTGATAGTTGCAAAGTAGCTAAGTTCAATTGCACGTGGAATAATTTTTTTGATTAACTCTTTATCCCCTTCTGAGTTGCGATAATCGATCTTTGATAAAGAATTTGAGAAAAAATCGGTAATCTGACGCCGATAAACTTTTTCGTACACATTTACTAATACGCGACTGTCAATAGATGGTTTTTCATTAATAATCCGGAACACGAGCGTATCTACAACTGCTGTTTTAAAAGCCCATCCCGATTGCCAAATTTCATCTAATAAATATTCATCGAGCAACTGTTTTCGGAAAGTATCACAATTTTCTAAATCACAAAATGTATTGGGAACGATGAAGGAACAAATTCCCGATTTGCGAAGCAGGTTCAGTGCTTCAACCATGAATAAACAATAGCTATCAGGAAATTTCTGCGCCATGGGAAGAGACTTTCGAAAGTATCCAATCTCGCCAGAAGAAAAAGGAACACCATACGGCGGATTCCCAATCACTGCATCGAACCCGCCTAATTTCATGATCTCGGGAAAGCCACCTGGTCCATCCCAATCAAACGGGTTGATCCGCAACTGCTCTTCCTCATCCAGCAGGCCCATCTGCTGACCTTCATAAAAATCCGTCCCGATCAGTGAGTTGCCGCATTTGATGTTCCGGCTCAAATCCGGCAGTGCGCGTTCGTGGAAGAATTTCAGCTGGGAGTTGATTGTTTCCTGTGATTCCTCTTCCAGCACTTTGAGGAGCAGTGACAGCTTGGTGACCTCGACGGCCTGCGGGTCGATGTCCACGCCATGGATATTGTTGAGCAGAATCCGTTTCTTCTCCGCAGTGGTCAGCTGCCAACCATTCTTGCCCGCGAACAGGCGGGGCTGCTTTCCCTTGGCCCATTTGTCCGGGTCATTTTCGGTGTACCAGTCGCGGTGCCAGTCCATAAGATATTCGTATGCGCCGATGAGGAATGAGCCGGAGCCGCAGGCGGGGTCGAGGATGCGGAGGTTTTCGGCCTGTTTGGGTGTGAGGGGTTTGGGGGATGGGCTGTTTTTGGGAAGAGCAGATTCCTCGCTTCGCTCGGAATGACAATCAACCTCGGAATGACAATTAGGGTCGGAAGGACAATTTGGGTCGGGATGACAGCCGAGTAGTTTGCCCACCGTGTTCTTTACTATGTAATCCACGATGTAGGTGGGCGTGTAATAGACGCCGCCGGCCTTTTTGACCTCGGGCTTGTCCTCGACTTTCGCCTGGTGCCCGGCGGTCAGGCGGATTACCTTCCCCAGGAACTGCTCGTAAACCTGGCCGAGGATGTCGGCGGGGAGCACCGAGAATTCATACGGGCAATCGGGATAGTAGAGACCCTTGAGGATTTCCTTGAGCGTCCTGTCATCGATCTTCAGGTTCAACGTCAGATCGTCGGGGTGACCGGACCGGCCTTTTTCTTCGTTGAAATGGAAAAGTCCGGAATTGTAGCGCTCGTCGGCACGCTGAAACATCTGACAGAGCCGCGCATAGACGTTGGCGCCGTTCTGCGCACCCTGGAGCACACCGTATTCCTCGATGCCCCGGTCTTCACAGATGCGCAGGAAGATGATGCGGTCAATGGTGAGCTGGACGGCCTCATTGAGTTGCCGCTGCGTGAGGCCGGTGTTTCGCAGGGCGATGTTCCGCGCCAGCAGGTCACGCCAGTTTTCTATTTCCTTGAGGAACTCCTTGTCGACCTCGCCGGTGCCGCGTTTGGTTTTGGCGGCGGCGATAGAGCGGTCGAAACTGCCGGTAAGTACGGCTTCCTTGGAAAATGTGTTGTATATCTCTTCGAAATGAACCAGATACTCGTCGTAACGCCAGTAGCGGATGCGGCCCGTGCTCGCCTTGTCTTTTGGCGATGGCTTGGCGCGGCAGTCGACGACTGCGAGTTCCTCGAAATCAGTGACAATCGAAAGCGGCAGCTTGGCGCTGAAGCCGTAGCGACGTAGCTGGTAGTAAGGCTCCGGATCGTTCTTCATGTCCACTGAAGGCTTTTTGGCCTCGACGAAGAACTTGCGCTGGCCGCCGATTCGAAAGCAGTAATCGGGCGCCTTGGTCATGCCGCCCACCTTGATGGCGTCCTCGTGGATTACGTCCTTGTAAGCGGGAGCGTAACCGGCTTCATTATCCACATCCCAGCCCAGTGCCTTGAAAAACTGATCGATAAACTCGCGGCGGGTCTGGGTTTCGTTGTAGGCAGGGTTCTTGTAAGCCTCGATGTTGGCGCTGAAGCGCTCGACCAGCCGCTCTACGCGGGAGCGGGCTTCATTCAGTGAATTGGGCGCGGTTGACATGCGGCGATTATATCACCGCGGGCGGATGGACTCATTAAAAGCCGGTCGGCTACGCTCCTAACGGAAGAACTGCAGTATATAGCTCCCCGCCAGGAAGACGATAATAGCCCCGATCATCAGCTTGAGAAGCTTCTGGGGAACGAATTTCTGGAAGCTGGCGCCGACGTACATGCCGATAAATCCACCCATGCCGAACAGGATACCCAGCCGCCAGTCCGGAGCCGCCGTGGCGCCATTGCTTAGCGGCACCAGGCTGTAGAAAGTGACACCCGCTATCGAGGTGATGAAAGTCCCCATCAACGCGGCGCCCGCTACCGTATAGACGGGAAGGTGGAAAACGGCAACACAGAAAGGAGCTATTATGGCGCCGCCGCCGATGCCGTAGGTGCCGCCGATGACGCCGACGGCCAGTGCCAGGGCGAACATGCCCGGTGTACTGAACGAGAACTGCTCGCCCCAGAATTCGTAAGTGATGCGGGAGAATCTAACCGACACGGTTTTGACGACTGCCTCCTTCGGCAGACCCGAGGCCAGCCGGGCGTTCTGCTGCTGTTTCATTTCCTGCGCCCGCTGCCGGAACTTCCGCTCCAGCTCAAGTGACTTGCCGCGCGAGGAAACCGCCCGCCCGGTCATCTCAAACAGCAGACGCCCACCGATATAAAGCAATACGATACCGACGAACAGCTTGAAGGTCTTCGGATCGGGCAGGAAACGCACCCTCACCCAGTAACCGATAAAGACACCCGGGAGCGTGCCCAATACCACGATGAGGGTCAACGGCCAGGCCATGCGCCCGTCCCGGATGTATCTATAGACACCGCTGGGGATCGCCACGATGTTGAAGACGAAATTGGTGCTGCTGACCGACGGGCTCGTAAAATTAAGATAGCTCATCTGAAAGGGGAGGATGAGAAAGGCGCCCGAGACCCCGCTCATGGAAGTGAACGACGAAATCAGGAACGCCACCAGTGGCGGGATAAGTATGTTCGTTTCGACGCCCGATGTCGGGAACATGTAGTCCATACTTCACATCCTCCTGGTGATACTTCGCCGGAGCTTATCAGGGAGTGCGGGTTTGCCCGGCTATAGCATGAACTATTATCGCAGCCGGACGTATCCTGCGACTTACCCGGCAGTAATACTACAACAGTGCGGGGAGGCAATCATCTGGCGGACTCTGGAACGGATATCTATTTTGACTTAGTTGGAGCGCGTTTCCTTGTGGGGGGCCGTTTCTTGACTAGCGCTTTCTTGCCGGATGATGCTGATTCCCCGGATTCCTCAACCCAGTGGAAGCCAACCTGCTTCTTCTTCGGCTTTGGAGGCTCCATCAACTGGCGGATAGCATCGAAAACAGCGCTGAACTGGACATCGTATTTCTTTTCGAGGGCATCTAATTTTCTGGTGAGATCTTCATATGAAGAGAGCATTTTTTTCATTTGAACAAAAGCGCGCATAATTTCAATGTTGACCTGAATAGCGCGCTTGCTTCGCAATACGCTTGACAACATGGCAACTCCCTGCTCGGTAAAAGCATGAGGTAAATATTTTAGGTGTTCCCCTCTTTTCAAGGTCGCAGATTGTGACCTTGAAGCTTGTGCTTCCTCCCTGGTCATCTCGAACATAAAATCTTCCGGAAAGCGTTCGATGTTTCGCTTAACAGCCTGCAACAGAACCCGTGTCTCTACTTGGTAGAGTTTGGCCAGAGCAACATCGAGCATAACTCTTTGGCCGCGGACATAAAAAATAGATGCTTCAATCCTCTCAACTGGAATAATTGTTTTTCCTTCCATAACTTCTCCTTTCATCGATTTCAACATCAAAGGAAATCGGTTTTTACGTTTAAAAAAATGCCTGTTCATATTTTCTGTTTAAGATCACAATTTGTGACCTTAAACAGAAAATACACCTGCTATTTAAGTGATCTTTAAGATCACAATTTGTGACCTTAAAGATATGCTTCTGTTTTTTCTTTGCGTTTCAATATTATTTTTGGGTCGCATGTTATGACCATGAAAGCCTTTCAAGTCATTTGGCTACTGCCGCAACAATCGTGCTTTTGCGATCGCAGCTTGCCTCTTTTGGCGATGGTCAGGGTTGCACTTAGAAGTTGAATGTGCGATCACAGAATTCGACCGTAAGTTCTTGTTAGTCATCGACATCCTGCATTGCGAATAATAACAGACGCCTCGGACGGATGTTGCCAGTATTGACGACGGGCGAAGAGTCGTTGTTGTGTGATTCTGGAGAGGGCCGGCAAGGGTACAGCCTTATGTTGAGAGGTTGGTCGAACTAAGAAGTGGTCGCAAAATGCGACCACTTCTGGTTTATCTCTTTATGCCAAATGAAGCCCGATGTCTGACTGGAGCTGGTGTTTCTTTCCGGAAAAATACCATGAGAGCGGCTCAGGAGTGCGTCTTTACCATCTCCAGAAACAACCTGTGCAGACGCAGGTCATCTGTGAGCTCGGGATGGAAAGCGGTGACGAGCATGCTGTCCTGCCGCGCGGCGACCGGGTGGCCGTCGAGCCTCGCGAGGATTTCAACACTAGGGCCGGCTGATTCTATCCATGGCGCGCGGATGAAAATTCCGGGAAAGGGTTCACCCGTGCCCCCCTTGGTGGCTGCTTCTTCTGAGCCGGCTCCCCCGCCACCCAATACCGGTATCTCCAGCCCCGCTTCGAAACTCTTCACCTGCCGCCCGAAAGCGTTGCGCCGCACAGCGACATCCATGAGGCCGAGCAGCGGCTGGTCTCCCTCGACAACCTCGCGAGCGAGCATGACCAGCCCGGCACAGGTGCCGAACATCGGCAACCCGTCAGCGCCCAGGCCTTTGATCTCATCCAGCAGGTGGTAGCTGACCATCAGCTTGCCGATGGTCATGCTCTCGCCGCCCGGGATAACCAGGGCATCGAGGCCGTCCAGCTCGCGGCGGCGCCGGACCTTGCGGGCTGTTGCGCCGCATTTTTCCAGCGCGACAGCGTGCTCGCGGAATGCGCCCTGAAGGGCGAGGACGCCGATAGTTATTTTTTCTGTTTGCGAGCTGCTCATTTTCGCATTCCATTATCCCACAAATGAAAAACGGCCCCGAAGGGCCGCCTCAATCTGCGGGAATTATCCTGTCCACGTACCCGGGAGTTCAGTAAGGTGTCCCGGGATTTAGCACAAAGTATCCCGGGTGCGACCCCGGTTACCAGCCGCGGTGCTGCAGCAGGTCTTCCTCGGGGATCTCTTTTATCTCCATGCCGATCATGGCTTTTTTCAGACCGGTGGAGACCCGGGCAAGCACTTCCGGGTCTTTGTAATGCGTGGTCGCCTCGACAATGGCCTTGCCGCGGCCTGCCGGGTCCTCGCTCTTGAAAATGCCCGAGCCCACGAAGACGCCTTCGGCCCCAAGCTGCATCATCAGTGCGGCGTCGGCGGGAGTCGCCAGTCCGCCGGCGGAGAAGTTGACCACCGGAAGTCTTCCATTGCTGGCCACCCACTGAACCAGCTCGATCGGCGAGCGCAACTCCTTGGCGGCCTTGAACAGCTCGTCCTCATCCATGGCTGCGAGCTGCCTGATCTCGCCGGTGATCGCGCGCATATGGCGCACTGCTTCCACGACATTGCCGGTGCCGGCCTCGCCTTTGGTACGGATCATCGCCGCACCTTCAGAGATACGCCTGAGCGCCTCGCCCAGATTGACGGCGCCGCAGACGAACGGCACTGTGAACTTCCATTTGTTGATGTGGTTTGCCTCGTCGGCTGGAGTCAGCACTTCGCTCTCGTCGATGTAGTCGACTTCGAGCGATTGCAGTATCTGCGCCTCGACGAAATGGCCGATGCGGGCCTTGGCCATAACCGGTATGGTCACGGCTGCCTGTATCTCCGTGATCTTCTCCGGGTCCGACATGCGGGCAACGCCACCGTCGGCGCGGATATCGGACGGAACACGCTCGAGCGCCATGACGGCGCAGGCCCCCGCCTCCTCGGCGATCTTTGCCTGCTCGGCGTTGGTTACGTCCATGATGACGCCGCCCTTGAGCATCTCGGCGAGCCCCGCCTTGACTGTCATTGTGCCTATCTTCATATCGCTCATATTCTGAAAAACCTCCGTAAATTGCGTGTAAACATCTTATCCAACTGCCGGGGGGCTTACAAATTCAGGCGCGCGGCGTTATCGATGCCGCCGCGGACGGTATGACCCGGAGCGCCGTCAAATAAAGGTGGAATGGCGCGTATGACTGCCTTTGCGCTTCCCGCCCGGGTTGAAAAGTGTAATTGCAGGGTATAGCATCCCCCGTAACCTAAAGCTCTGAAATGGGCCGCGGGCGTAGTTTTCCAGTTAAATTTGCTCCCCGGAGGGTTCATGGAAGTCGAAATCGGACGAGGTAAAAAAGGCAGAAGAGCTTACGGGCTGGACGATATCGCCATCGTCCCCAGCCGCAGGACCCGTGACGTGGAGGACGTGGATATAACCTGGTCCATCGGCAAGCACAAACTGGAACTCCCCTGCCTGGCCTCAGCCATGGATGGCGTCGTTGACACGAATTTCGCCGTCGCCATGGGCAGGATCGGCGGCCTGGCCGTACTCAACCTCGAGGGCATCCAGACCCGCTTCGAGAACGCAGACGAACAACTTGAGAAAATCGCAAAACTTTCGGCCGTCGAGGCGACCGCCGGACTCCAGAAGATCTACCAGGAGCCGGTCAAGGAAGAACTGATCGCCCAGCGGATCAAGGAGATCAAGAGCCAGGGCGTCCTTGCCGCCGCCTCGCTGACCCCCCAGAAAGTCACCCAGTACTACAAGACCGTGATCGACGCCGGTCTCGACGTGCTTATCATCCAGGGCACTGTCGTCAGCGCCGAACACGTAAGCTCGATCGTCGAGCCGCTCAACCTGAAGAAATTCATTGCCGAGGTGCCGATTCCCGTCATAGTCGGCGGCTGCGCCTCATATACCACCGCTCTCCACCTGATGCGCACCGGCGCTTTCGGCGTACTCGTGGGTGTTGGACCGGGCGCTGCCTGCACCACCCGCGGTGTGCTGGGCATCGGCGTCCCCCAGGCTACTGCTATAGCCGACGCAGCGGCGGCGCGGATCCAGCATCTGCTCGACACCGGCGACTATGTCCAGGTCATCGCCGACGGCGGCATGCGCACCGGTGGCGATATCTGCAAGGCCATCGCCTGCGGCGCCGACGCCGTGATGATCGGCTCGCCCCTCTCACGGGCAAATGAGGCGCCCGGACGCGGTTATCACTGGGGCATGGCCACGTTCCACCCGCAACTGCCACGTGGCACCCGCGTGAAAACCAACCAGGTGGCGTCGCTGAAATCGATCCTGGTCGGACCCGCCACGGAGAACGATGGCACGCTCAACCTCTTCGGCGCCCTGAAGACATCGATGGCAACCTGCGGCTACGAGAACATCCAGGCTTTCCAGAAGGCCGAGGTCATGGTGGCCCCGTCGCTGCAGACCGAGGGCAAGAAGCTCCAGAAGGAGCAGGATGTAGGAATGGGGTAGGAAACTCTGGGACACCTTACTTAATTCCTGCAAACCCGGCCGAATTCTGAAACTGTTATGGGGAATTAAGTAAGGTGTCCCAATCCGGTTCCAATCCGGGTGTCCCAATCCGGTTAATTGCAACTTTTTTGCCGCTGTTATAACCTTTCCTCACCATGGTGGCGAAGCGTAAAGCAGGGGCAGGCAACGGCAGTCTGTTGCGTGCCCTGCAGGATGAATTCGAAACTTTCTCCAGGTCAAGAAAGGGCATTGCCCGTTACCTGATCGACCACCTCTCCGAAGCGCCCTTCATGTCCGCGCAGGAACTGGCTGTCCGTACCAGTACGACCAGTTCCACCGTCGTCCGTTTTGCTCAATTCCTGGGCTTCTCCGGCTATTCCGAGATGATGAAGACCGCCTGGGAAGAACACCGGCTGCTATCATCTCCCGCCGAGACCGGCATCGACGGCCAGCTGCACTTTCCCGTCGACGATGATTTTTCGGGAAGGGCGGTGCGGACGGACGTCAACATCCTGGAAGAGACGATGAAACGCAATCACACGGATGACTTCCTGGGCATCGTCGAACTGATTGAGAAAGCCGATACGATCGTCGTCGCGGGTATATCGGAGGCGGCCATCGTCGTCGACTACCTGCGCTATTATCTTGTGATCATGGGGCTGCCGGTGGTCTGCGTGACCAGCAGCACAGAGGATTCGGTGGCGGCGGTCTCCGACATGGGGGAGAACTCGGTGCTTGTCGCGGTCGGCTTCAAGACCGCGCACCAGTTCCTGCTGAGGCTGATCAAGGCCGCGGGAGAGAGGGGAACGGTGTCCGTTGGCATCAGCGACAACACGCTCTCCGAAGTCGCCAAACATGCCGACAGGAACCTCTATTGCTACCTTGATTCGACCTCGTTCGCACCCTCGCTCGTAGGCGCTTTCAGTATCGTCAACGCCCTGGTGTCCGCGCTTTACGCGCGCAATAAGCGCGGCTACGATGCAAATATCTCACGCCTGCACAGCCTGCCGCTGAACTCGGGCTGGCTTTAAGGCCATGCCCGGCTAATCGCCGGCAAGCGCCCGCAGGTCGGCCATGCGCTTCTCGTCGGTGGGGCTGGTGTTTCCCGCGGTCTCCATGATCAGCGGCACCCGGCACAATTTCCTGTGGCGCGCGAAAGCGCGGAGCCCGGCCATCGGGATGAGGCCACAGCCGATATGCTCGTGCTTGTCACGCCTTGAGCCCCGCTCCACGGGCGAGTCGTTGAAGTGGACCAGCCACAGACGGTCTATTCCCACGATTCGGTCAAAATCTTCCACTATGGTATCAACACGTTTTTTCGTTGACAGGTCATAACCGGCCCCCCACATATGGGCCGTATCCAGGCAGATCCCCAGCGGCATTTCCACGCCGCGCTCTTCTACGGCGCCCAGCACCTCTCCCAGCTCTTCGAAACTGGCGCCCACCGTATCTCCGGAGCCAGCGCTGTTTTCCAGGAGTAACATCGGCGGTCCGGAGGGCCCGATACTTTCATGCAGCCTTTTGGCGACCGTCGGATGCAGGCGGCTGATTCCGTCCACCAGAGCCTTGAGCGCCTTGCCGGGCGCGGTCCCCCGCCTGCTTCCCATGTGCACGACCACGTATTCGCAGCCAAGGACCGCGGCCCTTTCTATGTTTTCCTGAAGCAGCTTGATGGACTTGGCGTAGATGGGCGCGTTTCTGCCCGTGCGGCAGGAGAGGTTGATCAGATAGCCCGCGTGGAGGAAGACGGGCCCCAGTTTTTTTTCCGCCACGAGCCCGCGGTATTTTTCGGCCTGCGCGGCATCCAGTGCGCCAGGATTCCACGCGGAGGGGTTTCCCGACATGATCTGGAAGGAGGTGGAGCCGATTGCGTCAGCATGGCGGGCAGCGGCCGACAGGCCGCCGCCGGTTCTGATATGGACGCCCAGCATATGCATGCAGGGAGCGCCTTTCGGGTTTCGGATCTGGTTCAGTTCCCCAGCGTTTGCATGTGTTCTGGCGGCCAGTAGATCACATCTGCCCGGCCGATGACATTGTCGACGGGGACGTAGCCCCAGATATGGCTGTCCTGGCTCTCGTTGCGGTTGTCGCCAAGCACGAACAGCATGCCTTCCGGCACGACCTCAGCGGGCCTTGTATAGGAAGGATTGGCGGCTTTTTCCACGACGAATTCCTCGCCGTTCACGATAGTCTTCCCGCCGCGGATCTCAACGGTCTCGCCCGGCAGACCCGCCACGCGCTTGACATAGGGAGTCTCCGGATCGATGGCCACTGGCGGCCTGAAAACGATGACATCGCCGCGCTGGACTCCATGAAAGCGGTATATCAAACGGTTGGCCAGAATGCGATCAAAAACCTGAATCGTGGGGTACATCGATGGAGAAGGAATCTGATACGGCTTTGCCACTGTCGCCTGCACGATCATTGCCAGGGCAAAAGCAAAGACCAGAGGTATGATCAGATCGCGAAGAAGCCTTCTGGGAGAGTACCAGCTGCTGTTTCTGGTTTGCGGAGAAGATTCCGCCTGGTGCTCCAGAGGAGTACCCGGCCCTGCGGTTGAATCAGGATAATCCACCCTGGGCGCCGGAGTCCATTGGGCCGGGGGATGCGATACCCAGCCGCCGTCGCCGTTTACCCGGCCGTCCGATGGTATCTGTGAACCTGGATTTTTATCCCCGCTGTTATGGGGATCTTCGAATCGGTTTCCCGAGTTATGTTCTGTCATATTGCTTTTCGATTCCAGGTTCAGGGGGCGGCCGCCGACCAGCCATCGACTTGATACATCCTTTTCATCTTAGCTGTTTTTCCGCACCTTCGCCAAATGTATGAATTCGATACCCATGCAGAGGCGACGTGAAAAAATGAGGTGGCCCGCAGGTGCCGTCTGCCAGACTAATATCTACTGCCGGCCTAATGCCCGGAGAGGTCATCCGGATAATAATGGATACCGTTACATCCATCCGCCGCGGTCGCGAATATCACCGTTCTGAACGTCGCCATACCTTCCGGCACGTGGTATTTCAGCGTCGCCTGCTCTGCACCGGAATTGCCGGACAGGCTCGCGGCAACATCTACGGGCAGCGCGGACGTCACATAGACCCCGCCGCTGCAGACGCTCGCGTTTATCGCCACATTGTAGGCGTGGGCGATTCCACGATTGGTGATCGTATATTCGACCGACAGCTCCCTCTCCAGGTATTCGGAATAGGACGCCCACCAGTCCCTGCCGGCAGCCGTTGCAAGCGCGGGCTTGATGCAGGGCCATACTGACTGGTCAACCCTGGGTAGCTGGTCCGCCCCTCCGGAAAAAATATAGGGAGAGTCACAGAAACTGTCACTGTTTTCGTCATGGCACCCTTCCGCCGGGCTGTCGTAATCATCCCAGTAGTTCCCTCCCTCAGGAGCCACGTGATTAAAGATTCCGCCGGCGCCGGTCATCAAAGCCTGAATCGTGTTTCCCCGCAGGTTGTTATTGATGACGTGGTTCGTGCCTGTGGCGTCAATCCGGATCCCTGTCGCATTGCCCGAGATTGTATTGCCAAAAATATCGTTGTTGATGTTCGAACTATGTAGATAGATGCCGTACAGGCCACCCGATATATCGTTGCCGGCCACGCGGTTGTAGCTGTCATTGATCCAGAGGGTCAGCCCCCAGAGGTTACCGTCGAGCCGGTTGCCGGAGATCTCATTGCCGTTGGAGCCATCGTGAAGATAGATACCCCTGTCGCTTCCGGAAACCCGGTTATCGGTGATGATGTTGTTACTGCTGGCATAACCGATGCATATTCCCGTATTCAGATTTGGGTTAGCGATTGAGTTACCACTTACGGTGTTTTTGCCGGAGTAGCTTAAGGAGATTCCGGCAAGACCGCTGAAGGATGTCGTGACGCCGGTGATCGTGACGTTGTTCGAATAGTTCAGATGGACCCCGTAGTCGTGGCGCGTCAGGTTGAGATTCCTGACCGTTACCCCGGATCTGCCGGTCACGTCAACCGCGAAGCCTCCCCCATCCGGGCCAGGAACAAAATATGCCGGGTCCACAGGCCCGGCGCCGGTCAGGGTATGGCCGGCTCCGTCCAGGGTCACGCCATCGCTTTCGATTATGAACAGATGGTTCGAATCCGCCGTCAGCGTGCATGTCCTGCTGCCGGGATCCCATGTACCTGCCTGAAGACAATCCCCGCCTGCCGAGTCATCCCTTATGCGCAGGGTTGTAGCAGCCTCGGCGATGTCCTCTGCTGCGAGCGAAAAGAACATGCCGGCAAATAGAAATACAATGAAATTAAACAGACGCGCGATATGCCGCCACGAAAGTCCACGTTTACACGTTGATTCCAAAAAGCCCCCGTATCTGGCCGGCATCAAACGGTCACGTATCTTGTCTTTGTTTATCTATCCTCTTCTGGAATAATGCAAACTTCAAAAAGACGTGACCGGAAGTAAATATTTTCTTCATAGAGTCAGCGACATCAGCAATGGCCGACTGGATTACCCGGACGGTTCAGAGATCTGGCCTCAAAGCCCTGGAATCCTGTTTATAACCACTGAAAACCTATGCGTATATCTAACAACAAGTCATCGTTTATGTAAACTGAACATAC
The DNA here is from genome assembly GCA_041658605.1 of Thermoleophilia bacterium. Taxonomy (GTDB): domain Bacteria; phylum Actinomycetota; class Thermoleophilia; order BMS3ABIN01; family BMS3ABIN01; genus JBAZWE01. The sequence continues at coordinate 27,138 of JBAZZU010000019.1, read as the reverse complement.
CTTACTATCAAAGCTATCTTGGATATTTTAGTTATTCACTACATATCCAGAATACGACACAGTAATGCTCCATCCAGTCTTCGGTGAGCTCGATGAATCGGGGATTAGAAAGCAAAAAAAGGGGGTGCGTTATTCATGGCGCTGAGGATACTGCTGCGGAAAGAAGGAGACCGCCGGGACCCTAAAAAGCCATCATACGGACGAACTCGTCCTGGAAACTCCTGTCGAGCGGCAGTGCGACATGCCTGATGCCCTTGCGGATACTGGTGAGCCTCTGGCGGTGCGCCTCCCCCAGCATGAGGACGGCGCCCTGGCAGGCGGCGTCGGCAACGACTTCTATCTTTTCGTTGGGAAGGTCGGGGAACATCTTCAGCATGCGCGCGTTATCGAGATCGATATAGCTTCCAAAGGTCCCCGTGATCAGCATACGCCCAAGGGAATGACTGCCGATCTTGTTCTGGAGGACGGCTATCGCGGCGTGCACTGAAGCCTTGACCAGCTGGAAGGAACGGATGTCATGCTGGCTGACCGTGATCGGGTCTTCGCCTGCGGCGACGACAACCGGACCTTCGCGCAGCAGTCGTCCCCCCTCATCCACCCAGCCGCTTCTTCTCATCCCGGCGATTATATCGATCAGCCCCGAGCCGCATATCCCCCTGGGCTCGCCTCCGCCGACGACCGAGTATTCAAAGGATTCGCCGTCCAGCCGCGCCTGGTAGATCGCTCCCTCGGTCGCCGAAAGGCCGAATGACATGTGCGTATCCTCATACGCCGGTCCGGCCGGGCTCGATGCGACAAGGATCTTCTCCCGGTTTCCCAGCGCCATCTCGCAATTGGTCCCGACATCTACGATCAGCTCGAGGTCGTCGCTGTCCGCCATGTCGATCAGAAGGATGTCCGCCAGGGCGTCCGCGCCGACAAATCCGAAGATCGGGGCCGGGATAAAAAGGTTCGCGCCCGGAGGGTTCACGCCCAGCTCTCCGGCGGGGCCGTAGTAGTCCTTCGCCCTTTTGAGATTGAACGGCGTGCCGCAGAGAGGCGTCGGATCGACGTCCAGGAGGAACGCGTACATGGCCGAGTTGCCCACGGCCGTTATCTCGGTGACATCCTCCCGCGAGACACCGGCATCGGAGCAGAGCCGGTCAATCGATTCGTTGAGGGTTGCTATGACCTCGGAGTGGAGCATCGCCCGTATTTTCGGATCCTCGGAAGCCAGGCCGAGGCGGCTGGCTATATCTGCGCCGTGCTGCTGCTGCGGGTTTGGGACGACCAGCGTGTCCAGCACATCGCCGCCGGCAAGGTCCGTAAGCCTGGACCATATACTCGAAGTACCGACATCGACGGCAACGCCGTAGCCTGGATTACCGGCGGCAGCGCCGCCCTGATTGTTTTCAGAAGCCATGATCTATCATTTTGATTGTAATTGTTTTCTGTCCTGAAGAAGGTGCCGCCCGTATGGAAAAGCCTCACGGCATCCGGGAATAGAAAAGCAAAATCAGCGTAGCAGAAAAGCAAAAGCCAGACAAACGGTCCACGTGTAATAACCGGCTCTGAACCCGCTTCATTGCGATAAAGACTGTGGAAATAGGTATATTTCTCTGTTAGACTTTAGTCACGCTTCGGGGTGAGGGGAAGTCGGGGATATATTTGTTCCACTGGTCTTTTTCCATTGGTTCTTGATGCGCTCTTCTCTCACATTTTCAGACATTATGCAGGTTTGCATCAGTCAGCACTGATGCTTCCTGATTGAGGAGATCGCAGTTGAAATCAATGGTCATACTACCGTCGTGGAAACCTGACGACATCTACCCCTCCAGGCTTGCCAAATCGGCGATAAGTTATCAACACCCGCTTGGGCTGCTCTACATAGCCACCTGCATCCAGGAGGCAGGCCACGAAGTTCAGCTTGTCGACGGCGCCTTCTGGACTCATCGCGAAGTCATCGAGAAGGTCCGAGAGTTTAAGCCCGGTTTCGTCGGTGTCTCGGCCAACGCTTCCATGTGGACCAAGGCCATGAAAACGGCTGAGGACATCAAGGCGATCGATCCTGGAATCCACGTGACTGCCGCGGGCCCCTATCCTTCCGCGGTCGAGGAGAAAAGCCTTGAACAGTGCGCCGCATTCGATTCGATTGTCATCGGCGAGGGTGAAGAGACCGTCCCCGAGCTGATCGCGAGACTGGAAAAGGGCGAGAGCCTCGCGGGAGTTGCCGGCGTCGCGTACCGCGCTGATGACGGCGCCATCATCAGGAATGAGCCGCGGCCGCTAATTGAAGACCTGGACATTATCCCCATCCCCCGCCGCGAGCTGCTGGGCGATTTTGACAAGTACGAGTCACCCCCCGGAAGCTACAAGGAAAAACCTATCGCCATCGTCATGACCTCACGCGGCTGCAAGGCCCGTTGTATCTACTGTTTCCAGATGAAAGGCGAACGCAGGATCCGCTTCCGCAGCGTCGAGAACGTTGTAAAGGAGATTGAGGAGCTGGTCAACCACTACGGCTTTCGCGAAATCCGCTTCCTTGACGAGACCTTCACCGCCGACCGTGAACGCGCCCTCAAGATCTTCCGGCAACTGCGGGAGAAGAAGCTCAAATTCAGTTTTTATGTGTCTTCCCGCGTCAACACGGTAGATTTTGAGCTGCTTAAAGAGATGAAGAAGGCCGGATGCTGGGCGATACTCTACGGCGCCGAGAGCGGAGTGCAGAAGAATCTCAACACCATGAAGAAGGGCATAACGCTCGACCAGACCCGCGAGGCGGTAAAAGCCTCCAAGAAGGCGGGGCTGAAAGTGTATACTCCCTTCATCATCGGTATCCCGGGTGAGACCTACGAAGAAGCCCTGCAGACAATCGATTTCGCCATTGAACTCGATCCCCACTATGCAAACTTCCATTCGATGACGCCCTTTCCCGGAACCGAACTTTATGAAAATATTGAAGAATACGGCACCATGTCATCCAACACCGACGACTATACATTCGAGGGAGGGGCTTTTGTGCCCTATACCATGACCGGCGAACAGATCGACGAGCTGAGGACTCTGGCATTCCGGCGTTTTTATTCGCGGCCCGGTTTCATCTTCAGGCGGCTGCTTGAAGTTCGCAGCTGGTACGATTTCAAGACCGTCGCCAAGGGCGGCACCAGCTTTTTCTGGCTCTGGGTTAAAAGGGACTCGCTCAAGGTCGACCGGCCCGCCGAAACACGCGGTTCAGCCAAAAAGGGGGATAAGGGCTGATGCTGGAACAACAACAGCCGGCCTCCGCCAAAACTGAATCTGCGGCCGGCGCTGTGCCTGCCGGCGAGGCCACTCCCATGGTATCGATCGTCATTCCGCTCTACAACGGCGCCGACTGCATCACGCCTGTCCTGGAAGCACTTTATAATTCCACATTCACGGATTTCGAGGTCGTGCTGGTCAACGACTGCTCCACTGATAACAGCCTCGAAGTAATCGGACGACTGGCGGACCGCTTCCCCTTCCGCCTGATAGATTTCAAGGAGAACAGGGGTGTATCGAAGGCGCGTAACACCGGAGTTCGCGAGGCGGGCGGCGAGATCATCCTCTTCATCGACGCCGACTGCATCGTTCTACCCAATACGATTGAGAACAGTATCAACGAGCTGCTGGGCGGTGACAGCATCTGCGTCGGCGGCGCCTATACCAGGGAACCCTGGGACAAGGATTTCTACAGCAACTTCCAGTCGCTCTACATCCATCACGTAGAGACCAAAGTGGAACACCCCGACTACATTGCGACCCACTGCCTGGCAATACGCAAAAGCACCTTCGACGAATTCGGCGGGTTTATCGAAGACTCGTTCATCGGACACCAGGCGAGCGTCGAGGACGTCGAGTTCTGCCACCGGATGCTGAGGGCCGGCCACCAGTTGACACGCTCACCGAACATCCAGGTACAGCATATGTTCCGATTCGGGTTTGTCAGGTCTGTCAGGAACGCCATCAAAAAAAGCAAGTACTGGACCATGTACTCTCTCAAGAACCGGGACGTCACCAAGGATTCAGGAGCGGCATCATATGAGCTGAAAGTCAACGTCCTCACCCAGGCACTCAACCTGGTGATTATCACTGCGGCCGTCGTCACACAAAAATGGTGGCTGCTGATCCCGGCCTCATTTCTCTATCTGCTGAATGTGGCCGCGAGCTTCAAGCTGCTGCGGCTCATCAGAAATGAAAAGGGCTGGTGGTTCCTGTTTCGCGCAATGGCTTACTATCAGCTTGTTTATCCGGCCGTTGTCGCATACGGCTCAGCGATGGGAACGTTCAAGTTTCTCTGGGAAGTAAAAATCAAGAGACGTTATTCATAACGTTTGCGAACAAGGGTGGAGATGAGCGTAACCCCATGTATTCATCGCTAAAATACATCCCCTCGATCTTCTTCAAGCGCGAGCCGCTGCAGTTCACCTTCTTTGTAACGGCCCGCTGCAACGCGAGATGCCCTTTCTGCTTCTACTGGCAGGACAGGCATACCAGGCGCGACGAATTGACCCTCGATGAGATCGAGAAAGTTTCCAGCTCCATGGGCGACCTGCTGTGGCTGCTTTTTTCCGGCGGAGAGATATATGTGCGCAAGGACCTCCCGGATATCGTCGAATTGTTTTATCACAACAATCATCCGGTGATCATCACCCTGCCGACGAACGGCATGGCGCCGAACCTGGTGATACCGGCCACTGAAGAGATCCTCAAACGCTGCCCCGAAAGCGCCGTTGTCTCAAAGGTCTCGCTCGATGGCATCGGCGACGATCACGACCGGCTCCGGGACACACCCGGAAACTTCGAGAACGCCATGGAGACTTACGAGGGGCTCAGGCGTTTGGGCGAGCGCTACAACAATCTGCAGCTGGGTATAAATACCGTATTTTGCAGGGAAAACCAGGACAAGATGGACGAAATCATCGATTTTGTGAACACCCTGCCCGGGTGCGAGACCCATACGATATCCCTGGTCAGGGGAAACCCGGCCGACGACCATTACAAGGATGTCGATCTGGAGAAATACCGGCGCGCCGTCCAGAGGCTGGAAAGAGACCTGAAAGGCAGCAAGCCAAAGATATACCATTTCACTCTGGCCCGTTTGAAAGCGGCACAGGACCTGGTGCAGAGAGACCTGATCTATGAGACCGTCAGACAGAGCCGGCGGCAGCTTCCCTGCTACGCAGGCAGGATCACCGCGGTAATGAACGAAGTCGGGGATGTTTTCCCCTGCGAGATCCTGGACGACAGCATGGGCAACGTCAGAGACGCGGGCTATGACTTTCAGAAGATCTTTTTCTCCGCCGAGGCGGATCGAATCAGGGCAAAGATCAACAAGACAAGGTGCTACTGTTCACACGAATGCTATTTCGTGACAAATATACTTTTCAATCCCCTGATGTCCGGGCGGGTCGCCAGGCAATTCCTTGAACTCTCCAGCAGGGCATAAGACGTCAGGCAATAGACGTGCCCGGCTTCACTCGATATCCTGACCCGTAATCACAGGTGGCGGCCTGCGCTGCCCGCGACGGTTGCCGCCTGCATCGCCCGGACTACGGCCCACCCTGCGATTTTCTTCCTGTAAGTTCACGGTACGCGTCGTATGACGGTTTTGTTGTCATATCCTTGCGAATAAGCCCCACTGAAACAACCAGATCGTTGCTGTGCCACCAGAATACTTTCTTCACCTGGGGGAACGCCGCCGACTCCGAGTAAATCATGATGAGCGCTTCGGCCTGCCCCTCCTCTCCCAGGAATCCCGCATAGGGGTCGTTGTCATCAGAACTGGGATAGGTGGTTTCCGTGAGCCAGATGTCCTTGTCCGCGTCGCCGTAGCGAGCCATGACCTCGACAACATTGCCCAGCCTGTCCCGGTACCACATGGGGTCCGGGTATCCATAAGAACGGTAGCGATCGGGAAACTGTCCCTGCGCCGTGAACATGAACCATTCATAGGTATGGATATTGAGAACGTCAAAGTAGCGGTCGGCCGCGTTGGGATCGCCCGGATGCCGTTGCTGAATGGCCTCGTAGAGATCCTCGACTCCCTGCCATAGATATTGCCGCACGCCCGTTGGGTCCCTGCGTTTCGAGTACTCGTTCATCATTCCGTCGCCGGGCGCCCCGTTGAGCACCATGCAGGCGGAACAGCTGGACTTCACCGCATCGTGGCCGGTCTTCAGCAAATCCACATAATCGTTTATATCCCCCATCCAGCCGGCGAAGAACAGCGACCCGTCCTCCTTGATGACGCGGCTGATGTTGTATTCGTTGCCGATCTCAAAACTGGTTGCTCCATAACCATCTTTCCAGCCCTGCTCGCGCGCCAGCTCCCCGTCGGACATGTATCGCCGCACAGCCGCCTCTACGAACCGGTTGTAATCAGCCTGGTCTACGGGCGGAAAGGAGTACGGAGCCTCGTTGGCGCGGTTCTGTGGCGCGACCGCCCAGGCCGGCGCATATACGAGGCTGGGCACCAGGGCCAGGTTATGCTCGTGGGCCGCCATCGCCAGCGCATCCATGTATTCCCAGTAGAAGGATCCCGGGCCCGACGCCTCGATGTCATTCCATTCGAAAAAGACCCTGACATAACGTGCCCCCGAGGCCTCGAGTAGATCGAAGTTGCGGTTGAAATCCGGGGAAAGCCCGGGATCTGTCATGGTCTCCGCTTCCAGAAGCAGGTCGGCGCGATAGACGGCGCCGCCCTCCCGCGCCTCGGCCGACCAGATGCCGTCGTCGCGCTCCTCCCAGCTATCGGCCCCACCTGCGAAATCATCCGCAAACACCGTCTCCCCGCTTTGCGGGTCGTACAGCCGGCTATCGTCGAACTCGGCGACGCCCTGCCTTGCCCGCAAGCCGAACCTGCCGGCGCCTGCCGGCGCCGGGACCCCCGCCGGCTGCGTCACTTCAACGCCGTCGATGAAGGCGTGAACCGCACCGGCATCAATAACAATTTTCAGCAAGTACCACCGGCCGGTCCTGAAGTCTTCGCGCCCATAGCGGTTGACCACGTTTTTCCTGGAAGTCGAGTCATACAGCCGCAGGCGGCCTTCGTTGGGGACGATGATGAAGGTCAGGAGCCTCTCACCTTCCTCCCCGAAATATGCGATACCGGCGGAAGCGCTGCTCGACCCGGTCTCCAGGACTCTGACCCTCGTCTCGAAAGCGGGTGATCCATTCAAGCCCGAAACTACCGGCGGCATGGAGACAGAATCACGTAACAGGTCCTGGATACCGGTGTTGATGCCATAGAATTCCTCGTCGCGAATGAGGGGGCGGGCCTGCTGCGGGTTGACGTCATTACGAACCAGAGCATCCGTACGGTCACGCATGCTTTCACCGGACTCCCAGACAGCAACCACAACCAGAAAGACAGCCAGAGCGGCCGCGAGCCAGTATTGAAGCCAATGACGTGGGTGCGAGGGTTCCATGATTTCACTTCCGGATTGCCGGCGTCAGGGTCGCGGGTGGCCGTGACTCTTTATCAGACCATAACTGATTCTAGCGTAAGACCTGGAGTATCAGTTGTGAGCAAGCCGGCGGCGCACACCGACGACCGCGCGGTTTGCCGAAAGCTTGAAGAACGCGCGGACCATCCGGGCGTATCTTCGAACATCCTCAGGGCCCTCGATGGCTGAAAGCAGTCTGCCGATCTGCCTGGGACGAAAGAAGAAGTTGCTGATGGCCTTTTTTTGCATGGCCTGGATGTACTCTTCTGTCAGACCCTTCGGAATGAAGCTCAGATTCCCCCTGGGATAACCTGAGCCCAGGTCGAGCCCCACATTGACAGATCCGTACTCGTGCGCTATCTCGCGGGCTTCCGAACCAGGAGCCAGGTACATGACACTCAGGTTCATGGAATATAAAGGCAGAGATTTGGCAAAGTCTATTGTTTCCTGAATGGTCTCTTCTGTGTCTATCAGGTGACCTATCATGAAGTAACCGCGAATCTTGATTCCCGCCTCATCAAGCCAGGCTGTCACCCGCCTGACAGTTGCCTTGTCAACAGGTTTCTTGACGAACTTGAGAACCTTGTCGCTGCCGCTCTCAATCCCCACTGAAACGAGCCAGCAGCCCGCATCCTTCATGGCCCTGATGACTTCCTGGTCGAGGGTTTTCAGGTTTACGGTCGCTGTCCAGATGATTTTCAGGTTCCTCTCCCTGATCATCCGGCAGATTTCCAGAACACGTCTCTTGTTCAAGGCAAAAGTATCCTCGTGAAAACTGATCTCGCGTGCGCCGAAATTATTTATTACATGTTCCATCAGGTCAACTACATATTCAGCGGAATTGGCTCTCCATTTTCTCGTCCATACGGAATTGCAGAAAATGCATTCGAACGGACATCCTCTGCTGGTCACCAGGGTTATCACGGGCCTTCGCCGGTATACAAGCAGCTGAGGCGTATAACCTTTAAGATCATCAATCAGATGAAACGCGGGGAATGGAAGTTCGTCCAGGTCCTCGATATACGGCTGCGGCTCATTTCTTATGACTTCGCCGTCATTACGATAAAAAAGACCCTTGATCCCGCTGAATTCCCCGCCATTTTCCAGAGTATCAACGAGCTCTGCCAGCGTCCTTTCACCCTCGCCCGTCACAAGGAAGTCAAAATAATCATAATCGGCGAGGTCTTCCGTATAAACAATCACGTGCGGACCCCCGACCACAATGGGAATATCGAACTCGCTCTTGATATGCTGCGCTGTTTTGATCGCCTGATCGGCGCCGATGGAGTAAACGGACATGCCGATAAGACCGGGAGCGAATTTCCTGATCTCATCGGAAATGCGCTGTTTGCTCATTCTGTAGCGGACAGAGTCGAGGATTTTTACTTCGTGGCCGTTCTTCTCGAGGACGGCTGCCAGACACATCAATCCATAAGGCGGAAGATAAGCTCCGATATCCTCAAGGTTGCCATAACGGTTCTCACCGCTGATAGCTCCGCTTATGAGCAATATTTTCATATACCCGCCGCCTTCTGACTGAAATGTGACTTAAAGGATAACAAGTTATTCAAAATTATCTACGCCGTATTTTCTGATTGAGACTCAGGGGTATGTGCCTTCACTACTACAACGCCTGCCTGCAGCGTAAAACGGAGAAGGTACAAAAAAATCACGTTGTGTTTTCCAGCTCACAACTGCAGTTACCAATCCCACCAGTACCCCAAACCTTTATAAAACACGCGCACCATAGACGACTGTATCAAACCGACTATTTGTAGTTATATTACAGCCAAAGCTGTGTTCGGGTCAATCAGGCTCTTTATTATCCAAAATTGATCATTCTGCCCAATTCCCTGCAACTGCTACCGACACGCCAGCAGTCATGATTGCTCGCCCATCAGCTTCCTGCATACCGCGAGCGTGCTTTTGACGTCTTTCGCAAACCCGTCGACTCCGACTTCGCGCGCGAACTCCTCTGAATGGGAGGCGCCGCCGGAAACGACCTTGATCTGGTCGCGCATCCCTTCCTTCTCAAGCTTCTCCATGATATCGATGAGCGCTGACTTGGTCGAGGTCGTGAATGCCGAAAGCATGAGCATGTCCGCGTTCACTTCCCTGATCTTGTTGATGAACTTGTCAGTGGAAATATTGACGCCGAGATCGTGCACTTCGTAACCGGATGCCCTGAGAGCCGAAACGATGATATTCTTCCCGATGTTGTGGATGTCGCCTTTCACGGTTCCCATGACGATGATGCCCGTCTGGTCATGCCGGCGCTCGAAGAGGTATGGTTCCAGGATCCCCATCGCCTTCTCGACCGATTCCGCCGAGCGCAGCATCTCGGGGATGAAATACTCCCCTGTCTGGTAGCGGCTGCCCACGTCCTCCATGGCTTGGGTCAAATAATCAAAGATCTCGTCCGGCGTTGTTTTTCCGTCGGCGATGATAGCGTCGGCCATTTCGGCGCTTCTGTCGCTGTCACCATGGATTATCGCCTGCTGAAAACGTTCGAGAATTTCTGACATCTTAATACCTTCCGTATTTTCTTCCGAATTCCACAAGCGCGGAGACGTTTTCTTCCGGAGCCGACAGCGGGATCGAATCCCCGGTACTGAGGATGAACCTGCCTCCCGGCTTTGCCGCCTCCATAGCCAGCCGCACGGCCTGTTCCACATCGGCAACACTGCCCTTTTCTATAACCGACATCGCATCGATATTGCCCTTCAGCACGACCTTGTCGCCGACGGCTTCCCGCGCGGCAGCCAGGTCGACCGGCGAATCAATTTCAAGGATGTCGGCGCCGGTCTCGGCCATCCGGGTGAGGATCGGCATGCTGTTGCGGCATACGTGCAGCACGACCGGGGCGAGTCCCTTAAAGCCGGCGATGGCCTCCGCTTCCGCGGTCCACGCGAACTGCTCGTAGTGGTCCGGCGATATCATGCTGGATGAAGCAAACGAGTCTTTCATCACGATGGCGTCGACCCCGGCCTCCACCAGTGCCCTGCCTACCGCCAGGGTGACGGGAACACAGGCGGCGACCAGGTCTTTCACCAGCTCCGGGTCCCTGTAAAAATCTGTCATGAAATCGATGAGGCCGCGCACCGTGGCCGCGTATTCAAAAGGTGAACGCACGGAGCCGAGGACGAAATGCGCGCCGCCCGCGGCGGCTACCAGCTGCTTTACCGGCTCCATCTTGTCTTCCGCCCAGGGATCGGGCGGGTGTATTTTCTCCAGGTCCTCGCGCCCGCCGATGATGGCGTCCACGACCAGCGGCACATCGTTTCCTTCGACTTCCACCGGACATCCCAGCACGTTGGGATTCGATCCCAGGCCCATCTCCGCAAGAATGCCGTCATAGTCAAACTTCTCCCGCGCGGCCGCAAGAGCTTGCGCCATGCAGGCGCCGTCGAGGTAACATTCATCGTTGGCGCGGCCGATGACTTTCGGCGCAAAGTATCCGTCAACAACAGGAATGATGGGAACAAGATCGGGAATTTCTCCGGCCAGCACGGCCAGCACCCTTTCCCGGGAATTCATTCCGCCTCGACCTCCACCCTCGGGGCCTCTTTCCAGAGATTCTCAAGCCGGTAGAAATCCCGGGCTTCCGGTGTGAAGATATGTACTACTACATGCATGTAGTCCATCAGTACCCAGTCACCCTTCGGCTCACCCTCAACCCGCAGGACGACTTCGCCTTCTTTCTTCATCCCGATGCGGATCTCATCGCCGATGGCCTTTGTCTGCCTCGTCGAGCGCCCGCTCGTGATAACGAAATAATCGGTGTAGCTGCATACGTTCCTCATGTCGAGGATGACTGTATCTTCCGCCTTTTTGCCGGCGGCTGTTTTTGCTATTTCCTGGGCCAATCGGTCGCTGCGCGTGATGATCTCCTCACCTGTTCATGAATACGCCCATCTGACGGTTACCTTATCTTTTCTCAAGTTCCGCGAGACTGAGGTCTTTACCAATGATAACAATGATTTGCTGCTTTTCCAGGTATTCGTCCTTGATCAGTGTGCCCTTGCCCAGCACGTCGCGGATGCGGTTGCCCGCATTGACCGCTTCAGTGCCTGTGCGGATCTGGGTAAAATCATAATTGACCCCCGAGGGCTCGGTCGTCAGGGTCATATTGTAGCGCAGCGGGCTTAAGCACGCGCCCGCCGCCTCGACAACTCCGGCCGCTCCGGTGCCATTCTGAATCTCCAGATTGAAACCGGAGTCGGTGGGCTGGCCGGTCATCAGCATGTCGATCTGGTCGGGGACCGGCTCAAAATACAAGCTGGCGCCGTTGACCATTGCTCTTACCGGAATCGGCCAGACGCTGAAATCCCTGCCCGGCGAAGTCATGGCCACGAAGAGATCGGAAAATTCGTCGTCGTCCAGGTCCATCTCCATCCGTTGCGCAAGCTGAACCGCGAACGAACGCCGGTCCGCCTCAGACCTGGAAGACAGCGCCTCGCGCAGGCCCCGGTAGAACAGCGCTTGCACCTGCGGCCCTGACCGCATGTCAGTAAGAGCCCCCTTGAGATAAGTGAGAGCCAGGCGGGTCCCCACGACGTTGTCGCCTGCGGCAAGGTTGACTGTTCCGTTTTCCGTATCAAGCGCGAGGGCGCGGTCGGGTTTGATGTTGATGCTACCTGCCTGCTCCGCCGTGATTTCAATCGCCGCGTTTCTGAAAGTTAAGTGGTACTGGATGGGAATCTGCAGCAGGTCGGCTACCGTCTGGTCGAGCAGTTCCTGTCCGCCCAGTTCATATGCCTTTTCCATCTTCTGGAAACCGTGGCCGGGAGTGTTGGCCAGGGTAAGCGCCGGTATAACATATACGCTGTAGCCAGCCTGTCCCCCGGGCACAATCACCAGTAGCTGGCTCAGCTTACCGGCATCGTCCCTGCCAACAGCGATGATATTTCCAGAACCGCCCTCGCTCCTCTTTTCCACGATATCCGGCTCACCCGGACTCCTCACCTTCAGAAACACAAAAACTGCCACAAAGATAATAACCGCGAGCATGAGCCCGGCGATCAGGATGAATTTGAATTTACGCCGCCGGCGCTCACTGCGTTCGGAAACGAGCTTCGACCTCCGGTAGCCGGTTTTTACAGAATCGTAGCGGTATCGTGAGTGACGGCGCTTATGCTTGACGGTAAAGCCTTTCTTTCTCAATAAACCCGAGGACGCCCTCAGGCACAAGATACTTTATGGACATGCCCCTGGCGACCCTGTCGCGTATCAGGCTGGAAGAGACGCCTATCAAGGGTATCTCCATGATCTTCACGCGGTCGTGCCCCAGGAACCGGCCGACCTCACTGGAAAGCCTTTCCAGCGAATAGCCCGGCCTCGTGGCCGCGATCAGGGTGGCCATGCCGAGAAGCTCTTCCGGATCTTTCCATTCGAGTATCTCGAGGACTGCGTCGGCGCCGGTGATGAAGAACAATTCCGCTTCCGGCATTTCTTCGCGCAGATGACGGATGGTCTCGACCGTATATGACGGTTGCGGCCTGTCGAGCTCGTAACGGGAGACGACGAAGCGGGGATTGTCGCCAATGGCTATCTCGGTCATCAGGAAGCGTGACTCGGCGCCGATCTCGGCCGCGGCCGGCTTGCTCCAGGGATGGCGGCCGGTCGGCATGAAGATGACCCGCTCCAGGCCGTACTGGTTGAGCGCCTCCTCGGCGCAGACCAGGTGCCCGATATGGATCGGGTTGAAGGTGCCTCCCATGATCCCGATTTTCAAGCTGGGCCCTCCTGGCGCGCGTGAACTTTCGCTTCGCTTAAGGGTGACAACCTGGCACCTATCCCCGTACCTGCCCGTCTCCGGAAATCACGTACTTCGTCGATGTCAGCTCCCGCAGCCCCAGCGGACCCCGCGCGTGCAGTTTTTGCGTGCTGATCCCGATCTCGGCGCCCATGCCGAATTCGCCCCCGTCGGTGAACCTGGTTGAGGCGTTGATATATACGCAGGCGGCATCGACCGATGAGGAAAATTTTCGGGAACTTTCCAGGTCGTTGGTGACGATGGCCTCGGAATGACCGGTGCCGTACTCCGAGATATGCCCAATGGCTTCTTCCACGCTGTCAACAACCCTGACCGCCATCTCCAGGTCGAGGAACTCGGTGGCGTAGTGAACATCAGTTGCAGCCGTGACACTCTCCTCCGCCTTGCTCCTGCCCGTGAGAAACAAGCGGCCGGCGGTGTCCATATGCAGCCTGACCTTGCGTTTGGCCAGTTCCTTTACGATCAGCGGAATAAAATCAGCGGCGATGTCCCTGTGCACCAGGAGGGTCTCGGCGGCGTTGCAGACGCCGGGTCGCTGCACCTTCGCGTTCACGACGATATTGACGGCCTTTTCGAGGTCGGCCGACGCGTCGACAAAAATATGGCAGTTACCGCCGGCCGCGTATATGACCGGTATCTTTGAGTTCTTCTTGAGATATTCCTTCAGGGATTCCCCTCCCCGGGGGATGACGAGGTCGATATATTCGCTCATCGTCAGCAGCTGTTTCAGATGGCTGCGGTCGCGGGATTCGATCAGTGAAACGCTGTTGGCGGGCAGCCCCGCGTCTATGAGAGCCCCGTTGATGACCTCGTTGAGCATGCGGATCGAGTGCAGGGAGGCGCTGCCGCCCCTCAGGATGACCGCGTTGCCTGTCTTCAGGCAGAGCCCGGCCGCGTCCACGGTGACATTGGGCCGCGCCTCATATATGACCGCGAGCACACCGAAGGGGACGCGGATCTTCTTGATCTCCAGCCCGTTGGGAAGGCGCCAGCCGTCGATAACCTCGCCCACGGGGTCCGGCAGTGAGGCTATGTTCCTCAGGCTCCAGGCCATGTCGCGGATGCGGTCCTCGTCGAGCATAAGGCGATCGAGCAGTGAGTTCGAAAGGCGCGCCTCCTTGCCCTCCCTGACGTCGTCACGGTTCTCCCGCAGGATCTCACCCGTGCGCCGCTCGAGGGCGGTCGCTATCTCGATCAGCGCCCGGTTCTTGTCTTTTGCCGGCAGCATCGCCAGCTCCCGGGACGCCTGTTTCGCGTTTTCACAAAGTTCCCTTATCTTCATGCTGTCACCTTGTCCGTTTTTTTACTTTCCATGGTCGTCACCCTTACTCCGCCAGGACGAAATAGTCCCGGTGGATAGCTTCTGCTTCCCCCTGCGGCATCAGTTTTATCACCTGCTGGCTTTTCATCCCCTTGATGCGCCTCAGCTCCTCGGAAGAATAGCTCGTTATTCCCTTTCCGACGAGATGGCGTCCGTCCTTGCGATAGAAAACATCCAGGGCTTCGCCTGCGTCGAAATGACCTTCAACCCTGACGATACCGGCGGGCAGCAGGCTCTTGCCGCGGCGCTTCAATGCATTGGCCGCACCCTCGTCCACCACTATCGCGCCGGCGCTGGGCCGGCCATATTTCAGCCAGAGCTTGAAGCTGCTCATCGTTGATTCGAGGGGGCAAAAACGGGTTCCCACCTTCTCACCGGCGGCAATAGCGGTAATCACTCCGGGCCGGGAACCATTGGCGATGACAACCTCGATGTTGGCGGTGATCGCCATCTCGGCCGCGACGATCTTGCTCTTCATCCCGCCTGATCCGATGGCGCTGCCCGTACCGCCGGCGTCGATCCGGTCGAGCAGCGAACAGTCGGTGACCTCTTCGACGAGGCTGGCGCCGGGATCGGTGGAGGGGTCACTAGTATATAACCCGTCCGTATCGGTGAGCAACATCAGCAGGTCGGCCTTTATCAGGATAGCGACCTGGGCGGCGAGGAAGTCGTTGTCGCCGTAGCGGATCTCGTCGGCCGAGGTCGTATCGTTCTCATTGATGATCGGGACTATGCCCCAGTCCAGCAGCTTCAGCAGCGTATTGCGCGCGTTGAGGTACTGGCTGCGGGCGGCGATGTCATAGGAGGTCAGCAGGATCTGGGCGGTGGTTACCCCGGCGTGGTCGAAAAGTTCGGTATAGCGGTGATATAACTGCCCCTGCCCCACGGCCGAGGTGGCCTGCAGCTCAACGGTATCGGTGGGGCGACCCTTGATGGGGAGCATGCCCAGCCCGCAGGAAATAGCCCCCGAAGAGACGACGACCACCTGGTTGCCGGCTTTGGCCAGCGCGGCGATCTCTGCAACCAGGGCCTCCATGATGTCCTCGCGCAGGCGCCCTTTTTGATCCGTCAGGGTGTTGCTTCCGATTTTGACTGCACACAGGGAAGTCAGAGCTTGTGTCCCTTCAGTTGTTGGGATTCAGAGCCTTGTTGCCACCCGTGTATTCTAGCGCAGATCTGGACCAGAGGGGACAGGCGCGGCCGGTAAATGCCGGACAACCTAGTTAAAAGGGGCGGCGAAAGGGGCGTGACTGCTGGACTCCACCCGCTGGATGTCGGCTCCCAGAGCCTGCAGCTTCTGCTCGAAGTTCTCGTAGCCCCGGTCGATGTGGCCGATATGCCTGACCTCGGTGACGCCCGACGCCGCCAGTCCCGCCAGCACCAGTCCGGCTCCGGCACGCAGGTCCGGACACTCCACGATCGTGCCCTCCAGCCGGCTCTGCCCGTGGACTACCGCGTGATGGCCGCTGGTCTGCACGTCGGCCCCCAGGCGGTTCAGTTCGTTCACAAAGCCAAAGCGGTTCTCAAATACATTCTCGGTGACGATGCTGTGACCCTTCGCCAGGGACAGAA
Source organism: Thermoleophilia bacterium (assembly GCA_041658605.1). Classification (GTDB taxonomy): domain Bacteria; phylum Actinomycetota; class Thermoleophilia; order BMS3ABIN01; family BMS3ABIN01; genus JBAZWE01. The sequence continues at coordinate 11,024 of JBAZZU010000019.1, read as the reverse complement.
GGACGATCATGGGCGCCTGCAGGTCGGTGGGAAAACCCGGATGCGGCAGCGTGGCTATATCGGTACTGCTGTATTCGCCATCGCCCTTGCAGCTTACGCGGTCGTCGAATTCCTTGATGTCGACGCCGATGGCCCTCAGCTTGCTGATGAAGATCTCCAGGTGGAGCGGATTGATGCCCTCCACCTCGACCTCCCCGTTGGTGACAGCCGCGGCGATCATATAGGTGCCTGCCTCAACCCGGTCGGGGATGACGGTGTGGGTCGCCCCGCCAAGCTCATCCACGCCGTCGATTATTATCGTATTCGAGCCGGCGCCGCTGATACGGGCGCCCATCGAAGTAAGAAACTTTGCCAGGTCGATGATCTCGGGCTCGCGTGCCGCGCTCTCGATGACGGTACGTCCTCGCGCCATGCACGCCGCCATCATCACGTTCTCGGTCGCGCCGACGCTGGGATATTCAAGGCTGATGACATCGCCGGTAAGCCCGTTGGTGGCGACGTTGATGAAACCGTGGTCGACACTGATGCGGGCGCCCAGCTTTTCGAGGGCCGCGAGATGGAAGTTGATCTGGCGGGGGCCGATGTTGCAGCCGCCGGGCATCGCGATGCGGGCCCGGTGCAGCCTGGCCAGAAGCGGTCCCATCACGACGATCGAAGCGCGCATCTTGCGCACCAGCTCATAGGGAGTCGTATGGGAAAGCGGTCCCGAGGGATCGATGACGACGCCTTCGGCCCCGATCGTCACCCCGGCGCCGATCTCCCTGAGTACGTCCGCCATCGTGAAGACGTCCTTGATCATGGGAACGTTGTGAAGAATTGTTTTTTCGGAGGAAAGCAGCGAGGCAGCCATCAGCTTCAGGGCCGAGTTCTTGGCCCCTGAAACCCTGACGCTGCCCACGAGGGGTATCCCACCGGATATGATGAATTTAGCCATCTGAAAGAATGTGGTTGGATGTCATATGAATTAAATGGATCGGACCATTCTAGCATCCGCCACTCTCAACAACATCCGCTTAGGCCTTGCCGGCCACCTTTAGCCGGTTCGTGGCCCTCTTTCTAGATTGTTCGGCCCGATGGGTGTCGACTCCTTCTTCGCCGGCCCTCGCGAGATACTTTTCGGCCCTCTCCAGGGACGTTTCCGCGCGGGCGGTATCGATCTCCGTGGCTTTCTCGGCGGTATCCACCAGCAAAAGCAGGCGGTCGAACTGGACTTTCATGTAACCGTTGCCGACTGCCAGAAATTCCCAGCCGCCCTCGCCGTCCTTATGCTTTACCCGGGCCTCACCGGTAACGGTCCTCGACACGATTGGAGCGTGCCGCGGCAGTATACCCAGCTCGCCCATCTCGCCGGGAACCACGACCATGGCAACGGTCTCATCCAGGATGAGCCCTTCCGGCGTCACTATTTCACATTTCATGTCTGTGATTTCTTCCATATGCGTAACGCTGCCTAGGCGGCTGCCTCCTCGCCGTCACCCGTCTCTGTTTCCATCTCGGCTGCGGATTCCTGGGCGTTCTTGATAACCTCATCGATACCGCCGGCCATGTAGAAAGCCTGCTCCGGCAGATCGTCGTGCTTGCCTTCGATGATCTCCTTGAAGCCGCGTACGGTCTCCTTGAGCGGAACATAGACGCCGGGGCGGCCCGAGAAAGTCTCGGCCACGTGGAACGGCTGCGACAGGAAACGCTGCAGTTTACGGGCGCGGGTCACGGTGAGCTTGTCCTCGTCGGAGAGCTCGTCCATGCCCAGGATGGCGATGATGTCCTGCAGTTCCTTGTAGCGCTGCAGGGTCTCCTGCACGCGGGTGGCGACGGCGTAGTGCTCCTCACCCATGGCCGCCGGCGACAGGATGCGTGATGTCGAATCCAGCGGATCCACCGCCGGGTAGATACCCATTTCCGAGATGGCGCGGGAAAGTACGGTGGTGGCGTCCAGATGCGCGAAAGTGTTGGCGGGAGCCGGATCGGTGAGGTCGTCAGCCGGTACATATACTGCCTGCACTGACGTGATCGAACCGTTCTTGGTGGAAGTGATGCGCTCCTGCAGTTCGCCCATCTCCGAGGCCAGCGTCGGCTGGTAACCCACGGCGGAAGGCATACGTCCCAGGAGGGCTGATACTTCAGAGCCGGCCTGTGAGAAGCGGAAGATGTTGTCCAGGAAGTAGAGCACGTCCTGCCCCATCTTGTCGCGAAAATACTCGGCCATGGTCAGGGCAGTCAGACCAACGCGCAGACGCGCTCCCGGCGGCTCGTTCATCTGTCCGTATACCAGGCAGGTCTTGCCGAGGACGCCGGACTCCGTCATTTCCAGGTAAAGGTCGTTTCCTTCGCGGGTACGCTCACCCACGCCGGAGACGACGGAAACGCCGCCGTGCTCCTTGGCGATGTTGTGGATCAGCTCCATGATGAGAACGGTCTTGCCTACACCGGCGCCGCCGAAGAGGCCGGTCTTGCCGCCCTTGACGTACGGGGCGAGCAGATCGATGACCTTGATGCCGGTCTCGAAGACCTGGTCAGTCGGCTCGAGCTCCTCGAAAGCTGGAGCCTCGCGGTGGATCGACCAGCGCTCGTCGGCCTTGACCTCGCCGATATCGTCGATGGCCTCGCCGATGACGTTGAAGAGGCGGCCCAGCGTGGCGTCGCCGACCGGAACCAGGATGGCGTCGCCGGTATCAACGACCTCAAGGCCGCGAGCGATGCCGTCGGTGTTATCCATGGCCACGGCGCGCACCTTGTTGTCGCCCAGGTGCTGCTGCACCTCGGCTACCAGGCGCTTGGTGGTTCCGTCTTCCTGGGGAAGGTCGATCTCCAGGGCGTTATAAATGGCCGGCAGCTTCTCCTCGAACCTTACGTCGAGCACCGGACCGATGACTTCGACTATCTTTCCTTTGTTCATAACCTCACCGTTCCTCGTTTACAGTTGCTTGACTTAAATCTAATAAAACAAAATTTCATGACCATCCAATTGGCTCAGGTTGTCATCCTTAAGGAGCCAAAAAAAACGGTTGTCATCCTGCTGAGCCAAAGATAACGGTTGTCATCCCGAGGAGCCAAAGGCGACGAGGGATCTGCTTCTAAAAGCAGATTCTTCGCTTCGCTCAGAATGACAAATAACGGCCAGTCCGGCTCTTCCCATATGAATGACAAATAACGGCCTGTCCCCTGCTCTTCCCATATTTATGACAGCGCCTCGGCGCCGCCCACGACTTCCAGGATCTCCTGGGTGATGGCGGCCTGCCTGGCCTTGTTCATCTCCAGCGTCAGCTTATCGACCATCTCCTCCGCGTTCTCCGAAGCGTTGCGCATGGCGGTCATGCGGGCCCCGTGCTCGCTGGCGGTCGATTCCAGCAGCGCGCGGTATATTCCCGTGTCTACATAACTTGGCAGCAGCTCGGCGAGGATGGCTTCCGATGCCGGCTCGTATATGAAGTCTCCCTGGAGCTTGCGCTCCTCCTCGGGGACAGGCGCGGACTCCACCAGCTCCATACCAAGCGGCAGGAGGATCTGTTCGGTCACCTTCTGCTCGACGGCCGACTTGAAATGGTTGTATATAAGATGCACCTGGTCGACCTCACCCGCGATGTATGCCGTCACAATCCGGTGGGCGATATCGGAGGCGTCCGTATATTTGGGCCTGTCGGTTATCCCCTGGATCGACTCCTTCGCCTTGAAACCGCGGAAACGCATGGTGCCGACGCCCTTCTTGCCGACGATGTACCAGACCACGTCCCGTCCCTGCGCCTCCATCTCCTCGGCGAGGAGAAGGCCATGGCGGATGATGTTGGAATTGAAAGCGCCGGCCAGTCCGCGGTCACCGGTAAGCATCACGACCGCGACCGTTTTGATCTCCTCACGCACCTCGAGCAGCGGAAACTGGCTCGTGTGTTCGGTGACCCGGGAGACATCCTGCATCAGCTCGAACATCCGCTCGGCGTATGGACGCAGAGACTCGATGCGGGCCTGGGCTCGCCTGAGCCTGGCGCCCGCCACCATCTCCATGGCCTTGGTGGTCTTGCGGGTATTCTTCACCGATTTGATCCGGCGCGATATGTCCTTGATATTTGCCAATTATTTCCTGTCTGTCAGCCAGCGCGAGGCTAGGCTGTTACTCCCAGCTCTTCATGATCGGGCGAGAAGTCCTTCAGGAATGCCTCCATCGCCGCGCGCAATTTCGCGTCGGTCTCGTCTGAGATATCCTTCTCGTCGCGGATCGCCGCGAGGATGTCCTGGTGGTCGCTCTTCATGCGGTCACGCAGGCTCAAGTTGAACTCCGGCACGCGATCGACGTCGATTTTATCCAGGTAACCCTGGGTCGCCGCGAAGATGACAGCCACCTGCTCCTCGACCGGCATAGGCATGTACTGCCCCTGGTTCAGCGCCACCACTACGCGCTCTCCACGGGCCAGCTGGGCCTGTGTTGTGGCGTCCAGCTCGGAACCGAACTGCGCAAACGCCTTCAGCTCGTTATACGTGGCCATATCGAGACGCAGCTTGCCGGCCACTTTCTTCATGGCCTTGATCTGGGCGTTGCCGCCTACGCGGCTGACCGAGATACCAACATTGATGGCAGGCCTGACGCCGGAGTAAAAGAGGTCCGGCTCCAGGAATATCTGGCCATCGGTGATGGAGATGATGTTAGTCGGGATATAAGCGGATACGTCACCGGCCTGCGTCTCGACGATCGGCAGGGCCGTGATCGATCCGCTGCCGAGGTCATCGTGCAGTTTGACGGCGCGCTCCAGCAGGCGGGAGTGCAGGTAGAAGACGTCACCAGGATACGCCTCGCGTCCCGGCGGTCGCCTCAGCAGCAGTGACATCTGCCGGTATGCGTCGGCGTGCTTGGTAAGGTCGTCGTAGACGCATAAGGCATGCTGTCCCTTGTAGCAGAAATATTCGGCCATGGCGCTGCCGACGAACGGAGCCAGGTACTTCAGCGGCGCGCGCTCGGAAGCCGAGGCCATGACGACGATGGTGTAATCCATGGCGCCGGACTCTTCCAGCTTGGCGACGACGCTTGCCACGTTGGAGGCTTTCTGGCCGATGGCGACATAGACGCAGATTACATCCTGCCCCTTCTGGTTGATGATGGTGTCGACGGCGATGGCCGTCTTGCCGGTGCGGCGGTCACCGATGATGAGTTCGCGCTGGCCGCGGCCGATCGGGATCATCGAGTCGATCGACTTGATGCCCGTCTGCAGCGGTTCGCGTACCGGCTGACGCTGAAGCACGCCTGGAGCCTTGAACTCCACCGGACGGTACTCGGTGGTCTCGATCGGGCCCTTGTCGTCTATGGGACGCCCAAGGGCGTTCACGACGCGTCCGATAAGCGCTTCGCCTACCGGGACGCTCATGACCTTGCCGCTCCGCTTGACCAGGTCTCCCTCGGATATCAGGGCGTCATCACCCATGAGCACGGCGCCGACGTTGTCCTCTTCGAGGTTGAGCGCCAGGCCTACCACATCATGGGGAAGCTCAAGCATTTCAGATGCCATGCAGTTTTCCAGGCCGTGGATGCGGGCGATTCCGTCTCCAACTTCGAGGACACGGCCCACCTCCGATACTTCAATCTCAGCCTCGTAGTTCTCAATCTGGCTCTTGAGAACCGCGGTGATTTCTTCAGGACGCAGTTTCAAAGCTATCCTCACTCCCTAAATTGGCTTGGTTGAGCCTGACGCGCAGCTGTTCCAGCTTCGCCTTGAGGCTTCCGTCAACGATAACGTCTCCAAATCTAAGAACCAGCCCGCCAAGGATATCCGCGTCAACGGTCTCCCTGATCTCGACCTGCTTGCCGGTCGATTCTTCGATCTTCTTCCGAATTCCTGCCCTCGTCGCTTCCGGCAGCTCGATGGCCGAGGTCACTTCGACCTCCACCAGCTGCTTCTCCCGCTTCATCAGCTTCTGATACTGGTCATGGAGTTCCATGATCAGGTCGGAATGCCGTTTGTCGATCATCAGGTTGATGCCGTTTCTGAAGATGGCGTCGCCGCCCTCTGTAACGGTGGCCACGATCTTCTTCTTGGTCAAAGAATTTATCCTGGGGTTGTAAAGTACCGCCGTCAGATCCTTTGAACCATGCATCGCCTCGACGAAAGACGCGAGATCGGAACCGGTGGCTTCAAGGGAGCCCGCATCGCGGGCGGCCTCGAAAAGAGCCCGGGCATAGACATTCGTTATCTGCTGATCGCCCAAGCCTACATACCTCCGGTGCCTAATTGGTCGAAATCGACTTCGGACAGGGCTTCGTCAACAAGGCGCAGGTGATCCTCTTTGTTCATGCTCATGGCGGTGACCTTGCCTGCCGCCATTATGGTGAGATCGGCGACCTGATCCTTGATCTCCTGGATCGCCTTCCTGGTCTCACGCTGGATCTGGGCGCGGGCGTCTTCGACTTCCTTGTGCGCCTGCTCCCTCGCCTCGCCGACGATTTCGGTTTTGGTGCTTTCGCCCACCTTGTGAGCGCGATCGATTATCTCCTCAGCCTCGTGCTTGGCTTTGGCGATGGTCTCGCGATACTCGGCAAGCAGACGTTCGGCTTCGATGCGCGTGGCCTCGGCGGCCTTTATGCTCGCCTCGATCGCGTCACGTCTTTTGTCGATCATGTTCTGGATTGGACCAAATGCGAACTTCTTGAGAAAAAAGAACAAAATCAAGAAGGTAACGATGGTCCAAATCGCTAATCCGGGTTCAGGATTTATCATCTTGTTAAGTTAAGCACCTCCCGAAACGGCCTTGTACCGGGGACACGGAAGCAAAAATACCGCACCGCAGCCCGCAAAGCTGGCTTTACGCCAGGCCGTACATTATTTAGCTACAAAAATAAGCAGAATTGAAATAACCAGGGCGTACAGGGCGACCGCCTCGGTGACACCGATACCGATGAACATTGTGGTCCGGATGTCGCCTGAAGCCTCCGGCTGCCTCGCGATACCTTCGACGCTTTTGCCGACGAGATAGCCGATGCCGATGCCTGGGCCCAAGGCGCCAATACCCATGGAGATACCGGCGGCCAGGAGAGCCATTGCTTTATTTTCCATGAAATTCCCTCCCTTCAACTTTCAAGATGACAGATACAAAATTTAAGCCCGCGACCTTTGCCTAATGTTCCTGCTGGATCGCGCCGCCGATGTAGACCGCTGACAAAATCGCGAAAATATAAGCCTGGATGGCTGCCACAAAAATCTCGAAGCCGCTGACGGCGAGAACACCCATTTCAATGATTGGCGCCAGGATAACAATCATGGTTACCGAGGACAGCATGAAGATCAGTGAATAAAACACCAGGATCATTATGTGGCCGGCCAGCAGATTGGCAAAAAGCCTTACGCCCAGCGATACAAGACGGAAGACCTCACTGACGGTATGGATAAGAAACAGGACCGGCTTCAGCACCGCCGGCGCCGTGCCCGGCACCCAGCCCTTGAAATAGCCGATCGGGCCGTTGGCCCTGATACCCGAAACATGCGTGAACATGAAGGTCAGGAACGCCAGCGCCACGGTAACATTGATGTTCGAAGTGGCGGCGTAGGTGGCGATCGTTGGAATACCGCGATGGTCAAAGCCCAGGAAGAAAGGCACCAGGCCTATCAGGTTGCTGACAAGTACGAAAAGGAACAGGGAAAGGATGTACGGGAACCAGGCGACAGCGATCTTGCCGTGCATCACCGCGCCGACCAGGTTGTCGCGGACGTATTCGTAGATGGCCTCGAATGCCAGCTGCTTGCGTGTCGGCAGGACCCTGGCCCTCCGGGCGATGATGAAACAAAGGGCACCCACGATTATGGCGGCAATCCAGAGATAGACAACAGCCTTGCTGATGGACATGTCTATGGGGCCAACATGAAACTCAAGCGTCTTGCCGCCGAAAGTCAGCGGCTCGATGGCCAGTTCAAATTCCTCTGTTGGTGTAAAGCCGCCCTCAGCTTCGCTCACAGCTCACCTCCCGTTGCCGGAGGATTCGAGATGGCGCGGCCCTTGAGACCGACCGCGATCTCCACTCCCATGAAAAGCGTATATACGACAAGAAAGCAGATCGCCGTGACCAGGAATTCATCAGGCAGCGTCAGCGCGACTGTTACCAGTGCGATCGCCAGGAGACCGAAGCGCAGGAAGAAGCTCATCACGGCGACACCAGCCGCGGCGCTGGTCTTGAGTTTCGTCGCGGCGTTCATGAAGAGCATCGAGACGAAATAATTGACGATGAAAAGGCCGGAGGCGAGCAGCCACGGCACGAGCAGGGGACGATATAACATACCGGCTACGACGCCCGCCGCAAGAAAAACCATCATCAGCGATGTCAACTTACCTGTGATCGGTGCCTCCCATGTCTCAATTTGAGTGCGAAAAACTCACAAGCTCTTGTAGATTCCATAGAGTCCGGCGGTGAAGCCCGAGAAAACTCCCACGATCAGGAAAAGCGGTGTGGTGTGGAGAAGGTAGTCCAGACCCAGCCCGCCGAACGTGCCGAGTACAACCCCTCCGACCAGGTAGAAGGTAATCCACTCCCAGCCGAAAGAGCTCCCCCCTCGACCACCATTCGTTTTTGCCTTCTTCTTGTCAGCCAAATTAAAAACCGCGTAAGCATAGCGCGGCGATAAAAATTAGTCAAGAGCCCCGGGGGGTATTTTCAGGGCGCGCTTATTTTATCTCAGAAGAGGGCTCCGTCTAGCGCGAATCTGTGAAATATCCAATAAGCAAATCAGATAGCAACTGACGTAGATGGCACTACCGCTTATCTCATATCAATGCCGCGGCGGCTGCGGACCTGCAGGATATCCAGCAGATATATCAGGTAGAGGCTGACACCGATGACCAGGCCGCCGAGTATGATCGTGACAAATCCGGGAGCGAACCGCATCGAGAGCGCCAGTGAGCTCATCATCGTGCACCAGGCATAAAGGACGAGAACGGCCTTCCGCTGGGAGAAGCCTATGTTGAAAAGCCGGTGGTGCAGGTGCCCGCGGTCCGGCTGGAAGATGTTCTGGTGGTTCTTCATGCGCCTGAGAATCGTCAGCGAGAGGTCGAAGATCGGCACGCCCATGATCAGCAACGGGATAACCAGCGTCACGGCGGCAACGCTCTTGAGGACGCCGTGCACTGTCACCGCGGCGAGCACGAACCCCAGCAGCATCGAGCCGGAGTCGCCCATGAAGATCGACGCCGGGAAGAAGTTGTGCCTGAGGAATCCCAGTGTGGTGCCCGCGAGGATTGCGGCGAGGATGCCGGCATCGGGCCTTCCCATCGAGATGGCGATGATCGAGAAGGTGCCGGCGGCGATGGCGCAGACGCCGGCGGCCAGCCCGTCCATGCCGTCGATGAAGTTAACGATGTTGACAACTGTGACGACCCATAACATGGTCAGGGGGATCGCCAGGGCAGGAGAGAGATCCACGGTTCCAATGAACGGCAGGCTGAAATAGTCGATCTTGACGCCGTACCAGATAAGACAGCCGGCCGCGAGGAACTGGCCGGCGAACTTTACCAGCGGACCGGTGCCATGGAAGTCGTCGACGGCGCCGAAGAGTGTGATGACCGAGGCGCCGACCAGCACACCTTTCATCTCATTTGTCAATGGAAGAAATAGCAGCGCAGGTATGATGAAGCCGAAGTAGATGGCAAGCCCGCCCAGGCGCGGGACCGGGTCCTCGTGGATCTTGCGCGCGTCGGGCTCGTCCATCGCGCCCATCCTGCGGGCGATGTTGCCCACCGTGGGCGTGATTGCGAATACGATTGCCGCGGCGACGAAAAAGGCGACGATAGCCGCGACCCAGTCCTGGAGGACAAACCCCAGGACGGTAGCCAGGTCGGTCAACTAGACTCCCATCCGGTGCAGCCTGATGCCGGCTTCGGCGAAGAAACCCGTGGCCAGCTCGTCTGGATAGCCCTCATCGAAATATACTTCCACAATGCCGGCGTTGATGATCATCTTGGCGCACAGCACGCAGGGCTGATGGGTGCAGTAGAGCGTCGAGCCCTCGATCTTGACCCCGTGCAATGCCGCCTGCGCAATCGCGTTCTGCTCGGCGTGCAGCGCACGGCAGAGCTCGTGCCGCTCGCCAGAGGGCACTTTGAGCTGCTCACGCAGGCAGCCGGCGTCGATGCAGTGACTGATGCCACGCGGAGCCCCGTTGTAACCGGTTGAAAGTAACCGCTTGTCCTTGACCAGAACCGCGCCCACCTGCCGCCGCATGCAAGTCGACCTCGTGGCTACCTGCTGGGCAATCTGGAAGAAGTATTCATCCCAGGAAGGACGCGTGATTTTCGGACTGTCGGGGACCGCGGAGAGCGTTTCTTTTTTTGGCTTGTTGCTGTCCATATTAAGCCTCTCGCGGTTGAATAGGCTGGTATCAAGGGTATCGGTATGGGGGTGGTTTTGCAAGGGACGGGGGGTGTAGCCGGGCGAGGTATGTTCCGCCTCCACTTGGGGTCTTCGACAAACGTTCCGGCGGAACATACCTCCCCCGGCTTCTGTGGGACAGCATAAAAAAAAGCGGCGCGGATAACTTCCCACGCCGCTTTGCTGATTATGATCTGTCAGTTCAGCACTGTCCCCAGCACCTCGTTGAAGTAGCCGTGCCAGAGGACACGCTGGGAGGTCATGACGGGTGGAGGAGTGACGTCGGGGCAGTTGCCGCTGACGAAGGCGACACTGCATGATTTGACCTCCACGGGGCCGCCGCGCTTGAGGAAGCGGGGGTGGACCAGGTCGTTGGCGGGTATGGTACCGGAGGCGGCGCCTTCGACAACAGGTGATGGGGGTACCCCACCTACCGTTATCTGATAATAGATCTGCGAACCAGTGGTATTGATGATATGTATCCAGTCGTAGGTGCCGGCGTCGAACTGGTCATACCAGGTCCAGTGGTAGTCGCCGCCGAGCGTCGACTTCGGAGAGCCCGGTACTTCCTCGAAGGATGGGCCCCAGAGGACGCGCTGGGAGGCGATTGCCTTGTTGTTGGCGGGTCCGACATCGGTGCAGGCGCCGTCTGTGATGGCTCCGACGCAAGTCACTACTTCTACGGGTCCGT
>JBAZZU010000018.1:0-45961 GCA_041658605.1 Thermoleophilia bacterium | reverse complement strand
AGGCGGGGTTAACCCGTCTCGAGGGTTCGAATCCCTCCCTCTCCGCCACGCGCCCGTAGCTCAGCCGGATAGAGCGTCGGCCTCCGAAGCCGAAGGTCTCAGGTTCGAATCCTGTCGGGCGCACCATCTTCCTTTTGACGGCAGACGATAATTAAACTTGTGTATGGCTGGTTATTTCCTAAGGAGTCAAGATGAACCGACCCATATGGGCGCCATGGCGGATCAATTATATCCTGGGGGAGAAGGAAGAGGCATGCCTTTTCTGCCGCGTACTGGAAGAGGACCACGATGTGGAAAATCTCGTCCTTCACCGCGGACGGACGGCCTTTATAATCATGAACCTGTACCCTTACAATCCCGGGCATCTGATGGTGGCTCCAAACCGGCATGTATCAGAGCTGGAGCTCCTCCAGCCTGATGAGGCCCACGAGATCATGGACCTGACACAGAAATGCATTACCGCGCTTAAGAATACAATGCACCCCGATGCGCTCAACACGGGTTTCAATCAGGGCGAGATAGCAGGTTCCAGCATCAAGGAGCACCTTCATTTCCACATCGTCCCCCGCTGGCAGGGCGACAACAATTTCATGCCTGTACTGGCTGATATGAGGGTAGTCCCGCAAGCGCTTGATGATACGTACAAAATGTTGTCCCCGGAATTTTAAGAAAATATACCATGCGGCATATTAGCCTTCCCACAAAGTAACCAGGCTTTTTCTTTCCTTCATTCCTCGGTTCATTCCCGATGTAATCACTGCCGGCGGTATTTGTCAGCAGATATTCGGAACTCCACCTTATTTGACATATAAATTTCACTGCCCTAAAGTGAACAAAGATAATTATATTTTTTATAATTAGCCGTAACTACTAATTTTAATCAAACTCAGGATATATCTTCGGGAGGAATATTGGAACTCAGCAGACAGGCGGATTATGCCATCCGGGCCATGATGGATCTGGCCGAGATTCCAGACGGTGAGCTTTCCCAGACTCGTGAGATAGCCAGAAGGCAGCAGATCCCGGAAAAATATCTGCCCACGATCATCAGGACGCTTGCCCGGGCAGGGTTAATCAGAACCTTGCGTGGCAGCCATGGCGGAATCGCGCTTGCCAGGCCCGCGGCAAAGATAACCCTGAAGGATGTAGTGGAGGCTATTGATGGGCCGGTCCTTTTAAACCGCTGCCTGATAAGACCTGGTGAATGTGGTGGAGTGGGGGATAAATACTGCTCATTGCACACGTTCTGGGAACGTATGGTCAGTGACATCGAGTCCCAGATGGATTCAATAGACTTCGAATATCTGGTTTCCAGAAAACCCTGACCCGTTAGTTTTACTTCTTCCGGCGGCTTATCATCGCCAGCACGACGCCTCCCGCGAGAACTAAACCACCTATCAGAATCATTGGAACCAGATTACTGCCGGTCTGCATAACTACTGCTTCAGCAGATTGTCAAGCTTTTTCTGCAGATCTTCCTTCTCGATTACCGAATCGGTGGTCTCAACCAGCTTGCCCTTGGAACCAACGTACATCATCGCTGGTATATGGGTAAAACCGTGCCTGTTGAACTCACAATTACCCTCTGGCGTGGCAACGTCGAATTTCATGAAATCTATCTTTCCCGCATAAGCTATCTGTAACTCATCAACGATGGGCTTCTGCTTCTGGCAGGCCGGTCAGGTATCGCGGTAGAATTCTATAAGCTGCGGTCGACCGGTGGGAGGCGGTATCAGGCTTGGAGCTGACTGATCACATTCGAATGCTGTGGTCGGGGTCTCGTCACCACAACCCGTAATCAGCAGCACCGACATGCTAGCTGCCACCGCCAATGCAAAAAGCAATATTTTTTGGATACGTATCATCTTGTTTCGTATTCTAGCCCAAAATACCATTAAAAGGAAAGTTCGAATGAGCCGCGTTCTAAACAGGCACAACTCACGCCGACTGTGACAGGTCCTTCTTCCTGAAAACCAGGGTCGCAAAGAAAACCATCAACGCGATATAAGCCATTTCATAAGCGAAAGACCAAGCGCGGGGTCCGAATATTGCTGCCTCGGAAGCGACGATTTCCTGAGATCCTGGGGTTGTTCCCGCAAGCGCCACGCTCGCCAGATCGCTCACCTCGCTGACCGGCAGTACCAGCCTGAGAAAATTTGCGACGATCACCAGGAAGATATTGTCTGAAGTCTCGCCGATAGCATTGATGATTCTCAGGTTTGAGGTAAAAATAAAGATGAGGAAAACAAAGATTGCGTTGGCTATAACGGGCAGAAATGTCGAAAAAGCCAGGGTCAGACTGACCATCGTGATTATATTAAGGCACACAAGCGCGATTGCCGGGAAAAAGCGCCAGATGAACACTCCAGATCCGACCGCCACCGACAGCCACAGAGCGAAACCCATGACAAGCACGTACCCGCTCATGAGCAGGACGTGTCCCAGCCATTTACCCACAATAATCTGCCAGCGATGGAGCGGTTTGGTTACAAGAGAGAGGATCGTGCCTCTCTCTACCTCTGTATAGACTGCGCCAAGCGTCGTGAATATCGCCATGGCCATTCCAATAAAATTCAGGCCTCCCATGGCAAAACCGAGGAAATCACGTCCCGCGGCTGTCTGATCTATGTCTCCAACGACCGCTGTGCCACCGCCGCTGGTTGACAGCATCGGCACCACCGCCAGATAGAGCAGACTGAAGACGAGTCCGATTATCATGGTTTTTGTTCTGATCGTCTCCTTCAGAGTGAATCTCGTTACCGCCCATGTCTTCATGCGTTCTCCTCGATAGTCTGCATGAAAACATCTTCGAGAGGCACCTGGCGAGGTGTGAACTCCAGCAGGTTCGCGCCACTGTCCATTATCAGCCTGGCGAGCTCCCTGATCTGATCCTCCCGCTCGAGTGTGACTGCCAGCCTGCCATTGTCTTCCTCAACCCTGCTGGCAAGTGCATGGATCTTCTCTCTGGTCTCCTGTGTCAGGTCGTCGGCCACCACGTCGACACAATGGGCCGGCTTGACGAGAGCATCAAGGTCGGAAATTCGTATCAGCTTACCCTTGTTCAGGATTCCAATGCGCCCGCAGGTCATCTCGACTTCTGACAGCATATGAGAATTCAAAAAAATAGTCGTGCCTTTGTCACGCAACCTCAATATCAGGTCCCGTACATCCCGGCGTCCTATGGGGTCCAGAGCTGATGTAGGCTCATCGAGGAAGAGAAGGTCGGGTTCGTTGATGATTGCCTGGCCGATACCGATACGCTGGAGCATACCCTTTGAGAATGTGCCGATTCGTGAGTTTGAGTTCTCAGAAAGCCCAACCTGCTCCAGAACCTCACCGACTTTCACTCTTCGTTCGGCAGCGCGCATTCCATAAAGACTTGCGTGGAAATCGAGGAATTCATCAGCCTTGAGAAAACTGTGAAATTGAAATAATTCGGGAAGAAAACCTATCCTGCTCCGGACTTCAACGTTTCCAAGCGGCTTTCCAAGGATACTTGCAGTTCCCGAGCTGGGAAATATGATCTGCATCAGCATCTGAACAGTAGTAGTCTTCCCGGCCCCGTTTGGACCCAGAAAACCGAATACTTCACCCGTATCAATTTTTAGTTCAAGGGAATCGACGGCCTTGACTTCATCCTTGGCGAAGCCATAGACCTTCGTCAGCCCCTGGATATCGATGGCAGCCTGCATTGCCCCTTCACATGAGGTGACCTTCAATAGAAGAAACGCTGACTAATCCAGCTTTTATACCTTTTAAGTCAACTTTCCATGTGCTCCCGTACCGACAGACATAAATATCAATTATCGGCCTTTCGGCAGAAGACGATCAAGTAAATCATATCACCTGTAATAATCGTCAATCAATGCCCGGTGGACTATTATTCCCGCCTGCTGTTAATTTTCTCCTGGCACTACGATTTCGACTTTCAGAGCTGGATCGTAGTCAGGCGCATACTCTATGGAAGCTGCGGCACGCACATCGTCTCCGAACTTCTTCCAGCTTTCACTGAATTTTTGAGCCCCGTAGTGCCTCTTGATTTCATCACGAACCTGATCGATGGTCCTCAGGTTCGCGGGCATGATATTCTCGAGCGAAAAGACGTACCACTGTGAACCCAGCTTGACGGGATCTGATATCTCCCCCGTCTTCATGTTAAAGACAATAGCGTCGAGTTCCGGCTGCAGCTGGTCCTTGACGACCATCCCCAGGGCGCCTTTCTTCTGACTGGACTGACTATCGGTGGATAGCTCTTCGACGAGCGTGATGAAGCTCTCCCCGGCGCGGGCGCGCCTTACTGCATCCACGGCGGTTGCTTCATTGTCTGTGACAATCTGACGCACCTGGCGACGTTCCGGCTGGTCATACTGGATCCTGTTACGGTCATAATAGGCCTGGGCATCCTCATCGGTAACTTCGATCTGGCTTCCGATTGTCTCAGCCAGCTTTTCCTGGGTCATCGCGCGTATAACTTCGGTGCGCAGATCTTCTTCCGTGAAACCTTTTTTGGTATATTCTTCCCGGAGTTTTGAAACGTCTCCGAGATAACTATCGTCAGCCAGATCCTGCAGGCGCTCATCGATTTCATTACTGGAAACCGTAAGGCCCTTCTTGGCAGCTTCCTCCTTGACAAGCTCATAGAAAACCAGCTTCTCCGTGGTCTCACGGACAAAATTCGTATATCTGTCGCCATCGGTTTCAGCGGGAATCATTGCCCCGCGGGTCATGCGCATTTTTGAAACCTCCCCGGCGACATCATCCTTGGTGATAATTGTGCCGTTTACACTGGCGGCAGCGTTGCCCGACAAGCCACCACAACCATCTGAAAAAGCGATAATCGCCAATAACCCGACAAAAGCAAGCAAGGCGATACCGAGAATCCTGAAACGCATATATTTCTCCTTATTTCTTTACATTTTGGTGCACAAGTTAAGTAAGTATAGCCACTAGGTCGCCATTGCGCAACGAGGCAGATTAAGTATCATTAACATGGCTTGATACTGCATTTTGGAGGATAATTCACATGTTATACTGAAAAATTGAAGATGGAATGTTAGTACGTATCTGGCTTGTTTTTGATTGCCTGTCGCAAATAAGAACATGCTTCGCTGATAGCGACACGTATTGGATTAAAGCCCTCGTTCAGGGGCGGCCGGCTTAGCATAAATAATTCAATATCACCACGTTAAAGTGTCGCTGGCGAAGCGTACCGCAATAAATGCCTGATGAAGCCATTCTGCAATCAATTCCCGTATACCCCCGAAGATTTTCTTATGGCTAAAACCACGTGCAGCCTATAATATATTTGTTCAGGCAAGACGGGGCGAACACAGATGGCAAGTCCGAAGGGACCAGATAACGCGCCGGCTCAAGGAAAGAATTCCAGAATGAAAGATAAATCGCTGCTTAATAATATCCGCAAGGACAATATAACTGTATGCGCGGGAACCTCTGCTTCGCTAGACCACGGGTCAAACACAATCATTGATGTCGACTCTGGCTGCATGCATCTATCCCTCATATATCCTGAGGGCTGCGGCGGCGGGTGTTCATATTGCATTCTGGGCTGCGGCATAGTGGATGATTCCACATCGGATATCGGCTCGAAATACGGCCTGTCATATTCTTCTGCCGACGAGATGGTTGCTCTGGCAACCAGAACTCGTGATACGCTCAATCAAGTATGCGTTTCCACAACCGTTCATCCATGTTCATTTGATGATGCATTATTCCTTGTCGAACATGTGTCGCGGAATCTCAACCTGCCTGTTTACATCAAGATGAATCCGCTTGCATCAAGCAGGGTGATCTCTCCCTTTTCAGGGACGCGGGTGTAGACAAAGTCGCAATAGTCCTCGACGCCGCGACGGAGAATCTCTTCATGGAACATAAGGGTAATGGTGTAGAAGATGCCTGCGCGTGGAATAATCATTGGGAAGTACTGAAAGAAGCTGCTTCCCTGTTTGGGGACAAGAATACTTTCTGCCAGCTGATTGCGGGGCTGGGTGAGTCAGAGCGGCAATTGCTTGAAGCAATCCAGGTTGCATTGGATATCGGAGCAAGGACAAGCCTGTTTCCGTTCTATGCCGACAGTGGTTCCCTGATGGATGGAGCTGAAGAATGTGCGGCGGGACAATACAGACGGATGCAGCTGGCAGGCTTTCTGATCGAAAGTAACATGTCAGGGACAGGCGATATGGATTTTGACGAAAAAGACCGGGTTGTGTCTTTTGGCCTCAAGGGCGAGGTGCTGGAAAACATCGTTGATTCGGGAATACCTTTTAGAATCAACAGTAACATTGGCTTCAGGCCCTGCGCGCGCATCTGGCAACCTGAATCCGGCAGGGAAGGTGGGGGAGAGCCGCCAGAAGACCATTCGGCAAAGTTGAAGAACAGCATTTTGAATATCAGGAAACAGCTGGCAACGTACAGGGAGACGAACATCACGGCAAGACGTGAAATATAGGCTGATTATCGGCCTTATTGCAGATATTGAGGCCATACGTTATATAATCAGAAATTGTTGTCCGGGGGGTAAGACGCATCTTTTCCGAGAGTACTGCGTCTAAACGCCCATAAATGCCAATATAACTCGCAATAAAAAGGAGGAGCAAATGGGAGAAGGAACCGATATCAAGGCTGATTCAATCCTCGACGTCAAGGGTCTTTGTTGTCCAATGCCCGTGGTAAAAGCCAAGAAAGCAATGGACACCATCGAGATCGGACAGGTGCTGGAAATCGTAGGCACTGACCCGGGATCCAAGGGTGACATGCCTGCATGGGCAAAACGTGCCGGGCATGAGTTCCTGGCCTCGTCTGAGGATGGCGAAGTGTTTCATTTCTGGGTCAAGAAAGGAAAGTGACAATTAAAGATGGTTGATCGAGTTGCCATTATAGCGTCCAAGGGAACCTTGGACATGGCGTATCCACCGTTGATTATGGCCAGCACGGCAGCAGCCATGGATATGGAATGTGCGATCTTTTTCACATTCTACGGGCTGGATATCGTAAACAAGAAGAAATATGCAAACCTTAAAGTGGCTCCCGTCGGCAATCCGGCGATGCCCATGCCAGTGCCGAACATTATCGGTATGATACCCGGTATGACTGCCATGGCTAGCAAGATGATGAAGGACATGATGAAGAAGTCAGGCGTTCCGACTATCCCTGAACTCATTACTGCATGTGATGAAATGGGAGTTAAGCTCTGGCCGTGTGAAATGACTCTGGGTGTGATGGGTATCGACGCCGATGATCTTATTCCCGAAGTCGACAGGACGTGCGGAGCGGCGACATTTCTGGAATACGCCATAGAAGCAAAGATATCCCTGTTTATCTAGACTGAATGGATGCGAGCATATCCGAGGGGCGGGATTTATCCCGCCCCTTTATGTTTTCTCCTGGATGTCTTCCACCTTGAGCCAGCTTTCGATCTCCTTGCGCTCGGTAAGCATCAGCTTTATTTTTTCCATCCAGAGTTCCTGGAATTCCTCACGTTCCCGGACATCAGCCTTGCTACTGACTACCTTCTCCATCAATTCTGCTGTTTTCACGGCAGCATCCTGGGGGAGGGGTATCAGCCAGGGATAGAACTTCACCATTACAGACCTGCCGTTATCCACCCTCGAAAATCTGAAACACAACGCCTTTGGGTCAGGTTTTTCGCTGCTGAATCCGAGCATGTCCTTTCTCCTGAAACGCGGACCCAGTCCCTTGAAACCCGTAACCGTTGCGGCTCCAGTGATAAAGCCGAATACCTGCGACATGACTCCATAAACTCCTTCGTCCGGCTCACCGTAAACTGTTATCAAAATCTCACCCCTTACCGGTGTTGCGTCCGGATAAAGCCTGGCCAGAGCTTCCTGGCAGCATAGCCATGCGCCTGTCACCGTAGGGCAACTATGCCCAGCTAGCTTGACGACATCCGTATATCTGTACTCCAGAACCGCATCCGGCACTGTAAAAGCGCCCAGAGTTTCAGCCAGTGGCTCCCTCAGCCTGATACTCGCGGCCTGCTCCATAAAGTCACGAAATATTCCATTCAAGATATTCACCCTCCCATGGACGGATCGATCAAACATGTAAATTGAACATACCCGTAAATGGATAAACATATTTTGAGCAGAAACCATTTACGGAATTCGAATTGACTCAACAGGCTTGAGCGAATATCATATCGGCGTCTGCCGATGCTTACTTTTTACATGGAATAAAATATCGGTAGACGCCGATATATACTATTTATTAACGACTTGAAGGGTAAAAACCCATCGCACTAGGCAATTATGAAGCTGTTCTCAAGGCCGCCGGCGACCCTGCCAGGGCACGGATGCTGAAGCTGCTCGAAGGCAGGGAGCTGTGCGTCTGCGAGCTCACCGGGATACTGGGCTTAAGCCAGGCTACTGTGTCCGGGCATCTTTCAATCCTTAAGAATGCAGGCCTGGTAGGAGATAAGAGGAACGGCCGCCGGGTGTATTATTCGCTCGCTGATCGCAAGCGTAACGATTACGCGCTGCCGATGCTGGCTCTGCTGCTGGGTTGGCTAGACGACGACGCACAGGTCAGGTCAGACAGGCGCAGGCTGTCAGCAATGCTTGCAAAAAAGGGGACTGATGCATAAAGGGATGTTTACCTGACCTGTCGGACGGGCAACGAATTCCACTGTTTCGGGTAATGACTGATTCATAACCGGGGGAAAATAACTGCGGTTTAATCCAGTGATGTACTAGGCTTTTCGCAGTGGTGCGTATTCCACCATGAGTTTGCGTATACCGCCATCGGCATCGAAGCGAACTGCCACCATACCCCCTGATTCCACCCCGATGACGACACCGTTGCCAAACGTCGCGTGAACTACCCTGTCCCCGGCATGAAAGAACGCCGGAGCCGCGATCGTATGATCTTCCACCTCATCCGCCTGTTCCGTGCCGCCCAAAAGCCAGGCACGCGTTTTTTTCGAGGATTCGAACTTCACTAGTTCCTCCGGCAGCTCCGAGATGAAACGGGACGCCATGTTGTAATTACGTGCGCCATAAAGGTTGCGAGTGATCGTATAGGTGAAGTAAAGGCGTCGCATCGCCCGGGTCATGCCCACGTAACAGAGCCGGCGCTCTTCCTCCAGGTTCTGCTCTTCGAGCGATCGGGAGTGGGGGAACACGCCCTCTTCGGCTCCGATAATGAACACTTCGGGAAACTCGAGGCCTTTGGCGTTGTGAAGGGTCATCAGGGTGATGGCATTTGATTCCTCGACCAGCTTGTCCATGTCTGTATACAGGGATATCTCCTGCAGGAATTCACTCATCGATCCCTCGGGCGCCCGCCGGTCATATTCAGCGGCGACACCCACGAATTCCTGGAGGTTCTCGATCCTTCCCTCGGCTTCAATCGTACGTTCGGCCGATAGCGCCCCAAGATATCCGGAACTGGTAAGAACTTCCTCGAGCGTTTCGGCTACCGGAGCGCTCGCGGCCGTCTCCCTGAGCGCTGCTATCTGAGAGCCGAAGTTCGCAAGCGCGTTCATCGCCGCGGGCCTGATGTCCGCGATTTCCACCGCCCTTGCAGATGCATCGGTAAGGCTGATGCCCTCAGCGTCGGCAAACCTCGTCAGGGCGCTAATGGTAGCCTTGCCCAGGCCACGTTTCGGCGAGTTGACGATACGCGTAAAACTCACGGAATCCGCAGGATTTTCAAGCACCAGGAGGTACGCCATCGCATCCTTTATCTCAGCACGCTCGTAGAACTTTGTGCCGCCGACCACGCGGTAAGGAATCCCGTAGCGTATCAGCATGTCCTCGATTACTCTCGATTGGGCGTTTACCCTGTAGAACAATGCGATTTCACTCAGAGACACGCCCTCGTCCTGCTGCAGTCTTGAAACCTCACCCGCCACGAAACGCGCCTCAGCGTGCTCGTCGTCCACCTCGATAACGCGCACGGGGTCACCTTCTCCAAGATCCGTCCAGAGATCCTTGCTCTTGCGTTCGCTGTTGTTATGTATCAGGGAGTTGGCTGCACTCAAAATCGTCTGCGTAGAGCGGTAATTCTGCTCGAGCTTGATTACTTTCGCCTCAGGATAATCATGCTCGAATTCAAGGATATTTTTGACATCCGCGCCTCGCCACGAGTAAATACTCTGATCATCATCGCCGACGACGCAGACATTGCGATGCCCCTGGGCGAACATGTTCACCAGAACATACTGTGCGTGGTTGGTATCCTGATACTCATCGACGAGTACATGCCGGAAGGATTTCTGGTAATGCTCGAGCCGCTCGGGAAATCGCCGGAAGAGATCTACGGTGCGCAGGATGAGGTCGTCAAAATCCATGGCGTTGTTCGCGAACAGCTTCTTCTCATATAGCTCGTATGTCTTGGTCACCGTGTCGTCAAAGAAGTTATCAACCACGCCCGAGAATTCTTCCGCATTGATCAGGCGGTTCTTGGCTGATGAGATAACAGCATGTATACCCTTGGGCGGAAACCGTTTTACGTCAAGGCCAAGTTCCACCAGGCAGCGCCTGACCAGCCGCACCTGGTCGGATGCGTCATAAATCGTGAAGTTCCTCTGGTATCCCAGCTGCTGGGCTTCCCGGCGCAGGATGCGGGCGCAGGCGGCGTGGAACGTGCTTATCCACATCGTACGGGCAATCGGGCCGACAAGTGCTTCGATACGGTCTTTCATCTCGTTGGCGGCCTTGTTGGTAAACGTGATCGCCAGTATTTCCTGTGGTTTGACCCCCTGGGCTGCGATGAGGAAAGCGACCCTGTGGGTCAATACACGCGTCTTGCCGCTACCCGCGCCGGCCAGTACGAGCAGTGGACCGCCGGGCGTTTCAACAGCCTGACGCTGGTGTGTGTTCAGATTCCTGAGAAGGCTGTTTATTGAAGATTCGGTGTGCATGACGTCTCTTTAGGCGGTGACGCCGAGAGCATATCCTACCGCCACACATAGCAGCCCGACGGCAACCATCCTGATGCCCGAAAGAACGACCCTGGTTTTTGATACCGTCCCCAGATACGCCCCAACAGCGAATAGCTCCGTAAAGGCAATGATAAACGATACAACAAAGGAGACTTCGATCGATAACAGGTCACCGAGAAAGAAGGGGGAAATGGCCAGGAAAGCCGCCGCGGATGGCGATAATCCGTTTACCAGTGACACGGCGACTGCGGCATAAGTAGCAGCATCGCTTAGTTCAGTGCCCCTGAGGCTGGATAAAGTCGATGCCTCCAGCTCGGCGAGTGCCCGCTTCCGTTCCGCTTGTTCAGCAATGTAAGCACCATAGAACCCGGATACGCCCATGGCAAAAGCTGTTGCGAGCCCCAGTGTTATAACAGAAGCCGTGTTTCTGATCTGCCCGAAATAACTTCCCACGAGCACACCAAGTATGGTGATGACACCATCAAACGCGTTCAGAGCAAAATAACGCCTCGTGATCTCACCGACTTCGGTGATGCGATGATACTTGCGCAGAGTGCGTATGCTGGGCAGTTTCAAGGAGTGGGGGATACCCCCTTCGTCACCTCATCCAGCGCGCGGAGATGTCCTGCGGGGTATTGGCCTCTTCTATCAATTCCCTGCCTGTGGAGACCTTGTCGATGCTATGGATGCTCCCGCCGCTTTCCTGGATTACCGCTGCCACCTCATCAAAATTGATGTGCGGGCCTTCGAGAGTGATCTTGATATTCTCGACCTTGTTATCGATCTCGTTGAGGACAACATCTGTTCCCTCGACCCCTTCCAGATCTCCAAGCTTTACCGCCAGATCAAGAATCGTCGGTTGATGCGGCTTCAATACGTCCAATACGAGCCTTCGCACTTTACTCAATTGTCTCTCACACTCCGTTTTTGATTGACATTCAACATTAAAAAATAATATCAGAGAAGCATCAGCTTCGCAGCAGGGTCCCGGGCGGGCTGGTTAAATCCTATATTCCGGAGCCATGATAATAGTCAAAGACCTTGTCCAGCTCCCGCTCACCCAATTCCTGTGCTTTTTCTATTTCTTCCCGTTTTTCCGGAAAAGCATCCTTAAATTCATTTTCCAGTTCCACGAGACGCCTGACAAGTGATTGCATCGCATCGGCCACCGGATCGGGGAGATGAGTCCAGTCAAGGTCGGCGGCACCGATCTTGCGGCCCCTTTCGCGCACCGGACGCCCCGGGTTTCCGACTACAGTGGAGTTGGGGGGGACGTCCTGAATGACGATGCTGCCCGCTCCGATTTTCGCGTTATCGCCGATTGTGACCGAACCTAGCACTTTTGCGCCGGCACCAACCGTCACGCCATCGTGCACCGTCGGGTGTCTCTTGCCGGTCTCCTTGCCGGTTCCACCCAGCGTGACTCCCTGGTACAAAGTCACGTTCTCTCCCACCTCGGTTGTCTCACCGATCACCACTCCCGATCCGTGATCAATGAAGAAACCATCACCTATGACAGCCGCCGGATGTATCTCTATACCGGTTAGAAACCTGTTCATCTGTGAAATGATCCGTGGCGCAACCGGCAATTTCTGCTCGTAGAGGAAATGGGCCATGCGGTGAAGCAGTATCGCGTGCAGCCCTGAATAGCACGTCAAGGTTTCAATAATATTCGAGGCCGCTGGATCCCGCTCCTGGACTGCTGCTATATCCCGTCTGATGGAGCCGAAAGTGCGGTGCAGTTCACCTCCGCGGTTAAGCCAGAAATAAGCCCCGCTGGCGGCGGCCATTAATGCGATTCCGGATTTTTTTGGGACGCCCATTATTATTGGTTTTGAACTTGTCGCCGCATAAAGATAATATCCTTGTTATCTGCGTTAATATTAGCAGAATAATAATAGCAAGCCCCCATAAAATACAGAGCCGTGCCTCCAGGAGGTTTCGACATGAAAACACAGCGCCTAGAGTTGACATTTCCCGAGAAGCTTATAAAGAAGCCCGTCATATACCAGCTGGTTAAGGAATTCAACGTTATACCAAACGTCAGGCGGGCCAATATCGATGAGAAGTTCGGCTGGATGGTCCTGGAGATCAGCGGCGATGATGACGATCTTGAAAAGGCTTTCAGCCACCTCGAGACCCTGGGCATCGAGGTGGAGTTCCTCGATTCATTCGTGGAATAAGTCTCCCGCCGGCATATTTGCCCGGGGGCTCCTGATTCAGTCACGGTCGGCACGGGGAGACAATACTTCGTTCATGCTTCCCGTCCTGAAACCCTCGAGGTCCAGCGTAATATAGACGTACCCCAGCTCCTTGAAACGGGCAAGGATTCCTTCCCGAAGATCAGGTGAGGCAAGCCTTTCCAGCGACTCCAGGGAAACCTCTATGCGTGCCATGTTGCCATGATCCCGTACACGCAACGGCTCAAGATTCAAACCCCGCAGAAACTCCTCGGCCTGCTCGACCCTTCTCAAGCCCTCGCTTGTTATTCTCTGTCCATAAGCGAAACGCGATGAAAGGCAGGCTTGTGCCGGTTTTTCCCAGTTTGCCAGTCCCAGTTCGCGAGCCAGCTCGCGTACATCTTCCTTGCCAGCGCCTATCTGTGCCAGGGGATGGACGACTCCAGCATCGTCACTCGCCCTGATCCCAGGCCTGTGATCGCCCAAATCGTCGGCGTTAACGCCGTCAGCCATGTGCTTTATCCCCTCATGGTCGGCCAGCTGCCGCACTTTTTGCCATAGCTCACGCTTGCAATAAAAACAGCGGTCGGGAGTATTGGCTGCAAAATTCTCACAATCCATCTCACGTGTATCAACGATGGAATGAGACACGCCGAGGTTTCCGGTGATTTGCAGTGCATCGACCAGCTCCTGTGCCGGAAGTGTCTCGGACCGCGCGGTAACAGCCAGTACATTTTCCTGTCCCAGCGCCAGAAGGGATGCAGCTACTACAACCGAGGAATCAACGCCACCCGAGAAAGCAACAGCGACGCTGCCCAGCGGTCTTATCGACGCCAGCAGTCGTTCAAGCATCATTACCGTCCACGATTATCGCTATTTCCCTGATCTTTCTGTCCTGGATCCTGAACGCATGTGCTTCAGGTTCTGCACTCATGAGTGAGACTATCAAATAAATGGAATCGGGATAAAACGCGAGATCCACATCGTGCGATGAAGGATATGCCGCGGAGTGGGGGTGTGAATGAAAGATGCCGACCAGCTCCATCGACTCGCTCTCAATCTCATCGAATACCTGAAA
Source organism: Thermoleophilia bacterium (assembly GCA_041658605.1). Classification (GTDB taxonomy): domain Bacteria; phylum Actinomycetota; class Thermoleophilia; order BMS3ABIN01; family BMS3ABIN01; genus JBAZWE01. The sequence goes on along the minus strand of JBAZZU010000018.1, from coordinate 31,782 downwards.
CTGCTCGCCTGAGTCCATCACATAGAAAGTCTGACTGTGCTGACTGTTCTCCATAAGAAAGACTCGTTCGACCCTGCCATCACTACTGCCGGCGAGAATCCCGCAGGCTTCTTCTGGCTTACACGCGTTTGCATGCCCGAGAATGGATTCCAGCTGCGCTGCGGAAAGCCGCAGTGCGTCAGGCATCAGGACGGAGAGCCGGGTGCCTGGATTTCGCAGTTATATGCATATTCTATCAGCTCCGTGATCGTGGGATTCTCTCCACAGACGGGGCATTTCGGATTGCGTTTCGCGTTCAGCTCATGAAAGTGGAGCGCCTCAGCGTCGAACTGAAGCAACCTGTTGTAAAGCGGCTCGCCGACTCCCGTTATCATCTTCAGCACCTCGGTGGCCTGAAGCGTTCCCACAACGCCCGCGACCGCGCCAAGTATACCCGCCTCCGCGCAGCTGGGGACCGTTCCGGGTGGAGGTGGCTCCTCATAAACACAACGGTAGCAGGCGGTTTCGCCGCCGCTGATACTCATGACAAGACCCATGAACCGGAGGATACCGCCTTCGACAAGTTTCTTCTTCTTCATTACACAGGCATCGTTTATCAGGTAACGGGTCGGAAAATTGTCAACACCGTCAACGACGATGTCATATTTCTCGAGCAGGGAAAAAATATTATCCTTCGTAAGACGTTCGTGATAGACATCGACTTCGATATGAGGATTGATCTGCTCCATGGACTCACGGGCGCTATGTACTTTGGGTTTGTCAACGTCACCCGTCGAATGAATGACCTGCCTCTGCAGGTTCGTCACATCCACGACATCGTCCTCGATGACGCCGATATGACCCACACCGGCAGCCGCCAGATATAACAGTACGGGAGAACCGAGACCGCCTGCTCCCACAACAAGCACCCTGGCTTCCTTCAGCTTCTGTTGCCCCGCGCCGCCGACCTCGGACAATATGATATGCCGCGAGTAGCGCAGGATTTCTTCTTCAGTCAGGTCGAACAAGTTCCCCCTCCCATGAAATAGAGGAAATCGATTTCATCGCCGTCACTTAGAGGGATGTTTTCAAAATCACGCCGGCTCAGGACCGTGCCGTTTATGCGCACGTTCGCATATAGTGAATTTTCGCCCCGGGATTCAAGCAGCGACCTCACATCGGCATCGCCGCCATATCGGACATGTTTGCCCTGGACGGTCAGCGTGAGATTATCATTACGCTCGACATCCTTGTCAAATGATAGCAGCTTGTTGTCTTTTTCTGAATGCGTACCGCATCCCGTCATTGTCATCATCCTCCTCCCATTATCCCCCTGCTTTCTTGACGTATATCTCTACATATCCTTCCATATCCTCGATGCCGAGCACCTGGTGGCCATTGCCCTTGACCCATTGCGGCAGGTCCGTCCTGCTGGTCGGGTCGTCCACAAGTACCTTGACTATACCGCCGCCGCCAAGCAACTCCAGAGCCAGCGCCGTTTTCACAGACGGCATCGGGCATTTCAGGCCACGCGCGTCCAGAAGTGTATCTTCCTTGACATCCATAAAGTCCTCCAACGATTCGAAGTGCAGGTAATCAGATAATACCCTAACGCCCTACACTCCTCCGAACAACTGTGTCGTCAGGTATCGTTCGCCTGTGTCAGGCAGAATAAAGACTATCAACTTCCCCTTGCTGGAAGGTCTGCGGGCGAGGCTCAACGCGGCATACGCCGCTGCTCCGGCAGAGATCCCGCAGAGGATTCCTTCTTCGGTAGCCATCCTCCTGGCGGTCTCTTCAGCATCTTCATTGGAAACCTGAAAGACCTCGTCATAGATTTCAGAATTGAGGATTTCCGGCACAAATCCGGCCCCTATGCCCTGAATCCGGTGCGGTCCCGGGTTACCACCTGATAGAACCGGTGACGATTTTGGTTCTACGGCAACGATATAAACGGCGGGCTTCTTTTCCCTGAGAACCTCTCCTGTGCCGGTTATTGTGCCGCCGGTACCGACGCCGGACACAAAAATATCCACTTCTCCGTCCGTGTCCCGCCAGATCTCCTCAGCTGTCGTCCGGCGATGCACATCGGGGTTGGAAGGGTTTGTGAACTGCTGCGGAACAAAAGACTTCGTGTCCCCTGATGCCAGCTCCTCGGCTTTTTCCACGGCGCCACGCATGCCGTCAGGACCGGGTGTAAGGATAAGCTCGGCTCCGTATGCCTTGAGCATGGCCCTGCGCTCGACGCTCATCGTCTCCGGCATCGTCAACAGCAACCTGTAGCCCTTTACAGCGCATACGAAAGCCAGGCCGATGCCGGTATTACCGCTGGTCGGTTCAATAATCAAGGTCTCGCCAGGGATGATACGGCCATCACTTTCTGCCGCTTCTATCATGGCGATACTGATGCGGTCCTTGACGCTACCGCCCGGGTTAAGACTTTCCATCTTGGCCACAACGGTCGCGTCGATTCCCTCAGCGATCCGGTTGAGCTTCACCAGGGGCGTGTTTCCGATAAGGTCCGACAGGCTATCCGCAATATTCATACCAGCTCTCTGTTTCATATCCGCCTTACTTCTTGTGGTAGGCATTTTCCTGATCCTTCCCGCCCCCGGGTTAAATGTAATACATCTCCTTAACCTGCTCCTGCATAAGACTTTCCCTGTACGCCAAATCAGCGATTTTTGCGGCGCCCAGAACATCCTCGACGCTGGCCTTCATGTCGATCCAGACATCCTTTACAACGCAATGATCGATCTTGTCACATGCCGCTCCGGCGGTACACGCGGAAGGGGCGACGTTGCCATCGAGCACCTCGACTACATCGAGCACGCTGATATCCTCCGGCAGCATCTTGAAACTGAAACCGCCACGCACGCCCCGATGGCTGTTTAAAATTCCCGCCTTGCGGAGACTAGAGAATAGCTGCTCCAGAAACTGCAGGGGGATCTCGCGCTTGGAGGCAATGTCCGCAATTGGAACCGGTTGCCCATCATTATGATGGGCCAGCTCAACAAGTGCTCTTACCGCATACTTGCTCTTTGCCGAAATGTTCATTGTTTCTCCATATCTAAATAAAATTGATAAATCTTATTGGATTTATGAATCTTAATAGTTCTTATAGGTTTTGTCAAGATGCAATTGTCTATCGAAGCATTTTGCCGTTTTGCGGAAAAATCGGGGTTGAAGGCCACAAATGACGATCCGGGGCAGAATGCCGCTATTTGAAGTCATGGAACACACTGCCGACATAGGCATTCGCTCCTTTGGTGCAACCAGGAGGGAGGCGTTTGAGAATGCCGCCATGGGCATGTTCAGCCTGCTGTGCGATATCGACAAGGTAGAGGCAAGGCTGACATACAAGGTGGAGGTCGAAGCCGACGACATCGAGACCCTGCTGGTCGAATGGTTGAACGAGTTACTCTATCTGCATGAAAGCGAGGGAGTACTTCTAAAGAAATTCATAGTGACGGAACTCTCTGAAAGACGCATTGTGGGGAGGTGCCGGGGAGAGCATATTGATCATAAACGCCACAAACTGGACGCGGACATCAAAGCTGCAACTTACTATATGTTAAGACTCCAGCAAACCGACAGGGGCTGGAAGGCTGAAGTCATTTTCGATGTTTAGCCTGAAATATCGCGAAATCTAAATACGGAGCATTTCCTGAAACTGAAAGAAATAAATCCCTGGTGCTGGGAAATCCCCAAAACAGGGTCCATGCTGGTTCCAGGGCGCGTATTTGCCGACCGCGACCTGGTGGAAATCGCCGCGCAGGAAAAAGCACTTGAACAGGTGTGCAACGTCGCCTGTCTTCCTGGGATTGTTACCGCTTCACTCGCCATGCCGGATATTCACTGGGGTTACGGTTTTGCGATAGGGGGTGTTGCCGCCTTCGGTCTGGATGACGGGATTATTTCGCCTGGAGGCGTTGGCTATGACATCGCCTGCGGGGTGAGGTTGATCAGATCCAGCCTCCGCATCCGCGATGTTCGTTCCAGGGTTCCGGATCTTATACGTGAGCTGTCACGAACGATACCAGCCGGCGTCGGCCGCGGCGGCGACGTTAGACTCAACCATAGCGAGATGGATCAACTGGTTGCCGGAGGTGTTCCCTGGCTGATCACACGGGGATACGGCTGGCCTGGTGACGTTGACGCAATAGAGGATGGGGGCGTTTTTGAAGGCGCAGAACCAGCTCTGCTCAGCACGAGGGCGAGGGAGCGAGGCTTCTCGCAGTCAGGAACCCTGGGGGCCGGAAATCACTTCATCGAAGTCCAGCGGGTCGAAAGGATATTTGATGAGGACGCGGCGGCGGCGTTCGGTATATTTGAAGATCAGCTTTGTCTGATGGTGCATTCCGGGTCCCGTGGACTGGGCCACCAGATCTGTACTGAATACGTAAAAAAGATGGCGGGTGCCGCTGCCCGAGCCGGTATAAAACTGCCTGACCGGCAACTCGCCTGCGCGCCGATAAAAAGCCGTGAAGGTGAGGATTATTATGCGGCAATGGCCTGCGCCGTGAACTTTGCCCGCTGTAACAGGCAGGTTATGACCCATATGGTCCGGCAGTCATTCGAATATATCTTCAAATCATCCGCGGAAAACCTGGGCCTGGATGTCGTTTATGACATCTCACACAACATGGCCAGGTTCGAAGAACACGAAGTGGGAGGGGAGAGACTGAAGCTCTGCGTCCACCGAAAGGGAGCTACTCGATCACTCCCGGCGGGCCATCCCGACGTTCCCGACATTTATCGAGCATCGGGACAACCTGTCATAGTGCCTGGAGACATGGGTACGGCGTCGTATCTGCTGAAGGGTACTGAAAAAGCACTGACCGAAAGCTTCGGTTCAACCTGCCACGGGGCCGGACGGGTTCTGGGGCGCATGGCTGCAAAGAAATTGATTCAAGGCCACGAGCTCAGGACGCGGCTGGAAGGACAGGGCATAACGGTCATTGCCGGCCGGCCGTCGACTCTGGCCGAAGAGGCCCCGGAGGCTTACAAGGATATAGACAGGGTGGTGGACGTATGCCATAACGCCGGGCTTTCTGAAAAAGTCGCCAGGCTCACGCCTCTTGGAGTCATCAAAGGTTGATGGTGAAGCGACATCCGGAATTCAGCTAGAGGAGTGACGGTTTTCGCAGGTCACCGCAAACACAATTTGCTTTCTCATCCACGGCATCGATGGCTTCCAGAATTATCCGCGACTGCGTTCTGGCATCCTGTTCAAAGATTTCTTTTAAGACACCATGCTCCCAGTCCCGCACGACGCCCTCGGCGTAATTGACCACAATGTACAGCGCCGCGTAACAGGCGCCGATGTCGCGCGCCAGCCATACTTCGGGGCACATGCTCTGGCCGATGATGTCGCCGAGTGGCTGCATCATCCTGATCTCGGCACGGCTTTCAAAACGGGGGCCCTCCGTAACGACACATGTGCCGCGGCCGAAGACCCTGCCAGCCGCATGTCCGCTTGCCGCACTGAATAACGCCGAGCCAAGTACCGAACACACGGGGTCTCGCATGATCAGGAGGTGGCCTCCCAGCACAGGTGCCGGGTCCCGGTGTGTTGTCAAATCAACATAATCATCAGGTATGACGATGTCACGCGGATCCAGCAGCGGGTTGAGGCTCCCGACACCGGCCTCGGAGAATACATGCTTCACTCCAGCCTGAGCCAGTACCCAGAAGACCTGCCTGGACGCATCCCCGCGGAGGACTCCATCCCGCCAGCCGTGCAGACGCACTGTCAGGCATTGCCGTCCACCGGACGTCTCAAAAAGCCTGAAGACAGGGGATGGACCGAATGGCGTTTCAAACTCCATCGAATCTTCAAGGACCCTCGTACCGCAATCGGCGTCTTCCGGAAACGCGCATCCGCGTGTCCCGGAGCCTCCGATCACGGCCCAGTCTGCCCTGGGAATCGTCCCGGTGCTCACGGCCTCGAATTCGACTTGAGGTGTTCAACCTGCAAGTGGAGATGGTTACCGCTGTCGTACGTGTATTGACTTAGCTGCTGCTCGACACATCCATCCATCTTCCTGACGGCGCCCAGTCGTGTTTCTCCGGCACGGACCGGCTGCCCCAGGGAAGCCTCGAGATTTATCATATGGGTCATGACTACTAGAAGCCTGGTCTGGTTCTGCGGCTGGATCTTGATCTCGGTGTCCGGGCATTGTCCTTTCAGGTTATAAGACCTGATACCCGCGATAGTCCCGTCAACCGGGGCGAAAACCATGGTTCCGGCCGGCGCACCGACGTCCATCGAGCATGTGGCGGATCCCTGCAAGCCACCTTCGCTCATCAGGAAGTATCCAGGACCGTCGCTGTCTGAGAAGACATTGAGGTTCGAAAGGATCGAACCGTTTATCTGACGACCACTCGGGCTCATGATGACCACGCCTTCACCGTCAACAGGGTGATAGCCGATCGCGGTTACTTCTTCCTGAAAAACGGGCAACATCAGGTTCAGCTCACCAGCCCGGGCGAGCTGGATCTGTTCAGGAAGCCTGGTCGTGGCAAGTGCTCTTGAAGCTGACATCGCGTGATCGTCGAGAAGAGGCGTTGAGGATGCCCTTGAAGATACAACGACCGCAGCCATCGCGATCATCGCCAAGGCAAACATAGTCGCAAGAAAAGCCGCAGAATGCCAGCGAAAACGATATCTTCCGGCTGATACTCGCGGCTGTAGAGTGTGGGGCTCTGAAGCCATACGTTAAGAACCATATCATCTGTCCGGGGTTTTTCAACCCCCTTTGATACATTTTGCACAAACTATTCCGGAATGAGCTGCTTAAAATTTTTGTATTTGCGCATAATACCGCTTGCGGAGAGTGATATATAATATTTTCCAATCGAGATGATCGTGAACAGCCAAAAGGCATGACCCGATCGCCCGAAGGATTAGCAATCAAAGTCATATGTGGCCGGTCAGGAGAGGATGATGAGCCTGAAGCAGTTGAACATAACCATTCCCAGGTGGATACAGGTCGTGGGACTTCCTGTGATAATCCTCTTTCTCTGGTTTACAGCGTCACTGATAACCCAGGTACTGTTCATATTCGCCAGCGCCGCCATCCTGTCACTGATAATCGATCCGCTGGTAAGACAGCTCGAACGAGCCAGGATTCCACGATTCGTTGGGGTTTTTATCGTATACCTGACACTAATCGCAATCATTGTCCTGCTTCTGATACTTCTGATCCCACCTACGATCAGTCAGCTTCAGAATCTCGTCAATAACCTGCCCGGATACACTGATACCGTCACAGATCAGGTCAATACCTGGATTTCGAGCCTTGAGGGGCTGAATCTACCGATCAACGTCAGCGATGAGGCAAGGAAGTTTACAGACCGTTTCGAAGGTGCGCTGATAGACCTCGGATCACTGCTGCTTGAATATTCGATTAACTTTGTCAGCGCCCTCACGCAGATCGTCATGGTATTGATCATCTCCATATACATGCTGATCGACTCTAAGCGCATCGGGCGTTTCATCAGGAGCTTTTTTCCAGGAGACCAGCAGCAGGACGCCGACGAATTCGTCCGCAGGAGTCAGAGCGCGGTGACCCACTGGGTTCGAGGACAGGCCCTGCTATGCATGCTGATCGGCATCAGCAGCGGCATGGGCATCTGGTTCCTGGGGGTGATCGGCGTCTGGCCTGAGGGTGCCCAGTATTCGGTGTTCTTCGGCGCCTGGGCGGGCGTGACCGAGTTTATCCCCTATCTGGGGCCGATACTTGGCGCGATTCCTCCAGTTATCGTCGCGATGTTCGCCTCCCCCTGGGCCGCACTGGCGGTAGTGCTTGTTTTTGTCTTTATCCAGCAGGTTGAGGGACACATCCTCGTCCCGAACATCATGGGATCGGTAGTTGGGGTTCATCCCCTTGTCGTGATTTTTGCGACTCTGGCGGCGGCCGAGGTGATGGGGATACCTGGTATGTTCCTCGCGTTGCCACTGGTGGCGCTTACCCGTGAAGTAGTCGCATTTTTCAGGCCTCGTATTACTCTGGAAAAATGGCAGATTGCCGGCAAGCCCGGAACTGAGGATGATATCGCGACCCTTGTTGAAGGGGAGAAGCCGTCCGGGAACGAATAGATTGAACGTAAACTATAGATGCTCAGAAAGGTATGAATGAGGCAGAAGATCCTCGTCCCCAGGTACGTTCAATATATTTTCCTGCCGCTGATGCTGCTGTTCGCCCTGTGGTTCCTCAGTACGGTCCTGAAAATACTTATTATGTTCCTGCTGGCCGCGATAATCGCATTTGTCCTGGACCTGCCCGTCACACTGCTTCAGGAAAAGCTGCGTCTGCCCCGGCTGCTGGGCGTGATCCTCGTCTGGCTGCTTATCCTTGCGATATTCGGGGGCCTGCTCGCCCTGATTGTGCCGAACATTATCTCTGAGCTGAACTCGCTGATAGAAAATATCCCTGATTATTCCAGTCGGACACAATCGATAATTGAGGATTTCCAGAAATGGTTCAGGGATCTGGATGTTCCCTATAAACCTGACATAACGTCCCAGGATATCGTATCCAGGATCCAGTCAAACGGTACAGAAGTTGCGCAACGCGCCCTGGGATTCGCCGAAACCCTTTTCAACATCGGCCTCAACACATTCCTCATACTCATTATTTCCATCTATATGCTACTGGACGCTAACCGCCTGAGAGAAGCCGCGAGGAACAGGATCCCACCCGAGTTCCGCGAAGACGCGATACACCTGTTCGGACATATACAGACTGCCCTGGGAAGCTACCTGCGGGGTCAATTGCTGATCTCGACCGTGATGGGCATCCTCGGTGGCCTGATCGCCTGGTATGGCGGCAGTGGTACCTATGTTTTCATCATCGCGGTATGGGTTGCTCTGACTGAGGTCATTCCGCTCATCGGCCCGTTTCTCGGCGCCACGCCGGCAATCATATTGGCATACTTTGCCGTCAGCCCGGGCCGGGCCCTTATTGTTGGTCTCCTGTTTCTGGCGGCGCAACAGCTGGAGGGCCACATCCTGGTTCCCAGGATCATGGGCAAGAGCGTAGGGGTCCATCCTCTGTGGGTCATGTTCGCGGTTCTGAGCGGAGCGACAATCGCGGGCATCATGGGCGGCCTGCTGGCGGTGCCGACGGTAGCGATCGTTAAGGTAATAATCGATTTCTACCATGAGGAACTGGTTCTGGAACAATGGGACCGCCCACTGCTGGAAAAGACGTTGCTGGATGAACCCGAATCCGCATAAGCGTTGCCTGAAAATCATCCGCCACATGCCATGAGACTTCCCGAGCTACTCACAGGCATCAAGATAATACGCCAAACCACTGATCCATCACCGGAAATTACGGGTCTGACGATCGACTCGCGCAAGGTCAAGCCCGGCTACCTTTTTGCGGCTATCGAAGGCTTTAAGACTGACGGACATGATTTCATACCCCAGGCGTCAGAGTCAGGTGCCGCAGCCGTCCTCACCGAACGATGGGTGGACAATTTAACCATTCCCCAGGTACAGACTCCCTCGGTCCGTCTGGCCATCGCGCAGGCAGCAGCGAATTTCTACAGGCATCCATCGGAAAAACTGGCTCTCGTTGGTGTCACCGGGACCAACGGCAAGACTACTACTACATATTTTATTGAATCGATACTGCGTTATGCCGGGAAAAAGACGGGGCTGCTTGGTGGAATCGAATACAGGCTGGGCGATCAATCCCTGCCGGCCACAAGAACGACTCCCGAGGCGATCGATGTCCAGTCGATGCTTTCCAGGATGGTTGACCACAAAGTTGACGTCGCCACCATGGAGGTCTCTTCGCACGGAATCGATCTCTACAGGGTAGCTTGCCTGCAATTCGCAGTTGCGGTCCTCACCAATCTCACGCGGGAACATCTCGATCTTCATAAGGAGATGGAGATCTACTATCAGACAAAACGCAGGCTGTTCACCCCCGGCATCGCAAACGATGGTTCCGTCCTGCCCGGGCATCTGCCATTTGCTGTTATCAACACAGATGATGAATATGGACGCCGGCTGGCAAAAGATCTGACTGATGAAACAGGCCGGCGGATTTTGACATTCGGTCTGGACGCCGGTTCGGACGTGAGCGCGATAAACATCGAGAGGTCCGGCTGGAAAACAGCATTCGATCTGGTGACCCCCACTGAAAATGTTCCGGTCGTCATGAACCTCCCCGGTGATTTTAATATCTACAATGCACTGGCAGCAGCGGCGACAGCCTCTGCTCTCGGTATTGCGGCGACTTTTATCAGTGAAGGAATAGCTCTCTTCAGGGGAGCGCCCGGCAGATTTGAGCTGGTCGAAACCGACACGCCATTTCAGGTCATCATCGACTACGCCCACAACGAAGATGGTCTCGTCAAGGCCATTACCGCAGCTCGATCGTTAGCCTCCGGAAAGGTTATCGTTGTTTTCGGATGTCCAGGTGAACGCGACCGGGAAAAGCGCCCCGGCATGGGAGAAGTAACGGGCACGCTTGCCGACCTGGCGATACTGACTACCGATGACTGCTACTCGGAACCGCCGGAGAGGATACTCGACGAGACCGAACCCGGCCTGGTGGAATCGGGTTGCGATTATCTGAGAATTTCCGACCGCCGTACCGCAATCAGAACTGCTCTGGAATCAGCGGGCAGGGGGGACATCATCCTCATCGCAGGCAAGGGCCACGAAACACGTCAGATCATGTCTTCGGGCGCTACACCATTCAACGACAAAGATACGGTTCTCGATATTCTGAACCGCCAGGCTTAAAAACCCGAAATTTTTTACCGCATTTAGCATAATTTCCCTTTTTCTTCGGGCCGATTCCATTGCCGGAAAACCCTCAAGGTGATATTTTTTGTCCTGTCGTCAATAATGGCAACAGCGAACAAAAGTGGAGGCGATCATGTTGAAGCGGAAACGGATGATGAGCGCGGCAATGACATCGATGATTATTGCAGCAGGCTCCCTGCCGGGAAGTGCGTCAGCGGCCTGCGGAGGTGAACCACCACTTCCGCCTGAGGGTCTGGCGTGGCCAGCCAGAGGACAGATCGTGAAGCCATGGAGTCTCAATTGCTCAACTGACAGCGGGCATCGTGGCGTTGATGTGGCGCTGCCCGAGGGAACAGGCATTGGAGCCGCTGCGGATGGAATCGTATCATTCGTTGGTTATACACCAGCCGAAGGTGGCGGAACAACAGTTTCCATAACCCACGATACCGGCATGAAAAGCACCTATCTTCACATTTCCAGGGTCAGTGTCAATGAGGGCGGCAGGGTGAGTCAGGGAGAACTCATAGGCCTGAGTGGCGGAGCACCCGTCCACTTCGGCATCAAGATGCCCGGCGCAAGGGAAATATATTATGATCCTGCCCTGTATCTGACGGGCTCAGGCACAGTTCAGGCAGCGCCGGAAACCTTTCTTCCACTTGACAATACGATGCCTGTACCAGTCGACAGCGCAATCGTCGCGCCGGCTGAGACCGTGGTAGATATGGCAGACACCACAGCCGCAGCTGCCTCGATATCCGCAAATGAGATCCTGGGCGCAGCCAATGAGCCTTCGGTCGTAACACGCGTGCAGCGTAACCCCGACAGCATGTTGATCGTTACCACTATCCCGGCGCCCGCTCCGGTGAATTTTCCCATTGGGGGAGCAGTCGTACAGCCATCGCCGATTCCTGAATTGACTTCCGTATCAGCGACTCCGGCCTTGTCTCCAGATAAATCATTCGAGCCGAGCATGGCGCAATTGACGAAAGGCTTGATGCCGGCTCAAAGCCGCCACGAAAAAGCCGCGGAAAAGAAATTGCCGCCGTTTCGCAACTCCATCGTGCCGCTCATTACGATACTGCTTATCACGGCAATCATCATGCGGAACAGAAGGGCGGGCCGTACACCCTCATTCAGGACCGCATAAGAAGCGTCTGGGGCGCGAATGCCATTGCAATTCTGCGTCCGATCGGACGTTTTATCAATCTCCACAACCTCATGTCCTTTTGTACCTGAGGCATCAGCTGCTTGATATATTCACGGTAAACTGGTGCGGGTGAGTCTGAACCCAGTGACATACCGGCCATTGCGCCACTTGCGAGGGCATAACTTATGCCTTCACCGGTCCAGGCGCTTGTCAGGCCTGCCGCTTCGCCGGCGAGCAGCAAATTAGACGTGCCTGTAGTTATCTGTCTGCGCGAACGCATGCGGGTTACGGTTTGAATCCTTGCCGGCTGGGCAGTGGCACCGTCAATTCCATGCTGCCCTGAAAGGAACTCCCGAAAACACCGGAAGCGTTCTACGATATTCTTTGATATTCCATCAAAGCCTGCCCCGATGAGCAATTGATCACCTTTGGGAATTACCCAGCCATAAAAATCCTTGTCATTGCTCATAAATGCAAGAAAACTGTCTATCGAGGCGCCCTCGGAAATGATTTTCTCCTGCATGGTCAGACAGCGGGCGGGCGCTTTCCAGCCGCCGCTGCTTCTCACACTGGAATCAACCCCGTCAGCCCCAATAATGTACCTTGTTTCCACCGTTCGCCTGCGTCCGGATTTCTCAATGTGCACCCTTAATCTGTCGCCTGACTCTGAGGCTTGGACAGAGGTAAATCGGGATTGCGGCCATGCCTCGATCCCGTCTCTGCTGAAAGCCTTATCCAGCAGCCACCTGTCAAGACGTATTTGCTCAATATTGAAATAGATATCACCCTGGAATCCAGAGGAATCCTCTTGTCCCAGTTCATATAGACGGCGATCCAGATATTTCGGGCTGCAGAAGACTGATTCAGGAATACCGTATCGGGATAACAGCTCATACGACCGTCCTGAAAGAACGCCGCCGCAAGTAACATCGCGGGGCAGGTCGGTACTTTCCACCATCAGGACGCGCATCCATGAAGGTGCGTTTAAGACTGCCATGCACCCGGCAGGTCCGGCCCCGACAACCACAACGTCGTACTTCAGACCGGCATTAACGTCAAAGCTCTCTTTTTTGACTCCACCTGGCAAGCTGTTAGTATTATCAAAATTCATAAAAAACCATCCCTGTGAGCATATTGAACACTTTTTACGTAACCACTCCCATTTACTACGTCAATGATGTTCCCCATATTGGCCATGCTTACACCACAATAGCCGCGGATATACTGGCCCGGCATCATCGCCAGCTTGGAGATGACGTGTTTTTCCTGACGGGAACCGACGAACATGGCAATCCGGCCGCAAAAGCCGCGAGCAAGCGCGGCATCACGCCGCTTGAGCACGCTAACGAGATGGTTGAGAAATTCAGGGCTCTGGCAAAACGCGTCAACGCGACCAATGATTTTTTCATCCGCACGACCGACCCGGAGCACTGCCTGGCAGTCCAGGAATTCATTCAGAACCTTTATGAAAAAGGTGACATATATCTGAAGTCATATAGCGGCCTCTACTGTGACTCCTGCGAGGCGTATTACTCAGAGAAAGACCTGATAGACGGTAAGTGTCCTGACCATGGAACCATCCCGGAAAGAGTCGAGGAAGAGAATTATTTCTTCAGGCTCTCGAACTACCAGCAGGCACTACTTGATCACTACGATGGGAACCCTGGCTTCGTTAAACCTTCAAGCCGTTTTAATGAGGCCGAAAGCTTTATCCGGCAGGGACTTGAAGATATCAGCATAAGCCGCGCGACGCTGGAGTGGGGCATACCAGTCCCATGGGACGCCAATCAGGTGGTCTATGTCTGGATTGACGCCCTGCTCAATTACATCACCGCGCTAAAATATGCCGGCTCTGAAGACCTTTCAGAAAAATTCTGGCCTGCGGACTACCACCTGATGGCCAAAGACATCCTGAAGTTCCATGCGGTGATATGGCCGGCGCTTCTCATGGCGTCAGGTTACGCGCTGCCCCGTCATCTCTTTGTTCACGGCTACCTGCTGATGGGCGGCCAGAAGATGAGCAAAACACGCGGCAATGTCCTCGACCCCTTTGAAGTCATGGATAAATACGGCGTGGACTCATTCCGCTTCTACTGTTTTCGGGAAGTCGCATTCGGCCAGGACGGCGTGATCTCCCTGGAGGGTTTTGAGACAAGATATAATTCCGAACTGGCGAACGATCTTGGTAACCTCGTCAGCAGAACCGTCGCCATGGTCGAAAAGTACAACGGCGGAACCATCAGGCAACCGGAGGATACTGATGAAGGCTGGTCTGAACGCTCAATCAAGCTTGGTGCTGAAGTCAAGGCTTCCATGTCCGAAGTAGACCTGACTGTCTGCCTGGAAACGATCTGGCGCTTCGTGCGCAGCCTTAACAAGTATGTTGAGGACAGCGCGCCCTGGAAACTCGCGAAGGATACCCAAAAAACCAGTGAGCTTGAGAAAGTCCTTTATGACCTCTGGGAAGGACTGAGAATCTGCTCGATTTTCCTGCACCCATTCATGCCCGCGACTACAGTAGAGATAATGAAACGACTGGGTCTTCCCTCAGAGGCGGCCGACTTTATGCTGACTGAAGCAGAATGGGGTGGAAAAACCCGTCAAGGCCAGGTAGTGACGGGGGATCCGCTGTTTCCCCGTCTCACTTAAACGCAGTGAAAGAATCCCCGACCCCCATCTATTTAGACAGCCATGCACACCTCGAAATGTGCGGTGACCCCGACGCCGTGGTCAGGGAGGCCTCAGACCAGGCGGTACGCTACATCCTTAGCGTAGGCTGTGATATCCCCAGCAGCGAAAAAGCTGTATCACTGGCGGAAACCCATGGCCCGGTCTATGCATGCGTCGGCGTTCACCCGCATGAAGCTTCATCCGTGGACGATAAAACCCTTTCCAGCCTGGTCCGGCTGGCCGGCTCTCCAAAAACCATCGCCATAGGAGAAACCGGTCTGGATTTTTTCCGTAACAGGTCTCCCGTGAACGACCAGGTTACCTCTTTCATCAAACATATCGAACTCGCGCGCAAGACGGGGCTCCCGCTGGTAGTCCATACGCGTGAAGCCGCGCTTGAAACCCTGGAGATACTGGAAAAATGGGCGGGAGGACTGACCATCATCATGCACTGTTTCTCGCTCTACAATTACGTCGAAGAATGCGCGCAGCGTGGATTCTTCATGTCAGTTGCCGGAAATGTCACGTTTAAGAACACCGGCGGACTCAGGGAAGCCGCGAAGCGGATACCCCCGAACCTGCTGCTGACTGAGACGGATTCGCCATATCTTACCCCGGTACCGTTCAGGGGCAGGCAGAATCATCCGGCAAACGTACGTTTCGTTCTGCAGGAACTGGCAGCCTTGAGAGAAGAAAGCGCTGCTCAGCTCAGTGCCGGCATACTGAAGAATTTTCAGACCGCGTTCGGCATATAGCCAGCCAGCAGGACATAAGTAAATTCTCACAATAACCAGCCTCAAGGCAGACCGATGCCCGTCCCTAGCTGGCCGGATGGACAGCTTAAGTTTGATTGTCGCTGGGTCAGGGAAATACCTTTGTATAATTGTTGACTATACAAATATACAATTATAGAATCCTTCAATATGCTGATTTCATCAAAAAGCGAATACGGCCTCAGGGCGCTTATGGATATAGCCCTGAACAACGATGACGACAAGCCCGTCTCGCGGTCGGGAATTGCGGAGCGGCAGCAGATACCCCTTCCATATCTGACCCAGGTGCTGCGCCAGCTGGTCAACGGTGGCCTTCTCAACAGCAACAGAGGGCCGTCCGGCGGATATATGCTGAAAATCGACCCAAGGGAAATAAGTCTCCTGGACGTGATAACCATCCTCCAGGGCCCTGTTTCGCCGACCACATGCGCCGGAGTTGACTCAGATAGCGACTGTCAGCGCTTTGACACATGCGGGCTCGTAGGCGTCTGGTCCCAGCTTAAGAGCGCAAACGAAGATGTTCTCGGCAGTACCAGCCTCAAGGACATCCTTTCGGGAAGGGGATCGGTCAACAACGGCCATCAAGCGGGAAATGAGCTCAACCCTGACGTAAAACTCGATTGCATCGGCATCCACTGCCCGATGCCGATCGTAAAGATCACTGAAAAGATGCGAAAGCTTGATTCGGGCCAGATTCTGGAAGTATGGGCCGACGATGAAGGCGCAAAAGCGGACATTCCCGCGTGGTGCATGGGCACCGGCAATGAATTCATGGGCCGCGAAGAGTTCGGCGACCAGATGAAATTTCTGATACGCAAGCTTGTTTAGACACTCAAACGGGAATAAAAGGATATTCGAATCAAGGGAGACATGACATGAATCAGGACATATTCCTGGACAATGCTGCAACGACACGCACGGACCCTGAGGTCCTCGAAGCAATGATGCCATGGCTTGGGGATAATTACGGCAGTCCGGCGACCCTCTATGCTTTCGGCGCCCAGGCGAAACAGGCGATCGAACAGGCCAGGCAGCAGCTGGCAGACCTGATCGGCTCAGAGGCAAAAGACCTCTATTTCACAAGTGGGGCTACCGAGTCGAACAACTGGGCCATCAAAGGCGTCTGTGACGCCCTTGAAAGCAAGGGCAGGCATATAATCACCGAGCAGGCAGAACACCATTCGATTTTGTTGCCCTGCAGATACATGGAAAAGAAGGGATGGGAGGTCACGTACCTGCCCGTCGACAGCGATGGCCTCGTGGACCCGGCCGATGTGAAGGCGGCCATCAGGGAAGATACCGTCCTGATTTCCATCGTCCATGGAAATCACGAAATCGGGACGATCCAGCCGATCGCCGAAATCGGCGCAATCGCAAGAGAAGCGGGGGTCGCCTTTCACGTAAACGCCGCTCAAACAGTAGGCCACATCCCGGTAGATGTTGAGGAACTTTCATGCGACCTGATGTCTATCTCCGGTCATAAATTCTACGGCCCAAAAGGCGTAGGCGCACTATTTGCCCGCCGGGGGGTCAGGATATCCCCGCTTATCCATGGAGGAGGACAGGAGAAGAAGCGCCGGGCGGGAACTCACAACGTGCCCGGTATCGTCGGACTGGGAAAAGCCGCCGAACTGGCGCGTAAGAACCTCAAGGCTGAATCGCAGCGCATGGCGGGGCTCAGAGACTACATCATGGAGAAGATCGAAGCCAATCTGGAAGATATCCGCCTCAACGGCCATCGCACAAAAAGGTTGCCGAATAACGTGAATTACTCTATCGAGGGGATCGAAGGCGAGTCAATCATGCTTTCACTCTCCTACCCGACAGCGGAGGATGCGAGGGCGATATTCGTCTCAACCGGGTCAGCCTGTGTATCCGGCACCCTCGAACCATCTCATATCCTTCTGTCTCTGGGCGTCCCGGCAGAGCTGGCGCATGGTTCAGTACGGATCAGCCTTTCCAGGGAAAACACCAGGGAAGACGCCGACTACGCATTAAATGCACTTTTTGAGGTAGCCGAAAGGCTGAGAAGCATGTCGCCAGTCTATAAAAGAGGCGCCAAACAGTGTGCAAGCGCTGATTCAGAGGACTGTGACTGCGAATCTTCATGCTAGGCCTTTGT
This sequence comes from Thermoleophilia bacterium, assembly GCA_041658605.1. GTDB lineage: Bacteria > Actinomycetota > Thermoleophilia > BMS3ABIN01 > BMS3ABIN01 > JBAZWE01. Next base: position 14,320 of record JBAZZU010000018.1, on the reverse strand, counting down.
AATATAACCCAATCCCGAATTGGAGGAAGACGATGTACACAGAACAGGTAATGGACCATTTTCAGAATCCACGCAATATGGGTGAGGTTGAGAATCCTGACGGTGTCGGCGAGGTTGGAAATCCTCAATGTGGCGACGTCATGCGCATAACCATCAAGGTGGGGGACAACGAGACGATCGAGGACGTCAAGTTCAAGACCCTCGGATGCGGCGCGGCCATAGCTACCAGCAGCATGGTGACCGAAATGGCAAAAGGCAAAACCCTGGTCGAAGCCCAGGAGATATCGAAGAAGGCTGTAGCGGACGCCCTGGGTGGTTTGCCGCCGCAGAAGATGCACTGCTCGAACCTGGCATCGGATGGCCTTAAGAAGGCGATCGAAGACTACAGGGCAAAGCAGGCAGATAAATAATAAATATGTTGAGTCTGGTTAAACCCCTGGGAGCATAAATCCCGCGCTAAAGCCATTTCACCTGTGGCCGATTACTTATCAGGACCACGGGCAGGTCTATATGCAATACTTTTAGGGGCGCAATCAGGTGAGCATAAAATCCCGGATCGGCTTGCGAGGCAAGCTGTCTATAATCATCATCTTGGCAGTGGTGACGCTTTCTGCCACTCTCACTGTCCTTACCTCGAACTATCTCTCTGACGCGATCAACCGTGAGTACCAGCACCGGGCACAGGCCATCGCCAGCTTTCTCGAGGCCAGTATTTCCCATTCAGACGACCAGCAAGTGAGCTCGCATCTACAAATTGAAATCGATGCCCTGATGCCCAACAATCCGGAAGTCACAAAGATTTCAGTTTACGCTCCGGTAGGAATCCCGGGGTCGACGCCAGCCGATAATAACATCTCCACAATCGCAAGCAGCGACCAGGCGGCAATTGGTGCCTTGGCCGAAGATGCTGATTCCAAACCAATATATACAAACGAGTCAATTTTGTTTGAAGAAGAGGGGGAAGGACATAACAATTCATCATCGGAAAAGGGAAACCTTGAGATGATTGCGCCTCTTCATAATACGGTCGGACAAACGATTGGGTCTGTAGGTATTTACCTTGATGCGACTCCACGGGACAGCCTGATTTTCAACCAGCAATTGCGCTTCGCTATCATCACTAATCTCGGCCTCCTGTGTCTTCTGGCTGTCCTCTACATAACGCTGAACAGGCTCTTTATCAATCCGGTAAAAAGACTTACAGCCGCCACGGAGGACATTGGTTTTACCGACTGGGTCAACCCGGTCAGAGCTGACAGGAACGATGAAATCGGAAATCTGGCGACTGCCTTTGATAACCTGACAAGTTCACTGGATTCCCGTGACGAGGAAGTAAAGCTCCTGCTCGAAGCGAGTGTAGCGGTTTCATCAGCGCTGCATGTTGATAAAATCCTGCAGATACTATGTGAAAAGATAGCTGTCTCCCACAAGGTAACCTATTGCCGGATTTCGCTGTTCGACAAAGCGAACAATACTCTCGTAGTCAAAGCATCCTCACCAACTCGCGAAATTGCCAACTGGGACTACGGTATAGGTGACGATATCGATCTCACGCAGGCACACCATCACGCCGGGATTCTGGAGTCGATGAAGCCTGAGATACTGCGCCGCGATGGTCAAATATCCGTCGAGGGGACGGAGACGGAGTGGGAGTGGGCCCTTACGCCCGATACACAGTCAGCCCTGCTCCTGCCCCTGATAGCCAAGGATGAAGCAATCGGCGTTGTAACGCTGGGCGAAGTCAGGCATTGGGACCGTACGCCTTTCTCGGCAAAGAAGATTGAATTTTATCAGACGCTCATGAACCAGGCGGCAGTAGCCATTGAGAATGCACAGCTGTACGAAAAAACAGAATGGCACGTAAAAGAACTGTCAGCGGTGCACAATATGAGCCAGGCATTTACTTCGACTCTCGACTACCAGGAAGTCATAAGTGTCGTGGCGCAACGAGTCGGTAATCCGATAGGCGCTCAGTTTGCGTCCGTCCTCCTGCCGGATGAAAACGGCCGTAATCTGAATATTGTCGCCAGTTACAATCTTTCAGCCGAATACGTCTGGACCATCAACAAGAAACGGAGAATACCGGTGGGAGTCGGCCCGCTTGGAATGGCTTTCACCAAGCAGGTGCCTTTCAAGGTAACCAACACCCAGATGGACCAGAACTATGAGTTCTGGCGTCATGTCGCTTCAGTACAGGGCTATTCATCACTGATAGCTCTTCCGCTCTTATCCAAGGGCCAGAGCATAGGCGTTATCTGTATCTACTTTGCTGAGCCGCGTGAGTTCAAGCAGGATGAAATCGAGCTGTTGACTACCGCGTCCAACGAAGCCGCGATCGCAATCGAAAACGCGCGTATCTACGAGAACCTTGAAGATGCGTTCGTGGGAACCATAAGGTCGCTTGCGGAGACCATTGACGCCAAGGACACCTATACTCGCGGCCATTCGGAGCAGGTTTCTCTCTACGCCGAAGCGATTGCACGTGGACTGGGACTCGAAGGAGACGAGCTGCAGACGATCCGTTACGCGGGATACCTGCATGATGTCGGAAAGATCGGCATCCCGGATGCCATCCTGTCAAAACCAGGCAAACTCACCGTGGAAGAATTCGGCGTTATAAAGAAACATCCGATACTCAGCGAGCGTATTCTGAAACCGGTGAATTTCCCATACCCGGTACAGTCTATTGTCCGCCATCATCACGAACGCTATGACGGCAAAGGATATCCGGACCATCTTACGGGCGAGGAAATCCCTCTTGGGGCAAGGATACTGTTTGTCGCAGACGCGTTCGAGGCGATGACGTCAGACCGTCCTTACCGCAAGGCCCTCACCAATCAGATGGCCCTCGACGAGCTTCAGAGGAATATGGGGACACAGTTCGATGAAAGAATAGTGAATGTCTTTTCAAGGATCATCAATACGGATGGACAATCCCGCAGAGAGATTAGGCTGGGAGCCTGATTCCCAATTTTCTCCTGCTAAAGCAGCGTATTTTTAACACCGAAAAGAAAGTGTTATCAACTAGTGTCGGCTGCAGTTAATGTCATCAGTAAATCTACATGAATCCGGAGGGGGAAAATGAGTACAGTGTTATCAACATTTCTCACAGTTGTAGCCCAGGCGAGTGAAGAGGCGGCTGAGGAAGAGGAGGAGCTGCTCGGAATCGTTTTTGAATTCTCCAGCATGGTGCTTGCTCTTGTCGCATTTTACTTCGCCGTACGTATTCTGCCTTCAATCGGACGCGATGTAAGAAAAAGATCATGGCTGTTTCTCAGCCTTGCGGCCATTTCATTCGGAATTGCGATGAGTGTTTCGATGATGAATGAATTCGGCTTGATTAACCTTCCAGTTGTATATGAAGCCACGGAGTTCGTATTCGTGCTTATGTTCGCAATCGGTTTCTACTATCTCTTTACAAGCGAGCATAAGGAAACACTGAAACTCAAGCGTCAGTCAACTACCGACGATCTGACCTCCCTGTACACGCACGGGTTTTTTCAGACTTATCTTGTCAACAAGGTAAGCAACCTCAAGACTGATGGCACTAACCTGACGGTAGTATTTCTGGACATCGACGACTTCAAGCAGTACAACGATCAGTTCGGACACCAGGAAGGTGATTACGTGCTGCAGAAGGTGGCGCAGACAATCACACAGGAAGCTCGTGGCGAAGATATTGCCTCCCGGTATGGCGGTGAGGAGTTCACCCTCATCCTAGGTTGCGATTTCGACACCGCATGCCGCGTCGCCGAAAGGCTCAGGTCAAGCATCGAGGAGAGATGCTCCACCTTCGCCGATCCGAATGTAAAAAGAAGCGTGACCGTATGTGTTGGTATCGCGACATTCGGCCATGATGCCGATTCGGGCGACAAACTCGTCCAGATCGCGGATGCACGCATGTATCAGGCCAAGAAGCGCGGCAAGAACCAGGTATACACTGGTGATGTGGAACTGGAAAACGAGGAGATGGCCCAGTACCATAAGGCGCACCATGGAGCCCTGGGACTCGAAGGCAGCTGATTCATACACGCTTCACGTAATTGCGAATAACATCATCCATATGATTATCGCTTCTAATTTATTCGGGGGGGGCTTCATGGGGTCCCCCCGAATAAATGTATTTACAGGACTCCCCAAAAACCTGTCTGACTTGCACGCGCCTGACCCCGATAAAGAGCAATTCTTTTTGTGCCGATATTTTTTATGAGCAGATGAGTCCGATTCACCCTCTATCCCTTGTGTGGTTATCTTGATTCTCTGGGGAAAAATAAGTCAGTTCTCGGTCTTCATGGTCCTGCAGCTTCTGGCAAGTTATCGCAAGTCAGGCCTGCTTGAGCTTGAAGACAACGAAGAGCGAGCGACGATCTACCTGAAAGACGGCTATATCGAAGCTGTCTCGGTACCGCGCTCAGACCATCTCCTGGGCGCAAGACTAGTCAAGGCTGGACATGTCACACAGGCTGATCTTCGCAAGGTCATCCTGTCATCAGCGCTTGTCGATAAGCGCGAATTCCTCGGCATCACTCTCATGAACAGCGGCCTTGTAGATAAAACCACCATGGCTGAGATAATCTCCCAGCAGGCCTACGAGAATACACTGGAACTGTCAAACTGGGTTGAAGGCACCTTCAAGTTCGTGGTGCCTCGCAAGGCGGTAGTGTTCCCTATTTCACCTCATATCAATGTTCAGCATCTCCTGCTTGAGACAAGCAGGAGACTCGATGAGGGCCAGCGGCCATCAAAGGCAAAGATGGTACTGCCTGGTGAGGAGCTTTGTTCAGGCTGCACCGCGAATTGCTCTGAAACTGAGAAAGACAAATACCTTAAGGATGGTATCTGCCTCTGGCGCAATATGCCTATCATTGTAAGAGAGGCTATCTACTCCCCACATGATGCGGAGTCCTATACAGATGAAGAGGAGCCGGTTGGTGATCTTCCTTTTCTCTAGCATGTGCAAACAATGTACCTTTTTCCGACACCGCCTTCATGGCGGTGTTTCGTTGAAAAGAACAGACGCATTGAGTAGACTTGGTCTGCCAATGTCATGGAGCCAATAATATCCCTTAAACGCATAATCGCACTTACCGTGATTCTGGTAGGAATTGTGACGGCCGGTACGATTGGATTCGTGGTTCTCGAAAACTTCGGCGCTCTCGATGCGTTCTATACGACAATAGGCCTGATTTCCACCGTAGGCATGGGAACGACGCTGGCAACTGCTGGCGGAAAAATGCTTGCTGTTGTATTGATTGCCGGGGGTGTGGGAACCCTCCTGTATGCATTCGGTATCCTGATCGAGTTTCTTGTGGGTGGTTATCTTGCTGATCTACTGGAGGAACGCAGCATGAAGAAAAAGATCTCCGAACTGGTTGGGCATTATCTTATCTGTGGATATGGAAGGGTCGGCGAACAGGTAGCCAACGAATTTGTCAGGGCGGGTGAGGAATTCGTAATAGTGGATTCCAATCCTGAAAGCATACGCAGGTGCAAGGAAGACGGCTATCTGCATATCGAAGGCGATGCCGCGGAAGATGAGGTTCTTTTCCGCGCGGGCATAGCCAAAGCCAAGGGGCTCGTGGCCTGTGTGGATTCCGATGCTGACAATGTTTTCGTCACCCTTTCCGCACGCGTCATAGGCCCCGACCTCTGGATCGTTTCACGCGGCAATAACGAGGAATCCATCAGCAAGCTTGAAAAAGCGGGGGCCAACAAGGTTGTTTCTCCATACGCTATCGGCGGCAGGGAGATGGCGACCCTTATGCTCAAACCAATGGTCAGCGATTATCTGGACGTCGTCACCTGCGGCGGAGAGCTCGAGTTGAGGGTAGAACAATTCCGGCTGACATCCGAGTCGCCAGTCCTCGGCAAGAGCATACGCGATCTCCAGATACGCCAGCAAACAGGGGCATCAGTGCTCGCGGTCAGAAAACCTGGTGAATCATTTGACACCAATCCGAGCCCTGATACTACACTTGAAAAAGATGACGCGCTGATAACGGTGGGAACGAGAAACGAGATCCAGGCCCTGGAAAAACTTCTGGCCGTCTCGTCGATCCCATAGATTTTGGCCCGCAAGTCAAACTGCTACCTCGATCGCTTCGAGGGTGACAAGGCTATACTCCTGATTGACGGCGCTGAGGCTGTTATCCCCAGAGCGCTGCTTCCCGCAGATATTTCCGAAGGAGACTACCTGAATATAGAAGCGTCCATCGATACCGAGCGGCGAAATTCTGTCTCCGCTGAAATCTCCCGATTACAGGATGACCTGAAATCCGGGAAAGGTGAGTCGTAATGGCCCCGGTAGATTTTATTTCAGATATAGCGCGAATAATCTCAGGGGCGGCTGCTGGAAGGTTCTCTGAGTGGGGGAATCCTGACCTCGGGAATTCGATCATTCTGGACAGGCCTGCCGCCAGACAGCATGGCGACCTTTCCACAAATATCGCGATGATCGCCGCAAGCGTCGCGGGACGGCCACCACGCGAACTTGCCACCGAGCTCATCGACGACCTGAAGGCCGATTCGAGACTCTCGGGCATCGTGCAGTCCATCGAGCTGGCCGGACCTGGATTTATTAACTTCTTCCTTACGGGAGAAGCCCTTGTCGGGGCGGCCCGGGATGCACTGGCTCTGGGCGCAGATTATGGATCCGGCACCTTAAATGAAACGCAAAACATCCTGCTGGAATTCGTAAGCGCGAATCCAACCGGACCCCTGCATGTCGGACACGCCCGCTATGCCGCGTATGGAGACTCGCTGGCCAGGATATTCAGCTTTTCAGGCCTGAAAGTCACCAAAGAATTTTATATCAATGATTACGGGTCTCAGATGAACCTGTTCGGAAAATCTGTCGCGTCCAGATATGCCCAGTCTTTTGGTATTGACGCCAGACTGCCGGAAGATGGTTACCAGGGAGATTACCCTGTACATATAGCCGAATTGATCAAGTCTGAGATCGGCGACAGGTTCGTAGCGGGGTTGAGTCCTGAACCCGGCGATGAAGCCGTTGGTTTTTTTAGAAACCGGGGGTGTGAGCTGGTTCTTGAAGAGATGCGCTCCAACCTCGATCGTTTCCGTGTTTCGTTTGACGTCTGGTTTTCGGAATCGGGTCTTTATGATGAAGGGGCCGTCATGGCTTCAATCGACGAACTACGGCAGGCCGGCGAAGTCATTGAAAGGGAAGAGGCCCTCTGGCTCTGCACCACAAGATATGGTGACGATAAGGATCGTGTTCTCGTCCGTGGTTCCGGCGACCCAACCTACTTTGCGTCTGACATCGCCTATCACCGCGACAAGCTGGGCAGGGGTTTCAATAAACTGATGAATATCTGGGGCGCGGATCATCATGGTTATGTACCCAGGATGAAGGCCGCTTTCGAGGCATTGTCCCACGATCCGGAAATGCTGGAGATCATCATCGGTCAGCTTGTTAATGTCGTCGAACTGGGCGAGAAGAAACAGATGTCAAAAAGAGCCGGGACGATGGTTTCCCTCGAGGAACTGCTTGACAGCATCGGTGTCGACGCGGCCCGCTTTTTTCTCGTTGACCGCAGCCATGACAGCACGCTGGACCTGGACCTGGAAAAAGCAAAACTCAAGTCGGAGGAGAACCCGGTCTATTATGTTCAATACGCACACGCGCGCATCTGCAGCATCCTGAGGAAGGCTGAAGCCGAAATTTCCGGAGATTCTTCAGTTTCCGAATATGACGCCGTAGAGGACCAGGAGCGCGAACTTATCCTCAAGCTGCTCGAGTTTCCGCTTGCAGTGCAGACGGCCGCGGATAATCGCGGCCCGCAGCGAATCACTGCCTACGCCAGGGAGCTGGCTGCCACTTTTCACACTTTTTATCACAACTGCCCCGTTATCAAGGCCGAACCCGGCACCGCGTCATTCCGCATCGATCTTTGCGGCCTGACACGTAACGTCATAGCTTCCTGTCTGAATCTGGTTGGCGTTTCCGCTCCAGAGAGTATGTAAATCAAGAAAAGCTCAATATGTTCAAACTACTGAGGAAGCTTCACTGGAGTATTTACGCGCTGTCATTTTCCAGCGCGGTTTTGATGACCGGTTTCATGATGCTGATACCACTGCTTCCCCTCTACGCAGATCAACTGGAATTCAACGAGTATGAAGTCGGTCTCATAGTCGCGGCGTTTTTCATCGGACGCGTGCTTTTTCAGTTCCCACTGGGCGTGTTATCCGATCATATTGGACGAAGATGGATAATGTCGGCGTCATTGCTGATGTTCGCGATAACCACTATCGCTTATGCGCTTACCATTAACACGGCATTGATGGTTACGCTCCGGATTCTTCAGGGTGTGGCTTCATCGGGATTTCTTGTCGGCTCACAGTCGTATCTTAATGACCGGACACCAGTAGAGCTTCGTGGCCTTGCCAACGGGGTCATGAGCAGCGCAATAAACATCGGGGTGATCGCCGGCCCGATCCTGGGGGGAGCCCTCTCCCAGTTATACTCGCTGCAGACACCTTTCTGGGTCGGTGGGCTGCTCGGCGCCGGCTGCTTTTTGCTCAGCCTGAGGATTCCAGAGGTCAAGGTTAAAAAGAGCCATCAAAAGGATTCAAAGCTGGAATGGAAGACACGGGCGGGACAGATTCTATCATCCGTGATGAGACTTCCGACTTTTTCGCTGTCGCTCGTCCAGTTTTTTCAGATGATGGGGCTGGCCATATTCCTGACTGCAGCGCCGATTCTGACCGCGGAGTTTCTGGACTGGGGCGCCAGTCAGATAGCCATGGCATTCGCGGCAAGCGGGATTTCCGCGGCACTATTAAGCCCGCCCCTGGGACAGCTATCAGACAGGATCGGTCGCATATGGGTCATGTCGCTCGGATTGCTGGTAATGGCGCTGGAAAGCCTCGTGGTACTGATTCATCCTGGCACAACACTTACGGTCATCGCATTCGCAGTTGGCGGCGCAGGAGCGCCGGCGTATTTCAACGCGTTCTATTCACTGATAGGAGATGTCACCCGCCCCCGGGAACGGGGAGGTGTCACAGGGTTTATCGGCTCTTTCGGAGAGTGGGGAAGCATAATCGGCAGCAGCCTGCTGACCCCGATTATCTGGCATAACAGTGGCATCAACGCGGCGATGTCACTCGATGTAGGAGTCTTTATTCTGACGCTGCTTGTAGCCTTGGCTTTCAGATCCCAACTGAAGCGCGTACGGGGCAGTGACGATGCCGCGTGCTGATCTTTTACTTCTATTCCTGTTGTTCTGTTCATTCCGGATGCATAATAATGTAATACACGCACGATAACCCCTGGAGGTCAACCTGCCTGAGTTACCAGAAGTAGAAACCATCCGCCGCCAGCTGTCGAGCAGCGTAGTCGGACATACCTTCGTCGGTGTAATCGTACCAGACCCGCTTGTGACGGCGCCTGCGGCCATCAGCGCCTTCAGGCGACAACTCATAGGCAGAACCGTGATCGAGCTCTCCAGGCGCGGTAAATACCTGCGCTTTGGACTGGATGACGGTAGCACACTTGTCATCCACCTTCGAATGACCGGCAGGCTCACTTTTGCAGATCATCCGATCAGGAAAGATCTGGAAAAACAACTGCGCCTGCTGTTATGTTTCGAGAATAAAACCTGCCTAGCCTTCAATGACGCGCGCCGCTTCGGTAAGGCGATTATCCTCAAAGCATCGGAAGCAGAGAAATACTGGGGAAAAATGGGGCCAGAGCCCCTGGAACGTTCGTTCACGGCCGCACGGCTCAGGAAAATCGTCGGAAAGCGCAACAGGCCGATAAAATCATTTCTGCTCGACCAGCACATGATCGCAGGAATAGGGAATATCTACGCGGACGAGGCTCTTTTCAGTGCAGGGATACATCCGTCGCGCCCCGCATTTGAACTCTCGGATGATGAGATCAGGCATCTTGCCAGCTCGATAAAAGCCACACTGCGCTCTGCCATCGCTCACAAGGGAAGCTCGATTGATACATATCGGGATTCTGAAGGAAACCAGGGAGGGTTTCAGGATACTTTCACCGTACACCGGCGCGAAGGTCAACCCTGCCCGACATGCGGCTGTACAGTCAAAAAGATAAAGGTAGGGGGGAGGGGAACCTACTTTTGCCCGGCTTGCCAGATTCACTAGCGTTGGAAAAAAGACTTTCGAAGCATCTGGTCATTTTTTTGACGTGCTTCCTGCTATGGGCGGCCGTTTCAATTGCAGGATGTACTGATTCAGAGGAACAGTCCCGGGTTGTTTCTGTTCCCAGGCCATCCGCACAGTTTAATTTCAACACCGTCACAAACGCACCGGCTTCCACGATTCCAGCCAGTCCCGATATCACGCCCCAGCCAGTCTCGGTTGACGCTACCCTGAAAAGTATTATCTCTGCTTACGACGTAAACTATCAGATGGCCCAGATCACCGAACTGGCTTCAGATAAATATCAGGGCCGCCGTACTGGGTCAGCGGGCGCCAGGGCAGCAGCCAGCTATATCTCCAGCCAGTTCATCAGCCTCGGACTGATACCATGGTCGGCCATCAGCCCCGGCTCATACCAGCAGCATTTTACCGCCGCGGGGCTTGAAAGCGATAATGTCATCGGGGTCATTCCCGGAACAGATCCTGGTGGTTCCTATGTTATCCTGGCGGGCCATTACGACCATCTCGGGCTTGATGGCAACGGGCAGGCATTCAATGGCGCGGATGATAACGCCGCCGGGGTCGCGGCAATCCTGGAAACCGCCCGGATCATCAAACAGTTGGGATTGACTCCGGGAAAAACCATTGTCTTCTGCGCATTTTCAGGCGAGGAACAGGGTGAATACGGAGCCAGAGCCCTTGGCGCCGCGATAACGAGTGCCGGATTGGCTGAAAAAGTGGAGATGATAAATATAGATGGAATCGGAGCAACGGGCGGCAGTTATTTCGGAGTATGGGACGAAGGCGCCGCCGCCGCCGCGCCACTGGTCAGAACCATGCAGCTGGCAGGCCAGTACCTGCAAACGCCGGTGCGTGAAGAGGGTACGGACATCGGCTCGGACGCTCAGCCGTTTAACTGGCAATACGGTATACCTGCAGTGACCGTCGACTGGGACTGGGGCAGCGATCCGAGCACGTATCATCCCTACTATCACACGATTTACGACGACGCGGACCAGATTGACAGTGAAGCGCTTGCACGCGCCACCAGGGTGTCGATTGCAGGCTTATGGCTAAGGGCCTCACAATAAAATAGTGGAAGGAGAGACCAATGAATACATCGATCGTCAAAATTGAAAAACCGGAAGAAATGAACATGGTCCTCGGGCAGGCTCATTTCATCAAGACGGTAGAGGACCTTCACGAAGTAATGGCTGGGTCCGTACCGGCGCTCAGGTTCGGACTGGCATTCTGTGAATCATCCGGTCCCAGGCTGGTCAGGAGTTCGGGTAATGATGAGGAACTGATTCGACTGGCGGGCAAAAACGCACTTGAAATCAGCGCGGGCCATTCATTTATCATCCTCATGGAGGGCGGCTTTCCCATCAACGTCCTCAACGCGATCAAGCAGGTTCAGGAGGTATGCGGTATTTATTGCGCTACCGCGAACCCGGTGGAAGTGCTGATCGGAGAAACCGGGCAGGGGAGGGGCATACTTGGTGTCATCGATGGTGGCCCGAGCGCCGGGCTGGAAAATGAGGCTGATGTCGCCGAGCGTAAGGAGCTTCTACGTAAAATCGGTTATAAGCTCTGATCCGCTTCGGCCAGTGAGCCGTCTTTCATACGAAAATATTCAGCATCAGGCGAAATCCCGGTATCGCGAGACCGTGGCTCCGCCAATCGATTTCGCCAGATATAGCGCCCGGTCGGCCTTCGAGCGCAATGCTCCGACATCCGTGCCATCGGCAGGGCAGGAAACCACACCGATCGACACGCCGGTAATCTCTTTCCCGCTGGTCATTAGATTAATATGTCTCACGCGCTGACTGACCCTGTGACCAAGGCGCTCGGCTTCATCTGTTGATGTCCCGGGCAAAAGCAGGAAAAATTCATCCCCTCCGTATCTTACCGCGATATCAGTCTCCCGCTTTTCATGGCTCATGACTGAGGCAAGGTGTCTGATCGCGCTGTCACCGGCGTTATGCCCGAGTGCGTCATTGAGCTCCTTCAGATTATCCAGATCGAGCATCATCAGGGCAAAGGGAACGCGGTAACGCTTGTACATCTCGAGGTTTCTGTGAAGCTGTCTGCGGAAATATCTCACATTATAAAGTCCGGTAAGGGCATCCGTGTTGGCGAGATGCTCCAGTTCAATCGAGTTTTGCTCGACGTAAGCCTCAATACCGGCTTTCAGGATATTGTTGAAACCTTCATCTATCCGCTGCGAAAGCTGAATCGCAGCCAGATCTGTCTTGCGCAGATCAATGACGGCGGCATCGACCAGCAGCCTCTTGAGCAATGCGTAATCCTCCAGCATTTTTTCAAGAGCGGGCCCTTCCCGCCTCAAAGTAGCGAGCCTGGCGGAAATTTCATCAAGATGGAAGTCGCTTTTTCCGCCTCGGGGTGATTCCTTGATCGTCCTGACAATGTAATCTATCAGCTCAGGGAATCCGGTCGACAATTCCTGAGTCGGGAATGATTGCAGCGAAGAAAGCCCAAGGTCATCAATAACGGTCGTTAGCCATTTCTTGATGATGTCAGTTTCATGGTTCTTGAGAGAGGCGCTAGCTTTAGAGGTAAACAGGGATGCGCCATTCCCGGCCGCGTGATCGTGTTGTTTTTCGATATCCGGATTCAAGGTATCGCCTAACTTAGGAGAAATACCGGCAGGAGTCAAATCATCAGGTCTTTCCATTTGGACTGCTGATAAAAGGAATCGCCATGAATCTAGGTCTTTCTGAAAAGGGCTGCAACGCCGTTGCTGTGCATGCTGGCCCTGCCTTTATCAGACCGCAGCGTTGCGTATTCTTCGTCGAACGCACGCACCCGGCTGTTCTGCGGAAATTCTGAATTTATCAAAAGTGCATTTTCCCTGAGCGTTACAGCCATATCCAGAACCGACTCAGCCCCCATCAGGACAGCCAGGCGTGATTTTAGAAGATCGTTCTCGAGACGGCCATAATCGCCCGCCACCATATCCGTGACATCCAGCATTTTTTCCGCAATCCGTGCAAGGGAATCATCGATAGCGGTCAGGACGTCGCCCATGTTGCCAGACCCGCGTACGCCGCCCTGTGATTTCTCGCAAAGCACATCCGGTTCACGCGTGAACCTTCTGTTCTTGATCACATTTCGCTCATTGGTGGTTCTTACGCGTTTATTATCATCGAAATCCACGAGTTGGTTATGCGCAGAAGATCCCGCGGCACGTGATTGAATTTCAGCGATTCTCAAATCAACCAGTTCCTGAATGTCCATTTGTCTCCTGTTCCATCATAATTTCAAAGAATGACGACAGCATTCGATACTGAATAAACTCGAATGCCTGGTCCGTGCCGGAGAGATGCGGCAATGCGGATGTACAACTCTCAGCCGCAGAATCTTTTTCTACATGACTTGTTTGGTTTCCTTCAATAAACAAAAAAAATAGCCTCGACGGCTGCATCTATCCCAATGAAGGGATTCGGGCAAAATGCAGACCGCCGTGGCTAAAAGTCGGTTTGGGGCCGACGGGGGACGACATGTCCGGTCAAAGCATACTGACAGTAACTACCACTTCCGTTGCCGGTTTGTCATTTGAAACTGCGCCACCCGGCGCAACATCATCGAAGCTCGGCCTGCTCGCGCCCAATCCAGACTGAAATCCCGCCAGTGCAAATGCGCCGAGAACGTTTTCCCTGTAAACCGAGTATCGATCGCCAAGCCGGGATGATGCCGTCCGGGTGACAAACTCTGTAACAACCTGACTGTTTCTGATGCCAGTCACGGAAGCCGGCTCAGATTTGCCGACCAAGACTCCGACGGTGTCCATGACAGTCACCTTGACGTTGATATTGCTGGAGGAGGAAGAGGCAAGTCCTGTACCCGACGACAATACCAAAGCCAAAGCGCCTGCGAACAACATCATTGCAAGAATCGTGATTCTCGTAATTCTGCTTTTTCTTTTTGCGTTGCCCATTGCCATCTTCTTCCAATAGACAAACCGCGTCGCAAGCTTCTGGCTTCCCAGGTGGGGGCATTAAAAAAAGCTCAATCTGCCTGGTCTGTCGGAGCAGATGAGCTGCTAACCTTGCAACACGTCAATTGCTACTCAATAAAGAGCAGCTTCAAGAGCTTCGGCGGCCGGGCTGTCTCTTGCGAGACCCCTAGCTTTGCGCCCCCACCTCGCGATGGGTTTGCCTTTTTCGTTCTA
>JBAZZU010000017.1:0-48773 GCA_041658605.1 Thermoleophilia bacterium | reverse complement strand
CCACGCTCCAGCTGCTGTTCGGGGTGATGACCGGCCCGGATATGTCGGCAGGCCGCGCGTCAGGCAGGCCACCCAGGTTGACGCTGGTCTCCTTGCCCGCCCAGGACCACAGCGGCTTGCTGTCGGCATCGATAACCACCAGGCGGTAGGTGACGGCGCCATCCACCGCTGACCACGCAAACGACGGCACTTCACCCGCACCCGAGGCCGCCGGCTTCAGCAGCGTTATGCCTGGCAGCCCCGCCTCGATGGGCGTGCCCGCCACCTCTTCACCGCCGGAGGTTCCACTGTCACCGCCGCATCCGGCAACCGCCGTGAATGACAGGAGCAGCATCAGCAACAGCAGCTTATTTAATGAATTCAGCCGCCCCATCTAAAGCGCCGCCTTAGCCTGCGCCGCCAGCTCGGTGAAGCCCGCCTGCGCCGCCGCGATATAGATGAGTATGATGTCGGTCTCGTCATTGGCGGCGATATCCGCCTGGAGCTTCTGGCCCAGTACCTGTTTGAAGGATGCTTCCAGCTGCTGGGCCGCAGCATCGTCAGGCGCCGCCGAACCCACGGCGCCGATGTGTACCGCTATCATCAGCAGGTCGGAGATGTCGGCCCCGCTGTAGCCCGACGGATCACTGAGGATCTTCGTCATCAGCTGGCTGAACTTCTCCAGGAAATAATTGTATGGCTGTTTGCCTTTTTGCAGGTTCTTGGGGGTATCGCTGCAGGTAGAAGACTTCACCAGGTTGACGTTGAACAGGTCGACCTTATTCGCCAGGTCCTTGACGTCCTGGATCGCCGGTTTGGGCTGGCTGGCGAGGGTCTCCATGGCGGTGACCAGTTCCACGTAATTCTCATCCCACGACTGGCTGCCCTTCTCCCCCGGGGCGCTGATGCGGGTGGCCGTAAATGGCGCCTTGATGCTGGTACTGAAACCGGCGGCCTGCTGGATGTCCCGCGCCAGCTCCGCCATGTCTCCCTGCACAAAGGTACAGGAGGCGGTCGCCGGATAGAATCCCAGGCTGCCTCCGCTTTCGCCGAATTCCATCGGGGCGACAGGCAGCGGCCAGGAGATGATCTTGATGTTGAAATTGCCGTTACCGGTGACCATGGCGCCGGTGCCCGTCATATTTCCCATGGCGGCAACCGAAGCGGTCACCGGGCCGACGCCGGCAATATTCTCATTGATATTGGTGGAGTGGAGGATATAATCGCCATCGGTCACCGTGCCGTCGGGAGCGACGGTCATCTCGAAATCGATGATGCCGGCACCGGCGACGGAAACGGTCACAGTGCCATTGGTGATGGTGCCGGTCCAGACGGCCTTGCCCCTCCAGATGCCCGGCGGGAACTCGGAGCCCGTCTTGACGGCGTTGGCCGGCGCCACGAACAGCAGCGATGTCACCAGTCCCGCCAGCAGTAATATCAACAAACGGCGCATACGCGCATCCTTTCCGGATGAGACACACGGAAACTGGTGCGATTATATCAAAGTCGCTTCAGGTTTAATATTGATTTGGCCGGATGAGACATTGTGATTAAACAGCCATTGAGCCTTAGACCAACCAGCCCCCTCCTCGGTCTCCTCATCCCAGGCATCACTGATCCGCTTGAAAAAAAGCAGCGGCAGGATATAGCCCTCCAATCTGTGCGATCTACAGCCGAGCCGCGCAGGCCGCTGTGGCAAGCTAAAGTGTCAATGGAAACGGGGTTACTCCAACTCCAATTTATTGATTAATATTTCCATAGCTTAGGTATAAGTAAATAAATCAACAAAAGGATTTGAATATGAGCACAGAAGAACAAATAGAAAAAGATATTGAGAAGAAGATAAAAGAAAAATTTGAGGGTGGCTGTTTCAGGTCAAACAAAAAGGCTGCCACTCAAAATGGTTCAGCCGGGGCAGTCTGGTGCCTGGGATTCATAGGCGCAGTTGTCTATTACATCAAGTTTGCAGATGGCTTTTGGGATGGGGTCCTTGGAGTACTCAAAGCGCTCGTCTGGCCAGCTTTCCTGGTCTATGAGGCCATGAAGGCTTTGGCAATGTAATCCCCATTTCCAACGCCATTTTGTTCTCCGCGAACCCGGTTAAAATATAAAAGACTCTGGAGTTGGAATGAAAGCATTCATAAAGAAATTCATAATATTATGCGGGAGTTCCGTACGTGTCATCGGAGGACTGGTTTCGTTATTGATATTGATTGCCGGCCTCGGCGCGGCATGGAAAGAGATCAGGAATCGCGTAAGGCGAAAGAAGATGGACCGGGCATAATACCATTGTGCATGATCAGATGATGATTCCCAGAGATGAATGGCATGAGGCTTATCTCACTTTCCTCCGTGGTTGAATATCACTCTGATGATTGAATTCTTATCCTGGTGTCGGACCGCTCAGGTTCAAAAATCTGTGAACTTCTTCGCCAGCAGACAGGGAGGTACCGGACCATGAGACAAGAATATGTAGCCACCCCTCGGGGCATAGAAAAACAGCGCTTGGATCGGGATGCTGCCTAGTGCAAAAGAAAAGGAAAATCCCATGGAAATGACACCGGAGCAACTGAGCACAAACATGATGAGCAACGTCTGTCACGATTGCGGCGGTGTTCTTGAACCAGCGATCGAGTTTGGCCAGGACGACCTGCTTAGCTCAAGAGATCTGGCGGTCACTCTGTATCGCTGTTATTGCCGGGTATGCCGAAGTTACTGGCTTCACCTGAGTATGGTCAAAGGGAGTATCGAGGGGCAGCCTGAAGCCCGCCTCGCCGCGGAGTCGGTCACCGAATAAAGAACAGCTTTGCTGACACGGTTGAAATCTTGCAGCTTTCCTCACAGCAAAACACCGAAGGTTCAGAGACTAGCGAGGTAGCCTTGCGACCTAATATTTTCCAACCTTGGCCTTATTCTCTTTCACTCTTTTCACTCCAGTCTTTAGCATCTTGCCTGCCCCGTCATTTCTGTTCAGAACGCTAATGGCAAACCGGTGACTCTTTGAAGTTTTTGATGAACCAGAATTGGCTCAGCCAGGCCACCAACGCAAAATAAGTCGAAGCCAGAGGCACAATCAGGATGAGATGCTATAATTTCATCTTGGAATGCCGACGTAGCTCAGCTGGTAGAGCAGCTCACTCGTAATGAGCAGGTCTGCGGTTCAATTCCGCACGTCGGCTCCAGCATTTCATCCTGCACAAGCACCAGTCTGGGCGAAAGCAACTCCCCCGTGACAGCCCTTATTGATCTGAATCAGGTTCTCGACCATATCCACCAGCATGAGCACACTTCTTTCCTGCGCCAACATGTAATTAATCAGACGTGGCTCCCGACTGCCCGCTATTTCCTCAGCACCGCCATATCGTCGTTGCGGCACTGCTCGGGATTTCTGCTGTCCTCGTACAGATAGATCCGCCCGGCAGCGATCCAGTCAGTACACCCTCACGAGAAGAAAACAAACGCCAGATCAATCGCGATTGCCACGAGAGAGAAGACGAAGATAATGAGGTAGTTGAGGTGCTCGGGTGATTTTGTTATTGAATTTAGCAGGTATACCAGCACTTCGCGATCACTATCCGACAGGGCTTCCTTCTGCGCCAGCTTCTCCATGATCTTGTGGTCTCTGATCGCCCTCTTGCGCTTCTCTGTTATCTGGTACCGGTAATAGAAGAAAATGAAATTTCCCAGCACGGCAAAATACCAGACCGGACGGACCCAGTCCGGTTGTACATGCTCGAGAACGATGATCGCCCTGAGCGCGATCGCCGTCGAGAGGCCGAGGACAAAAGCGCCATATATCCTGTAGCGCGGGGAAAGCGTGATGGACTTGTCGGTCATGAGTGCATTATATAACCACGGTCATCCGGGGACGAGAAACAGCCCGCCCATAGGCCGCAACCGTGTTCCAAACCGGCGAGAAGCGGCAAATATCAGGGAATACCCCTGAACCCTCACGGCATATCCCGCGTCAAAGCTCATAAATGTGAATGTTTTGTCGAGCCAATAAGTACATTCATTTATGCCCGTGCAGGCAAAAATCTTAAAAGGAGTGGTTTGGATGCCAAGAACAGTCAAGTACACCAGTGATACATCGGTAGCCGTATGCAAGGAGCATCTGCCCGGATGCGACCCGGAATCAGGAACCGTTCACGTATGCTTTGAGGACGGCAGCGGTATAACGACCTGCAGGAACTGTTTTGACGCACGCGTCAATGAAGGCGAGTGGACCACGGACAGCACCATCACGATCAAGGCTGCCTGATACAGGATAATTTGCCATGAAGGCCGGGGCGTCGGCCGGCATGGAATTGAAATGCACTAATATAGGGCCCCGAGTATACTCGGGGCCCTATATTTTATGCTGCCAGCGAAGCCATCCACATTAACCTTTTTAAAAACCACTACTTTTAGTTTAACTTTTCCGGGATCAAATATCCCGTCAAGAATTCGATTCCGAGGTAGGCTGGAGTGTCCATTTCGGCATCTTGCAGCTCTGAGATAAGGGACACGATAGTATGTAACTTATGAACTTAAAGTCAGGTATGCAATCCCCGTTGGAATGAAAATTCATGGAGGTTCACATCCTCCTCCGACACCATTATTCCTTAACCCTTAAATGACCGCCATGCTCATCTCGTTTTATCCACATAACTGCTCATATCGAAAAAGACAAGCGAGCCGTCTTCGTTGATAACGGGCTTTACTTTCAGCTTACTTTCCAGCTCCTGCTCAAATTGCGCTGCTCGATCGCTATATCCGTTGCGATTGATGTATATACCGCTGAAGCCGGCTGCAACCAGATTTGTGAGCATTTGATCTGTCGGCTCGCTGGATATTTCTTTTTGCCAGCGGTCGCCCTGCCTGCCCCTAATCGTCGGATAACTCCATCGCAAATTTTCGGAATGCAGATACCCTCTCAGGTGATTATAGTCATTCATTTCGAAAATCGGCGCACTTTCAGGAAACGGTAGATATGGCATTTGGAAAACCATTGCTCCCTTGGGAAGAACTTCCTCGATCTTTCGCACAAATGCATCATCGCTGATGAAATACCTTTCGCTGGAAGCATAATCGGGCACTACCTGCCCGGGGGTTTGATCAAGAATCCCTCCGACCAGAATGATTAACAGAATTCCATAATATATTGCCCGGTGATTGTTGGTCTTCATGTACTTCCGCTTCAGGATTTCCAGGACAAGCACCACGGCCAGGATAGAAAAGAAACCGATGTAAATACCAATACGATTGTACGCGCGTATTTGAGGTGAGACGATCAAGGCAAATGTCAGACTAAAACCACCGATGACTGCCAGAAGAATCGCCGAGATATTCAACACGCTCAAGGTATCCAGCACTGATAAATAAGGTTTATTGATTTGGTTTTGTCGACCCTTGACAAGTATCAGCCACCCGAAAAGGAACAGAAAGCCTGAGGCTCCGATCAATCCCAGGGACGACGACCAGGGCGCCGACGAGGCTATTTTCATAGCTTTGGCTGTTATGCTATTTAGCAAATCTATCCTGTGTCCTGCCGCGGGAAAGATCATCGAGGTAATCGCAACTCCATAGACCACCGACTCATTCGCGGATCTCACGGCCGCTTCTGGATTCCTGCCATTTGTGCGTTGATAGACCAGGCTAGGCAGGATATTGACAAAAAGACCGGTTGCGATTATCGCCATGACGATTCCCGCTACGACCAGGCGCTTAAGAGATTTGTGATTGTATGCAGCGTATATCCCAGCCACCGCGAGAAAAAAACATGCAAAAAATGCGTAGTAGATGCCTGCAGACGCGGTGAGACAGGCGATGAGAACATACCCCATTGATCTCAGGTTGAAGAGATCGTATTCCTCTCCACCTGCCTGGTTTCGCTTGATAAAAGGCGGCAATCCGGAACAAACGCGCAAGATTACAAGTGAGGATAATGGAATGACGTATATCCCGGACAGGAAGATATGTATTTCTCCACGATCAAAATGATAAGGCAGGAACGCAAACAGTATGCTTCCAATCGCTGCTAACGGGTTTGAAATATCCAACCGCCTGAACACGAAAAGAGCAGTTATCACCGTTAACGGGAAGGTGGACAGGTAAAAAAGATTCATTACCGTCGCCCAATCGCCTGTAAATAATGCAATGAACCTGAAGATCAGAAAGTGAAGATTGTCTGCCATAGGAAAATCAAACATCTCCAGCCCTGAGGGAGCGCCGACCATGTTGTTCTGGAGGTACCAGCCGTTCTCGATTATTCCCTTGATAAGCATTGCCGTGGGAAGATCATCGCTGGACAAATTGCTATCGTAGCTGAAAGGGAATGACAAGTCGGCATGCCAAAGTTCCAGCACCCAGATCAGCGCCAGGAGAGACACCGTCACGGTAAGAACGTAAACAGCGACAGCTCTTGGTTTTGAATTAGAGGAAGGACTCACGCTCACATTATAATTAGAGATATGGTTTTTGCTCAAGAACACAACCGAATGTCAGGAATGGCGTGATAGAAAAAGCGAACGCTGCTATATCAGACTTTTTTTCATAGCACGTTATCGACACGGATTTTATCACATATATGGAAAAAGCCAATGTCGCGAAGACAGTTGAGTAAACTCTATCGCTGTCTGATGATGTTCCCATTGACAGAAAACCGCGGCAGGCGTATCTTTAATTTCCGGACCAACTCGTCCGGTCAGCCCCAAGAGGCTTAAGGAGCTGCGTTTTATTTATCCGCTATCCCTTGCGATGGGGGGCTTTCCCCCGGCTGGCAGGATATCTTGATCAGCTTTCCAGGGACGGGCAAAAACGCAGTGAGGCTATCCGAAGTCACTTGGGGTTCATTCTGCCCGGAAATCCGCTGGTATCGAAGCAGGTTTCTTCGGGCTCAGGAAAGACTGGCTGACGTCAACTTCAGCCCGCCGGCCGCTACTTCTTGTTGACCACGAATCCAGCCAGACCCACCAGCAGCGAGACTGCCGCGCCCACGAGCCATATAGCCCTGGGCTTCTGTTCCATCGCGCTCCAGAGGAAGCCGCCTACGAAGAACAGGCCCGCGCTCAGGCATACGAGAAACACCAAGAGTGTTGCTGTCATAATAACCTCCCCCGACCCCGCTCGAACGATTTGTGTTGACGCAATTTGAGCAAATAGGCTATTCTTTATATATGACTAATATAACTACATGCCCATATTGCAAGACAACGGTTGAAAAACCCGCGGCGGACAGTTTCCACCCCTGCCCCGAATGTGGCTATAAATCCGCCAGAGTCGGTTCTGAAACAAACAGGTACCTCATCATCGACAGCCAGCTTCCTGACCTGATAACAAAATACAGCGAACTGCGGAAAGTGGACGATGAATCCGTTATCGTCATCGACCGCCGCATCGGGCAGAATCCAATAGCAGGCAACGAACGCCGCCGCCAGGAACGCACCGCATAACTTAGATATACTTCTGAGCGAGTCCTGAAAAACCTCCCCGCGATCGATGGAAAAGAAAGGTTTTCCCTGCCGGTATTCGAATCAGACAACTACTGCATTACCCGTGTGCATCCGGAGAATAGCTTGATTGAAGTCTTCCATATTCGACATCTAAAATGAAAATCTGGCCCGGAAACATGAACACGTGCCCCGACTGGATCGTTGAGGGCACATGCCTTTTATCGCTCAGGGATGAATACCTGCGCCACTCCTGCCGTGTCTGCAAGCTTGCCAATGAATGCTGGCCGGGAGTGCGTGCGGGCTCGATCCACACCAAGCAGAGCGGCCAGTCGGCAATACGCAAAGAGAAGAAGAACGTTTAGCCTGCATTTTGCGGTTTTTTTGCACTTAACCTGCTTTAACTCCCCCTTAACGTCAACTTAACCTTGCTCTGTTACTATTTGAATTGGCTGTTGACCTTCAGCCTCCCCAAGCAGGAAGGCCTGCAAGAAGATTTTGGCTCCAGCAGGTTTTGCAGGCCTTCCTGCGCCCGCTTTTTTAAAAGGTCCGAGACGGTTCTTCTACCTTCTACCAACCGGCCCGGATTTAGCGCCCAGGAAGCCTTTATGGCAACCTGGGCGTTTTTTTCCAATACGTCTGATTTTCCGGTTTCCCACTATTTATTAAAGTTACGTATATTCCAGCCGATAAATTTCTCACTTGACTGCCTGTTGGACCAGCCAACGGGCGCCGGAGGGGCAGGAGGTGGTTCGAATATGGGATACTGCAACGTTTGTTTATCAGCGGGTTCCGTAAACGGGCAAGGGTTTTGTGAGATCTGCGGTACTGTACATGAGACCGAAAGCAGTCTGATTCCGGAACTTGCGGGGGCGGGCGTTGATTCTGGCGACAATTACGATTCTTCGGCAGCCGCTTAGGGCAAAAAAATTTGGCGCAAGTCCGGAGTTTGTTGCCAGGACGGACCGGACATCCATCCGGTAACAGAGATACAGCGGCCACAAGTGGGCCGCTTTTCTCTTTGGAGGGTGAAGAGGGGCGCGGCCGAAGGCCGCGCCCCGAACTATTCCTACAGTATGGACAGGTAGCGGTCCATCTCCCACTGGGTCAGCTGCACCCGGTAGTCATTCCATTCCTTCCTCTTGATCTCCAGAAGACGGGTATAGATATGGTCACCCAGCGCCTTCTTCATCAGCTCGCTGCCTTCAGCGTTACTGATCGCATCACCCAGGCTCTCCGGCAATGTATCGATGCCCATTTCCTTACGCTCTGAATCGGAGAGATCATAAAGGTTCATCTCCATCGGATCCTCGATCTTGTAACCCTTCTCGATGCCTTCGAGTCCGGCGTGCAGCATTACCGCGAAGGTCAGGTATGGGTTGCAGGCAGGATCGGGACTGCGGAACTCGCAGCGGGTTGCCTTCTCCATGCCGGGATGGTACATCGGAACACGGATGAGCGCCGAACGGTTGCGGCGTGACCAGGCCTTGTAGACCGGGGCTTCGTAACCAGGTACCAGGCGCTTGTAGGAGTTGACCCACTGCGCGAAGACGATACTCATCTCGCTTGCGTGCTTGAGCAGCCCGGCGATGTAGCCCTTGGCCGTATCGCTGAGGAAGAACTTGTCGCTCCCGTCGAAGAAGGCGTTGTCGTCGCCGCTGAATAGTGACTGGTGAGTATGCATGCCACTGCCGTTCTCGCCGAAGATCGGCTTCGGCATGAAGGTGGCGTAAACACCGTATTCCTCCGCGATCTCTTTGACGACCAGACGATATGTCATGGCATCATCGGCGATCTTGAGGGCGTCGTTGTAGCGGATGTCGATTTCGTGCTGGCTCGGTCCAACCTCGTGGTGGCTGTATTCCACCTCGATGCCCATCTCTTCCAGGGCCATGACGGTGTCACGCCTCAAGTCGCTGGCGACGTCAAGTGGTGTCAGATCGAAGTAGCCGCCCTTGTCGAGAACCTCGGTACCTTCGGAGTTCTTGAAATAGAAGAACTCCAGTTCCGGACCAACATAAAAGTGATTGAAACCCATATCCTCGGCCCGCTTGAGAGCGCGCTTGAGCTGATAGCGTGGGTCGCCCTCGTATGGGGTTCCGTCGGGGTTGAGTACATCGCAGATCATGCGGCCGACCTTGTGCTCCTTGCCACGCCACGGCAGGATCCTGAAAGTAGACGGATCCGGCATGGCGATCATGTCGCTCTCTTCAATGTCCTGATATCCGGTTATGGAAGAACCATCGAAGCCCATACCGTTATTGAGCGCGGTCTCTATCTCCGATGCCGTTACCGCAAAACTCTTGAGAGTCCCCACAACATCCGTGAACCACAGACGGATGAACTTTACGTCATCGTCCTTTACTGCCTTGATTACCTGGTCCTTGTCCATCTTTTACTCATCCTCCTTGGGGTTGATAAGCTTTTAAGTTACAAAGAATATACGAGTTAGTGCCCTATATGTTAGATTGGCCAATTGTATAGAGGCCGAATCCGCAATTAATTATCCTTATGGATATAAAAACTCCAAACTACTTGTACTAATGTATAAACCGTCTGCTTGCGGTGAGTATGGCTCCAGGTTATCGCCGACCTAAATGGCCGCCTCCCCCGTCTCGCTCGTTCTCACGCGAATGACTTCGGTCACCGGCAACAGAAAGATCTTGCCATCGCCGATGTCGCCGGTCCGTGCTGCTTTCAGCAACGACTCGACGATGATATCGACTCCGCTGTTGGGCACGACGATCTCCAGCATCAGTTTGGGTAGCAGGTTCACCTTGGTCTCCAGGCCACGGTAATGCTCGATATGTCCCTTCTGACGTCCATGGCCTTTGACCTCCCAGATGGTTATACCAACGATGTCGATATCTTCCATCGCCTTCTGTACGTCGTACAGACGCTCACCCTTGAAGACGCACTGTATCATTGTGAATTTAGCTGTTTCCAATCAGATCAACTCCTCGGGATAAGCCTTGCCGGCATGGATCGAAAGGTCAGAGCCGAGCAATTCCTCTTGCGCCGTCAGCCGGATGCCATGCGTTTTCTTGATGATGAAATAGGTCGCGCCTGAGAACACAAGGGCGATAGCAATACATATCAGCGTCCCGGTCAACTGGGAGAAAAAGCTCACTCCGCCCATACCGCCCAGCTGCTCGTAACCGAAGATGCCGGCGGCGATTCCGCCCCAGGCGCCGCAGAGCCCGTGCAGCGGCCAGACGCCGAGGACATCGTCGATGCGTAACTTCTCGTTCGCCCAGAGGAATCCCTTGACGAATATAATACCGGCGATGGCGCCGACCGCAAGCGCTGCCAGGGGATGCATGACATCGGAGCCCGCGCAGACAGCCACCAGACCGGCGAGAGCGCCGTTATAAACGAAGACACTGTCCCGCTTGGAGACCAGCACTGCTGCGAGCAGGCCGCCACCCATCGCCAGCAGCGAGTTAGCCGCGACCAGCCCGGAGATGTTTGGCAGGGTCGCCGCGGATGCGACGTTGAACCCGAACCAGCCGATCATCAGCAGCCAGCTGCCCAGGGCCACATAAGGCACACTATGGATCTGCATCGGGCGGCTGTCACCATTGACATAGCGGCCCATGCGGGGTTTCAGCAGGAGGATGGCGGGAAGGGCCAGCCAGCCGCCCATGGCATGTACGACGACCGAGCCGGCGTAATCATGGAAGCCGGAACCAAAGATTCCGGCCAGCCAGCCGTCCGGTGCCCCAAGCACATTGAAACGTCCCCAGACCAGGCCTTCGAAGAGTGGATAGGCCAGGGCGACGAATACCGCGCCTGCCAGGACCTGTGGCCCGAACTTCATGCGCTCGGCTACGCCGCCGCTGATGATGGCGGG
The DNA here is from genome assembly GCA_041658605.1 of Thermoleophilia bacterium. Lineage (GTDB taxonomy): Bacteria > Actinomycetota > Thermoleophilia > BMS3ABIN01 > BMS3ABIN01 > JBAZWE01. The sequence goes on along the minus strand of JBAZZU010000017.1, from coordinate 37,511 downwards.
AATCACCGCGGCAAAACAGAGCAGGAAGAAGAAGTGCGCCAGATCGTAACCGGAGTTGTTGCCAAGCAGGTCGGAAGCACTGCCGAAGAAGGAGATGCCATAGGCGATCGGAAAGCCGATCAGGAAATAGATAACGGTGGATACCGCCCAATCGGTCGGGATCTTCGTCAGGGCATTGACGATATTCTTTTTCCTGACGCTGCCCGCCTCCAGAAATGCGAAGCCCGCATGCATCGAAAAGATGAGCACTGCACCCCAGAGGAGAAAGAAGACGTTACCGGCACTTACATAATCAGTCAGATTCGATGGTGCGTTCATGGGCAACTCCGTTGTTTGTCAGACGCCGCTGTGACATTTTTATGCAAACGTACAAGTAAATAAACCTGGCTCTTCGCCAAACGTATGAGGACAATTGTATAAAGGAGCAGGTCTGTAGTATTTGGACTTTTGTATACAAAGATGAAAATGAGACTTGTACAACCGTCCAATCTCGATCATCAAAGAGGGGACACCATTTCATGGTGCCCCCTCTGTTCAGCCTTTTAGCCCTTCGGGGCTTTATTTATTGATTCCGTTATTCCGGCCTTATTACACTCCGGCCGGTGTCGGGTTTGCGGCTCCAGCCGGTACAGGAGCTTTGCCGATACGGTCGGCGATGGCCGCGCCGTCGCTGCCGTCGTCGGGGCCGACGAAGTGCTCGGGATAGCCCCACATCCCGTGCTCGGCGAAGTCTGAACCCATGAGTTCCTGCTCCGGGGTCAAACGGATGCCGACTGCGGCTTTCAGTCCGTAGAAGACGATGCCTGAGGCAACCAGCACGAAGGCGAATACCGCGCCGATACCCAATGCCTGAATGCCCAGCTGATGGAAGCCGCCGCCGTAGAACAGTCCCGGCGAACCCACGCCCAGCTTTTCCACCAGGTCGGGTGTGGCGAAGAGGCCGACAGCCATCGTGCCCCAGATTCCCGAGATGCCGTGGCAGGACAGTGCGCCGATCGGGTCGTCGATCCGGATGCGGTCGATGGCGAGGACCATGACGACCATCAGGCCACCGGCGATGGCGCCGATGATGACGGCCGCCCAGGGCTCGACAAAACCGGAGCCGGCGGTAATTGCGACAAGAGCTGCGATGGCGCCATTCGCTGTCATACCGATATCAGGCTTTCCCATGATGAGCCAGGCCATCGCCATGGCTGCCAGCACGCCCGCCGCCGCCGCCATATTGGTGGTCACGGCTATGTCGGCGAAGCTCAGGTCCATGGCATTCAGGGTGCTGCCGGGGTTGAATCCGAACCAGCCCAGCCAGAGGATGACCACGCCCAGCAGGGCCATCGGCATGCTGTGGCCGGGAATCGGGCGTGGTTTGCCTTCACGCGAGTACTTGCCGATCCTCGGCCCCAGGGCCAGGGCGCCGACCAAGGCTGAAGTCGCGCCCACCAGGTGGACGACCGTCGAGCCGGCGAAGTCCTGCATGCCCAGCTCTGCCAGCCAGCCGCCGCCCCAGATCCAGTGGCCGACGACAGGATATATCAATGCTGAGAAGACGATGCCAAAGACGAAATAGACCACCATCTTGGTGCGCTCGAGCAGGGCGCCGTAAACGATGGCCAGCGACACGGCCGCAAAGGCGAACTCGAACAGGAACTTGGCGTTGATTGCGACGTTACTGTAAGCCAGTGAGGCGAAGACGGTGCTGGTGTCGTCCGGTGCCACATTCAGGAACCAGCCACTCGAGCCGGCGAAACCGGAGCCAGTGCCGAAAGCGATGGCGAAACCGACAGCCCAGAAGACCAGAGCTGAGAGCGACAGATTTACCAGGATCTTCCAGGCGATGTGCCCGGCGTTCTTGGCTCGGGTAAAGCCGACCTCGAGCGCAAAGAATCCCGCCTGCATGAAGAAGACCAGGAACGCGGCCAGCATCACCCAGACAGTGTCGATCGCGATTGATTCGGCCGACACTTCCGCATCCTGAGCGAACGCGAGCGACGGCAACATGAGCACGAGCGCTGTGGCGATCGAGACCGCGCCCATCATCAGTAACTTCCTCCAACTGAATATGCTTTTGAGTAGATCCATAATTTTTCCCTCCTTAAGATTGAGCGCGGATTTACAGGACCTCGGAGCCGGTCTCGCCGGTCCTTATCCTCATGGCGAACTCAACCGGGGTTACGAAGATCTTGCCATCGCCGATATCTCCGGTCCTGGCTGCCTTCCCGATTGTTGCTACTACTTCTTCCACCGTGTCGTCTTCGACCACAGTCTCTACCTTGACCTTGGGACGAAGGTTGATCGTGACCCGGGCGCCGCGATAAGTCTCTGTATAGCCCTTCTGACGGCCGAAGCCCTTGATCTCGGTGAAACTCATACCCTCCACGCCGATTGAATCAAGGGCGTCACGCACTTCCTCCACTTTCTCGTGCCGGATGAATGCTTCTACTTTTTTCATGCTGCTCACCTCCTGTGCTCGCTGATGGACAAGCCGATTGCCGCCGGTCTTGTACTTTTGTCTTTGTACACTCTGGAGTTTAGACAACGGGTGAAATTTGTTCGTTAGACAGTGGGAGCAATTTTGCGGGAATTGGTTTGTACACTCGTGAAAATCCGCACGAGGCTGAATTCATGCGCACAAGGTAATGGTAATCACCATGTATCAGTGTGCGCTGTTTGCACTGTTTATTGGCGTGCACTGTTTTTTGGTGTGTCTTGTGAAAAGGGACCCCGTCCGCGGCAACGGAGGGGCCCCTCGGGAGGGGTGTCTATCAGTAGTAGCGCAACCACACATAGAGCGTGCAGATAACCATCGATTCCAGCATCAGCGGCAGGCCGTAAAGGGTAAACCGCCTGAAGCTGATGTGATGGCCGTGCTTATCGCCGATGCTGGAGGCGATCACGTTGGCGCTGGCGCCGATCAGGGTGCCGTTGCCGCCCAGGCAGGCGCCGAGAGCCAGGGACCACCAGACAGGCATTAGCCCTTCCTGGTGCAGCAGGGCAGTCCCTTCCTGTCCCGGCCACATCCCCTGGGCCATGTCGATCACCATCGTATTCATGGTTGCGACGTAAGGAATGTTGTCGACGATCGCCGAGGCGAACGCGGAGAACCAGAGCGTGAACATGGAAGTGGCAAACAGGCTGCCTTTGGTCAGACCCAGCATCGCTTCGGAAAGCTGCCCGATCACTCCCGTGCGCGCGAGCGCTCCAACCATAACAAAGAGACCGGCGAAGAAGAGGATGGTCGGCCATTCGACTCCGCGTAGGATCTCGCGCGGATCCTGACGGCCCCAGAGCGTCAGCAGGGCGGCGCCGCTCATGGCGATCGTCGCCGGCTTCAGCCCGAGTGAACTGTGAAAGACAAAGCCCAGGATAGTCAGGGCAAGCACGAAAAGACTCTTCTTCATTAGAGAGGAATCGGTGATCGCCCCCTTGTGGTCCATGCTCATGATCCGGTCGCGCTGTTCGGTGGTGGTGGTGAAATGGCGCCGGAAAATCAGCCTGATGGTGATCAGGTAGACCGCCATGATCAGGACGATCACCGGCAAAAGGTTGTATATGAAATCCATGAAGGTCAGCTCGGCGCGGCTGGCGATCATGATGTTGGGGGGATCGCCGATGAGCGTGGCGGCGCCGCCGATGTTGGAGGCTATCGCTTCCGTGATCAGGAACGGGATGGCATCGACCTTGAGAGTCGAAGCGATTACGATGGTGACCGGTGCTATCAGCAGGATCGTAGTGACGTTATCGAGAAAAGCGGACAGCACCGCGGTCACAAGGGTGAGGATAATCATGATGCGAAGAGGATGACCCTTAGCCAGCTTCGCGGCTCTCACCGCCAGCCATTCGAACAGACCCGTCTTCATCGCGATGTTGACGATGATCATCATCCCCATCAGCAGAAAGATTACGTTGAAGTCGATGCCCAGGTCCTGCGAGAAGAAGGACTCCCGCTGCTCGATTATCCCCAGCAGCATCATCACGGCGGCCGCGGCCAGGGCCACGACTGTCTTGTGGACTTTCTCCGTGGCGATCAACACGAACGAGCCGAGGAATATGCCTGATACGAGGATGGCCTGCATTTTTGGGATCCCGTCCTGTCGGTTTCTTGCGGATATTACTGGTGCCGCCGGATGCTGCATTGCTTGCGGTTGCTTCGTTTCTGCCTGGTGTGCTGGTTTTCGTGGGGCTCCGCCCGCGCTTTGCGCTGGCGGAGCCCCGGATGGTGTATCAGATCAGTTACAGCGCATCATCGCCGCTGTTGCCGGTCCTGATGGCGACCGCTTCTTCGATGTTGGAAACGAAGATCTTGCCGTCGCCGATCTCGCCGGTCTTGGCCACCGCGCGGATCGTCTCCACGACCACCGGCGCCATTGAATCCGTGACGACTATCGAGAGCATGAGCTTGGGATTCAGGAACACCTCGCGCTTGCTGCCTCTCCAGGTCTCCGTATATCCCTTCTGCTTGCCGAACCCTTTGACTTCGAGCACGGTCATGCCCTGCACGCCGACTTCATTCAGTTTGGTCTTGATGTCGTCGAGCTTGATATGCCTGATTATGGCTTCTATTTTTTTCATTCCGTCACCACCCTGGTGCTCGGCTTTGCAGCCGCTGTGACAGGCGTATGGGAACCGCCGGTCGCGTGTGAAACCGGATCCGGAAGTGAGAAGTCCGGATAGGCCAGGACGCCGATCTCAGGCAGATCCAGACCCTGGATCTCGTCTTCCGCGGAAACCCGGATGCCCAGCGTGGCGTCCAGCACCTTGAAGAAGACGTAGCTGCCGCCGAATGCCAGCGTGATCACGGCACCGGCTCCGAGAAGCTGCGCGGCCATCTGGCCGCCGCCGCCATAGAGCAGTCCGGTGACATTGCTGGCGATGCCGTTGAAGCCGGCGCCATAGGTGCCGTCGGCGAAGATGCCGAGAGCCAACACGCCCCAGAGGCCGTTGACTCCGTGGACCGCCACGGCACCGACAGGATCGTCCACCTTCATGACGCGCTCGATGAAGAGCACGGCGCCAACGACAAGGAAGCCGCCGATGGTGCCGATGAGCAGCGCGGCCCAGGGGGCCACGAAGGCGCAGGGAGCGGTGATCGCCACCAGACCCGCCAGAGTACCGTTGGCGGTCATCGAGATATCCGGCTTGCCGAATACCTTCCACATGGTAAACATCGCGGTGAGTCCGCCGGCGGCCGCGGCCAGGAAGGTGTTGGCAATGATCACCGACAGCCTCAGGTCTCCACCGGACAGGGTGCTGGCGCCATTGAAGCCGATCCAGCCAAAGGCGAGGATGAGCGTGCCCAGGACCGCCATGGGGAGATGATGGCCCGGAATGGCGTTGGGGCTGCCGTCCTTGTTGAACTTGCCGATACGTGGGCCGAGTACCATGGCGCCTGCCAGTGCGGTCAGGCCGCCCATGGCGTGCACGACAGATGAGCCGGCGAAATCGAGATAACCGTTACCCCAGCCGAGGTTGTTGCCCAGCTGAGCCAGCCAGCCGCCGCCCCATACCCAGTTACCGAACAGCGGATACAGGAACATGGACATGAAGAATCCGAAGATGATGAAAGATGAGAACTTCCAGCGCTCAGCCATGGATCCGGTCGGGATAGTCGCGGCCGTATCCATAAAGACCATCTGGAACAGGAAGAACGCGAGGATGCCTACATCATAAAGACCGTTGCCGAAGAGGCCGCTGGTGCCGAAGATGCCCCAGCCCTTGGTGATCTCGACCATGCCGTCAAGGTTGGCAATCCCGCCCAGCGTGGCCAGATGGCCCAGGCCGCCGAACATGATCGGGAAGCCCACGGTGAAAAAACCGATGACGCCGATGAGGAAGACCACGAAATTCATCGACATGGTGTGGGCCGCGTTCTTGGCCCTGGTAAATCCTGCCTCCACCAGCGCAAAACCGGCCTGCATGAAGAAGACCATCGCGAATCCCATTATCAGCCAAACATAATTGAGAGATACCTTGCTGTGGCCTACCTCCTCGGCCAGGCTCTCGACGGTCGGCTCTTCGCCGGCCAATGTCGAAGCCAGGTCGGCTGATGTGCCTGTTGCGGCGCCGTTGGGGTCGGTGGCGACAGCGACAGTTTCATCAGTTGCCACCACTGCTGTGTCATTGGTGGCAGCCGGCTCTTCCTCCGCGAAGGCGACGCCGCCCAGCGAGAAAAAAACCAGCAACATCGCCACGATGAGAAATATCTTTGTAGCTTTGCTCATAACTCCTCCTGATGGTTCCCCGGGGACATGATTATTCGTGTCCCCGGACTAATAAGGTTTAAGCACTCATTGGAATCGAGTCCCCCCGACCGGTCGGCTGCAAGAAAAGTGCCATTCACCTCCTTGTCATATGTGGCAGCCTTGGAAAAATGATAGCCATCCGTCTTGCGTCAATCGCTATCCCGCGGGATAAAAAACAGAGAGTCCTGTTGTACGGGTTTGATTTGTACAGTTGACTTTGAGGAAGTTATTAGACAGGTGGCGTTACCGGACGGAGAAAGCATTATCCATGTAGCCAAAACGGATGCAGGTGCCTTCCACCTATGTGTGTATCCGGAACCCGACTCTTCCCCCCGTAACAATCCCATCCCCAAAAGTTTAGACCGCCGTCGGTATTGCCGGCGTCGGCGCTTCTTTAAACTGCTGCCAATATCCGTTGGCAAACGAAAAAGGAGTGAGGCTGATGCGGCAGGTTGCTATTTATGGAAAAGGTGGTATCGGCAAGTCGACGACGACGCAGAACCTGACTTCCGCGCTCGGGGAGATGGGCAAGAAGATCATGGTGGTAGGTTGCGACCCCAAGGCGGACTCGACCCGGATGCTTCTCGGCGGCCTGGCACAGCAGACAGTGCTGGATACCCTGAGGGAAGAGGGCGAAGACGGCGTCGAACTCGAGGACGTGATGAAGAGCGGTGTCTATGGCATCAACTGTGTCGAGTCCGGCGGTCCGGAGCCCGGCGTCGGTTGCGCCGGCCGCGGCATCATCACTTCCATCGGCATGCTTGAGAACCTGGGAGCTTACGAAGCAGACCTGGATTACGTCTTCTACGATGTACTCGGCGATGTAGTCTGTGGCGGTTTCGCCATGCCGATCCGCGAGGGCAAGGCTCAGGAGATTTATATCGTGGCTTCCGGCGAGCTAATGGCCATGTACGCCGCCAACAACATCTGCAAGGGCATCAAGAAGTACGCCGACTCTGGAGGCGCACGCCTCGCCGGCATCATCTGCAACAGCCGCAACGTGGACGGCGAGCTGGAACTGTTGACAGCTTTCGCGGAGCGCCTCGGCAGCCAGCTGCTGCACTTCGTGCCCAGGGACAACATCGTGCAGCGAGCCGAGATCAACAAGAAGACCGTCATCGAATACGAGCCGGAATGCGAGCAGGCTGACGAGTACCGCACGCTCGCCGGCAAGGTCGACGGCAACGAGATGTTCGTGATCCCCGACATCATGACCCAGGACGAACTCGAGAAGATGATGATGGAGTTCGGCATCCTGGAAGCGGCCTAATACGCTCCGGGGACATGATCATTCGTGTCCCCGGTCTAGCAAGGTTTTTATCCAAAGGAGGCAGCACTAATGGAAATGGTACGGGCCATACTTCGGCCAAACAGCATCGACAGGGTCGTCTGCGCCCTGGAGGAGACCGGTTTTTTCTCCATGACCAGGATGGACGTCTTCGGGCGCGGCAAGCAGAAGGGCATCAGGGTCGGCGAAGTGCAGTACGACGAGCTGCCCAAGACCATGCTCATGTTCGTGGTCAACAGCCGCGATACCCAGCGGCTGATCGACACGATCACCAAGGTCGCTAACACCGGCAACATCGGCGACGGCAAGATCTTCATCTCACCGGTCGACGCGGTCTACACGATCCGCACCGGCGAGTCGGGACTATAGGGGGATGCCATGAAAGAGATCACCGCGATCATCAGGACCAACAGGATACAGAAGACCAAGGAGGCTCTGGTTGAAGCCGGCTACCCTTCGATGACGGTCAAGGAAGTCCTCGGCCGTGGAAAGCAGCGCGGCCTGCAACAGGAGTTCTGCCTCGACATCCCCGAGCCTGACGACGGGGAACTGTTGCCCAGGATCAGCTTCATCCCCAAGCGGCTCCTGACCCTGGTGGTCGACGACGAGGATGTGGACTCCCTTGTCGTACTGATAACAAAAGCAAACCAGACCGGCAGTGTCGGCGACGGCAAGATCATCGTCTCGCCGGTATCAGACGCCGTCCGCGTGAGGACGAGCGAAGCCGGCCATGTGGCGCTAAGTTGAGGAGACAGGATGGCTGAACCAGTGAAAGACATCAAGGAACTATGCGAACTGAAAGACAGGATAGTCGAGTCCCTGCCGGCAAAGGTCGGCAAGAACCGGGCCAGGCACATACAGGTCAAAGGCTGCGAAGACCAGCCGGCGATCGACGCCAACGCCAGGACCATCCCCGGGATAATCACGACCAGGGGCTGCGCCTTCGCCGGGGCCAAGGGAGTCGTGCTCGGCCCGATCAAGGACGTGGTCAACCTCGTCCATGGGCCAGTCGGCTGTTCCTATTACTCATGGCTGACCCGGCGCAACTTCGCCCGGCCGGATGAGGGCGGCCGCAGTTTCCTGCCGTATTGCTGCACCACCGACATGCAGGAGGGCGACATCGTCTTCGGCGGCGAGAAGAAACTGATGCAGGCCATCCGCGAGGTCAAGGAGATCCTCGACCCGGAAGCGATCGTGGTCACCGCTACCTGCCCGGTCGGGCTGATCGGCGACGACATCGCCAGCGTCTCCAGGCAGGCTGAGGAGGAACTGGGCATCAAGGTATTTTCCGCGAACTGCGAAGGTTACAAGGGGGTCAGCCAGTCGGTCGGGCACCACATCGCCTGCAACTCGTTGATGGAGCACGTAGTCGGCACCGAAGAGCTTGATGACCCGACGCCGTTCGACATCAACATCTTCGGCGAGTACAACATCGGCGGCGACCTCTGGAGCATCAAACCCATGCTGGAAGAGATCGGTTACCGCATTGTCTCGACTTATACAGGCGACGCATCCATCCACGATATCGCCCGCGCCCCCCATGCGAAACTGAACCTGCTCATGTGCCACCGCTCCATCAACTACGCCACGCGCATGTTCCACGACCGCTACGGGCTGCCGTGGCTGAAGGTCAACTACGTCGGCGTCGAGGAGACTGCCAAATCTCTCAGGGAGATGGCCCGGTTCTTCGGCGACGAGGAGCTGTCGGCAAAAACCGAGGCGGTTATCGCCGCCGAGATGGAACGGATCAGCCCCGAGCTGGAACATTTCCGCGGCCGGCTCGACGGCAAGAAGATCATGCTGTTCGTGGGCGGTTCGCGCGCCCACCATTTCCAGAAGCTTTCCGAGGAGCTGGGCATGAACGTGGTGATGGCTGGTTACGAGTTCGCCCATCGCGATGATTACGAAGGCAGGAAGATCCTGGCGGAGATGAAGAAGGGCGGCATGAGCAAGGTGGTCCAGGATATCAAGTATGAGCTGGAGCCTGGCTTTACCCCCGCCTTCACGGAAGCAGAGCTGGAGCAGAAAAAGCAGGGCCTGTCCGAACACCTGCTCGATTACGAAGGGATGATACCGCACATGCGGGAGGGCTCGCTGATCATCGACGACCTCAACCATCACGAGACCGAGATCGTCATCCGCGAGCTCGAGCCTGATGTCTTCTGCTCGGGCATCAAGGACAAGTATGTAGTGGAAAAGATGGGCGTGCCCTCGCGGCAACTCCACTCCTACGATTACAGCGGGCCATACACCGGTTTTGACGGGGCGCTCACTTTTGCCAGGGATATCGACATGGCCGTGAGCACCCCGACCACAGGCCACATCACTCCACCATGGAGAAACACGGAGGCTGACTGCGATGCTTGATTCCACCCCAACACAATCCGCCGAGAGAAAAGGGGTGAAGATCAACCCCGCCAATATCTGCCAGCCCATCGGCGCCGCCATGGCGGCCGCCGGCATCAGAAACTGCATGCCCCACAGCCACGGTTCGCAGGGTTGCTCCTCCTACCTGCGGACCCAGATCACGCGCCACTACCGTGAGCCGGTCATGGGGACGAGCAGCTCCTTCTCCGAGGACACTGCCGTCTTCGGCGGCGGCGGCAATCTGAAGCAGGCGATCAGGAACATCGTCGCCATCTACAAACCCGAGGTGATCGCCATCCATACTACCTGCGTCGCCGAGACCATCGGCGACGACGTCAGGAGCATCGTCGAGGGAATGGAACGCGAGGGCGACATCCCCGAAGACGTGCGGGTGATCGCCGCCAGCACCCCGAGTTATGTCGGCACCCACATCCTCGGTTACGCCCGCATGGTCGAGGCCATGGTCAACGGCTTCTCCCGGAGGAAGGAAGGCACCGCGCGCGCACGCATCAACGTCATTCCCGGCTTCAACTCAGAACCTGGAGATATCCGTGAGATCAAGCGGATCCTGGGAATAATGGACATCGGCCATATCGTCTTTCCGGACACGACCGGCGTCTTCGATGCCCCTATGACTGGCGAGGCGAGGTTGTATCCTCAGGGAGGCACCACTGTCTCCGATCTTGAAGACACCGGCAATTCCCTGGCTACCTTCGTTATCTGCCGGGATTCCGGCACATTGGCGGCCGTGGCCCTGGAGAAAGACTCCCAGGTGCCGGCCGTTCTTCTGCCGACGCCGATCGGCATCAGTAACGTGGACAGGCTGATCATGAATCTGGCTGCCGCAACCGGCACGACCGTGCCGATGGAGCTCGAGGAAGAGCGCGGCCGCCTCGTCGACATGATGCACGACGCCCATCCACATTTCCATGGCAAGAAGGTGGCTATCGCCGGTGACCCGGATATCGCCGCCGGCCTTGCCAGCCTCGTGGCCGATATGGGGATGGAACCAGCTCACGTGCTATCCGGCACCAAAAGCGCCACCTTTGAAAAAGAGACGCGGGAGCGGCTCGCCGATGACTACCCTGACGCAAATATCATCAACGGCGGCGACCTGTTCACCCTGCATCAGGCGATCAAAAACCAGCCGGTGGACCTGATCCTGGGGAACACCCATACGAAATATATAGCCAGGGCCGAGGACGTGCCGCTGGTGCGTGTCGGGTTCCCTGTTTCCGACAGGGCCAACCTGCACCACTTCCCGGTGATGGGTTACGCCGGCGCCGCCAGGATGGTTGAACGGATCGGCAATACTCTGCTCGACCGGGTGGACCGGGACGCCCCTGACGAACGGTTCGAGCTGATGCTCTAATGAGCGACATCAGGCTCGACGTCATCGCCGGCAGGGAGCGGCACATCTGCCGCAAGGCCGGCGCGATCAGCAAGGCCGGCTCCTTCAGCGAAACCGGTGCAGTAAGCGATGTAGTCGCGGTAAGCGAAGCTCGGGCGCCTGGCATAACTTGTGACACCGACAGTGTCGCCGGAGCGGTCAGCCAGCGGGCCTGTGTCTTCTGCGGCGCCCGCGTGGTGATCAATCCCATCGCGGACGCCCTGCACCTTATCCATGGCCCCATCGGCTGTTCGGCCTATACGTGGGATATCCGGGGCAGTCTCTCATCCGGCCCGGAACTGCACCGGCTGAGTTTTTCCACCGACCTCCGGGAATACGACGTCATCTTCGGCGGCGAGAAGAAACTGTACGCGGCGCTCACCGAGCTGATAGCGAAGCACAGCCCGAAGGGCGCCTTCGTGTATTCGACCTGCATCGTCGGGATCATCGGCGACGACCTCAAGGCTGTCTGCTCGAAGGTCGCGGAAGAAACCGGCATCCCGGTGATCCCGGTACAGTCGGAAGGTTTCAGGGGAAACAAGAACGCCGGCTACAAGGCTGCCTGCGAGGCGCTGTTCCGGCTGATCGGCGACGGTGGCCAGGCCGGCCGCATCAAGGCGCCCGTCCCGCTTTCCATCAACATCCTGGGCGATTTCAACCTCGCCGGAGAGCTGTGGATCATCCGTGATTACCTCGACCGCATGGGCATCAGCGTGGTCGCCAACATAAGCGGCGATTCGCGGGTGGAGCAGGTGGCAATGGCACACACGGCGGCGCTGAACGTGGTCCAGTGTTCCGGTTCCATGACCCATCTCGCCAAAATGATGAAAGCGCACTACGGAATTCCCTACATCAGGGTCTCGTATCTGGGCCTGGAGGACATGAGCGGCAGCCTCCGCGAGATTGCCGCCTTTTTCAACGACCCCAAGGTCATCCAACAGACCGAGCGTCTGATTGAGGAAGAGACCGCTGCCGTCGAACCCGAACTCGAGTTCTACCTTGAAAGGCTAAAGGGGAAAAAGGCAGCCGTTTACGTGGGCGGCGCTTTCAAAGCGGTATCGCTGATCAAGTCATTTCGGGCGCTCGGAATGCAAGTGGCTGTAGTCGGCTCGCAGACGGGCAAGCAGAAGGATTACGAGGAGATTCGCTGCGAATCTGACGGGGGCACCGTCATAATCGACGACGCCAACCCCCTGGAGCTGGCCCAGCTCATGGAGAGCCTGGGTGTCGACATCTTCGTCGGCGGAGTCAAGGAACGGCCGGTAGCCTACAAGCTGGGCGTGGCATTCTGCGACCACAACCACGAACGCAAGAAACCGCTTGAAGGTTACACGGGCATGCTCAATTTCGCCCGGGAGGTCTATAGCTCGATAGCCAGCCCCGTATGGGACTGGGTGCCGCGCCCTCGACTGGCTGAAGGGAGCCTGAACCATGGCTAAGAGTTTTGTCTCGACCACCAATCCCTGCAGACTCTGCCGGCCCCTTGGCGCGTGCCTTGCCTTCAGGGGTGTGGAGGATTCGATGGTGCTGCTGCACGGATCACAGGGATGCAGCACCTACATGCGCCGCTACATCTCCAGCCATTTCCGGGAACCGGTCGATATCGCCTCTTCCGCCCTGAGCGAGAATCAGGCGGTCTACGGCGGAGCCGCCAACCTCAAGCAGGGGATCAGGAACGTCGTGGCCAAGTATTCGCCCGCGGTCCTGGGCGTTGCCACCACCTGCCTGGCGGAGACTATCGGCGACGATGTCAGGATGGCTATCAGTGAGCTTATGGAGGAAGAGCCGGCGCTGCGGGAGATCACGATCGTGCCGGTCTCCACGCCTAGCTACAACGGCGGCCATATGGACGGCTTCAATGACGCCTGCGTCGCCATCCTCGAGAATTGTGCCGAGAGCGGGGACCAGCGGGGGGAAATTAACCTTTTCCCAGGGTTTGTCTCCCCCGCCGATCTTCGTTACCTGAAAGAAGTGATGGCATCCTTCGGCGTCGCGCCGATGGTCCTGCCGGACATCTCGGACACGCTGGATGGGGTCATCGACGGATCGCTGAACCGGATTCCCACTGGCGGCGCCCGTCTCGCGGACATCCGGCTTGCGGGCTCGTCGGCAGCTTCGATCGAATTCGGACAGACATTCCCTGAGAGCCAGTCGCCGGCGCTTTTCCTGGAGAAGCGCTTCGGCGTCAGGGCTGAACGGCTCCCGCTCCCCATCGGCATCAGGTATAGCGACCTCTTTTTCGAATCCCTGGAACGGCTGACCGGCCGGGCGACCTCCGAGATTCACAGAAACGAACGGGGCAGGTTGGTGGACGCCATGGTCGATGCCCACAAATATCTGTTCGGCAAGCGGGCTGTCATCTACGGCGACGCTGATTTCGTCATCGCCATGACTTCGTTCCTGGTGGACCTTGGCATCCAGCCCGTCGTCTGCGCCAGCGGCGGCGGCGGAGCCGATTACCTGGCTGATCTGGAGGCACTGACGAGCCCGCTGGAAGAAACGCCGGCCCTGCTGGCTCGAACTGATTTCGATGACATCCGCGAGCATTCGCGGGAAGCGGCTGCGAACCTGCTCATCGGCAGCAGCAAGGGAAACCACATCGCCCGCGAGCTTGGCATCCCACTGGTCCGGATCGGCTATCCAATACACGACCGTTTCGGCGGCCAGCGGATCCTCCATGCCGGCTACCGCGGGGCGCTGAACCTTCTGGATCTTCTGACCAACACGATAATCGCCAGGGAGGAGGCTGAACTTGGCCATGGCTACAGCTACATGTAAGAGGGACGGCGGGCTGTCGGCATGAGCGAGCCGGTTGTTATCGCGATCTGTTTTTTCCTCATCGCCTTGCTCTATTCGGCTGTCGGACATGGCGGGGCTTCGGCATATCTGGCGACGATGGCTTTGCTCGAATTCTCACCCGATGAGATGAAGCCAGCCGCTCTCGCACTGAACGTACTTGTGGCGACGATCACGAGCATCCGGTTCTACCGGGCAGGATATTTTTCATGGCGGCTGTTTTGGCCCTTTGCCGCCGCATCCATCCCGCTGGCTTATATCGGAGGCGGATTGACCGTTAGCGATGATTGGTACCGGCTCCTGGTCGGAGCCGCCCTGATCTTCGCGGCTATCCACCTGCTGGCACGCTATCGCGCCAGTCGTGAGGACATCCCCGGCGTGCGCACTCCCGGGTTGCCGGCATCGATGACCGCCGGCGGTATCATCGGTCTTACATCAGGCCTGACCGGCGTCGGTGGCGGCATCTTTCTCAGCCCCGTGCTGCTGATGCGCAGGTGGGCAGGCTTAAGGCAGACATCGGCCGCCGCAGCCGTTTTTATCCTCGTAAACTCCATGGCCGGACTGGCTGGCCATCTTCAGAATGGCGGAAGCTTCCCGTCAGATATGCCGGTCTGGGCCCTGGCAGTCATTGCCGGCGGTTTATTGGGATCGTGGCTCGGAGCAACCAGGTTCAATAATCAGGCGCTCAGGCTGTTACTTGGCATAGTTCTTGTCCTTGCTGGCTTAAGGATGGTGGCATAGAAATGAAAATCACTGCGGATATCCGCAATCACCCCTGTTTCAACAGCAGTGTGCGGCACAAATTCGGGCGGGTTCACCTGCCGGTGGCTCCCCGCTGTAATGTTCAATGTAATTACTGCAACCGCTTGTTCGACTGCCCCAACGAAGGCCGGCCGGGGGTCACAAGCAGGATTATGCGGCCGAAAGATTCCATCGCCTTTCTTGCCGCCGCGATGGAAGCAAACCAGATCTCAGTCGCGGGTATCGCCGGGCCGGGCGACCCACTCGCGAACCCCGATCAGACTTTCACGACCCTCAGACTGGTCAGGAAAAAATATCCGCATCTGCTGCGCTGCCTGTCAACAAACGGGCTTTACGCCCTCACATACATCAGGGAGATAATCCATTACGCAAGCCATGTCACCCTGACAGTGAACGCCGTCGACGCCGAAGTCGGTTCTAGAATCTACAAGTGGATCAAGCTGGGAGACAGGATCCATACCGGGATCGACGCAGCCAGCATCATGATGGAGCGTCAGCTGGAGGCGATTCGCCACCTCAAGAGCGCCGGCATCGTCGTAAAAGTGAACACGGTAGTCATCCCCGGGGTCAACGACGGTCACATCGAAAGCATAGCCCGGACCATGGGCCGGCTATCTGTGGACATGTACAACGCGATGCCGCTGTTCCCGGTAAAGGGCACGCCTTTTGGGGATATTGCCGAGCCCCTCCCTGCTGAGATTACAAAACTGCGCGAACAGGCTTCCGCGCACCTGCCCCAGATGAACCATTGCGCCCGCTGCCGCGCCGATGCCGCCGGACTTATCGGAGCGGGCCTCGATCCGGGTATCAGGTCTAATCAGAGGTCATTTCTGGCAACTGCTCGCTGTTAGAAAGGGGCGCATGACTCTCCGCAGAAAAACGAACGCTACGATGGCGGCGGTTATCCCGATGGCATCGCCGGCGAGGAGATCCCGGCCGGCGCGCGAATCCTCACCGTCGTGGATTCCTTCGGCGCCATGATAGATAAGCGGGTTTACAAAAAAGCATTCAGCCGCGAGGAAGCGTTCGCGGAACTGAAGCGCTGTTCGGGTACGCAATTCGACCCCGATATACTGAATACTTTTCTCGAGCTGGTGGCGAAAGGCCTGATCGGCTGACACTCCCCGATAGTCTGACAGAGACAGGGTCAGTCATGCTCGATAAAAGGATATATCGAGGGTAACTGGTACATTATTTCGACAGTGTGGAACTAAAATGGCAAGGGAGGCGGCAATCATCAAAAAACTCAGCCTTCTGGCAAAATACTCCATCCTCTCGCTGATCATCACCGCCGGCGTTTCGCTTTTCGTAGCCTGGGGTCTTCAGCGCAACCAGGAAGCAAGGATCATCGATATCGAAGCAGACAGCGCCGCAGATCAGGTAGAGACGGTGCTGGCATCGAACCTGCTCGCTTCCGACTTCACTGAACCTCTCAGCGCTGAAAGATACCAGCAGATCGATGATCTCATACGCAGGGATATCGTTCATGAACACGTTGTGCGCGTCAAACTCTGGAACCCGGACGGGAAACTGATCTATTCCGATGCCGGCGGCGGCGAGATGGTCGGCGAGACCCCGGAGATGTCACATGAACTCAAGGAAGCGCTCGACGGCGATATGGCCACGGAGATCTCCAACCTCGAAAAAGAGGAGAACACCACCGAGGCCGAGCGGTTCGAGCACCTGCTGGAAGTATATGCTCCGGTCCGGCTGGACGGTTCAGACCAGATCGTCGGAGCATTCGAAGCCTATCACCATCTTGGCGTGCTCGAGCCCGGCATCGCCGACATGCGGCGCTTCGTGGCCTTAAGCATGGGCGCCGGTGCGGTGATCATATATTTCTCACTTTTCGGGATAGTCAGCGGTGCCTCCCGCCAACTGGTGAGGCGCAGCCGGGAGAACCGGCACCTGTTCGAGGAGGAAAAGACCCGCCGGTCCGAACTGTCGGCGCTATATGGCCTTTCCCGCTCCCTGGTCAACGCCCCGCCGGAGGAAGGTGAATCTCTTGACATCATCGTCCGGCACGCGGTAGACACCCTGCATGTGACGTTCGCCTGCGCCTTCCTGCTGGAAGGAGATAGCGTGGTCCAGCGGACCGCCCACCCGATTCGCTATCTCGGCCGTGACCTTAAGGTCGAACAATGCTACCTCAACGACTATTGCCCCAGGCTGCTTCGAGCGGCGCTGGCGGATGAACCGATCATGATCCACCGGGATGAAATCACTGATCTATCCGGCCACGAGAGTCAGATGCTCTACCTGGACCTGGCGCAAACAATCTGTCTTGTTCCAATAAAAGCGGGCGAGATTCCCCTGGGTGTCCTGCTCATGGGTGAATCGCGCAGTGACAGCCGCGAGCCGTTCACCCCGGAGAAACTCCGCCTCTGCAGCAGCATCGCCGACCAGGCGGCCAGCGCCCTGCAACGCGCCAATCTCTTCAGTGACCTGGAGAAAGCTTACCTGGAAACTGTGCTAACCCTGGCGAACGCGGTCGAGGCCAAGGACACATATACCAAGAATCATGCCGAGAACGTCTCGCATATGGCCGTGGAGGTCGGCAAGGCAATGGGGCTCGATGACAGCCTGCTGGAAGACCTTAAATACGGTGGAGTACTTCATGACGTCGGCAAGATCGGCGTACCAGATGCAGTGCTGAAGAAGCCGGGCAAACTCGATGATGATGAATGGATCCTGATGCGCGCTCATGCCGCTCTCGGCTTTGAGATCATCAAACCGGTACACCGCCTCGCCGGCGCGGCGAAGGTAGTGCGCCATCACCATGAACGCTACGACGGCCACGGTTATCCCGACGGGATCGCGGGAGAAGCAATACCGATCACCGCACGCATCCTCACGACCGTAGATTCATATAGCGCCATCGTCGACCGTAGACCGTACAAGCAGGCACGCAGCCACGCGGAAGCAATTGCCGAGCTGAACCGGTGCGCCGGCACACAGTTCGATCCCCAGGTGGTGGAGAACTTCATCGGGCTCTTCGAGAGCGGCACACTTATTCCTGAAGAATAGGCCCCTCAGTCAAAAGCAGCCGGCCGGCATTCATCGTCAAGATGCGCGCGCACTTCCGCCAGGTGCTTCTCATTGGTCCGTTGCATCGAAAGCGGTGGCAACTCGTCGAAGCTGAAGAATCTGGCATCCATGGTCTCATCGCTGGGGCGGGCTTCGCCGCCGGCGATGTCACATAGAAAGATGATCTTATAGGCGTGGAAGAATTCCAGCGGCCGGCCGCCGCGATTTGCGTCAAAGACGGCCACCACCTTGCGCGGCACGACCTCGAAGCCGCTCTCCTCCCAGACCTCTCGCGCCACCATTTCTGAGGGGATATCCCCCACGTCCGCCCAGCCACCAGGCATGGCCCAACGCTCGTCACGACGCTCCTGAACCAGCAGTATCCTGCCTTCACGCACCACGGCGCCGCGAACGTCGATCTTGGCAGTCGCGTAACCCGGCTGGGCGGAAAAATTCCTGACCAGCTTTTCCAGGGATTCATCGGTCTGGCTGGCGACGATCTCTGCTGCGATCTCGCTCAGCCTCGTATACCGCTGCACCTCGTAGTCAGTTGCGGCGAAAGTCAGCCCCGTCTGGCACAAACCCTGGATCTCCCGAGCCCATTCCAGCCATTGCGGCATTTTTTCCTGGGTCATCTAGATCCTTCCTTTAGTTTTTCACGGCGGCGATGATGATCGTGCGCCATCTGAGCACCAGCTCGCCGTCGACCCTCGATGCACTGAAGCCACCTAGATCGGTGTCGAGGTTCGAATCGAGGATGGCCACGATCGCCGCCCTGTCCTCAGGATCCTCGACCCGGTCCAGCCGCAGGATCAGATCCAGTGAGAAATCCCTGGCCGAAGGTTTGCGCTCCAGCTCGACGCTGAAGCCTGCGGCCGAGAGCATCGCCTCTAACTCCGAGGGACGATACGCCAGTACGTGAGAAGGGTCAACCAGCCGCTCGAAGCTCTCCCTGGTCGCGCGCAGGGCATCGTCGTCAGGGCCGTAAACATCTTCCATCACAAAACGGCCTGCCTCGCGGAGGACACTGTATATCTCGCCAAGGACCTTTACCGGTTCGGGGAAATGATGAAAGGCGGTCCTGCAGGTCACGAGGTCGAAAAATCCTTTGTCAAAAGGCGGCGCGGCAGCATCCGCCTCAATGAAGCTGACATTGGTCTGGCCGGTTTTCCTGATACGGTCCCTCGCCAGTGAAAGCATCTCGGGAGTCACATCCGTGCCGACTACCTCGGCGGCATCCCGCGCCATCAATGACGCCAGCAGGCCGGTTCCAGCGGCGACATCGAGCACCCGCTCGCCGGAAGCGGGCCTGGCCATCTCCAGCAGCGGCCGGTAATACTTCTCGTCGGAAAATACATCGAGCGCGGCATACCGTTCGACCCGTCGGCCGAAAACATCCCTGGCAGTCTCGCCGTCTTTTGCCTGGAAATGATCCATGGGAGGATATTATCCTAAAATAAGGAAATGGCTGAAGGAGTGAGTAATATGAACACCAGTAAAACAAAAACAGCCGTCGCGGTCACGCGCTGCCCAGATTATGATGACGAACGTATAAGAGCGGCTGTCCGGAAGGCGATAGGCCTGATCGGAGGACTCGCAGACGTCATCAAACCTGGCGACAAGGTGCTGCTCAAGGCCAACATGCTGGCGCCCAGCGATCCCGAAGCCGCGGTCACGACTCATCCGGCGATTGTCAGAGCGGTTATCGGGGCGGTGAAAGATGCGGGCGGTATTCCCGTGGTCGCCGATTCACCCGGATACTTTTACGCCGGCGGGAAGTGCCGGGCGTTGACCATGTGCGGCCTGAAGGAAGTCGCCGATGAACTGGAGGTTGAGTCCACCCAGTTCGAGGCGATGGAGAACGGCTTCGTGAAGACAGACGTCCCTGGCGGCGTCTACCTGAACAGGATCTACGCGGCCAGGCTGGCGCTTGAGGCCGATGTCATCATCACCCTGCCGAAACTCAAGACCCACGCCAGCACCTGGTATACCGGCGCGGTCAAGAACATGTTCGGGGCGGTGGCGACGAAAACCAGGAAGCAGGCCCACAAGCTGGCGACCTACGAACGCTTCAGCGGTTCGGTCGTTGACATCTATTCAGTCCTTAAGCCCGGGCTGGCGATCATGGACGCAGTCGTGGGCATGGAAGGCGAAGGGCCGCGGCACGGAAAACCCCGAAAAGCCGGGCTGATACTGGCCTCGAAGGATCCCGTCGCGCTGGACGCCGTGGCCTCGAAGATCATCGGTTTTGATCCGATGGAGATCGCCACTACCCGCGATGCTTCCACACGAGGGCTGGGCAATGGCAATCTCGATGATATCGACGTGCTCGGCGAGCGCATCGCCGACGTGGCTCTAGACTTCGACAAGCCCAGCGGCAAGCGCATCAATATCCCGCCGTTCATCATGAAAATCGCTGCGAACTTCCTCAAGGTCGAGCCTTTGTGCGTTGAGGAGGTCTGCGACAAGTGCAGCATCTGCGCGAAAAGCTGCCCGGTGGATGCGATTGCGATGAGCCCTTATCCGGCTATCGACAGGAAGGTCTGCATCGAATGTTACTGCTGTAACGAGATGTGTCCGACCGGCGCCATGGAGATCAGGAAGAGCTGGCTCGCTAAACGCTTCGGCTGAGTTTCGAAGGCCCGGCCCATTTTATCCTGAAATATCCGCTGGCCGACAGCGAACAGGGCCGTAAAAAATGAGCGGCTCCTGGGGAGCCGCTCATTGTATTGACTGCTTTACTAAAAGACGTCCCTCACCATTTCCTACAGGAAGGATATCTTCCACTCGCCGTCACGCTTGTTCAGCGTGAGCGTGTCTGATTCGGTTGTTTCCTTGTCATTTTCCTTGGTGGTTACTTCCACCTTGATCTCCGACTTGTCGCCGTCCGTCTTCTCTTCGAGTATCTTGTAGCTGACGACATCACCGAGTCCTGATTCTGATTTGCATGAATTGACCAGCTCATCCTTGTTGATGGCGGCGCCTGCGTCCTCTACAGCCTTCAGGTCCATCAGGTCGACCATCTTCTCACAATTCTTGTCTTTCGCCGCGGCCATGAAATCCTCCACTGCCGCCTTCGGTCCCGCACTTCCGCACCCGAAAGCTGCCAGCGCCATTACCGCAAGAAGCGCAGCCGCAAACAATACCCTGAATAACGATCTCTTTTGCACGAATGCTCCTTTCATCCAGCCTTATGGTTAGCGAAACACTATCATTCAACCAGACGACTCACCAACAGGAGCATCCTGATTGCCTGCCTGTATGATTGCCCCCCCTGCCCTGAATCATGAACCTGAACAAGGGCCGCTGGATTCGCATCAATATATTTTACAGACCTATTACATGCGGAATATATATTTCCTTTTAGACTCCTGTAATGGTCGGGAGATTACCCGGCATCATGGAAGGGTCACAGCCACCCAGGACCTGTCGATCGAGGAACAATACGACCATATCTACAGGTTCCGGAATAGCAGCTTCGTGGACGGCGCATATGGAATCATGCCGCGAAAACCGTTTAGAAAACTCATCTTCTGATGATTTCAGCCATTTCGATCTCTGTTAAGTAGTAGAATACGTTTACAGAATCCCTTTACTTTGATGCCTGCGCTAATATATAAGTTTAGCTGAACAGGTAAACCGGGTATCTAGGGAACGACTGCATGGCTGTTAGTCAGGCGATGCTTTTATCACTTAACAGCGGAAATGGTGGGAGGAGGAAGAAAATTGGCTGATGGAACAGTAAAATGGTTTTCAGACCAGAAGGGCTTCGGCTTCATCGAGCAGGAGGGCGGAGCGGATTTGTTCGTGCATCACTCCGAGATCCAGATCGAGGGCTTCAAAACCCTCGCCGAGGGTCAGAAGGTGACCTTTGATGTTGAAGAAGGTCCCAAGGGACCGCAGGCGAAGAACGTCAAGCCTGTAGACTAGGAAACACCGCAAGCAATCAAAAAGACCCTCCGCATGGAGGGTCTTTTTTTGTCCTCGAATCGACCGGCGGAATAGTTCGCCGCTGCTTCTGCCTACAGGTCATTTCCCGAATACGACAGGTTAAAGCTTTTGTTTATGAGCGGGAAATCGGGAACCATGTTTTCCTGGCCCGCGTACCCCAGTGCGGTCCAGTTGAGGAAGGACGGGTCGCGGACATCCACCCTGCTGATGCCGCCGTCCACGTCGGTGGCGACCAGGCAGACGATGTCCCCGCGCCAGCCTTCGACTATGCCGGCCGCGAATGAATCTTTCGCGAATGACGGCTCCCGCGGACCCTGCGCGGTGCGCGCGGGCTTAAGAGCGCCCAACGCCTGCCTGATAAGATCGATCGAAGTGTACACTTCGCTGACCCGGACGCAGAACCTGGCGTAGACATCTCCGGTTTCCTCCGTGGCGATTTCCATTTTCAGTTTCTGGTAGGCGGCGTAGGGATAATCCACCCTGGCGTCCACAGCCAGCCCCACCGCCCTGCCGGCAACGCCGATAACGCCGTGGTCCCGGGCGACAGCCTGCGACAGGATGCCCGCGTTCTTCAGCCGGTTGTTGAGTGAGTTGCTGTTTTCGGCGACGGACATCACCTGCTCGAAATCCTCGCGCAGCGAATCCATGGCCGCGGCGGTTTCCCGGATGTCAGCTTCTGTAATCCCCGTTGACACACCACCCACTAGCGCGACTCCCCTCAAAAAACGGCTGCCGGTCAGGCGTTCGTTAATCTGCATGACCTGTTCCCGCAGACGGCCTCCCTGAGCGCCGCCGAAATTGAAACCGGTATCGGTCATGATAGCGCCGATGTCTCCCAGGTGATTGGCCAGCCTTTCCAGCTCACCGAAGACGACCCTCAAATAGTCGTCCTGCTCCGATATGGCCGTTTCGCTGAGCGACTCCAGCGCCAGGCAGAACGCCAGCGCGCAGCTGAACGAACTATCGCCGGAGATACGCTCCGCCAGCCTGACCTTGTCCGCGAGCGGCAGTATTTCAAAAAGCTTTGCTGTCCCCTTGTGGGAATATCCCAGCCTGGGCTCCAGCAGCAGGATCTCCTCACCGGCCACGCTGAAGCGGAAATGCCCGGGTTCGATGATGCCGGCGTGCACCGGGCCGACAGGTATCTCGTAAATGCCCTCGCCGCCCAGCTTCCGGTACTGGAACTTTCCGTCTGCCAGCTCCGGCCTGTTTTGCCAGTCAAAATCCTTGCGTAGTGGAAAAACATCCTCAGGCCAGTTTTCGTGAAGTATCAGCGGCCTCGGGTCAGGATGGCCTGTCGGGTTTAAGCCGAAGAAGGACCTGATCTTTCGTTCGTGGATCGATGCTTCGTGAAACGAGGGCGTCAACGACGGAAATTCCTCACTCACGCGGATATATGGCGCCAGAATGATGTTCTTTCCCGGAAGGCCGAAGACATACATGATACGGAACAGGCCCGTCTGACGCCGCTCGTCGAACGCGGTGATGATCTTCAGCGGCAGCTGATGATGAATATAAAGGCTTTCGCAGACCGCTACGATTTCTACTGGTTTGACTTCGAAAGCGATGAGGTTGTCATGAACGGCGGCTTCCGCGTAATGGGGAATGTACTTTTTGATTATCTGCTCATGGGTCATGATGTCATCCATTGATCAGGGAAGCTGCCGAAGTGATAAGGGACTTTACAGGACCGGGCAGGTAGAAACCGGCGACTACGAGCAGGGCAAGCAGCAGCACCGGCGGCATTATGGTTAGAAGATTCGATTCCCCGATTGTCCCAGGCGCCGGGTCTGTGTCCGTACGGCCGCTGAACGCCATGCCGACGATATGCCTCAGGAAACCAACGAAGACAAGCAGCAGCAGAAAAACAACCGCGATTACCACCGGCAGGTGGTCCGCTATTCCGGCGGACAATATATATACTTCGGTCAGGAAAATGCCAAACGGAGGCATGCCGGTTATCGCCAGGAAGCCTATCAGCATCAGCACGCCTGTGACAGGCAGCACCGACAACACTCCCCGTACCTTCATCATCTTGGTCGACCCGTATTTCAGCAGCATGTTCCCGGCCGAGAAGAACAGTACCGATTTAGCCATGGAATGGTAGATCATGTGCAGCAGCGCGCCGAATGTCCCGAGTCCGCCGAAACCGAACCCCAGTGTGATTATGCCCATGTGCTCGATGCTGGAATAGGCAAAAAGCCGCTTGTAGTTCTTCTGAGTGATGATTATGAATGCCGGGATCGTTATCGTGACGACTCCGAAATATATCATCAGGTTCCTGGAAAACGACGTTGCCGTGGCGACGTCGGTGACGATCTTGAATTTCAGGATCGCCAGCATGGCGACATTTAGCAGGGCGCCCGAGAGCATCGCGCTTATCGGCGAAGGCGCCTTGCTGTGGGCGTCGGGCAGCCAGGTGTGCATGGGAGCCAGGCCCACCTTGGTCCCATAGCCGATGAGCACGAAGATGAAGGCGATCCTCGCCAGGGTCGGGTTCATAGTGCCGGCGCCCTCGACCAGCGCATGCCAGTCGATGAACCTGTCGGCCCCCGATTCGCTTCCGGGGGTCAGAAAAAGCAGCGTGCCGAAAAAACCGAGCAGCAGCCCGATCGAATTGATGATGAGATACTTCCATGCCGCTTCCATCGATGACGCCTTGCTGTAAAAGCTGATGAGGAAGGCGGTGGACAGCGTCGTCGCCTCGATGGCTATCCACATCATGATCGGACTGACGGTGATGACCGCGAAGAACATGGCCATCAGAAAAAAGTGAAAGAGAACGAAATACTGCCGCACGCGGCTGAAACCGATGATCTGCTTTCGCACTTCTTCCCGCAGGTACCCGACCGAGTAGAAGGCCGCCGCCAGACCGACAAGCGCTACGGTGAACAGGACGACGATCTCAAGCGGACCAGCAGCCAGGTAAACGCCGTATTCGGAATCGCCCTGCCGGTATACTTCGGCGGCTATCGCCATGGCGGCGGTGAATTCAACCGGCGCCGCGATCATGGCCGTCACCTCCAGAAACAGGATCTTCTTTCTTACGGCCAGTGAGACCAGGGCGGCGAGCAGCGGTGTGATGACAAGGATGAGTAACGCCATGGATCAGCCTTTCAGCTTCTTCATGGCGGTGACGTCCAGCGACCCGAACCTGCGGAAGATCATCGAGGCGAACACAGTAGCGATGATGACCCAGATCAGGATGTTGAAGGTTATGCCCAGCTGCAGCCCCGGACTCTGTTCCAGCCCGGCGAAAAGGGCGAAAGCCACGATGCCGTTCTCCAGCGACAGTATCCCCAGCATCTGGGATAGAGCGCCTTTTCTGTTGATACTGAGAAAAAGAGAAATCAGGATAGTCGCGAAGGCCAGGCGCAGCAATTTTTCGCCGGAGGTCGACAGGACCGCCAGCGCGTCAAAGAATTCACTCTGGGTCAGCGCCAGCAGCGCGGCAATCACCAGCAGCGAAAGCGGCGTGTTCAGGTATGTTGACACGGAGAATGTAAGCTGGTGCCTCTTGATCAGGCCGTAAAAGAAGTACGGTGCGATGAAGATCTTGACCGCCACCGTGGCAACGATCGCGATGGCGATCAGCGGTGAGAACCTGTCAAATGACGAGAGGATCAACAGCGCGGCGATAGCCGACGACTGGACCATGTACAGCCGCACCGCGGACGTGTTCTTGTTCGTCAGGTGCAGAAAGACAGCCGGCGCGAAAATGATGGTCGCGAACACCAGGAGAGCCTGCTGATTTAAGTAAGCCACGGCCTTCAGTTCACCAGGCCGATCGCGATAACGCTGATGACAAAGGAGGTGAACAGCAGATCCGGCAGCCTGAATATCCTCAGCTTGGCGATGCTCGATTCAAGTACGGCGATAGCTATGCAAAACAGCGATGCCTTACCGGCGAATACGGCCAGGGCCAGTATGACCGGTATCAACTCAAGGGAGTCGGCGATGCCGCGCGGGAAGAACAGGTTCGCACCCAGGGCGATGAAAATGAGGTATTTGTTGGCCGAAGCCCATTCCATCAGCGCCAGCCTTTTGCCGGAATACTCCAGGATCATGGCCTCGTGGATCATGGTCAGCTCCAGATGGGTGGAAGGGTTGTCAAAGGGATAGCGGCAGGTCTCGGCAAGCAGGGCTATGGAAAAACTGATGAAAGCCAGGATGATCGGCGTAAAACTGGGAAATGACAGGGAACCGATATTTGCTGAGATAGCTGTGAGATTTGCGCTTTTGCTGATAAGTGCCAGAGTCAGCAGGGAGAGTACCAGGCCACCCTCGGTTAGCGCCGCCACCATCATCTCACGGCTGGAGCCGAAACCTCCGAAAGCGCTGCCGGTGTCGATGCCGGCGAGGGCAAGGAAGAAAGTGCCAAGCGCGATCAGGTAGACCACGACAAGCAGGTCACCGGTAAGGGTGTTCGACAAGCCGGTCGACACGAGAGGAATGCTGGCGCCGATCACAAGCGTAACCGCAAAGATCAGATAGGGCGCCACCCGGAATATCCAGGATGCGTCCTCGCTGATGATCTCGTCCTTGTGGAAGAGCTTCCAGAAGTCCCGGTAAGGCTGGAAGACGGATGCACCGCGACGATTCTGGAACCTGGCCTTGATGCGGCGGGTTACCCCGATGAAGAGCGGCGACAGCGCCGGTATCAGAAGTATCTGCAGCAGCCAGTATGGGATAGCCGCCATGTTCATGACTGCAGATCCATGAAGAACAGCAGACCTATCAGGGTCAGGAAGATGTAGAGGATGTAGACATTGATATTGCCGCTCTGGACTTTCGTGACCTGCGCGGCAAGCATCGTCGTCAGGTCATGCAGCGGCTTGTAGATAAATGTCTGGTAGATGTCATGCAGCCCCATGGTGACCGTGCCAGTCCTGGGGAAATACCTGCTGGCGTCGTGGTACTCGATCTCGGTATCACTGCTCGGCCTGAGCACGCCCCGGGAAATCGTGATCAGCGATCGCGAGAATCCGGTGGCGGTGATCTCCATGCGCGGGGTGAGGTCAGAGCCACAGTCCCAGGTGGGGCCGGTCTCTGTCCTTCTTTTACGGGTCAGCACCGCAACCGCCGCCGCAACCACGGCCGACGCGACGATTATGCCGATGAAAAGCGCCGGCATGGATACTTCCCCGAATCCATTCTGCAGACTGACGGATTTAAACTGCGCTACGTCGGCGCTTTCCACGCCACGAAGGTTAGCCATGCTCCCGGTCACCTTTGCCAGCGTCCTTAAGACCAAGCCGGAGAAGAGGCCGAGGCCGGCGATGAGCAGCGACAGCGCCGCCATCGCCACCCTTGGGAGCATGCCGGTTTCCCGCGCCCGCTCCGCCTGTTCACTGCGCGGGCGCGCCAGGAACGTGATGCCGAAGGCCTTGACGAAACATGCGGCGGCCAGGCCTCCCGTGAGCGCCAGCGAGCCGATGGAGAGGATGAATATAACCTTGGTGACGACATCAAATCCCGCGACGCCCTGGAAAAGCGCCTGGAATGTCAGCCATTCGCTGAAAAACCCGTTGAGCGGCGGCAAGGCGGAGATTGCCATCGAACCGATGAGGAAAAAGAACGCCGTCTGCGGCATCAACCTGATCAGGCCACCGTACTTTTCAATATTGCGCGTATGGGTGGCCGCTATGACCGACCCGGCCCCCAGGAACAGCAGCGCCTTGAACGTCGCATGGTTCATGGTGTGGAAAAGCGCCGCCGCCAGGCCGAGAGCGGCCAGAGAAGTCATACCGAATGACGAAAAAACAAGTGCGCTCCCCAGCCCGAGCAGAATTATGCCGACGTTCTCGATGCTGTGATAGGCCAGCAGCTTTTTCAGGTCGTGTTCAGAGAGCGCGTACAGGACTCCCAGAAGCGAAGATATCGAGCCGGCGATCATCAGCGCCAGTCCCCACCACAAGTAGGAGCCAGGCAGTATGTCGAGATATATCCTGACCATCATGTAGATGCCGGTCTTGATCATGACGCCTGACATCAGCGCCGAAACGTGTGACGGAGCCGCCGGGTGGGCGCTCGGCAGCCAGACGTGGAGCGGGATGACGCCGGCCTTGACGCCAAAGCCGATCAGCGCCGAGATAAATATTGCGTTCTTCACAAGCGGTGACGCCGCCGCCATGCCGTCCCTGAAATCCGCGAACTCGAAAGAGCCGGTAGCCCTGTACATAAGCAGGAACGCGATCATGATGAACGCGGTACCGGCGTGGGTCATAATAAAATACAGGGAGCCCGCCCTGATGCTGGCGGTTTCACGGCGTTCATAAATAACCAGGAAATAGGAGGCCAGCGCCATGACTTCCCATGCGACCAGAAAAAACAGGGCGTTTTGCGCCGTCACCACGATGATCATGCTGGCGATGAATGCGTTGTAGAAGAAACCCAGCATGCCAATGCTGTATTTGCCGTAGTAGTGGCGGACGTAGTCCAGGGCGTAGATCGAACAGAAAAACGCTACCAGCGAAATGACAAGCATGAAGAACGCCGAGAGCTGATCGATCCGGATGGAAAAGGCGAGCAACGGCAGCGATGAATCGACGCTGAAGGCCGGAACCGTGCCGTGGAACAAGGCGGCTCCTGATATCAGCAGGCCGGCCCCGGAGCCGATGATCGCCATGCAGTTGCCCCATATGTTAGCGGCCGCATCATGTTTGCGAAGCAGCAGGGCTCCGAGCGCACCGGCCGCGAACACGGCGAGCATTGCGTTAAAAACGCCGGCTGAGGAGAGAAAATCCAACGGAAATCAGGTCTTTTTCTGGTGCTTGCCGTCGAGGTCGCTGAGGATCGTCAGCAATGACCCGATGATCCGCCTGGGCGACGGAGGGTCTCCGGGGATCTGATAGTCGACGGGGATGACATTATGGACGCCGTCCAGCACCGCGTATGAGCCCTTGAACAAACCGCCGTCGATGGCGTCGTCGCCGACCGCCACCACGATTTTCGGGGTCGGCATGGCCTCGTAAGTCCGGACTAGCGCCTCCCGCATATTGCGCGTTACGGGACCCGTGACCATCAGCATATCGGCGTGGCGGGGAGACGCGACGAAATGGACGCCAAAACGCTCGACGTCATAATATGAGTTACCAAGGGCTACCAGTTCCTGCTCACAGGCGTTCGTCGAACCCGCCGTGACCACCCTGATGGCGAGGGACCTCCTGAACAGTTTCCGGGTTTTTTCCTCGAGCTCACGGCCGAGCGAAGATATCTCACGGCCGTCATCGAACGACCCGGCGTCGACCAGGGTTTTCGGGCACGACAATATCTTCGTCAACAGGTTCGTGATTTTTTTCCTCGCCGGATATAAGGGCTGATCTTTGTTCGAAGCCAGGACAACGGCATCCGCGGTCATGGATGCGCTTCCTTTTTCGTGGCGCGCTTCTACGGCCGCGAAACGGTTCGCGTCTATTAGCGCTTATCAACCAGCGTTAATCCGTACGGCTGGTAATCTCGATCAGGTGATAGCCGAACTGGGTCTTTACCGGACCGTGGACGGTGTCTAAGTCTCCGCTGAAAACCACCTCGTCGAATTCCTTTACCATCTGCCCCGGCCTGAACTCCCCGAGGTCCCCTCCCTGCCGCCCTGACGGGCAGCTGGAATTTTGGCGCGCCACCTCCGCAAAATCCGCGCCCTCGATGATTTCCTTCTTCAGTTCCTCACATTTCGCTTCATTATCCACCAATATGTGCCGCGCGCTCGCTCTGGTCATAGCTGATCCTCCGTTTTCAGTTAGATGTCCGTTTTAAGCCAACCCTCTTCCAGACGGGCCGAATATGCCAATATCCATCAGTAATGGTATTGGAAAAACCGGGAAGCTGCAAAACTGGATGTACCGGCAAGCGGCGACAATAGCATTGAATCATTACTAATTACTTTTTTCCGTGATATTATTGTCTTTCCTGTTTTGTATCTTTTTCACAGGGGGCCTCTGATCAAATACCCTGTTCGAGCAGTGACGAAATTCAAATGTGGTAACTCACCACCTCAGGGAGATAATGGCTACAGAGGATAAAAACTCCAAATATCAGACTGACTGGCTGAAGGATCTTCACAAGGGCGCCTCACTTAGCTATCTCGGTCCCGGCATCGTGGAGATACTTGACGCGCTTCCTTTCTACGTCATGCTCATCGACAAGCATCACCGCATACTACTCGTGAACAAGGCCGTCAGGGAAGCTCTCAAGCTGGAACCGCAGGACATAATCGGTGAATACTGTCCCAAGGTCGTTCATGGGATCGAGGAGGGGAGTTACCCGGGTTGTCCTCTGGAAGAATCCGTCGAGAAGAAATGCGGCGTGCAGCGCGAACATTTCGACACGAAAACCAATCGGTGGATGAGGATAGCTATTTATCCAACGGGGACCTGGTCGGCGGAGGGTGAGGAGATCTACTTCCACATGGTCGAGGACATCACCGAGAAGAAGGAACTCATGGAAGCCCTCGAGGAAGCCAAGGAAATCTACCGCAAGCTGTTCGAAGGATCCTCAAGGCACGAAAAGGAATAACCGTCCCGCCACCCGGCGCGGACGAACAGATTAATCCATCGTCGGAAATCCCTAGCCCGCCTGCATCCCCCTGATACCGTGGACGATCAGATAGATAGCTATCAGGAAGAAATAACCCTGTGCTATCTGATTGCCGTATCTGGCCATGAAGGATTTTACCGGCGCCATCACCCGCTCCGATTTTTCCGGCAACAATATCGTGATCATAACCGGGAACGAGATCATGAACATGGTGATCAGGATGAGTGCGGTAAAGACAACAATTGTATTTCCGAGGCCAATCTCGTTTTCAGCGATCATCTTTGAGGCCGCGATATACGGGATCAGAGACGAAGCGTTGATAATCATGTAGAGAAAACCCATGATCAGATATGGCCTGTGCTGCTTCTTCTTCCTGGCCGGCCTGTCTTTCTTCCCGAATATGACCGTCTTGCCAATAAATACAATGATAAGTATGCCCATGACGATGTCGAGGATGCCTGCCGTATTGTCCGGATGGCCCGCCGTGGCCACTGCCGATTTATATGTCAACGAAATGGCCGAGCCCAGAACGACCAGGAGTAAAACAGCACCGCATAGGAACAGCACGGAATTCTTTTTAGGATGATCCTTGCCGCTGAGTATCATGGTCACGAACAGCAACCCGCTGGGGCTTATGGTCGCCGCCAGGGCCAGCGGCAATATCTCCAGTAATGATTTTTCCAAGCTTCCTCAGTCCGGTCAGCAGATTATGCCCAATATCTCACTTAAGAACACTTAATACTAAGCTCCGCCGGAGACCCCTGTTGTCCAGCCGCCTGTTCCGGCAGGGAAAAAAAGGCGAACGCGGTATAACCTGTTTAAAGAACCGGGAGCTTGCTGATGATCTGTTCTTCATGCGGCAAAGACAACCCTGAGGGCAGCTGGTCTGCGGCAGTTGCGGCGAAACACTCGCGGCTACGGTGCTGCCTCACAGTTATCGAACGTGGCGCGGCATGCCGGGGGTAGCAGTTCCGGCATAGTGATATTTCAGGAAATATTTATGGTTACACTTCTACTGTCGAACAGATCCACGCCTTTGGCGTCCAGCCTCACTTCGACCGTCCAGCGGATGTCGGTCCTGTTTCCGCTCAACAGGTCCAGGCCGATGTCCAGCGCCTGTCCGACCGCCGAACCCGGCAGGCCCTGGCCGTCTTCAGACGGTGTGTTGAGTTCGAAGCTGTAATCCGACGTATTGCCGGCCGGATATGTCTTCCCCTCCTCGAGAGTCTGCTCGTCCCTGTAGATCTCCCTGGTGTCGGTCCTTGTCCTGTCACCCTCGCGCCTCTCGGTGACCTCTTTGCCAACAAGGGCCGCGAAAAGCCGTTTGCCTTCGATTTCCTTGCGCGTCTTCATCGTAAAAGACCCTGTTACTTTTTCACCCGGGCTGAAGCCGTTTTTTGCCAGCGTGATCTTCATGCTGCCGCGCAACATG
Source organism: Thermoleophilia bacterium (assembly GCA_041658605.1). GTDB lineage: Bacteria > Actinomycetota > Thermoleophilia > BMS3ABIN01 > BMS3ABIN01 > JBAZWE01. Next base: position 5,727 of record JBAZZU010000017.1, on the reverse strand, counting down.
CGGACGACGAAATAGGCGATTACGGCCGCGATGACAATCACGACCACAGCTATGACTACCGCTATCAAGACTTTGTCTGACATGCTGCTGCTCCCTTTCTAAGTGGATGGGTGACTTGGCGGAAGCACTCGTCAGGCGCCCCGCCCGGATTGCTTGTATAACGAGTCTCCAGATACTGCAAGTTTATCGAACCACATCTCTTTCAGGACAACCAGATCATCCGTCGGGTCATAGGCCGGCTCGTCTCGCGGCTCCAGCCGGTCGAGCTCCTGGAATTCGAATGAATCCGGGCCAAGCTTATTCCAGTCCCCCTGAAGTTCCTTGTCGGGATGCGAGCCGTTATCGAGCTGGAATCGCTGGCGGTTGAGCATGGACGGAAGGTCGGGGGACGATCCGACCAGGGACTTCCCCGTCACGGTGTTGCGGACGCGAAAGATACCCGCGGGACGGGGCGTTTCCTTATACTCGCGAATACGCGCTTTGCGATCGGTCTGTTTCACAAAATGTCTCCCGTATCAATACGGGTCATCATTTTCATCCACCCCTGAAGAAGCTTCGCTTCGCGGCTCCGAATGGGCTGAACTTCCACTCCGCGCCGGTCGTGTGATTGTGCAGCTGCACCGCCTCGATGCCGGCGCGCGCGGCAGCGCCGGTCACTTCGACGTCGTCGCCTTCACTGAGCGCGGGAAAACCGTTGCTCAACGCGGATACGACGCGGCCGCCCACCTCGAATGTCACGATTGTGGCGTTCTCCGGTTTGTCGGTGTAGTTCATTGCGCGCCCGGTCTTCTCTATGTACTGCAGGTTGGACACCATGCCGCGCAGGGTTTCAGTTTTTGGCATCGTTTCCTCCTTTTGCCTGACTGGTTTGTTCTTGTTTACCGGGTTGAATGATAACTGCCCGGCAGAGGAACAAATCTTTCAGTTGATGGTCTGAAATGATGCAGTCAATCCTCCATCGGTGAGAACAACTTGTCAATCATGCGACGGGCACAATCGCAGCGAAATCTTCCTTTCACAAATAATAGACATCTGCTATGGTATTACCGGGTCATACCATCATACATTGAGACACCGAGGAGTAGTAAATGCCGAGAAACCGTGTAGCCATAAGCGTTTCCCTACCGCCGGATGCGGCGGCGGCTTTTGACAGGATCGCCCGCAGGGAGAAGAAAACCCGCAGCGCGCTGATGCGTGAAATGCTCTCCGTCTACCAGCAGCGCCAGGAGGAACGCGAGCTCGACCGGCTCCAGCATTATGGCGCCGGTGTTGCCCGGGACGCGGGCATCCTCACGGAAGAGGACGTGGAGCGAATCGTCCTGGAAGACCGCTGAGAAAATAAATCCTTGCGGGCAGTCTTCGACACGAATATCTTCATTTCCGCGTTCCTGCTTCCCGGAGGCCACGGCGACGAAGCCTACCGTCTGGCGATCAGGGGCTCGGTTGAACTTTATTCCTCACCAGCGATAATCACGGAGGTCGCCTCAACGCTCAGGACAAAGTTCATATGGGATTCAGAGAACACGCTTTTGGCCGTACGGAGTATTGGCAGAGTCGCGACCGTGATCAAACCAAGCCGGCGACTTAAAGTCCTTTCTGACGATCCGGATAACCGTATTCTTGAATGCGCGGTGGAGTCTGATGCTGATTTGATCGTGACGGGCGACAGGCATCTTCTTGGGCTGAAGAGTTACGAGGGGATTGCGGTTCTGCGTTTGCGGAATTTTCTGAGGAGTTTTCCGGGGTAGACGGGTCGGACATCATAAGTCCAAATAACCCTGTACAAATTGTCATACAATAGAATACAATATGACCACTGGGCTCGCTGTATTCATAGTTGTCTTTGTTAGCGTGGGAGCGGTCGTTGAGCCACAAAATTGGCAAGCTGATCTGGGACGCCTGGAACATCGAACATATTGCGCGACGGAACATCTCGCCGCTGGATATTGAATGGCTATTATCCAGCTCGAGCCCGAGGCCTCGATTTCAGAAGAGCAGGTCTGGGACGATATCTGCATGGGGAAAAGATGAAGGTGAGCGCTATCTGCTGGTAATCCTTGCCAGACGGGATAGCGGTAATTATTACACAGTCACTGCCAGACCAATGACCACTCCGGAGAAAAACCGATTTCTCAGGAAATCAATATGACATCAATAAGAAAACATAAAAATCAAAAGGTCCCGGTCTTTAAGTCTCGAAAAGAAGAGGCTGAATTTTGGGACACCCACAGTCCGTTGGAATTTCCCGATTATTGGGAAGATGCGGATGTCGAGGTCGCCAAGCCGCTACGACATGAAGTAGTACTATCAGTCAGGCTCGATGAAAGCACTGTGAAATTGATGGAAGAACTTTCGAGGCGGCGCCATATCGGGAAAAGTACCCTCGCCCGAATGCTGATTATTGAGGGACTGGAAAAGCTGGAAAAAGCGAAGTAACGCTTTATAAGTTCTCAGCCATCTCCCAGACCCTGCAGGGACAGGTCCCGGCACAGAAGCATCCGACTCTGCTCTTTTCTTCCTCGTCACCAGGTTATTGCAACTTAATTATTTACCTTTTAACTCAAAATAGGTATTATTCGTTCATGATTCAATCTAAAGATATTATCTTCGAAATAGAGTTGGCCCCACGTGAGATATTCTCTTATTCATGGCATATATTTATTGAGAAACGCGGCTGGATTTTTTCGCTGCTTCTTCTAACCATCCTGCCCTCGGCCCTCGTTACAAGGTTGCTAAGAGACACCGGTTGGTATGTTCAAATTCCCTCCAATCTCTTCTTACTCTCCCTGACATTGTTGGGAGATATCATACTTATTAGTATCGCTTGGAATGCTATTTCCGCAGGCGATAATAGTAATTCATCAATAATTATTTCATCACTCAGGATGCTGCCTTTCTTTTTAATAACGCGATTAATCCAGGGTTTTCTTACAGGTTTTATGTTTTTATTAATCATTCCGGGTGTCATCTACTTAATATATTGGTTTTTTGTACCACAGGTTGTTGTTTTAAAGGGTTTGAGATTTGGGCAGGCGCTTGCTTACAGCAAGACAATTGTGAGCGGACGATGGCGTAAAGTATTTATTTACTCGTTGTTATTTGTTCCATTAGCATTACCCGGAATCGTACTCAACTGGCTTCATTTTTTCACATCGCATCCGTTTATTGCCATAATTTATGAAGTAGCGATATTTCCAATTCCGGCCTTCTATACGATATTATTCACTCTTCTATTTCTAAATATGGAAGCAACGACATTAGTGGAAGAACTAGAGGAAAGTAAGGGAATTTTAATGAGATTACGGGGCGAATGAGATAAGGTAACAGTTTTGAAAAATGCTGGGAATCAAGACGTCATAATTAAATCAAACGAGACTCACTCAAGTCCAATAAAAATGGCAGCCGATTGGCTGCCAGATGCTCTGGTGGATTCGCGTTTAAGCCGCTACACGTTCTCAACCATCTCCCAGACCCCGCAGGGGCAAGTCCCCGCGCAGAAGCCACAGCCGATGCACTTTTCATCGTCCACCACATATTCCCATTCGCCGTCGCTCTCGACACGTGAGATGGCGTCGTAGTAGCAAACAACTTCGCAAAGGCCACAATCACGGCATAGACCGCAGGACATGCAGGTCGCCGCTTCCTCTTCGGGCAGGAATTCCTCGCCCTTGCCGCCCTCGTAATAGACGCTCTTTATCTTCTCATAGGGGATGACCTGCTTGATCTCCGGCACGATGTCGACTTCCATCATCAGGTTGTTGACCGCTTCGGCGGTCACCCGTCCCTGGCCGATGGCGTTGGTTATCAGTCCCGGCCTCGTGGCGTCGCCGATGGCGAACACCTTGGCGTCTGAAGTCTGGCCCTGCTCCCCCACAACCAGGTAGCCGCGCTCGATGTCGAGTCCTGCGGGCAGGAAATCGAGCACCGGACTCTCGCCGATGGATATGATGACCGCGTCGGCATCCATGCTGCTGCCGTCGGTGAAGTGAAGCTTTTTCTTTTTGGCGTCGTAGCGCTCGGTGATGCGCGGCCAGACGATCTTCGCGCCGCGCGCCTCGGCTGTCTCGCGCTCGATGCCGAAGCTGGCCGGCGGCTGGATGTCCACCGCCACAACCGACTTCGCGCCGACGCTGTAAGCCTGGCAGGCGATATCCATGCCGACGTTGCCGGCGCCGATGACGATGACGCGCTTGCCCTTCATGTCGATCTTGGGCTCACCATAGTTGATCGCCTTCAAAAACTCGATGCCGGGGATAACTTCTTCCCAGCCCGGGAACTTGATCAGCCGCGCCTCATGGGCGCCGCTGGCGACGATGACCACTTCGTGTTCCTTATATATCTGGCCAAAGAGCTTCCTGCTGACCTTTGTATTGAGATGCACATCCACACCGATCTCCGCAAAGCGCGAAAGCTCCTTGGTCAACACTTCCTTGCTCAGCCGCTCCCTGGGGATGGCCATCTCCATCTTGCCGCCCAGCTTGCCGCCGGCTTCATAGAGATCGACGCTGTGCCCACGCAGGGCCAGCTGCCAGGCGGCCGAAAGACCGCCGGGTCCGCCGCCGATGACCGCTACTGTCTTGCCGGTGGAGCGGGCCTTTTTCGGCGCGGGAACTTCGAGACTCAGCGAGCCCATCTGCTTTATGTTGTGCGGCCTGTCGACGAACAGGCCGCGGCTGCAGGCGTCCATACAGAGGTTCGGACAGACCTGGCCGCAGACGCTCGCCGGGAAGGGGCTGTATTCGAGCACCATTGCCAGCGCTTCCTCCAGGCGGCCCTGCCGTATGAGCGACGCGCGCTTGTGCGACGGTATGCGTGACGGGCAGGCGTAGGCGCACGGCGGCAGATATTTTTCGTTGTACCACATGGGCCTGAAGCGCCGGTCCTCGCCTTCGGTGACGTACGGCAGGATCGTCTGGGGATGGTCAAGGTATTCCCCGAAGATGCCGCCCCTGCCGACACCCGGCTCCCAGACGGTCTCACGGAACTCGGTCGTGGACATGCGCGCGCCTTTGCGCGCGGCCTTCTCGGCCGGAGTCAGGGCGATGAGCTTCTGCCATTCGCCGCGTTCGCGGATCAGTTCCTTCAAATATTCTGTGCGGTCGACGGCCTTGAGGTATGGCTTGATATTGGTAGTGAGCCATCCCCAGTCGGCGTCGGAGAGCTCGACCTGCTTGACGTCGCCGGCGCTGAATCCCTGGATGGGGCCGCGGAAATATATGGTGCCTCCGACCATTCCCACACAGGGGCGGTAGCCGAGGATGTTGTCGGGGTTGCGCGGCTCGACGCCGCAGACGACGGCGATGCCGCCGGCCTTGAACTCGGCGAAGGAGTCACCGACGTCGCGGAAGTACCACGACTGCAGCGGCTCGAAGCGCGGATTGAACTTGGTCATCGTGTCACAGCGGGCGCCGGCGCCGCCCTGCACGTAGAGGACACCCTGCGCGCCGGCATTGTGGGCGCCGTTGGCGACGTCGCCGAGCACGGTGATACGCGCGCCGCAGTTGATCCAACCCACGTCGTCGGAACAGCCACCCTTGACAGTGATCTCGGTGCCCATCATGCCCATGCTGCCGAGGCGCTGGCCCACCGGACCGTCGACTGTCAGCCTGACCTTTTTATCCTGCGGCCAGATGCGTCCGCCGATGCCGTGCTGGCCATTGGCGTGGACGGTGAAAGAGCGCTCGCCCCTGTTTACGGCATGCTGGATCTGCTCTTCCAGTTCCTTGG
>JBAZZU010000016.1:0-50054 GCA_041658605.1 Thermoleophilia bacterium | reverse complement strand
CGGCAGCGGTACCGGAACTTCAGTAGTAGTGAGCAACCCAGGCACTACAACGATCTCCTACCATTCCACAGACGTACTCGGAAACCTGGAAACACCGGACAAGACCGCAACGGTCAATATAGACAAGACGAACCCCGTTCTTGGCGCCACGACACCTTCCGGCTGGCTTGCATCCAACAGTCCGTCTACCGTGACCGTGGCCGTGACCGAGACTGGCGCAGGACTTAACCCATCGGCGACCATCCTGCAGGTTGATGGCGTCTCACCCCCGACATGCAATGTATCCAACACACAGATAGATTGTAATATCAGCAGCATGGCACCGCTTTCCCAGGGTAACCATGTGATCACCGTATCAACCATAGACATGGCCGGCAATCCCGGTTCGGGTGGCGGTTCCTTCAACGTCGATACAATCGCGCCGTTCGTTAGCAACAACCTGCCGACCGGCACTTCGGGCAACACCAGCCCGACGATCAGCGCCGATTTTACTGACGGTACCGGTTCAGGAATCAACTTGAGCACCGTTCAGGTTTTAGTGAACGGTACGCCGGAAATCATAGGCGCGGGCGGATGCACCGTCACAGCTTCAAGCGTCAGCTGCCCGAAAACGGGACTGGCTGACAATACTTATAACGTAACCGTGAACGTCACCGACAACCTCGGCTTTACCGGTTCGCTCGGCTGGTCGTTCATCGTCAATACCGCGGCGCCGACCATCGATTCCCTGGTGCCGGCAATCGGAGCATGGACCTATGACAATACACCAGTAGTGACGGTCAATTATCACGCGACCGGCACGATCGACAGCGCCACGCTCACTATCGACAACACGCCGTGCGCGGGCGCGGTCTGGGACCAGACGCACATCACATGCACTGCGCCTGTGCTCACTGACGGACCTCATACGATAAGAGGTAACATCGGCGTTGGTCCAAACATCACGCCCGTAAATCCATCAAATGGAACCTTCAGCGTGGATTCGACGCAGCCGGTACTTACCAATAAGACTCCGTCAGGCTGGATACAGACTGCCGGCACGATCGAGGCGGATATCACCGAGACCGGCTCTGGCATCGATGGAGCGTCATCGTCTATAAGCGTCGACGGCACTCCGATTCTGAATGCCAACTGCACATGGACGGATACGCATGTGAGCTGCACGGCCCCGGCGCTGCCAGCGGGCAACCATTGGACGTCCTATGTCGTCTATGACAACGTGGGCCTGAATAACGGTTTTGCAAACAGCCTCGCCGGCTTCGATGTGGATTTATCGGCCCCGACTGTGAGCGGCATCACGCCGGCAGGTATTACTGGTAGCGCGTCGCCGACGATCGAGTTCGATGTCAGCGACGGCGCCGGTTCGGGCAATAACGCCAGCCTTACAGTGGTGAACATCGTCCACGGATCGCCGACAATCAGCGAGACGCTAAGTTGCACGAATGTGGTAGACCACTTCAGCTGTCCTGCCAGCGGTCTGCTTGAGACCGAATACAATGTCATGATCGATGTGACCGATAACGTGGGTAACCACCGGGCGTACGGCAACCCGGCGCAATTCACGGTTGACGCGTCCGGCCCGGTCATCGCCAACTTTACGCCGACAGGCTGGATCAACTCAGCCACTCCAACGATCGGCTTTGATATCACGGATACTGGTTCCGGCGTGAACCTGGCGTCTCTGTCTACCACGCTTCCCGGTTCAGCTGTATGCAGCAATTCGCCAATAACAAACGGCTATCACTTCAGCTGTCCGGCAACGGGCCTGACAACCGGACAATATGGTGCGACCATCTCCGTGAACGATAACCTGGGTAACAGCAGCAGTGCCAGCGGTTCAGTCCTGTTCAGTGTCGATCTTGACACCCCGGCGATCACTAACCTGCTGCCTAGCGGTGACGTAACCTCCAACTCGGTGACAATCAGCGCCGACCTGAATGATCCGTTAGCCTCCGGCATCAAGAGTGACATAAACAGCGCATCAGCGGCAATCCATCTGGATGGCTCAGGGACAGCGCTTACGGGTTGTACAAAGACAGCTGCACAGATCAGCTGCCCGGCCACAATAGGTGTCGGCGCCCATACGTTCTCGGTGTCTGTGGAAGACAATGCCGGCAACTCGACCACGAACATCTCCGGCGCGTTCACACTCACACAGCAGAACTACTACTTCCCGTGGTATGACAACAACGCGGGCAACGGCATGAACGGCGACTGGATCATGATCAACAACGAGGGCATCGCCGCGGCCGACGTTTACATATACGTCGGTGACATCAGTGACGGCGCCACCCCTGCTGGCCATGTGAATATCGCCGCGGGCGGCCATACCGAATGGCAGTCGCCGACATCGAGGACCACTGGTCCGGTCAGGGTAAAATCAGACGGCTCACCACTTCAGGTAAGCCAGCGAGTAATCTACAAGGACTCGCTCAATGAGGTCCGCGCGGTATCGCAGAGCGAGATCGACAGCGAGTACTTCTACACCTGGTACGACCGCACATCGCCTGATATGAGGGGCGACTGGGTTCTGGTGGCGAATGTCGGCGCTTCTGCCACGGCAGATGTGTATATAGAGATAGCCGGCGTCGATATGATCAACCCGGCCACCGGAACGACGAAGTTCAGCATACCCGCCGGAACCGTCATCACGCCGCAGTTCATCGGCACGACGAGCGGCATGGTCCATGTGACCTGCACCAGCTGCACCAGCGACGCGAAGATAATCACGAGCCAGCGTGTGCTCTACAAGGATTCCTTCAACGAGGTCAACGGAATCCCGAACAACAAGCTGGACTCCGAGGCATGGTTCACATGGTATGACAACAACAACCTGCGCGGTTTCAACCACGACTGGGTCATGGTAGTCAACAATGGCAGCATCACGACCAACGTGCAGATATTCCTCGGCGATTCCGTAACCGCTGCCGCCGATGTGGCGGTTCCCGCGGGCGGCTCACTGCACTGGCAGTCATTCCTGCCGCGGACCACCGGTCCGGTGCACGTGGTATCCAGTAACGGCCAGCCGCTGATCGTCAGCCAGCGCGTGCTCTACAAGAACTCGTTCAACGAGGTTCAGGGAGCGTATGCTACTGACCTGGGCACCGGAGCGCGCTTCAACTGGTATGACAACCTGACGCCGGGCATCGTCGGCGACTGGATCCTGGTCGGCAGCGCCGGTACGGGCACCGACATGAATATCCAGATCGGCGCGTTAGCGGCGGGAACTCCGAATATCGCAAGCAAAACGACTGTACCGTCCATCTTCCCGATGGCAGGCGGACCGGTCGAAGTCGCATGCAGTGGATGCGGCGGCAGCGACAAGTTCGTCATCAGCCAGCGCGTCCTCTACAAGGACAGCTTCGACGAGCTGCTGGGCAAACCGACGAGCTAGGCTACGCCGGATCAAAATACCAGCCGCCTCCGATGGAAGTAAGGCTGGCAGTAGCTGAATAAAACAGGGCGGGCGCCTTCGGCGCCCGCCCTTTCTTTAAGACTTTTCCAATATTTATGTGAGGTGTACCCCTTTTTCTTGACACTCACCTTTCGTGACTGTTAAACTTCTAGGGCTACAACCAGAAACGCGTTGTTCGCATCCCGAGAGGTGGAGGGACTGGCCCTGTGAAGCCTCGGCAACCTGCGGTGAGGTGTCTTAATCGACCCAAACCTGGCAAGGTGCCAACTCCTGCAGACCATATTGGTCTGGAAGATGTGGTGATAGGATGAACCTGTCCGACCTCTGCCACATCACCGTGCAGAGGTTTTTTCATTTCTGCCCGCGGGTTTCATGATGCGACGGCGCCAGACGAAGGAGCAATCGTTTGGCAACCACCGCCGAACATCTGAAATGCAAGGAATGCGGGCGCACCTATCCGCTGGAGGCGCTGTTCGTCTGCGACTTCTGCTTCGGGCCGCTCGAGGTTTCCTACGACTATGAGAAGATCCGCCGCCGGGCAACCAAGGACCGCATCACCCTGGGTCCGCCGTCGCTATGGCGCTACGCCGACTTCCTTCCCGTAAACAGCAAGCCTGAGGTCGACCTGCAGGCGGGCTATACGCCGCTGCTTAAAGCTGACCGGCTGGCCGCCGAGCTTGGCCTCAAGAAGGTCTGGGTCAAGAACGACACCGCCAACCCCACCCATTCATTCAAGGACCGCGTCGTGGCCGTTGCCCTGCAGCGGGCCCGTGAACTTGGCTTTGACGTCGTCGCCTGCGCATCTACCGGCAACCTGGCCAACAGCGTGGCGGCACACGCCGCGGCTTCCGGCACCGAGGCCTTCGTGTTCGTGCCGGCCAACCTCGAGATCCAGAAGATAATCGCCACCGCCATCTACGGTGTCAACGTGGTAAAGGTGCGCGGCAATTATGACGACGTCAACCGGCTCTGCACTGAGATCGCTTCCGAGAAAAAATGGGCCTTCGTCAACGTCAATGTGCGGCCGTACTACGCCGAGGGTTCGAAAACACTTGCATATGAAACAGCTGAACAGCTCGGCTGGCGCGCGCCCGACACGGTCGTGACGCCGGTGGCATCCGGTTCGCTTCTTACGAAGATCCACAAGGGTTTCTGGGAGCTGGGTGAAACCGGGCTGATCAGGCGGAAAGCTCCGGTCGTCCACGGCGCCCAGGCGTTGGGCTGCGGTCCCGTGGCGACGGCCTTCGCGGAGAAAGCCGAGCACGTGAAACCGGTCAAGCCGGACACGATCGCCAAGTCGCTGGCCATCGGCAATCCGGCGGACGGCATCTTCGCGCTGGAAGTCGTGCGCGAGACGGGCGGCTCCATCGAGAGCGTCACCGAGCAGGAGATCGTCGACGGCATCAAGCTGCTGGCGGAGACCACCGGCATCTTCACCGAAACGGCAGGCGGCGTCACCACAGCGGTGCTGGCCAAACTCGCCGCTTCCGGCAAGATCTACCGGGACGATGAAGTCGTGCTGTATATCACCGGCGACGGGCTTAAAACACTGGACGCCGTGGCTGACACCATCAGCACTTATGAAATAGACCCGAACTATTCACAGTTCGAGGAAGAAGTTCTTGGAGACGTACTGAAAGGAGCAGCAAAGTGAGCGTAAAAGTAAGGATTCCGTCGCAGCTGCGGCAGGTCACGGGCGGCGAAGGCATGGTCGAGATGGACGCCGGAACCATCGGCGGCATCATCATGGAGCTGGAGAACCGGCATCCTGGCATCGCCGAGCGCCTGATGGAGAACGGCGAGGTGCGGCGCTTCATAAATATCTACGTGGACGGCGACGACATCCGCTTCGCGGAGGGCATGGACACCGAGGTCAAGGACGGCGCCGAAGTCAGCATCGTACCGGCGGTAGCTGGCGGGTAGGCAGGTTCTCTTAATACATGGTTATCGCGAGGCGCCCTTCGGGGCGTCTCTTTTTTTTGGATAGGTGAGGATGTATGCCGGACTCAAAATCCGGTGGGGCTCACCCCCCGTGTGGGTTCGATTCCCACCTTCGGCACCAATAACCATGGCGAGTCAGACTGCCAATGGTTCCTTCACTTTGAACTTCTAACCTGGCTTAAAATTAGCGTTTGAATAATGCAAAACTTCATTAATCTGGCACTACAAAGTTGAATCTGCGTAATCAAAAAGCGTGTTCAAAACAGAGCCTTCTAAGGATATGAGTAACCTTGGCCGCCTGAATCTGCGGCCGTCGCCGTCACGTTGGTTTTGAAACTACCAACCCCCGACGGGATTGAATATTTGACAGTCGTCCCGTTTGATGCGCCAGCCTTGATCAGATCGAGAAATCCTGGCACATACATCCATGATTGCGAAGGGAAGAAAACCGTCTGACATGTAACGTTATGAGTTGCGTTCGAACCGGTAATCCGGGCCAGGTATGCGGGGCTTGGGCCGTTGTTAGCAACACTTAAGTCCACACTAAGAGTGTGAGCCAGATAATCGGAATAACTGGACCAATAGATCCTCGTTTGGGTGAGTGAGAGATCAGGCTTAGAGTTAACTGAACCGATACCGGTTGCTGCAAGAAACACGTCGGCAGAACCTGTGTTTGGTACAAGATTCCAAGCTGATGATTCAAAGATTACGTAGCGTCCGTCTCCGGAAATTGAAGGATAATAGGTATCAGAATAAGCAACACTTCCCACTAAATTCGTTGATACGCACCGCAGTTGCCCTGTCTGCATATCCTTAACAAATGTCTGGTTCGTGCTTCCCGGAGCAAGATTCGAGGCACCAGACCGGAATGCTACATATCTGCCGTCATTCGAAATAGAAGGGCTCCAGCTGTCTGCGTTGGCTGCGCTTTGATCAGTGGTTGCGGATGCAAGGTTAAGAGAACCAGTTTGATTGTCCTTAACAAAGATGCCCCAGTGGACGCCGGAAGGCAGGTTGCCTGACGCGCCAAACGCTACATAACGACCATCCGCAGATACGGAAATCGAATCATTCAAGTTGTTGTTACTCGAAATACAGGTGATTGCCCCTGTCTGCATATCCTTCATGAAGATGCCACGAGAAACACCGGGCACAATATTAGTAGCATAAGAGCTGAATGCAACAAAACGGCCGTTCCCGGATATGGATGGATCAGAACTGGCGGAATTAGCCTCCTCACCAGCGGCTGCCGAGGAGGCCCGGTTGATTGCCCCTGTCCACGTATCTTTGACAAAAATATCAGGCATGGAATTCAAGTCTCCTTGAACCAGGTTGCTGGCGCCTGAATAGAATGCAACATATCGGCCGTCGGATGATATTGAAGGGCCTTCGCTATAACTGTTTGCCTGCCCGTTGGCCACATCTGTGGATATGCGGGTAATCAAGCCCGTGCTCGTATCCTTGAGAAAGACGTCGCTTGTGCTGTTGCTATCGCCAGGAACCAGATTGTTCGCATATGAGGCGAAAGCGATGAGTCTTCCGTCCGCTGATATGGCGGGGGCTTCATAATTGCTCATATCGTTCGCCTGACCGCCGTATGAATCCGTCGATACGCGATTGACGGCGCCCGTTTGCGTATCCCTTACAAAAACATCTGATTTTCCATTGCTGTCACCCGGAAAGATACTGTCGGCGAGAGACACAAAGGCGACATACCTTCCATCAGCCGAAATGGAAGAGAAAGTGTTGCACATTAGCCCGTTTGGAGTGCAGCTTCCTTGGGCGACCCTCAGAATGGTGGTGGCGCCGGCTGTGTAAGAGATTGACACAGTTAAACAGAGGCTCAAAAAGATTATGAGTATTCCTCGAGAAAAGAACTTCCCTGTCGGAATGGGACCGATCATCACTACTACCCCCTAGCCCTGTTGTTTCGAGCGAATCACAAAAATTGAGATGTAAGTGTACTTCTTATCGCATGTGAATTCAATATTATGATGTCTTATATAACATAATTTGAAGTAGGGTTATTGCCAACATTTTGCCAACCAAAAATCAGGGACTATCGGGTACGGGAAGGTACTCGAAGGTAAACGGGGCAGCTGAAAGCCATACAGGAAGGGACCGTCAGGGACTATCGGGGAGCAGAAGGTACGTAAGGCACCAAACTCAAAATCCGGTCGGGTCATCTCCCCCAGGCTAGATGAAAATGAATAGACCGGAAACGCAGCCAGAAAGCGACTTGACTCTCTCCTGCGTGCAAATAGCGCGCTGGATATGACCTATTCTGATAAGGGGCGTTATCCCTGTCAATATGAACATCATCCTGCCTGATCCCGTTAATCCTCAAGTGTAAACCTGTGATGCCGACTTAGTCCACATTGATCATCAATGCCTCCGTCAAATCGTAGTGTGTGAAAAGGTGGAGGAGCAAAGAAGCCCGATCGACGAGGATGTTTTTCACAATGCAGAGATTTTTAGCTTTACAACTCAACAGCATGAAGCGAATCCTCGCGGTGATGGTCGCATTCGGCCTGGCCATCGGGCTGGTGTTCCCTTTTGTGGTAAACCCTTTTGTCACATGGAATCCTGAGCGGAGAACATCCTTCCAGATTGCCTGCCTAATTGCCGGCTTCACCGTGGGGTTCTTCTGTTATTACATAATAAGAATCTCCTTGTACCGGCAAAAAATAGAGCTTGAAACAGCGAAGGACAGGTTCACTTCATTAACCGAGACCGCCATCAGGAATCGAGACTGGAACGTGGATCTAAGCGCTCCATATATCCAGACCTGCTGGAAGGTAAAGAACTGCAATGCTGCCGATTGCCCGGCGTATGGAAAGCACAATATCCGTTGCTGGCTGATTTCCGGGACTTTTTGCGGAGGAGAGGTTCAGGGTCAATTTGCAAAGAAACTGGAGTCCTGCAGCGAGTGCGAGATCTACTCAAACACGGTAAAGAGCGACCCGATCAGCGAGATTGGAGAGAACTTCAACAGCCTGATGTGGGAAGTGCATGAAAGGGAAGGTGATCTGGCAAAAGCCAACAAGCGTCTCCAGGAAATGGCCATCACTGACTCCCTCACAGGCCTGAAGAACCACGGCAATTTTCAGGAAGTGCTGGAGCATGAACTGGCGCGGACAAAGCGCTTTGACCATGAGCTTTCAATCATTATTCTTGACCTTGATTATTTCAAAAAAGTGAACGACGAGTTCGGCCATCAGATGGGCGATGCCGTTCTGATGAGTGTCGGCAGGCTCCTGATGGAAGAAACTCGAGAGATGGACTATTGCGCGCGCTATGGTGGTGAGGAGTTTGTAATCATTCTTCCTGAAACAGCAGCCCACGCAGCCACAGGAGTCGCAGATAAACTCAGGCTTAAAATAAAGGAGAAGATTGCGGTTGAGACGGGCCTTCCCCCCACATATATAGGAGCGAGTTTCGGTGTGGCTAATTACCCTCAATGCGCTAGGGACAAGGACAGCTTGATCGCCGCAGCCGATTCAGCCCTTTTATTCTCAAAAAGGAGGGGCCGCAATCGGGTGTCTTATTTTCTGGATCTGACCGACACCGAACTATCAGAAGATGACATAGATAAACTGGGCGACAGGCTGAACGGAGCCGGAGTCGAGACAATATATTCACTCGCGGAAGCTGTAAATAGCCTTGATGGATATTCACACTCGGACATGAAGTATATATCTGGTGTTTCGAGATCTATTGCGGCGAACCTGGGCATGACCTATGAACAGACGGAATCGCTGATTCTGGCAACCAGGCTCCACGATATTGGAAAAGTGGGCGTTCCCGGCTCAATTCTAAACAAAAAAGATCAACTTTCACCGGATGAATTGTCAAAAGTACAGAAGCATCCAAAAATCGCGCAGCGCATCTTACACGAAACGTCGTTCATGAAGGACATCGTCAGCGCTATTCTTTATCATCATGAGCGCTGGGATGGAAACGGTTATCCCGAGCGGCTGAAGGCTGAGGAGATCCCGATGATGGCCCGTATCGTGAGCATTGCTGATGCTTACCGTGCCATGGTGTGCGACCGCCCCTATCGAAAGGCCCTCAATACGCAGCAGGCGATAAAGGAGCTGCGTAAAGGCGCCGGCACCCAATTCGACCAGAATCTGGTGGAGCTGTTTATCAGGGGGATCGAGGAGCAGGAGCCTCTGCGGGACGTCGTTTGAAAAGACGTCCACCCGACGGGCGGCCGTCAAGCGTGTTTGTGCCTCACTCATAATGACACAAAACCCTGCCGCCATACCTCCCAGGTTTTGATCAGCAAAGGTCCCTGCTTTTCCCCCTCATATTACCTTTTGCTAATTTGATTATATCCATATAAAAAGGTATGTTGATGGAGTTAGCGAACACAAAGCAATAGTGCCGTCACTGTTGGCTGCATAAAAAAGGAGAAAACATGTCAAATAACAAAATCATTTCGGTGATCATCCTCCTCGTGGGGGGCGCGCTCATCATTGCGCCCTTCGGCTACAAGATGTTTGATCGAGCATCGGCGGGAGCCAATATGATGACAGCGTTTGAGCCTGTGCTGACGCGTCCCAATGTAACTACTTTCCAGGGACATATGCAGACCTTTGGCGGGATGCAGGGTGACATGAACAAGATGTTGCCGGCGCTCGCCCAGCAAATGAATATGACCGATGATAACATGAACCAGATGATGGGTCAACAGTTCCCCGGCGTTGCCACCGGCATGCAGCAGATGGATAAAATGGGCCAGGACTTCACTACCGTCATCACGGTCATGGACCAGAACGTAGAGAACTACCAGAAGGCCAACCAGCTTCCGATGAGGAACATGCCATGGTTCTTCGTTGTTGCCGGCGGTTTGCTTGTGGTGCTGGCGGGTGCACAGCTGCTGCTTCCCGAAAAGAAATAGACTGCATAGATCGACTTCATCCGTCTTACGCAGGGGCCGCTGGCAAAGGGCCCCTTTTTAAACCCCGGCACGTGTCCGATTCCTGGCTTTGAACCCTTTTCCCCCTCTCCTGACTCAAACTATCTTATACGCGAGCTTCAGATTCGCAGAAATGGAGAAACGGATTATGGAATACAGCGCATCAACTTCGGGGGTCAGCAGAAACCCGGCCGGCTGCAGACAGGTAGATTCAGCTCAGGCCCAGGAACTTATACTCAACCAGAACGCCATGGTAGTGGACGTGCGCGAACCGCATGAATACGCGGCCGGTCGCATCCCGAACGCAAAGTCGATCCCTCTCAGGCAGATCGGGCTCCACATCGAGAGCTTAAAGCAGCATTCGGACCGGCCGATTATCCTGAGCTGCAGGACGGGCAGCCGTTCGGAGATGGCCTGCCGTTTCCTGAGCGAAAGCGGTCTGGAGAATATATATAACCTCGCGAGCGGTTTAATGGGCTGGCAGAGTGCAAACCTCTCGGTGACGCTATAAGATGCAGCGCGGCCTTTCTTTACTTATGATATTGAAGACGCCTGACTTCCGGAGGTCATCAAATGGAAAATAAACCCATAGCCGCAGGCAAGAGCGCCTTTGAGATCGTTGATACTGATGTTGTCTTTGGCGAACTGGAGCTAAAACCGGACACCATCCTGCTCGACGTGGCCAGCGGCGTCGGAAATTACGCCCTGCCCGCCGCGGAGATTATCGGTGAGAACGGTGCGGTTTACGCCGTCGATCTCTGGCAGGAGGGGATCGAGGAACTGGGGCGCCGTGCCAGCGAACTCGGTTTGAAGAACATCACAGCGATTAACGCTGACGCGTCGAAAGAAATTCCGCTTGAGGATGAGAGCGTGGATACCTGTCTGATAGCCACCGCCCTTCACGATCTCGCTGAAGTAAATGCGGCTGAAGGCGCGCTCAGGGAAATCGCGAGGGTGCTTAAACCGGGCGGGCGGCTCGTGATCGTCGAGTTCAAAAAGATGGAGGGCCCACCTGGGCCTCCACTGAAAATCCGGTTTTCACCCGACGAGCTGGATGAGCTGGTCTTACCGTTCGGCTTTGAAAAAAAGCATACAGTCGAAGCCGGCGAATATTTTTATTTATCATCATATGTTCGCCGCCAGGCGGCTATCAAACGCTGAACCTCCTCCATCGTCCAGGGAAAACTGGAAACGTAAGTCCCCGGGTTCAGCCCTCAGCTCAGATCCGTCCCCAATACCTCGTTGAAGTAACCGTGCCAGAGGACTCGCTGGGAGGTCATGATCGGGGGAGGCGTGACGTCAGGGCAGTTGCCGGACACGAAGGCGACACTGCATGATTTGACCTCCACGGGGCCGCCGCGCTTTGCGAAGCGCGGGTGGACCAGGTCGTTAGCGGGGATGGTGCCGGACGCGGCGCCTTCGACAACAGGTGATGGGGCTACACCGCCCACAGTTATCTGATAATAGATCTGCGAACCAGTGGTATTGATGATATGTATCCAGTCGTAGGTGCCGGCGTCGAACTGGTCATACCAGGTCCAGTGGTAGTCGCCGCCGAGCGTCGACTTCGGAGAGCCCGGGACTTCCTCGAAGGATGGGCCCCAGAGGACGCGCTGGGAGGCGATCGACTTGTTTTCGGCGGAGGGGCCGTCGGCGCAGACACCGTCCGTGATCACTCCTACGCAGGTCACCACTTCGACCGGACCGCTGGAGACGTTCTTGATGCGCGGTGTCACGTTTGTACCGGCAGGGATACTGCCCGTGGCAGTGCCCTCGATCATCTCGGGCGGCACGGCGCCCTTTATTCTGATCTCATAATTGATTGGTCCGGTGTTGGGGTTGGCGATCAGTATCCAGTCGAAGGCTCCGGCGGAGACGTTGTCGTACCAGGTCCAGAGGTAGTCGTTGGAGAGATCCTCAGAGCGTATGCCCGGCACCTCGTTGAAAGCCTCGGAGGGTGTGCCCATGTTGGTCAGCACCCGCTGGGAGGCGATTGCAGGGGTTGTTGTGGTCATCCCCGGGTTTGAGAACGTCTCTACCTCCACCGGACCGCCCTTGAGGTTGAAGCGCGCATTCTTGTTCTGGCCGGCCGGAATCTCGCCCGAGGCAGTACCCTCGATGATCTGTCCACCCGTGGGCACAGCACCTGCCACCTTTATCCGGTAATAAATACTGCTCGTACTTGGGTTGGACACCATCACCCAGTTGTACATACCCGAACTCTGGTTGTCATACCAGGTCCAGTAATAGTGGCTCGATTGCTTCGTATCCTCGGTGCCCAGCACCTCTTCGAGCGAGCTGCCGCCCTTCCAGAGGGAACGCTGGGAGGCGATGGCCTTGGTGCCCTTGAGAGAAGTCGCCGTGACCGGTCCGCCGACCATGCCCATGTTCATATAGGGGCCTGAGGCGTTATAGAAACGCGCGGGAGCGCTTTCGCCCTGCATGATCGTTCCGTTCGGTGGGCTGTCTGAATGTGAATAATTAGACATATCGTTGTCCGCTACCTGGTAGTCGTAGGAGATCGATGTCTCGGCACCGGCCGGGTTGGCCATAAGCAGCCAGTTCATCGAGCTGTAGTTGTCGTACCAGGTCCAGTAGTAGTTTTTGGGGGGAGCAGCATTAATCAGGATCGAGACATTGCCGCCGTTATAATTTGCCACGGCCAGGTCGGTCTTGCCGTCTTGGTTGAAGTCGCCCGTGGTTATAGAGCGTGGAGAACTTAACGCGCCGTAGTTCACCGCCGCGGCGAAGGTCCCGTTTCCATTACCCAGCAGGATTGAGACATTGCCGCTGCCAGGATTTGCCACGGCCAGGTCGGCCTTGCCATCTCCGTTGAAGTCGCCTGTGGTTACCGAGTATGGATTAGTTCCCGCAGCGTAGTTCACCGCCGCGGCGAAGGTCCCGTTTCCATTACCCAGCAGGATTGAGACATTGCCGCTGCCAGGATTTGCCACGGCCAGGTCAATCTTGCCGTCTGCGTTGAAGTCGCCCGTGGTTACTGAGACTGGGGCAGTTCCCGCAGCGTAGCTCACCGCCGCAGCGAAGGTCCCGTTTCCATTACCCAGCAGGATTGAAACATTGCCGCTGCCGGCATTTGCCACGGCCAGGTCGGCCTTGCCATCTCCATTGAAGTCGCCTGTGGTTACCGAGTATGGATTAGTTCCCGCAGCGTAGTTCACCGCCGCGGCGAAGGTCCCGTTTCCATTACCCAAAAGGATCGAGACATTGTTGCCGCCGGCATTTGCCACGGCCAGGTCGGCCTTGCCATCTCCGTTGAAGTCGCCTGTGGTTACCGAGTATGGATTAGCTCCCGCGGCGTAGTTCACCGCCACGGCGAAGGTCCCGTTTCCATTACCCAGCAGGATTGAGACATTGCTGCCGTCCATGTTTGCCACGGCCAGGTCGGTCTTGCCGTCCTGGTTGAAGTCGCCCGTGGTTACTGATACTGGAGCAGTTCCCGCGGCGTAGTTCACCGCCGCGGCGAAGGTCCCGGGAATCGCGGCACCCAGCAGGATCGAGACATTGCCGACGTAATTTGCCGTGGCCAGGTCGGCCTTGCCGTCCGCGTTGAAGTCGCCTGTGGTTACCGAGTATGGATTAGTTCCCGCAGCGTAGTTCACCGCTGGATCAAAAGTGCCGGAGGGATCAAGAGTAGTAGTGTTAATCAGGATCGAGACGTTGCCGCCGTTATAATTTGCCGCGGCCAGGTCGGTCTTGCCGTCCGCGTTGAAGTCGCCCGTGGTTACTGAGAATGTACCAGCTCCCGCGCCGTAGTTCACCGCCGCGGCGAAGGTTCCGTCTCCATTACCCAGCAGGATTGAGACATTGTTGCTGTCCCTGTTTGCCACGGCCAGGTCGGTCTTGCCGTCCTGGTTGAAGTCGCCGGTGGTTACTGATACTGGAGCAGTTCCCGCGGCGTAGCTCACCGCCGCGGCAAAAGTCCCGGTTCCCGTACCCGGCAGGATCGAGACATTGCCGACGTTAATGTTTGCCACGGCCAGGTCGGTCTTGCCGTCTCCATTAAAGTCACCTGCAGTTACTGAGACTGGACCAGTTCCTGCGGCGTAGCTCACCGCCGCGGCGAAGGTCCCGTTTCCATTACCCAGCAGGATTGAGACGTTGTTGCTGCTCCAATTTGCCGTGGCAAGGTCGGTCTTGCCGTCTTGGTTGAAGTCGCCCGTGGTTATAGAGCGTGGAGAACTTAACGCGCCGTAGTTCACCGCCGCGGCGAAGGTCCCGTTTCCATTACCCAGCAGGATTGAGACATTGCTGCTGTCCATGTTTGCCACGGCCAGGTCGGTCTTGCCGTCCTGGTTGAAGTCGCCGGTGGTTACTGATACTGGAGCAGTTCCCGCGGCGTAGCTCACCGCCGCGGCGAAGGTCCCGTCTCCATTACCCAGCAGGATTGAGACGTTGTTGCTGCTCCAATTTGCCGTGGCAAGGTCGGCCTTGCCGTCTCCATTAAAGTCGCCTGTGGTTACTGAGAATGGATCAGTTCCCGCGGCGTAGTTCACCGCCGCGGCGAAGGTTCCGTCTCCATTACCCAGCAGGATTGAGACATTGTTGCTGTTATAATTTGCCGCGGCCAGGTCGGTCTTGCCGTCCGCGTTGAAGTCGCCCGTGGTTACTGAGAATGGACCAGCTCCCGCGCCGTAGTTCACCGCTGCGGCAAAGGAGAGCGGGCCTGCGGCGCTCACTGGGGCGCCGGGCCAGCAGACAATCAAGGCTATAAATAAAGCACCTATGAAAAAAAGCCGCAATTTACTGAAAGACCTGGCGCCAAAACCAAGTATGGATTTGACTCTTATGGCGGCTGGACGAATAGACGTTTGCATTATGCCCCCTCAAGGCTCCTTGATACGCATACGCATTCTGAGTGCTGATTATCATATCACCAGGTTTATTAACTCTCCATAAAGTTGAAAATTTACACTATTCCGATGGAAGACGTGTTCCTGCCGACATCTTCCTAACCAGGTCATTGGGCTGATCAGATGCGGGGGAGATAAAAGGAAACCCAAAGCTTGAAAGCCGCAATGGAAGCGGCTTTCAGACGATATCAAAGACTATAAGGTGCGGCGGCCGCCAGACGCATATTCCGGCGGGACATGCCTGAAGTCAACGCGGTGTTTCAGGATGCACACGCAGCGCGTCCTATTTCTTCGGGGATGCTTTCCTGCGGCTGCTCGTCTTCGATGGCGAAGCCGCCTTGCGAAGTGTGCTTAACTTGCCGCCGCTGGTTTTCTTCGGCGTCCGTGCAGCAGCTTTCTTTGAGCCGGCGCGGACCATGGCGGCTTTCTTCCTGCCCACGCCGCGTTTCGCGGCAGGGGCGACCTTGCCGTCGAGCAGCGCCGCCTTCAGCACTTCATGAACCTCATCGACCGGAATAAAGGTCATGGTCTTGCGCAGATGCTCGGGTACGTCGTCGAGGTCCCGCTCGTTCTCGCGCGGCAGGATGATGGTGTCGAGCCCGGCACGGCGTGCCGCCAGCACCTTTTCCTTCAGACCGCCGATGGGCAGCACCTTGCCACTCAGGGTCACCTCGCCAGTCATGCCCACGTTAGAGGACACGGACTTGCCGATGGCCAGCGACGCCAGCGCCGTTGTCATGGTGACGCCAGCAGATGGGCCGTCCTTGGGCACGGCGCCCGCGGGAACATGCACATGGATGTCATGCTTCTGGAAATATTCCTCATCGATGCCCAGCTCGTCCGAATGCGAACGCACCCATGACAGCGCCGCCTGGGCCGATTCCTTCATGACGTCTCCCAGCTGGCCGGTAAGGGTCAAACCGCCCTTGCCGTGCATGCTGGTGGCCTCGATGAATATAATGTCGCCGCCGCTGGTAGTCCAGGCCAGGCCGGTGGCGACGCCCGGCTCTGAGGTCATACGCTTCGCCTCGGAGAAGTAGCGCTTCTTGCCCAGGAACTTCTCCACGGCCTTCTCGTCGATCTTGAACTTGCCTTTTTTGCCCTCCGCAAGCTCGCGTGCGACCTTGCGGCAGACCGAGCCGATCTCGCGCTCTATGTTTCTCAGGCCCGCTTCGCGGGTGTATTCCTGGATGATCTTGAGGATGGCCTTGTCCGTAAAAGCGATATCCTTTGTCTTCAGGCCGTTGGCCTGCGTCTGTTTTTTGATCAGATATTTTTTGGATATATGGAGCTTCTCTTCCTCGGTGTAACCGGAGAGCTCAATGACCTCCATGCGGTCACGAAGCGCTGGCGGAATCGGATCGAGCATATTAGCGGTTGCTATGAACAGCACCCTGCTTAAGTCGAAGGGCAGATCCAGGTAGTGGTCACGATAGCTGAAATGCTGCTCCGGATCGAGTACTTCCAGCAGCGCCGAGGACGGGTCGCCGCGAAAATCGGCGCCCAGCTTGTCCATCTCGTCGATGGCGAACACCGGATTGTTGGACTCGGCGTCACGGATGGCGCGGATGATCGTGCCGGGCATGGCGCCTATATATGTACGGCGGTGACCGCGTATCTCGGCCTCGTCGCGCACTCCACCCACGGAGATGCGTATGAATTTGCGTCCCAGGGCGCGTGCGATCGAATGTCCCAGGGAAGTCTTGCCCACACCGGGCGGCCCCACGAAACAGAGGATCGGCCCGGCCATGTCCTTCTTCAGCTTGGCGACGGACAGATACTCGAGGATACGGTTCTTGACCTTCTCGAGGTCGTAATGGTCCTCGTCGAGAATCTGCTGGGCGCGCGCGATATCGAGGATATCCTCGGTGCTCTTGTTCCAGGGAATCGTCAGTATCCAGTCCAGGTAGGTCCTGATAACCGAGTACTCTGCCGCTGCCGGCTGCAGCTTTGAGAGCCGGTCCAGCTCGCGTCTCGCCTGGCGGTCGACCTCCTCGGGCAGCTTGAGCTCGTCGATCTGGCCTCGCAGCTCATTGACCTCCGCGGCGATCTCGTCTGTCTCCCCCAGCTCCTCCTGGATCGCCTTCATCTGTTGACGCAGGAAGTACTCGCGCTGGTTCTTGTCCATCTCGCTCTGGACATCGTTCTGGATCTTGCTGCCCAGCTCGAAGACCTCGAGTTCGCGGGTAAGGATGACGGTGAGCTTGCGCAGACGCTTCTCAACGTCGGTCTCTTCCAGCAGCTCCTGCTTCTCGCCGGTCTTGATCTTGATAGCTGACGCGATCAGGTAACATAACGCACTCGGGTCATCAACATTTGATGCCGCCATCTGCAGCTCTTCCGGCAGGTAAGGCACCATACCGATGATCTTCGTGAAGACGTTCTGCAGGTTGCGGGAAAGAGCCTCGACCTCTTTCGTCATCTCGACCTGGTCATCAAGCACCTCTACCTTCGCCGTCAGGTAGGGCTCGGTACCGATGTATTCGATGATTCTCACGCGTTTAAGGCCCTGCACAAGGATACGCAGCGAGCCGTCCGGGACCTTGAGCATCTTATGGATCACGGCCACCGTGCCGACGCGGAAGATGTCGTCCGGTCCCGCGACCTCGACGTCCTCGTTGGTGATTGTGGCAAGGCCGATCATCTTGTCCTTGTGGAGCACGTCGTCGATCAGCTTGACGGAACGCTCCTGCCCGACAGCGAGCGGTGTCACCGTTTCCGGGAACACTACAGTCTCCCGCAGTGGAAGGATGGGTATGATTTCCGGTATTTTATCAACCGACGCGATAAGCGGCGGTGCGTCTGTGATGCTGCCTTCCATCAATTTTGGTCCTTTATCTTGATTGGCACATTGATGGCGGACTTCCTGGACTCAGCCACCGGTAGTTCCAGGGTAAGAAACCCTTCATTATACGTAGCCTTGGAGTTCTCTACGTCGACTGATACCGGCAACATGATCTTCCTCTTGAAATGACCGTAATCGATCTCCATCTGCTGGTAGACCTTCTCCCCCTCATTGCCGGTATCTACACGTGTGCCTTCGACGACGAGGGTTTTGTCCTGGAGGGTAAGCCTGACATCATCGGGTGAAATCCCCGGAATCTCGAGTTTGACGATCACCGTGTTGGATTTCTTGACGTAGAAAACGTCCGCGAGCGGCTGGAAAGCGCCACCCTTCATGATCCTCAGCCTCGGTCCCCCATAGAAACGAAAAAACATCTCCTCGATCTCAGAGGTGAGGCGTTCAAACTCAGCGAAAGGGTTGTCTTTCTTTGCAGCCATCACAATCCTCCAAGAGCGACTAAGGGCGCAGAAACTTGCATATAAACATATCATATTTACGGGAAGCCAACGAACGGGCAGTTGCGACTTTCAGAGCTTAAGGATTGTTATAGCCGAATGCAGCCGTTCCTAATCATGGAAGCCGGATTTAATGTCATTTTCAGGCACTGAAGCGTATGCCGGTGAGAAGGATAAAAGCGGCAGGCACTCGAAGAAACAGGCGAAAATCGCCTGCGGATTTATTGAATCTCGGGAGGTAGTTGTGAACCGTTTGACAGTAAAGTTGCTCCTGTTGACAGTCATCGCTGTCATGGCCCTCGCGATGGTTGCGGGCGGGTGCGGCGATGAGTCGCAGACTTCGTCCATCGATACGCTCTCGACCGCAAAGACCGGCCGTGTTATATTCGGGGGGCGGCCGCAGGCCGCCCCTTTCTTTTTGCTTTACCATGCCTCGCCTCGCGGGATAAACTAATATTTATTTTTCGCGCGTAAGTTTTCCGGATCACCGTCGTCATATGTACGACCACACACGCAAAGGAGACTCAAAATGAAATCGTCCACCGAGGAAAGTATCAATACCAAGAGGATTGTGGCCGGTATTCTGGCATTTGCGATATTTGGCCTCACGCTTGCGCTTTCTGGTTGCGGAAGCAGCGAGCAGGCCGTCAACGGCTCCGGCGCGCAGACCGGCGCGGCGCAGGCGAACACGGCAACCGCCACGACTGCGACAACCGCCACGACTTCAACCGGCGCCGCCCAGGCGAACGCAGGTCCGACAGAGCCATGTCCGCCTCAGCCCGCCGATGCGCCGCAGCCGGTCATAGTCTCATATGCAGTGAACAAAGCGAACGCCAACTTCGGTGACATGATAACTTTCACAGCCCAGATACAGGGAGACGCGGCAAGCGTGAGGGTCATCTACGGGGCCAGCGGCGGAGATATCTCAACGGCTCACAACATCTCCGTCATGCTCGCCGAAAGCACGAACGGCGGAATCACGACCTGGAAGACAAGTGTCGCTGCTCCTCACGGTGCGAAGATACCGGGCGCCGAAGGCCAGTGCTTCTACAGGATAGAAGTGATCTCGTCTGACAATACATACACGAAAGCCATGGACAACCAGCATACTTTCGATGTAAACGGATAAGTCCAGGATTCACCTGAAGCAGGTCTACGCAGGCGAAGACCTTTACGAGCTTTCGGATCACCGGAACAGACAATGGACACCCTGTTCCAGGGTGTCCATTGATTTTCCACTTGTTGACTCGAGTTTCTTTCAGCCAAACGTTATAAACGTCACGTCATCAAATCCAGGCTGGGCCTTGATCTCCGCGAGCACCTCTTCAGAGATGGGCTTGTCGAGCGTCACGCTCATGACCGCCTTGCCGCCGAGCTTTTTGCGGCCCACGTTCATGTTGGCGATGTTGATGTCGCGATCACCCAGCAGGGTGCCGACGCGGCCGATCATTCCCGGCACGTCGTCGTAACGGAAGAAGGCCATGTACTGCCCCGGTTCAATGTCGATATCGTGCCGGTATATCTTGACGAAGCGCGGGTGGTGATTTGGTCCGATCGTCGTTCCGCCCACGGTCAGCTCGCCGCGCTTGTCCGTGGTTGATACTGTGATCATGTTTGTATAATCCACCGACTTGCGGCTCTTCGACTCGGTGACCTCGATGCCGCGCTCCTCGGCTATGCCCTCGGCGTTCACGTAATTGACGGTCTCCTCGACCCTGCCATCGAATACTCCCTTGAAGAAGGCGACGGTCAGCAGCTTCGTGTTGGATTCCGCCAGCGCACCCTGGTAGGTGATCTCGAACTTCTCCAGCGGGCCTTCCGCTATCTCCACGATGAGGTGCCCCAGCTTCTCCACCAGCGGCAGGAACGGCCTTAATACGCTCATCTCTTCCGGGCCGACCGGAGCGATGTTGACGGCGTTGCTGACGAACTGATTGTTGAGCGCCGCCGCTACCTGCTCGGCGATTATCGTGCCGGCGCGGTCCTGGGCTTCGATCGTCGATGCCCCCAGGTGCGGGGTCGCCACGACGCTGTCGAAATCGAGCAGCGGGTTGCCCAGCGGCGGTTCCTTCTCAAAAACATCGATAGCAGCGCCGGCTACCTTGCCGGACTTGAGCGCCTCGACCAGCGCCGACTCCTTGACTATGCCGCCGCGGGCGCAGTTGACGATGCGCACGCCGTCCTTCATCTTCGCAAACGCGGCCTCATCGACAAACCCAGCCGTCTCCGGACTCTTGGGAAGATGGACTGTGATGAAATCCGCGACTTTGTATAAATCATCGATACTCTCCGCGCCCTCGACCCCGAGTTCCTCGAAACGGGCGGCGCTCACATATGGATCGAAGGCCACGATCTTCATTTTCAGGCCCTTGGCGCGCTGCGCCACAAGTACGCCGATGCGGCCGAAACCGATAACACCCAGCGTCTTCTCGGCAAGCTCCACGCCGCCGAAGCTGGAGCGCTCCCACTTGCCCGCCTTGAGCGAACCGTGGGCTTGCGGGATGTTGCGGCTCTGCGCCAGCAGCAGGCCGATAGTGTGCTCGGCCGCGGCCACGATGTTGCTCTGCGGCGCATTGGCGACGACAACGCCTTTCTTGGTTGCCGCCTTGATGTCGACGTTATCGACGCCGATCCCGGCCCGGCCTATCACCTTGAGCTGGTCTGCGGCCTCGATTATCTCCTTCGTCATCGTCGTCGAACTGCGGATGATGATCGCGTCGTATACGCCTATCTCCTTAAGCAGCTGTTCCTGGTCAAGGTCGTAGCGCACGTCGACGTCGAACTCTTTTTTCAGCAGATCGATGCCGCTCTGCGCGATCTTCTCTTTGACCAACACCCTGTACCTGCCTTCAGCTGCCGTCATCAGATCATCTCCCCGCCGAATACCGCCTGCGCCTTTGATACACCCGAACCAAGTTCAACCTGGTAACCAAGCTCCTTGAGGCTCAGTTCGAGCGCCGTGATGGCGACGATGATGTCGGTATAGTTGTAGTAGCCGCAATGCCCGATGCGGAAAATCTTTCCCTTGATGTGGCCCTGACCGCCCGCGAGCTGTACGCCGTACCTGTCGCGGGTGAGCGTGCGCAGCTGGTTGTCATCGATGCCTTCCGGCACCCTGACCGCCGTGACTGAACTGCAGCTGTCATCATCCGGCGAGAAGAGTTCCAGGCCGATGCCCCTGACGGCGGCGCGGGTCGCACGCCCCAGGACGATATGACGCTGAAACAGTTTTTCCAGGCCCTCGGCGCGGATCATGGCGAGCGCCGCATCCAGCCCTACCACAAGTGACACCGCCGGCGTGAATGCGGTCGTCGGTTTGGACTGCGCCAGCGCCTTCCTGGCCTTGGTCCAGTCAAAATAATATTTTGGGAGCGTGGACTTCTCGACCATGCCCCATGCCTTGTCGCTGACGCTGACAAAAGCCAGGCCAGGGGGGATCATCAGGGCTTTCTGGGAGCCGGCGACGACCACGTCTACCTGCCATTCGTCGGTCCTGATCTCGGAGGAACCCAGGCCGCTGATGGAATCCGACACCAGCACGGCGCCGGATTTCCCTACGATGGCGCCGATGGCCTGCATGTCGTTGACGACACCCGTGGAAGTCTCACTGTGGGTGACGAATACAACCTTGATTCCGGGTTTGTCTTTCAGCGCCTGCTCGATATCAGAGGGCACTACCGGTGTTCCCCATTCGTATTCGCGATAGTCGTAGTCAAGTCCGTAGACCTCCGACAGATCGCGCCAGCGCTCGCCGAACTTGCCGCAGGAAGCGATGAGCACGGAGTCGCCGGGCGAGCAAAGATTGACCACCGCGGATTCCATGGCGCCGGTACCCGACGAAGCGAAGGAGATTACATCGTTCTCAGTCTGGTACACATACTTGAGGTTCTCGTTGACGCGGGCGAACAGATCGGAATACGCGCCGGTGCGATGATGGATTATCGGCTGGGCCGACGCCAGCAGCACCTCGGAAGGTATCTGCGTCGGTCCTGGCGTCATGAGGAATTTCTTGATCATCTAGACCTCTTCACCGCCCATTTCCCCATCATCGATCCAGCTCATCAGGCCACGGAGCTCCTTGCCGACGATCTCGATCTGGTGCGAAGCCTCGCGGCGCTGCACGGCGTTGAAGCTGGGGCGGCCGGCCTTGTTCTCGAGTATCCACTCGCTGGCGAACTCGCCGTTCTGTATCTCCTTGAGTATCTTGCGCATCTCGGCGCGGGTGTCTTCGTTGATGATGCGCTTGCCGCGCGTTATGTCGCCATATTCGGCGGTATCGGAGATGCTGTAACGCATGCCGGTGATACCCTTCTCGTACATGAGGTCTACGATGAGCTTCAGCTCGTGGAGACACTCGAAATAGGCGATCTCGGGCTGATAACCGGCCTGGACCAGGGTCTCGAATCCGGCGCGGACCAGCTCGCTGGCGCCGCCGCAGAGCACTACTTGCTCACCGAAGAGATCGGTCTCGGTCTCTTCTGCGAAGTTCGTCTCGATGACGCCCGCCCGGGTGGCGCCGATGCCCTTGGCGTAAGCCAGGGCCAGGTCGTTGGCGATGCCGCTCGCGTCCTGGTGTACAGCGATAAGCGCCGGAACGCCGCGCCCTTCCTGATACTGGCGGCGCACCAGATGGCCGGGGCCCTTGGGGGCTACCATGACGACGTCGACGTCGGCCGGCGGTACTATCTGGTTGAAATGGATGTTAAAACCATGGGCGAACATCAGCACGTTGCCGGCCTTCAGACCCGAGGCGATATCATATTTGTATGTGTCACCCTGGGAGTGATCGGGCGTGAGGATCATGATCATGTCGGCAGCTTCAACGGCTTCGAGCACAGGCATGACTGTAAGCCCGGCCTTCTCGGCCTCTTTCCAGCTTGAGCTTTCCTTGCGCAGGCCCACGATCACCTTGATGCCCGACTCGTGCAGGTTGAGAGAATGGGCGTGGCCCTGGCTGCCATAGCCGATAACGGCGACGGTCTTGTCCTTTATAAGATCGAGGTTTGCGTCTTTATCGTAATACATATTTCTCCTCTGTCTCTGTTAAAACAAACTTGGGGGGACGTACGTTTGCATTCTTTCCTGATCAATCAATCCCGGACGCGGCTTCGACATTATCCTGATATCAGGACACATCGGAAACCAGCGTCCCCGGATCTATTTACCGCCCCGCTCGATAGCTATGCGGCCAGTGCGCACGATCTCCACAACGCCATGCGGCGCCAGCAGCTGCTCGAGCGCTTCAATCTTCTCGTGTGTGCCGGTGATCTCGATAGTCAGAGTCTTCTTGCCGACATCCAGTATCTTTGCCCTGAAGATCTCAGCGAGCTGCATGACTTCGGCGCGCGTCTTCGCGTCCGACTTGACCTTGATCAGCGCCAGCTCGCGCGCCACGGTCTTCTCCACGTCGAGGTCGGTGATCTTGATGACGTTGATCAGCTTGTGCAGCTGTTTGGTCACCTGCTCGATCGGATGTTCTTCCGCGTCGACGGTTATCGTCATGCGCGAGACATCCGGATTCTCGGTGATGCCAACCGCCAGCGAATCGATGTTGAACCCGCGCCGCGAGAAAAGGCCGGCCACCCTGGCCAGGACGCCCGGTTTGTTTTCGACCATGACTGATAACGTATGTTTCATATTTTTCTAACTCCCGTGGTCATTCTGAAGAAGCGTTAGCGACTGAAGAATCCGGGATCCTTCGCTTCGCTCAGGATGACATGTCAGCTTCATGACTTGTGCCCGCCGATCATCTCGTCGATGGACTTGCCTGCCGGGACCATCGGGAAGACGTTCTCCTCCTGCTTTACCCGGAAATCGAGCACCGCCGGCCGTTTTGACTTGATCGCCGTGCGGATGGCGTCACCGACATCCTTCTTCTTTGTGATAGTCATGCCCAGAGCACCGTAGGCTTCAGCAACAGCCGCGAAATCCGGCTGACAGGAAATGACCGTCTCCGAGTAACGCTTGTTCCAGAAAAGTTCCTGCCATTGCCGTACCATCCCCAGAAAACCGTTGTTGAGGATACAGACGACGACGGGGATGTCGTAGCAGACAGCGGTGGCCAGCTCCTGGATGTTCATCTGGAAGCTGCCGTCGCCGGCGATATCGATAACAGTCTTGTCGGGACGGCCGACCTTGGCGCCGATCGCCGCCGGAAAACCAAAGCCCATCGTGCCGAGGCCGCCGGAACTGATCCAGTGGCGTGGTTTGAGATGCGAGTAGAACAGCGCCGACCACATCTGGTGCTGTCCGACATCGGTGCAGAGGATAGCGTCGCTTTTCGTAATGCGGTTGACCTCCTCGATGACGAACTGGGGCATTATCGAACCCTTCTCGTCCTTATAGTGGAGCGGATGCTTCTTCTTCCAGGCGATGACCTGGTCGAGCCAGAGCGCGGTTTTTTTCGGGCTGCGCTTCATCTTCTTCAACTCGGCCAGGATGCCAGCGAGCACGTCCTTCGCGTCCCCGACGATGGGGATGTCGATGGCGACATTCTTGCTGATCTCGGCCGGGTCCATGTCGATATGGATTTTTTTGGCGTGACGGGCGAAAGTAGACAGCTTGCCGGTGACGCGGTCGTCGAAACGGACGCCGACTCCGATCAGCAGGTCGGAATGCGTGACCGCGTAGTTGGCATAGCCGGTGCCGTGCATGCCAAGCATACCCAGTGAAAGATCGTTGTTCTCCGGGAAACAGCCCAGACCCATCAGCGTGGTCGTGACCGGTATCTTCATGAGTTTTGCGATGGCCAGCAGCTCTTTCTCGGCCCCGGCGGTGATGATGCCGCCGCCGGCGTAAAATACCGGCTTCTCGGCCGCCGCTATGGCCTTTGCCGCCGAGATGATCTGTTTCTTGTGTCCCTTGAGGGTTGGCTTATAGCCGGGCAGGTCGATTCTGCCCGCGGGCCTGTAGTCGATCTCCGCCAGCTGCATGTCCGCCGGGATATCGATCAGGACCGGCCCCGGACGGCCGGTTGAAGCAATATAGAATGCTTCCTTGAATATCCGGGGGATATCCTTCGGGTTCTTGATCAGGTAACTATGTTTAACGATCGGCTCGGTTATGCCGGTGATGTCAGCTTCCTGAAACGCGTCGGTGCCGATAAGGTCGCTGCGCGCCTGGCCGGTGATGGCCACCATCGGCGTCGAATCCATATAGGCGTTGGCGATGCCGGTGACCAGGTTGGTGGCGCCGGGACCGCTGGTGGCGATGCAGACGCCGGTCTTGCCGGTCGCGCGGGCGTAACCGTCGGCCATATGGGCCGCGCCCTGTTCGTGGCGTACCAGAAAATGCTTTAAGTCAGAGTCATAGAGGGCGTCGTAAAGCGGTATGACCATGCCGCCGGGCAGGCCGAAAACGACCTCGACCCCGGCCGCCTTGAGCGATTCAATTATTGCTTCCGAACCTTTCACCTGACTCCTTCGTTTAATACAGGCCGCACGAGTAATACCAACCCCTGGCCGCCCCGCCCCCGGAATGACATTCCCATGTCCTCAGAAAGCCATCCCTATCCGGTGACAGCACCAGTCTCAGCGCCGCTCACTAGCTTAACATATCTGGACAAAAATCCGGTCTGATAGCGCGCCGGCCGAGGTTTCCACTGCGCCGCGCGCGCCGCCATCTCTTCCTCGTCTATCAGCAGGTTCAATGTTCTACCCGGAATATCGATTTCTATCTCATCGCCGTCACGAATCAGCGCAATCGGGCCGCCCTCGAAGGCCTCAGGCGAGACATGGCCGATGCTGGCTCCCCTGGTCGCACCGGAGAACCTGCCGTCGGTGATCAGCGCTACCGCGTGGTCCAGTCCCGCGCCGGCTATCGCAGCCGTGGGCGTCAGCATCTCCGGCATCCCCGGACCGCCTCTGGGTCCCTGATAACGGATGACGATGACGCAGCCCGGCTTGATCTTCCCCTGTTCGAGGGCTTCCTCGACCTCCTGCTCGCTCTCAAATACGAGTGCCGGTCCCTTCAGGCGCAGCATCTCGGGGAGTACTGCAGACTCCTTTACCACCGATCCGTTGGGGGCGAGGTTGCCGAAGAGCGCCGCCAGGCCGCCCGTGGGATGGTAGGCGTTATCGATGGAACGGATGACTTCCGCATCAGTGACAGCAGCGCCAGCAAGCTGACCGGCAAGATCGCTGCCGGATACAGCCCTGGCCGAGCCATCGAGCTTCCCTGCGTCAAGCAGTGTCTTCATCAGCGCCTGGACTCCCCCAGCGCGATGCAGGTCTTCCATATGATGCTTGCCGGCCGGGCTTAGCGAACACAGATGCGGCGTCCGCGCCGTTATCTCGTTAACCTCGGCCAGGCTGAAGCCGATCTGCGCCTCATGCGCTATAGCCGCGATATGCAGGGCGGTATTCGTGGAACAGCCCATCGAGGAATCGACCGCGAGGGCATTGATGATCGCCCGGGTGTCAACGATGCTCCGGGGCGTCAGGCCCTCGAGCACAAGCTCGACGGCGCGGCGCCCGGTTTCACGCGCCAGCCTGATGCGCTCGGCGTGTACGGCCGGAATCGTTCCGTTACCCGGCAACGCCAGGCCCAAGGCCTCGGTAAGGCAGTTCATCGAGTTTGCGGTAAACAGCCCCGCGCAGGAGCCACAGCCCGGACAGGCGCAGTTCTCCATGCGGGTGACTTCCTCTTCGCTTATCCTGCCGGTGAGCGCTCCGCCCACGGCCTCGAAAACATTGTGCAGGTCGATCTTTTGCCCATCCAGGTCGCCGGCAAGCATGGGACCGCCGCTGACGATGATGGCGGGGATATCCACCCTGAGCGCGCCCATCATCATGCCGGGAACGACCTTGTCACAGCTGGGGACCAGCGCCAGGCCGTCGAAGGCATGCGCGCGGGCCATCACCTCGATCTCGTCGGCGATCAGCTCACGGCTGGCCAGGGAAAAACGCATCCCCTCATGATTCATGGCCAGCCCGTCGCAAACGCCGATGGCGCCGAACTCGAAGGGAACGCCGCCAGCCGCCCAGATGCCCGACTTGACCGCTTCGGTGACGCTTCGCAGATGCAGGTGTCCGGGGATGATTTCATTGAACGAATTGGCCACACCGATGAACGGCAATCCCAACTCACGGTCGCCTAATCCAAGCGCCTTGAGCAACGCCCGGTGGGGCGCCTTCGTGATTCCCTTTTTTATGTCATCGCTGCGCAATTTCATGTGAATTAATAAATCGAGCCAACTAAAGGCCGAAAAACCCGGCAATGCCAGCGCATTATTAAAAACCCGCTTCAAACGCGGGTTCAGTTATATTATCACAACGTCCGGCTTATTCAGGAATAGTCTGAAAGCCAATCACGCCTGCTGGCAGGCTTTTTTCCGGTTCATGAAGTAAGATAAGCGGCAGAAATGAAACTGCAGCATAAAATACCGCTGTTCGTCGTCGCCGTGATGCTACTTGTCGGCACGGCCGGCGGTGTCGCGCTACTCTCCAGTCAGGAACAGGCCAGCACCCACCAGTTCGAGGAAACCTCCTCGGCGCTCAACACGGCTGTCCGTGACAGTCTCGAGCATGACATGCTCACCGGCGAACGCAGCCATGTGCAGGAATCCCTGATAAACCTGACCCTGAACAACACGATCAGGCGCATCGATATCGTGTCGCCGAAAAACATGATCTGGACCTCTTCGAGCGATTCACTCATCGGCGCCGAGTCCAGTAACGAGACCCGGCAGGTCATTGAAAGCGAAGACGGCAGGACTGTTTTTGAAGACCAGTCAGGCAGCTTAATGACGGCGGTAAGAGCCATCCCGGCCAAGGACATCTGCCTGCGATGCCACAACGGCAGTATCGCCGCACCTCCCAACGCCCAGGGAAACCTCGGGGCGATACGCATGGACATCAGCACTACTTCGCTGGAAGAGAATGTCGTCAACAGCCGGGATATCCTGCTGTTCGTTGGAGGACTGACTTTTCTCCTGGTCGCTGGAACCCTGGTATGGCTCCTGCGCGGGAGTGTGCTTAGACCCCTGTCCAGGCTGACGGGCGCCGCCGGCCGCATCACCCGCGGGGATTACGCCGCCCGGGTTCTCGTTATACATCCGGAGGACGAGATCGGCGCTGTTTCCACCGCTTTCAACAAGATGGCTGACACCGTGGAGGAGCACACGCGGCGCCTGGAAGCGGCCAATCTCGAGCTGGGCCGCACAAGCAGGATGAAATCGGAGTTTCTCGCCAACATGAGCCATGAACTTCGAACCCCGCTTAACGTCATCATCGGTTTTTCTGAAGTCCTCAGGGATGCCGGCGCGGGCCAGCTGAGTGACGATGACCGCAAGGAGTTCTGCGAGAACATCGTTTCGAGCGGGCATCACCTTCTTGAGCTGATCAACGACGTCCTGGACCTGGCCAAGGTCGAAGCCGGGCAGATGCAGATATCTACCGAAGAATTCGATGTCAGCTCGACGATCAGGGAGATCGTGGCGATCATGCGTCCACTGGCGGACAAGAAAGATATCGGCCTTACGGTGAACACGTCCAGCCATCTTTCCACGATCCACGCCGATGTCGGCAAATTCAAACAGATGCTCTACAACCTCCTCGGAAACGCGATCAAATTCACCCACGTGGGCGGGGAAGTGACCCTTTCGGCCTCGGCGATGGGCGACTCGGCCCGATTCGCGATCTCGGACACAGGCGTCGGCATCGCTCCGGCCGACCAGGAAAGGATCTTCTCTGAGTTCCAGCAAGTGGACGGTTCTACATCGCGGCAGTATGAGGGAACCGGCCTGGGACTGGCCCTGACCAGGAAGTTCGTGGAAATGCAGGGTGGGAGCATCTGGGTCGAGAGCCAGATGGGCATGGGCAGCACGTTCTTCTTCACGCTGCCGCTGTCTGGCAACGTGGCTCTTCCGGCGGAAGCGGCGTCTAATTTCGAACCTGGCATTCCTCCCGTAATCACAGATGTACCCGAGTCAACGGTATTACCCGCGGCCGAGATGGAATGTCCGGACATACCAATGGTCCTGGTCGTCGAGGATGATTCCAGGACCGCCGATTTAATCGGCATGTGGCTGACAGCCGAGGGATATTCAGTCGATTTTGCCGTCAATGGCATTGAGGCGATCGAAAAGGCGGCGAGCATCCATCCCTTCGCCATCTGCCTGGATATCATGCTTCCCAGAAAAGACGGCTGGCAGGTGCTGCATCAGCTGAAGGCCGACCCCGCCACGGCTGACATAGGAGTCATAATCTGCTCCGCGCTGGAAAACCCGGAGCTCGGATTTGCCCTGGGCGCCGCCGACTACTGCGTCAAGCCCCTTAGCCGCCGGCCGCTTCTGGACAAGCTCAGGCACCTTCAGGAAGTGGCCCCGGGCAAGCGTGCCAGGCCGCAGGTAATGGTGGCCGACAGCGACCGGGATGCCGCCAGCCAGACGGAGATGATCCTGGAGCGCCAGGGGTTCAGTGTTGTTCGGGCGCATGAGAGCGGAGAAGCGATGGCAATGGCTCTCGAGCAATGTCCAGATATCATCATTATTGATATCATGCTCGCGGGTGACAGTATCTTTGATGTGATCTCCTTCCTGCGAAAACATCCAGTCACGGTGGATATCCCGCTGGTAGTCACCGCGTCGAGGGATATAACAAAACAGGAGGAAGAACAACTGACCGGCTCCCGCGTTCAGAAGGTGATCCGCAAGGATATGGATGCCAGGGAGGAGCTGCTTGGCGAGATGTTCCGACTGGAGAAGCTGAACCCGGAAAGGGCCCTGCTGATCGACAGGGATACGAGGATATTCAACAGGCGGTATTTTGAAAAAAGGCTGGCGGATGAGATAAAGCGCGCCGCGCGTTATTCGCTCGACCTGTCCATCCTGATGATAGAGATGAACAGCGTCAAAGGCGCAAGCGCCTCACATTCCGAGGCCCTGGCGATACTGGCTGGCATCATCAGGAGCAATATCCGCGCCGCGGATCCGCTGGCACGATTCGATACCAGCAGGCTGGGCGTCCTGATGCCGGAGACAACCAGTCAGGCCGGTTTCCAGGTCGCCGTGAAGATCATCGATATCGTGCGCGGCTTCGAGGCCCGGGACAAGACCGGAAACCCGATCGTCATCTCCGTAAGCGTTGCCGTGAGTGATTCTCCAAATGGCTCGGTCCCCGGTGGCGAGATCACTGAAAAACTTTTGAAGACTCTCGGTGAGATTGAAGAGCGTGGCGGCAACGCGGCGCAAATGACCCAGTAAAGGAGATCTGCCCTGTGGATGACAGGAAAATAAAGGTCCTGCTGGTCGAAGACAACGCGATGAATTCGCAGTTGGTGCATTACGTCCTGGAGCGAGACGGATTCCGGGTCATTAACGCGACAAACGCGGAGCAGGCGATCCGGATCGCGTCAGACGAATCGCCCGATATTATCCTGATGGACATACAGCTTCCCGGGATTGACGGCCTCCAGGCTACCGGGCTGCTCAAGCAGGACCCGCTGACCGCGGCCATCCCGATCGTTGCCATCACGGCACACGCGATGCGGGGAGATGAGGAAAGAATCCGCGCGGCGGGCTGTGAGGGCTATATTTCCAAACCCATAGACACCCGGGCGCTGGCGTTAATAGTCAGGGGATACCTGGAGAAATAAAGCGCGCGGTCGGGTAAGCGCCCCTGATCCGGGTTCCGCCTGCTTACCGGCGGATGATCCCCAGGGCCGCCTTGACCGTGCGGACCATCTGCTCGGGATCGAATGGTTTGGTGATGTGGCCGCGGGCTCCAAGAGCGGCGCCCTTTTCCAGGTCCTCCTGTTCGCCCTTGGCCGTCAGGAGGATAACGGGAATCGTACTAAGCTCGCTGTCCGCCGCCAGATCCTCGAGAACCTCGATGCCATCCTTGCCCGGCATCATGATATCCAGCAGGACAAGATCCGGACGCATGCCTTCCAGCATCTTCATGGCTTCCACCCCGTCGACCGCCTCGCTCACCTCAAAACCGTCGACCTCGAGGTTGACCCTCACCAGAGCGCGCAGGGAACGTTCGTCATCCACGATCAGGATATGCTTTGGTTTTTCGGCTGCAGACTCCATTAAAGACCTCCGGGATGCGTTTGCCCTGTTGGGCGATTATATGACTATGACGCGATCTTTTCCGACAATTCCTTATCAGCGCGGGCCACGGGCAGCTCAAAGAAGAACCGGCTTCCCTCGCCAACCGTTGATTCAGCCCATATTCTGCCGCCCATCTCCTCGACCAGGCTCTTGCTTACGTACAGGCCGAGGCCGGTCCCCGCAACTCCTCCCCTGGGCCTGGCGGCCCGGTAAAACCTTTCAAACACGTGGGGAATATGCTCCGGGCTTATGCCGACCCCCTCGTCGCTCACACTGAACTGGATGACCTCATCCCCTTCTTCGGCGGATACGATGATCGGTCCCCCGTCGGGAGAATACTTGATGGCGTTGACAATAAGGTTGAGCAGCACCTGGTGGAGCTTGTCAGGATCAGCCTGCACCTGCCGCATCCCGTCCGGAACATTTATTACGAAATTGTGGATTGATGTCAAACGGGATACGTTGGTGACGACATGCTGCACCGCCGGCGCCGCCTCCACCGGCTTCAAATCGAGGCGCAGGCTGCCGGCCTCTATGCGGCTGACGCTCAGGACATCCTCGATCAGGCGCGCGAGCCTTTCTCCCTCGCGTACGATCTCGAGCAGAAACGACTCACGGCTGGCGTCGGGAAAGTTTGCGTCCGACCTCAGCAGGGTTTTTGAAAAACCGAGTATGGAAGTAAGCGGCGTGCGCAGCTCGTGCGAGACCGTTGCCACAAAATCGGATTTCATCCGGTCGATCTGTTTGTATTCCGATATATCGCGGAAAACGTGGACTATTCCGACTACTTCCCCGGCTTCACGAATAGGCGCCGCGCTCACGGAAAGCCAGATTTTGTCCCCGTCCTTGCGGCAGGCAAGCACCTCATAGCCGACACTGGCGGCGCCTTCTTCCATGCTGGCCGCCGTCCCGCACATGGACGTGCATTGCGCCTCGTCACCATCGGTCACGCTCGACGCCGTGAAGCATTCCCTGCCGAGCATATCATCCTCCTCGAAACCGGTGATTATCTCGGCTGACTTGTTCCAGAGAACGATCTCGCCGGCGTTATCAACTACATAAACACCGTCGGCGACGCTCGCCAGCACCGCATGCGATTTCTCTTTCTCACGCAGGACCTCCCGCATTTTCAGGGCCAGGCGCTCATTGATGTTGCTCAGGTCGATGTTTCTCTGGCGCACCTGCGCAACCAGCAGATTGACCAGCCCGCCGGCTATCAGAAGAAACAACATATGGATCAGACCGCTGGTCACATGGTCGATGTCGTACGCGTCGTCATACCAGAAGGGCACCAGATAGCTGATAATAGTCATCGACGCGACCGCGGCAAACCCCTTGAAGTCGAAGAAGTACGCGGCCCAGATGGCTATCAGGAAATACAGCTCTCCATATGAGCTCTCAACACCACCGCTGAAGTATATGAGCGTGGCGATATGGGAGCACGCCATCGCTGACATAACGTAGAACAGGTTGACACTGAACCTGTCCCAGGGAATTATGATCAGGCACAGGCTCGACAGGAAACCTCCGGCAACGAGCAGGTAGACCGCCTCATGGTCTATTTCCTGCTGCGAAGGGAGCAGCGCTCCCAGTAACACAACAGTGACTCCGAGCCAATAGAGCCAGGCCGCCGATTTGGCCATTCGCGCCTGACGCGAGTCATTCTGCCTGATGACGAAACGATCGAGAATCACTTCCTGCTCCCGTTTATTAAGAGTCCCGAATCTGAACCCTGAAGGTCCATGAAGACCCCTCAACTGAAAATGCGCCCACTCTGCAAATAACCTGTTCGAAACCGGCGAATAGGGGTATTCTATAATCAGACATCCGGATGCCAGTTTTGTTTTTCGGCCGGTAAACCGATATAAGTAAATGTGACCCAGGTTTAATTGGCTCCGGTATTAGTTATATCTTCCCAAGAAACAGCATTATCTCACTTGCGGACAGCATTATTATCAGGTTATCGGGCTACATAGTGCCTGTCTGACCACTAAAATCAGGAAAGTGATCATGATTTCAGGATTAAAGCAAAGAGTTTCATCCTATTTGAGTCTTTTCCAGGAGCGGCCTGCGTATGCGGTTGCGCTGGCGACGGGCATGTCGGCGCTGCTGGTGGGAATATCCCTGTATCTCTTTGTATTTGCCGGCAGGTCACTGTTACCTGCCCCGCTGGCAAGCGACGCGCCCGCGATGCCTCATACGACATCGGTCCCGGTGCAGATCGTCGCTTTAGGCCAGCCAGCAATCCAGCCGGCGGAAAACGCACCCCTGGAGGAACCGGTATTTGAACAGCAGCTAGAAGCGACAGCTCCGATTGTCGTTGCGACCACAGCTGTTTCTACTCCTGCTGAAGGTGAAGGCGCGGTCACTACCGCCGTGAAAAATCCGGATGTTGAGAAGTCGGACAGTGAAGACAGGCACGTTTCCGTTTCGAGCGAGAACCGCGAGAACAATAAGTCAGACAACCACTGGTACTCGCAGAAAAAGAAGAAAGACGACTAGCTGTAGGGCACGCAGCGGTTCTTACCCGACTCCTTGGCGCGATATAGCGCCTGGTCGGCTTTCATCAGCAAGTCGGTCTGCTCCTCGGAATCTTCTGGATATGAAGCAACGCCGATGCTGGTCGTCACCCTGACTTCCGGATAATCGTGCAGCCTGATGCCCGCCACGCCCCGCCGCAGTTTCTCCGAGACTTTGAGCGCGAACTCTTTTGAGGTCTCAGGAAAGATCACCGAGAACTCCTCCCCCCCGTAACGCGTCACCATGTCCGCCTGCCGCACGTTGGCCATCAGCACCCGGGCCACCGCTTTCAGAAGCTCATCGCCCGCCTGATGCCCGTAGGTATCGTTGACCTTCTTGAAGTCGTCAAGATCCAGGATTGCCGCCGACAGGTCTCGTCCATAACGCTGGCTCGTGCTCATCTCCCTGTCGAGGTTATTGCTCAGATAACGGAAATTGTACAGTCCGGTCAGCGGGTCGGTTATCGCCAGGCGCCGCTGCAGCTCGCCGAAATTGACATTTTCAACCGCGCTCGCGGCCTGCATCGCAAGCGAGCTGAGGATCTTCTTCCTGCTGTCTTCGACGGGATGATCATGGTCAAACACGGCTACGATCGCGCCGAGAGCCTTCCGGTCATGCATGAGCGGATACGCCACCGTTTCCAATGAGTTGGAACTGCGTATTTCTCCGGCTGCGGCCTTCCCGGACGCTACGTCTTTTGCAAGCCGTTCGGCTTCTTCACCGGAGCCATTGCTGAAATATCCTCTCGGTGTCGCGGCGGAAATCGCTTTCTCGCCAGGTTGGTCCGTACCAAAAAGCTGGACCCATATGCCCGATGCGCCGGTGGCCAGGCGGGCGGCCTCTGCCGTCGTTTTTATGAGCCGCTCCCTGTCGGTTGTGGAGCCGAGTATGTCGCCCGCATAGGACAGGGCCAGCAACATCTGCGTGCGGGATTCTTCCAGTTCTGAAATATAGCTGCGGATGCTCGTCTGCATAAGGCTGAACGAGGTGGCCAGGTTGCCGATCTCATCCCTTGATCTGACGTCGATATCCATACCCAGGTCACCCTCGATGCCGGCGGCGGTCGCGCTAGTCAGCTTCCTCAAGGGTCCGGTTATATTCCTTGCCAGGAACAGGCCGAGCGTCACGGCCAGAAAAGCGACACCCAGCATCATCAACAGGCCGGCTTCCAGAGCCCGGGTTGAAGCCGCGCCGACCGTATCGGAAGGAACCCCTGCCAGCAGGGTAACGGCGGGATCGGCTATCGTGTCAGCAACAGGCAGTGCCGCCGCCATCATTCTCTCTTCGCCGATCGCGGCCGTAAACGTCTCTGCAACTGCGGTATCATCATTTCGCGCCGGAAAACCGTCCGCTGGTATGCCCTGAATGCCTGCGCCCTCCGCAAGCGATCCGATGGTGACCATGCCACTTTCCAGCAATGCCCAATCTATCCCCTGTGACGAGAAAACCTTGTTGAGGGCGTCGGCGTCAAACGGCTTCATAGCGGTTATCTGCCATTCCCCCCCGGGACCGGCAAGCCGTACCGTGGCGGCGATCTGGGGGGGGTGGCTGCCTTGGGCCACTCCGGAGCGCGTTATCACTTTGCCGGAGGGGTCCTTGAGCACAAGACCCTGCGCGCCCGTCGTGCGCATGATATACGCGATGGTCGCCTGGCGTCTGGTTTCGTCTCCGATAATCAGAGAGCCGGTATCAGCTTCCTGCAGGGATCCCTGCAGGCTTGCGTCCAGGGCGTGCGCCTGTTCCGTTACGATCGCGGAGGACGCTGCCAGTCCGCTCTGTATCCTTCCCTGGTATGTCTCGGCCCCCGAACGATCCAGAATAATGCTGGCCGCCACCGTAACCACAAGCAGTGGCAGGAGCACGGTGCCGGCAAAGAACAGATACAGTTTGGTGTGAAGCTTCATGGAGAAGACGCCTCTCGGGGAAAACAACTCTTTATCTATAGCGCGCCAGGGCGCCCGACGGTTACGGTGACTCTCTAAGCCTTATGTCGGCCCGATCTCATGATACCTCCAACTATCCAGAGGCCGAAGAAGCCTGAAACGAGAAAACCGAACAGCGCGAAGACGGAGATTCCCAGCAGACGCGGGCCCCCCTCGGC
This sequence comes from Thermoleophilia bacterium, assembly GCA_041658605.1. GTDB lineage: Bacteria > Actinomycetota > Thermoleophilia > BMS3ABIN01 > BMS3ABIN01 > JBAZWE01. The sequence goes on along the minus strand of JBAZZU010000016.1, from coordinate 13,928 downwards.
AAACAGGCCGATAACCGATGAACCCAATATCAGCGAAGATAGCACGACTGCTATAACCAGGCGGTTTGTCAAAACCGTGAAACGCTGCATCACGTCCTCCAGGTTACGATGGACGAAATTGATCTTGATCTCACCGTTCCTGATCTGGTCCAGAGTGTCATGGAGCTGGAAGGGATAGTCGCGAAAAACATTTACGTAGCTCTCCACCTCGCGACCGCCCCTCTCCAGCATGCTTGCCGGAGAATATCGCTGCCGCAGAAACTCGCGCGTATAGGGCCGGGCGAATTCGAAAACGTTGAAAGACGGATATATCTGGGTGCCGATACCTTCCAGCGTGGCCGCCGACTTCTCCAGCAGGAGAAAATGGACCGGCAGCTTGATCCGGAGCCTGTATATGGCGCTGAAGATATCCCGAAAGACCCCCACGGGATCCAGTTCTCCCAGGCTGACTCCATAGTACTTCGCGAACATGTCGCGCGCCTCGACGACGAATTCGGCTTCCTTCTCCCGCGGGAACATGACCCCCAGCGCCGACATCCGCTTGGGTATGTTCTCGATCCGCTCGTTCATCACGTCAAGGAAGAGATTGATTATGTTATTGCGATCCGAGTCGCTAAGGCGGCCGGCGATGCCGAAATCGACCATCGCGATGGCTCCGTCGTCCAGCACCAGGATATTCGACGGATGAGGGTCGCCGTGAAAAAAACCGTCGACATAGATCTGCTTTAACCAGCATTCCGCGATCGTGACCGCAAGTCTTTTCCTCTCGACCATCTCCATCGACTCGATATCGACATCGACGAGCTGCTCGCCGTCGATATATTCAAGCGTGAGCACCCGGTTGGTGCTGTACTGCGTATAGACTTTTGGTATGACCACAGAGTCATCATTGATGAAGTTGCGCTCGAAGCGCATGGCGTTCCTGGCCTCGACCCGGTAGTCGAGCTCTTTTCTTATGCCGCGCGCGAACTGGTCCACCAGGCCGACCGGATCGATCATGATGTCCTCGCCGCCGTGGTCCCGCAACAGCTCCGCCAGCTGGTAAAGAAGCTCCAGATCTGACTTGATCTGGGATTCCGCGTCGGGCCTCTGCACCTTGACGATAACCTTGTCGCCGTTTGGCAGGACTGCCCGGTGCACCTGGCCGATCGAGGCCGCGGCGATGGGCACGTCGTCAAACTCGACGAACAGGCGCTCGACTGTCAGGCGCAGTTCGGATTCAATGGTCTCGTAGGCCTTGTCAACCGGGAATGGCCTGACATCGTCCTGAAGCTTTCGGAGTTCGATGATGATGTCGTTGGGAACCACGTCCGGGCGCGTGCTCATCAGCTGCCCGAACTTGATGAAAGTCGGTCCGAGGTCTTCGAGCATGTTGCGTATGTGTTCGCCCCGCGTTCCCACGCGGCGTGCTGGACTCGCCTTGATGCGCGGCAGCATGCCCCGCAGGTTGTGGCGCTCGAAGAAATAACCAAAACCATGTTTGACCGCGATCTCGGTGATGTGCCGCATGCGGTCTGCGTTTCTGACGCTGCTTGCTATTCTCATTGCAGGTACCTTTAAGTCTGTTGCCGCGGTTCCCGGTTCTTCTTTCCCCGTTTAACGCCGGGCTCCTTTTGACTTCTTGCCGGTCTTTCCATCGCCGCTGGTTTCCCCACCTTCAGCATCCGAATCCGCATCCTTGTTACCAGCCGTTTCCAGCAGGTTAATGCGGTGTTCCAGCTGTGCCACCTTCAGTTGAAGGTCCTCCATCTGCTGTCTTGGCGCCAGCCCCAGGTCCTGAAAACTATTCTGCAGGGTCTTGTCGAACCTGTTTCGCAGGGAGCGCGCCTCGCCCTTTGTCTTGTCGATGACCTCGTCGACCGCCTGGCGTCCCTCATCACTGGTCATCTGCCCATGCTTGACGAGTTCGCCGACGATGGATTCCGCGACTTCCCTGGTGATGGCCGCCGCCCCGAGGGTCATAAGAAAGCCGTTTTCAAGCAGGTTGCTCATAAGAATCGCCTCCGTTATCCATCATAACTCCCAGGAAATGCAGGAGCGCAAAGACAATCGGCATCGTGGCTGGAAAAATAAATCGGCAGCTGACGTCAGTGAATGATTTCTACCCCGCGCCTGTGGGGTTTGAAACTTCACGCGAAGCTGCCCGGACGCGGTTCAGCGGGCTTTTGCCGCCTTGCCGCCGGCTTTGGAAGTGGCTTTTCCTTTGGTGCCGGGACGGAACTGCTTTTCTCTTCCCTTCCAGAGGGCGAGCAGGGGTGCTGCCATGAATATGGAGGAATAAGCACCTGATGTGATTCCCACGATCAGGGCAAAGGCGAAATCTTTCAGTGTTTCACCGCCGAATATGAACAGACAGACGACCGGCATCAAGGTCAGGAGCGTAGTGATGATGGACCTGGTCATTACCTCCCAGATCGACTGGTTGACCATTTCCTCATAGCCGCCCCTGCGAGCCTTGGGGGTGTTCTCACGGATACGGTCGAAGACTATGATCGTGTCGTATAGTGAATAACCGAGCACGGTCAAAACAGCGGCTACGGTCGCAGTCGTGACCTCCCGGCCGGTTATCGAATAAACGCCAACCGTGATCAGAAGGTCGTGCAGCAGGGCGGCGATGGTCGCCACGGCGGCCTTGAACTCAAAGCGGAACGAAACGTAGGCGATGATCAGGATCCAGGCGATGATCACCGCTTTCAGCATTGAGTCGACCACCTGGCGTCCGAAAGTCGGACCCACGCTCTTCCACGATTTCTCCGTGACGCCGTAGGAACTGTCCAGCTCCGAGACGATGGTAGCCTCCTCTTCGAGGGAAAGCGCCGGCAGGGTTATCTGGTAGCGCTGCTCTCCGATCGTCTGCACTACGGCATCGCTGTAACCCGCCTTGCTGATGACATCGCGTACCCCATCCACGCTGGTTTCCTGCGAAAAGCTGGTTACCAGCCGGTTGCCGCTCTCGAAGTCGATACTCAGGTTCAGTCCCCTGGTGAACAGGCTGATCAACCCGACCAGGACGACAATGGCGGAGATGGTGAACCAGATATACTTCTTGCCCATGAAATCGTAATGCATCACTTTTCCGCGTCCTTCTTCTCGAACTTCATCCCCATAAGCCTGGGATTGTTAAAAAGTTTCAGGTTTGCCAGCAGCGCCAGCATGGCGCGCGTGGCCAGGACCGCCGTGAACATGCTGATGACCACACCGATCATCAGCGTCAGGGCAAATCCCTTGACGCCCGCGGTGGCCACCATGAATATGACGCCGGCCGTGATCAGTGTCACGGCGTTGGCATCCAGAATCGTCTTGAAACCCTTGCTGTAGCCGGAGTTTACCGCCGAGCGGATCGTCTTGCCCTTCTTGACCTCTTCCTTGATGCGCTCAAAGATGACAACGTTGGCGTCAGCTGCGACGCCGATCGTCAGCATCATGCCGGCGATGCCGGGCAGCGTCAGGGTCGCCGGATACCACGGGTTGGTCAGCGCTGCATAGAAAAGCAGCCCGTAGATTATCAGCGCGATATCGGCGACTACACCCAGCAGGCGGTAATAAACCAGCATGAAGACCATCACGATTATCAGGCCGACCATACCGGCGAGAAGGCCCTGCTTCAAGGAGTCCTTGCCCAGGGTGGCGCTGATCTCGTTCTTGTCGACCGTCTTCAGTTCCACCGGCAGAGCGCCCGTCTGTAGAACGAGCACGATGTTCTCGATCTCCTTGATGGGCATGTTGCCCGTGATCTCTGCCTTGTCGCTGGTGATCTTGTCCTTGACCGTCGGGGCGGAGACAACCTCGTCATCGAGGACGATGGCCATCTGCTGTGTCTGACCTGTGATCGCCCCGGCGTTGGCCAAGCTTTCGGTCACCTGTGAGAATTTTTTCGAGCCGGCGTCGGTAAAACTCATATCGACCTTGGAGCGTCCGACCTGGTCGGTGCCGATCTGCGCGCCGTCGAGAGCGTCACCGGTCATAAGGGGCTCGCGATCGACTACGACCGCTACGCGAATAATCTGGTTATTCTCATCCCTCATGACCTCGCCAGTCTTTTCATCGCGGAGCGTCTGGGTGAGAAGCTGTTTTTCCGGCGGCAGCTTGTCGGGTGTAATTGTGCCCGAGCGAACCTGCGAGGTGAGATTATTGTCGTACTTCTTGAACTCCAGGAGAGCGGTCTTGCCGATCAGGTTCATTGCCTCATCGACGTTCGTTACGCCCGCGAGCCCTACCGATATCTGATTGCCGCCCTGGATGCTGATGGCCGGCTCGGAAACACCGAGTTTATCGACACGGTTACGGACCACAAGCTCCGCCTGATCCATCTTCTCCTTGGTGACATCGCCCTGTGCTTCCAGGATGACTTCGAGGCCGCCCTGCAGGTCGAGGCCCAGCTTTGTCTTCTCGCCCGGCGGGTAGATCATGTAAACCGAGACGGCGACAAGCAGGAGCATGATGCCCAGGATAAGAAGATTTTTCTGTTTGTCAGTCAATTATTTTTCCCGCTTAAATTGCAGAAACAGCCCCGCACAGGCAAACACAGGGCCAAACGAAAGCATAGGCGAAAAGGTCAGGGGTGTCAAAATCAGTCCGCCTGAACCTCTTCCTCTTCGGTCTCTTCCTCTTCCTCCTCAACAGGTTCTTCAGCGCTGGTCGTGCGCGCGATGGAATTCCGGGAAAGTTTGACCTCTGTTTTTTTCGCAATCTCCACCATGACGTAGTCTTCTTTAACCTGCGTGATGACACCGAATATGCCGCCGGACGTCATCACCTCGTCACCCTTTTTCAGTGATTCCACCAGTTCCTGGTGGGCCTTCTTCTGCTTCTGTCCAGGGCGGATGAGGAGAAAGTAGAATATTCCCACAAACGCCGCTATGTAGATGATCATCGTTGTTGTGCCGCCGCCGAAAATGCCGCTCGTTTCGGTCGTGGCGGGTGCCTCCTCGGTTCCTCCAGTTTCAGCAGCCGCAGTCGTAACCTGGGCAACCGTAAACGCGAAATTTATAACTGATGCCAGCAAGTCGTCTCCTTTCCCAGTATGGTTTTCAGATAGCTATCGAATTATAACCACTGCATCAGAACCCGGGGGTTGCTGATTTTCTGAACTCATCAAAACAGCCGGCCGCGATGGCGCCGCGGGCCTGCCGCGTCAAGTCTAGCAGAAAGGAAACGTTGTGTAGAGACAGCAGATGCATACCCAGTATCTCCTTCTGTGTGACCAGGTGCCGCAGGTAGGCGCGGCTGAAGTTCCGGCAAGTGTAGCAGCCGCAGCCGGGCTCTAATGGCCCGTCCTGGTCTGCGTACGAGGCGTTGCGCATGTTGAGCCGCCCCGAGGAAGTGAAAGCGCCGGCATTGCGCGCGATCCTCGTGGGCAGGACGCAATCGAACATGTCGATGCCGGCGGCGATGGCGTCGATGATGCCCGCGGGATCTCCGAGACCCATGAAGTAGCGGGGCTTTTCGACGGGTAACAGGTCCGCGGTAAAATTCATCGTCTCCAGCATGGCGCCACGTTCTTCCCCCACGCTCAGGCCGCCGATGGCGTAACCGCCGAACCCCAGCTCCAGCGTGCGCATGGCGCTCTCGCGCCTGAGCTCGTGATCGATGCCGCCCTGGATTATTCCCATCAGCAGCTGGTCGTCCCGGCTAAGGGCTTTCTGGCAGCGGGCGGCCCAGCGCACGGTTCGTTCCACTGATTCCTTCAGGTAGGCGCTGTCGACACCCGACGGCGCGCACTCGTCGAAGCACATGATGACATCAGCGCCCAGTTTCTCCTGGATCACCGTGGCCAGTTCAGGTGTGAATATATGCGTCGAACCATCGTAGAGGGATTTGAACTCGACACCGTCGTCCTTGATTTTAGCCGTACCCCCAAGGCTGAAGACCTGAAAACCGCCGCTGTCGGTGAGAATGGGCCGCTCCCAGGACATGAACCGGTGCAGGCCCCCAAGGGAAGCGATCAGGTCGGCGCCGGGACGGAAATAGAGGTGATAGGCGTTGGCGAGGATCATCCCCGCCCCCGCTTCATTAAGGTCGCGCGGCGAAAGCGTCTTCACCGTCGCCTGGGTTCCCACCGGCATGAAGCAGGGCGTCACTACTTGCCCGTGGGGTGTTGTTAGAACGGCGGCGCGGGCGGCGCCATCCGAATGTTCGATATCAAATTTGAATGGCGCCGGCACGAAGCCTCCTGTAAGCCATGGTTTGATGACTGCCTTGAATCCTACTGATTATTTTATCCTACAACCATCAGAAACCCGCAGCCTGGAGGAAAAACACGATATTCTCAATGGAAGGACACAGGTCTGTTAGAATCTAACAAGATGTTTCCTTCCTTGCGCAAGACAGCACTTGGGTTGCTCACTTCCCTTATATTGAGCTTGAGTTTTACGGCGTCAGTCTCAGCCGAGGTCACCGGTCCCCCTGATTACCCCGTGTATGGCATGGATGCCGCGGCGGAAATCGTTGTGCCCGCCGAGCAGAACACCGCTCCTGCAACCGTTTCCCGTCCGATCCTGAATTCTGTCCCCAATCACAAGAAATTCGCGGTCGTCATCGGGATAGTCTACGAGAACTATGATTTCGGCAATGTGGCGTACGCGGACAGGGACGCCGGCTCGGTTTACGACATGCTCACCGGAAAAATGGGCTTCCCACGTGAAAACGTCATCCTGCTGCAGAATTCTCAGGCGACGCTGGACAACATCTGCAAGGCGCTCGACTGGCTGACTACCAACCCTCAGGTAGATTCCGAATCGGAAGTCGTCTTTTTCTACAGCGGCCACGGACTTCGCAATGGGCCCGGAGCCGGGCTGAACATACCCGACCTGGCGCCCGGTGCGGCCCTGGTCCCCTTTGATTATCCCGGGTTCGACTACAAACGCGGGCAGGGCTTGCTGTGGGATTCGCAGCTGGCGCAGTACCTCTCGCGTATCCATCCGGCTCGCGCCTGGATCAATATCGACAGCTGCAGCGCCGGCGGTTTCAACCGCCCGGGAATCACTGGACCCAACCGGATCGTCACCATGTCCAGCCAGCTCGATGAACTCTCAAGCGAGATTCCGGATGCCGGCCGCGGCGTCATGACACAATATCTGGTGGAAGAGGGGATCTCGAAAAGGTTCTCTGTTGAGGACGCTTTCCTTGCCGCCGCCCCCAGGGCTTTCCTCGGCTATGGCCAAAATCCGCAAATTGCCGATGAATATCCTGGAAATCTGGATTTATAGAATTTCCCGCCGCGGCTAAACCCGCAAGCAGTTCACGCCGAAAGAGTTGCGACGCATTCCAAAACAAAGGCAGGAAAAATGACTACATGCTCAAAAGTCCCCACAGACGCCATGAAGGTCACAATAATAACTGATGATTACGAAATCAAAGGCTTCATGCACGTCAGAGCTGGTAGTTATCAGGCTCGCGTCAGTGACCTGCTCAATCTCAAGGAACTGCACTACCTGCCAATAACAGACGCCAGTTATAGGAAGATCGATCAGCCGGACGCGCCGGTGCAGAAAACCCAGACGCTGATCATCCGCCTGGATACGATCAAGATGGTCGTGCCGGAGGATGAGGTCATGCCGGCGGTAGCCGATCTGCAGGCTGGCGGTTACAACACCAGCATCGCGTCACCGAAACTGTAGAACCTGTAGCGCTCCCTTACCGCCTCGCTGTAAATGCGCCGGGTTTCGTCCTTGCCGGCGAAGGCCATCACTAGCGCCAGCAGCGTCGAGCGCGGCAGATGGAAGTTGGTTAGAAGCGCATCCACGGCGCGGAAACTGTACCCCGGTGTTATGAACAGGCGCGTCTCCCCTTCAAGCGATCCCTGCGGCTCGGCGAAAACCGTCTCGAGCACACGCGCGGCCGTGGTACCCACGGATATAACCTTGCCGCCCCTTTCCCTGGCTGTGACGATCTCCCTGTGGGATTGGGCTGACAGGCGATAACTTTCACTGTGTATCCGGTGCAGGCCAAGGTCGTCTTCACTGACCGGACGAAATGTGTCGAGGCCGATATCCAGCGTCAGGGGGACAGACTTTATGCCGGCCGCCGCGATTCTTGATAGCAGCTCCTCCGTGAAATGCAGACCGGCAGTGGGGGCGGCTGCGGAACCGGACTCGCTCGCATAGACAGTCTGGTACCGCTCGGGTTCGTTCAGGGCTTCTTTTATATAGGGAGGCAGCGGCATCTCACCGAACTGTTCGAGCAGTGTCTCCATCTCCACGCTACTTGTGTTCTTGACCAGCCAGCGTCCCGAGCCCAGGTTCTTCTTGAGCAGGAAGTGGTCGCCCGCCGACATTTTTATCTCCCCTGTCTTTGCTTCCGGAGACAGCCTGAGCCCGTTTCCCTCCTTGAGCCTCGCGGAAGGTTTGACCAGCGCTTCCCAGACATCACCCGGGCGCCTCCTGAGAAAAAGGAGTTCGACGCGGCCGCCGGTGGGCTTGACCGCGAAGACCCTGGCCCTGAGCACGCGGGAATCGTTGTAGACCAGGACATCACCCGGATTCAGATAAGTCATCAGGTCGGGAAAACGCCCATGACGGGTCTCAGCGCTGGCGCGCTTGAAAACGAGCAGACGGCTGTGGTCCCGCGGATAGATGGGGGTCTGGGCAATAAGCCCGGGTGGAAGATCGTAATCCAGTTCACTGGTGAGCATCGGCGGACTTATGCCTTTCGCGGGGGCTGAATCTGCGGTATGGCCGCTTCTGCTTCGCTGTAGATACAGCCGCAGTATTTCTGCCGGTAGAGACCTGCCGACCGGGAGATTTTTATGCTCTCCCTGTAAAGCGGCCGCAGGTCTCGATACGCAAATTCCACGCCGGCGGCCTTACCGGCTTTCATTCCTTCTTCGATGATGATCTCGTGTTCCTGCCAGGGACTTACCAGGAGCGAGGTACTGAAGGAATCGAATTTCGCATCGGCGGCCAGTTTCGCGACGTGATTCATTCGGTGCGCTACGCAAAGGCGGCATCTTTCACCTTTTTGTTCCCTTCCCGTGACCATCCTGAGCCAGGCGACGATATCGTACATGGGCTCACCCATGAGGGGCAGGTCGATCTTGCTGGCATAGCCCAGAAGCGTGTCATAGCGGCGCTGGTGCTCGCCGAAGGGATGGATATTGGGATTAAAAAAGGTGCCGGTGACATCGGCTCCCTCCTGCCTCCAGGACTGGACCGTGGTCGTGGAACAGGGGGCGCAGCATATATGGAGAAGCAGTTTCATGGACATTATTATCAGCCACCATTCTTTGACATTCAAACCAGATTCCGCTAACCTCGTCTAGTTTGGAATGCCTCCCAATATAATGATGCTCAACTCAAGTACCAGTTCCCGGAATCGATGGATCACAATCATCCTGATAGTGCTCTTGATGACCGCGGTATCCTTTTTAATCTGGGCGATCTACTCCAGCCGCAAGGCTCCTGAGCGATTTTCCACCCTGACCGGCATCACTGCAACCACGCCGATGCCGGGTCCTCCCGAATTTTACTGCCCCCTCGACGGCAGCGCCTTGAGCAACCGGGCAGCCACGACGCGGCGTCCCATCATCGTGCAGATAGACAATGCTCCGGAGGCGCGGAACCAGTCGGGTTTGAGCCAGGCCGATATCGTCTACGAGGCGATGGCAGAGGGTGACGTTACCCGTTTCTCGGCGGTGTTCGACTGCCATGACGCCGATGTTGTCGGCCCGGTGCGAAGCGCCAGGCTCATCAATATACAGCTCGTGCCGGAATATCAGGCGCTTCTTTCCAACTCGGGTTCAAGCGCCGGCGTCACCGCCGAGCTCGAAGCGCGCTCGGACATACCGAATATCAACCATTACAGCTACGGCGACGCCTACTGGCGCGCGGCCGACCGCGTCGGGCCGCATGACCTGATGACCAGCACCAGCAACCTCCGCGCCGCGGCGGTGGGAGCCGGCTTCGCCGACACCGCGAATCTTGTACCCCTCACTTTCAAGGACGACACACCCGCACCGGCTATCTCGACCATATCGATTCCATACTCAGGCATCGTTCAAACAGGTTACACGTATGATGCCGGATCCAACAGCTGGCTGCGCTCCATCGGCGGCGAAGCGCATATCGATACGCTGACCGGCAAACAGATAGCGGCGAAAAACGTGATAATCCAGTACGTGTCGGTCAACGAGAGCAACATCGAGGAGGACGTGGGCGGTAATCGCAGCCTCGAGTTCGAGCTTACGGGTTCAGGCAAGGCGTTGATCTTCCGGGACGGCCAGGTCATTACCGCAATATGGAAAAGGGTGGCACTGAACCAGATGACCACCTATACAGACGCTGCCGGCCAGCCGGTACCACTCAACCGCGGCCTGACATTCATCCAGCTGGTGCAGCCCGAATTCCAGGCCAGCTGGGGTTAGACTAAAAGAGTTTTTCGCCCGCGGGCGGCGCTTCGGCGCCGATGTGCTCGTAGGCCAGGCGGGTGACGACGCGGCCTCGCGGCGTTCTCTGCAGGAGACCCTGTTGCAGGAGGTAGGGTTCGTAGACATCTTCGAGCGTGTCGCGTTCTTCACCCAGGGCGACCGCCAGCGTTCCCAGGCCCACGGGTCCACCATCAAACTTCTCTATTATCAACCTGAGGATTTCGCGGTCGGTCTTGTCCAGCCCCTGGCTGTCGACTTCCAGCAGACCCAGCGCCTTGCAGGCGACATCCTGCGTGATGCAGCCGTCGTGCCTGACCTGGGCGAAGTCGCGCACACGCCTGAGCAGCCGGTTGGCCACACGCGGGGTTCCGCGCGAGCGGCGGGCGATCTCCATCAGGCCCTCCTCTTCCACCTCGACGTTGAGGATGGAGGCTGAGCGCCGGACGATCAGGGCGAGCTCTTCTGCGGTGTAATAATCGAGCCGGTGGGTGACGCCGAAGCGGTCGCGCAGCGGCGTGGTGATGAGTCCGGTGCGGGTCGTCGCGCCGACCATCGTGAAAGGCGGCACGTCGAGGCGGATGGTGCGCGCGCTCGGCCCCTGCCCGATGATGATATCCAGCTGGTAGTCCTCCATCGCCGGATAGAGCACTTCCTCGATCGAACGGCCAAGGCGGTGGATCTCGTCGATGAAGAGGACGTCGCCCTCCTCGAGGTTGGTGAGGATAGCGGCGATGTCGGCCTTGCGCTCGAGCGTCGGGCCCGAGGTCGTACGTATGGAGACGCCCATCTCGCTGGCGATGATACCGGCGAGCGTGGTCTTGCCCAGGCCCGGCGGGCCAACCAGCAGCACGTGGTCGAGCGCCTCGCCGCGCGTGCGCGCCGCCTCGATGAAGATCTGGAGCTGTTCTTTAAGCCCTTCCTGCCCGATGAAATCGCTGAACCGGCGTGGGCGGAGGGAAACCTCCAGCTCCTGTTCTTCAGTCTGGACTATCGGGTCGGCGAGGCGGAATTCATCATCCACTTTATTTCCTTTTTAAGGTTTCCCTATCTTCTTCAGCGCCTCGCGCACGAGTTCCTCTACATCCTGTGCCGGGTCCGTCCCGGCGAGCGCAGCCTCAGCTTCGGAAAAATTGTATCCCAGGCTGATGAGCGCCTCGCGGGCAAGATAATAGCCACCGTTGCCGCCCTTCGGCGCCGCGGCGACAGATTCGATCTCCCCCACCTTGTCCTTGAGCTCCAGCGCCAGTCGCTCGGCGGTCTTCTTGCCGATGCCGGTTATGCTTTGAAAAAGGGCGATGTCCCGGTTGAGGACGGCGCGCCTGAGGTCGTCGGGGCCGTAGGCGGAAAGGATGGCGATCGCGACTTTCGGCCCCACTCCCGAGACGCCCTTGAGCAGTTCGAAGAACTGGCGCTCCTCGGGCTCGGTGAAACCGTAAAGGCACATCAGGTCCTCGCGCACGTGGAGCAACGTGTAGACAGAAACCTCCTGCGCGCCTTCCAGGGAAGAAAGACTGCGGGCGGACATGACTACGCGGTAACCGACGCCGCCGACGTCAAGGACGATGCCGTCGGCGTCGCGCGCGCGGATCTTTCCTGTCAGGGAGGCGATCATAGCGGGATGACGGTCAAGTGCCGTACCGCAGTTCTGAAGAGGCGTCCATAGAAATTTTATGCGGGGTGGTCATGCCGGGCTTTTCGTCGGCGAGCGCCGCGGCCGCGGCTTTGACGCTCCGCTGTCCAGGGCCCCGGTCGTCTTCATCGTATGGGCGTGGCAGATTGCGATGGCAAGCGCGTCGGCGGCGTGGTCGGGCTTCGGGACTTTCGGCAAGCCCAGCAGCGCTTTTACCATCTGCTGCACCTGCACCTTGCTCGCCCTGCCATAGCCGGTTACGGCCTGCTTGATCCTCAGGGGGGTATAGTCGGCGGGTTTGAGGCCCCGTTCGGCGCAGGCGAGGATGATGACACCCCGCGCCTGGCCCAGGGCCAGGGCCGTCTTGATGTTGACACCGGTAAAAAGCTCCTCGACGGCGGCTGTATCCGGATGAAAGTTATCTATGACATCGAGAATGCCTTCGTGGATCATCGTCAGACGCTCATGGTGGGGATCCCGGGCGGCTGTTACTATTGTGCCGTGATCGACCAGGCGCGACTTATCGCCAACGTATTCGATGACGCCCCAGCCGGTGACTGCCATGCCGGGGTCGATACCAAGAATCAGTTGTGGCGCTTTTGACAATGAACCTTACCTGTCGTCCGATTAATCTGTTTGCCACCCTGAGCTAGATTCTTCGTCGCTTCGCTCCTCAGAATGACAATTTTACACCGGCGCTTTCTGGATCTTTTACGCCAGCGCTTCCAGGATTTCTTCGCTGATATCGAAGTTGGCGTGGACTTCCTGGACGTCTTCGCATTCCTCCAGCGCGTCGATTAACCTGAGCATCTTTTTAGCGTCGCTCATCTCCAGCTGCACGGTGGTCTTGGGAAGCATAGCAAGCTCGGCGGACGTAAAGACGATGCCCGCCGCTTCCAGGGCCTGCCGCACCGCCATGAAATCCGCGGGGTCAGTGACGATCTCGTATATTTGCTCGTCCTGGGTAACATCCTCGGCGCCCGCTTCCAGCGCGACCGTCATCAGGGTGTCTTCGTCGGCAGTGGCCACATCGACGACCACGGAACCCTTGCGCTCGAATATCCAGGCAACCGTGCCGGTCTCGCCAAGCTTGCCGCTGGTGCGGTTGAAGATGTTGCGGACATCGGCCGCTGTGCGGTTGCGGTTGTCGGTCATTGCCTCGACGAGGACGGCGACGCCATTGGGGCCGTAGCCCTCGTAGATCACGGTCTCATATACCTCGCCCTCGCCGCCACCGGCGCCCTTGGCGATGGCGCGCTCGATGTTGTCCTTGGGCATGGAGTTGTCCTTGGCCTTCTGGATGGCAGTGGTCAGGGTGGCGTTGGCGGACGGGTCGCCGCCGCCCTCCTTGGCGGCCACGGTGATGGCGCGCGAAAGCTTGGAAAAGAGCTGGCCGCGCTTGGCGTCAGCGGCGCCCTTCTTGTGCTTGATCGATGACCATTTGGAATGTCCGGACATTGTTGTGCCTCCGGGGTCGGATTTCAGTTACTAAGCGTATTTGCTGACGGTTTTACTGCCGGATAAATACTTAGGTAATAATATAACAGAGCGGGCGGCGGCGCATGCTTTATGCAGAGGGTGTCCCGATCATCACAAACCCCGCCGTCAAGAAGTGCTTATCGAAGGTGAATGCCTCCCGCAGGCGCAGTTTTCGCATCCAGACGAAAGATGTGGCGTCCACGAAGCTGAATCGCTGATCATCGTAACGCGAGAGCAGCTGGTAAGCTTTCTTTTCCAGTTCCTGGGGAGTGAAGAGGATCTCTACCCGGCGGCTGTGGTTAATGGAGCGGATAAACCCGGTGGCGGCCTCATGCCCGAGCAGCTTCCGCATGAGCGTATAGCTTTCCCCCAGCACGTGATTCGAGGTTATCAGCGAGCGTGATCGGACCAGGGTAGGGAGCAGTTCTGACGCCCGCTGGTGATTCTTGTCCTTGC
>JBAZZU010000015.1:0-54326 GCA_041658605.1 Thermoleophilia bacterium | reverse complement strand
TGGTAAATAGGTGCATCCTCGCATGTTATCCAGAAGCGCGTATATGATTCACCGGGTGCCTCCAGAGCAAACTTAAGTTCAAAGATATCTTTGTAACCCGGCACTTTCGAAACAATTTCCTGCTCCTGGCCATCAGGCTTTAGCCTGACGCCTATGCCATATTCCTTCATCTTCCAATCCGCATCGAACATAGCCTGGCCAAAGGATGTATTCTCAATAGGCCCATAATAGACGGCTTTTAAATTGAGACCGCTGGGATTCTGTGGATCAGCAGGATCGAGTGAAAATTCGGGATCTTCACCCCAATAGACAGCTTTCAATGCCACTGCCAGATCTTCGGGGTTTATGCCAGACACGGAATTGGTTTGGTCTCCTAACAGCACGAGAGCCTTTTTGTCATCATCCCATACGGCTCCAGTGATATTGCCAAAGTAATAATCGCTCGAAGGTCTTGCTGTGGCATCTAAGCTAATTCCACCGAGATCTTTTTCAAAATTGTCCAGTACTGCGATTGGGGAGGAAGATGAAACTGCACCACCACCGCCGCCATTACCATCATCGGGTGGGCAGAACGGTGGGCAGTGCGGATAGTCAGAAGGAAATATTTTCTTATTATTATCGCTGAGGTCACCAAGATTGACAGGTGTGTTGGCTATGTCTTTGAGATCGGTCTTTTTGGTATCTATTGTGTTTGATTCACCGCCGCCGACTAGCGGACTCTTCGAGCTTAGATTTGCTTGTTTGATTGCCATATCTCCTGCCTCAGCGAGTTGGCCAACGGTTGATAGAGGAGACAATACATCATCGAGCTTACCCCGTATTATGCTTTCTTGTATGGTACTCGATGAGTAAAATACCTCACCTGCGCCATTTGCGAGTTCCTTTGATGACCCCATCCTTTTGCCGGTCATTTTCGAATAGCTACCGATAAGCCCGACAACTTGCACAAGGTCCCAACCATCGGCTCTTTTGCCTCCTGTTAATGAGTTGGTTGCGGTGCATAGCGCCGCAACTGCGCTAACCCCGGCTGCTACCTCTGGAGCAAGCAATGTTACCCCCATCCCGATCGTGGTAGCCCATAATAATTGGGGGACCGACTGCGGCTGTCCGGTTAATAATGTAATAACACCGCCGACCACATCCCATCGTATTGCATCGACCCACCCAAACCCGCCAGCACGCCAGCTTGCCGCAGACCGCTGCGCGAGCTGCAGCTTAAGATTATCGAGCCAAAAACCATTCGTCGACATCTTTTCAGGCTGAAATTGTTGATTATTGGATGACATGATCCCTGCAACCTGCTCCATTTTGGAATTCATGCTACTTACAGAAATTAGCTCATGTGAATATGTTTCAGGATCTCTAATTTCCAGAGGCGTCGGATCTCCCGAAAAATTTGCGACAGGTGGAGAATTCATACTCCAGTCGCCAAATGGATCATCAGATTTGTATTCCAAGCTGAATCTTGAATTGTCATTCCGATCGACGATATTACCACCGTCATCTAATGAGAGACGATTTGACCCCAAGCCATCTTCAAGATAGTAAGTGGATTCGTCATTATTTCTACTAGAGAGTAATGAATCACCATATGTATAAAATATATTTTCTTTTTCCGAGTACTTATTTAATGCTGTTCCATCCAGGGAAAAGGCATCCGGGAGATATCTGATTTCTTCGTCGCCATTTTTCGTAAAAATCAGATCGCCCCGACCGTTGTATTTGAATTCAATCTCCTGTTCGGAGGTTTTTATAATTGAGGGTTTGCTATCGCCGTAATACTCGATTTCATGAAATTTGTCCGCTTGCTCCCGCTTGACCAAATTACCATTATCGTTGTAAGTAAATGCGATATCACCTGCATTGGTAATCTTGCCTGAATTATCGTATTGATAATCATTCCTGCCTGAATTGTCCTCCATGGCAATCCTGTTACCTGCTGCATCATAATCAAAATGGAGCGATGTATTCTCTGATGTAACCAGGCCCGATAGATTTTGATTTTTCCATTCATATCTGGTCGAGAATAAACCTTGAGGATCCTCTTCACGTTTTTCAGTTAAATTACCATTTAAATCATACTGGTAAGTGTATTTAGCGAGAGGTTTGTTGTCAGGCAATAAATGATTTACGGATAGAACTTCGTTGTTCTGCCCATAACTGAAGATACTCTTCACGCCATTCGGTAGAATGCGGACTTTGGTTCTATTTACGGGATCATATTCGAACCTGATAATACCGGTACCGTCATCCACGGAGAGCATATTACCAAGCAAGTCGTACTTGTAATCTACTTGATATTCCTGGGTTTCACCGCTGGATATACTTTTTCTCGCAATATAACCCTGAGAATCATAATTATAGTTAAGTGATTTTTTCGGTTCACCCTCTAGCTTGACTTCAGTCAGGCGGTTCAGATTATCGTAGCTCCGTTCAGTGCGACCAGTATCGTCTTCCACCAGTACAACGTTACCGCGGGCATCATATCCAAGCTGAACCTCTTTGTCGGGATCGGCGATCTTGGTTACTTGACCTTTATCGTTGTATTCATAGGCCGTTTCGCTTCCATCGGCCGAAATCATTTTGACGAGTCTACCCTGCTCGTCATATTCATTTCGTTGCAATTTCGTGTCGGACTGACCGCAACCACTTATGAACGAAATATTAATAATTAAAAAAAGGATTCCCGCAAATATGGGAACCCTTTTTCTAAAATCAGCACTTATTGAAAAGGAAAAGCATGTTCTGAAATATTTATTTGATGTATACATGATACAAGTGGTCAACCATTCAATTACATTTATTTAAACTGATTGCATATAATCGCAGAATACACGACTACATAGTTATTCCCACTACACATCCTGCATGTTTATATCCAGAGCACGCCCCCAACCAAAAGCCAGATTTAGAAATATTTCTAAACTGGATAGAAAATTGCCATCTATCGATTAATTATTTGCGAAACAGGATGAACAGATATCTGCTCCTGATTTTTTAAAAAAGTATTCCCAAGAACACTTAATATTTTTATAAAGACTACCGTCAGGGTCGTCTGCTCCTTCACCTACACCCCTAATAATTACATGCACATTTTTAAGATCTGGTAAGTTCCCTTTGCTATCTTCGAGATCAATCATTTTTTCCACCCTTTCACAGGAAACATCCTTGTAGTCGAAACATTCTACAACGCCAAGAGAACACTCTAACATGGAAGAATATATGTACAATGTTATTTCTCCGTCAGGGTCAAATCTTAATTTTTCTTCCCCGCTACTATTAATATATTTCTCGTTTTTTAGCTCATCGATTTTAGATGCCATTTTTGTACTTTCATTCCAAATTTCCGCTCCAGTCTTCTCTATATGTATATTGCTAAATAATTCATCAAAATCTTTTTCTGTGTTTTTTTGAGCATCTTCTATTGCCGTATCCTTAATTTTGCTCGGATCTTTATAAGGAATATTTTCAAATTTATTAGGGTACTTTTTCGTCAATACATCTCCGGCAAATTGTTCTGCATATACGCATGAACCAGGCTGAATAATTAAGCCATTCAGCTTATCGTCTGAATCATAAAGAAGTTTCCTGATGAATTCTTTGTAATTTTTAATAATGATATTTGATATTTGATTATTATTTTGATCACTGATTACGTTCTGGTTTGGGTTTGATGGATTAGAAATATCAATCGCGACAAGAGTCAGTTTTTCACAACCATATGGTTTTTGCTCACATGCAGAACCCATACCGCACCAGCAAAGAACCGCTTTTATATAACTAATAAATAGGATAATAAGGACCAAAACAACTAACACGACCGCAACAGCGGCCGAATACCTTATTACTTTTCTCCAATCAATCATCATCATAAGCGCACACCCAAAACCGATTATATTTCTTTAAAATACAATATGAACTAATACTGATTCTGCTTAAGGCCTTCTGTTACATTTTCATAAGTCAAATCATAGACGTGCTTTCTTTTCTTTCCTTCTTTTTCTATGTCATCAATCTTCAATTTGATGATTTTTTTACTCGATTCGATATCAGCCTGATATGAATGATATTGCAATTTTGCCTTAAGATACCTTCCTTCCAAAGAGGTAGTTCGCCTTTCGGAAGCATTATAGTTTTTTTTCGATTCATTCAGCTTTCGCTCAGCATTCAACATTTTTTTATTGTGACGGTAGTAACTTATAAGAATCGCCACAAACAAAATCGTTGCATTAAGACTAAAAAATAGAGGAATTGACAACCAGAGTGCATATGTTTTTGCAAAGTCAGCACGAATTGCTGATGCTACTGAAATAAGCATTAAAACAACTAACGCGAATGCAATCCATAAATATTTATGCCACCCCACCTTACCTTCTTCCTCATTTCCCTGCCTCAGCATAATCCCGAATAAATGACCTGCAAGAGGTACGGATCCCGCTATTGTACCTGCTATGATATTTCGCATTTGAGGATCGTTTTCTGCAATAGATTCAAAGACCATCCTCGATAGATACAGTTCCGGTACAGCCAGAATAAAAAGGAATACATAATAAAGCCATTTATTAATCTTATATGATCCATGTTGTTGAGCAAAAGAGTCCCTATTTTTTAAATATTCCGCCTTGTCTTTTATTAGGTCGTTATTTGCTTCTTGATATTTTTCATAATAATGATCTTGCCAAGTTTTTGCTTTATTCCTCTTTTTTTCAAACTTCACCATCTGGCTCTCATGATTTTGAAGTTTGTTATCTTTAAGGCTTCCGCAAGCTGAATCAAGATATCCCTTAAAGTCGTTATCATCATCATTTTTGTTTTTATGCACTGCATCATTCCCAGCAACTTCGGCGACTTTCTCGATCGGCATAAGCTCTCTGTGAGACGACCTATTGGCTCGCCATTTAAACCCGTTTATTGTTTTTCTTAAACAGGTATTCATTGGTCTTTCATTCACTAGTCTCTTTCGAAAGAACCTCAAAATGTTCTCCTGGTCATAGCTTTATTCTTGTTTATATCTGAATTCTTATGGTTAGCGTGGCGACTTATTATCTTCTGTTTCATAACCCTTATCATTATTTTTATCAGCAGCTATCTCATCATCTATCATGACTGGTCTCTCAGCATCATCCATCGCTGCTTTCTCACGATCATTCCTCGCAGCTTCATCTTCTGCTAGATCAGCGGCTACATCAGCATCTATCTTCGCAGCTTTTGCTTCCTCCGCTGCTTTCTTAGCAACTTCTATCGCAGCTTTAGCTTTCTCAGCAGCTTCATTCGCGGCTTTTTCTTTCTCAGCAGCTTCCTTAGCAGCTCCGTTAGCATCAGAATCAGCATTAATCTCAGCATCTTCTTCTGCACGGCCAGACTCATCGAAATCAGAAATATCCTCAACCATTTCAAATTCCCTTAACTTAACAAGAAGGGAGTTCTTTTTTTTCTGTATATCTTCTTCGATGGCCGATATGCTCGTTAAATCGTCCCCTTCCATTTCACCCTCAAGCAAGTTAAAACCATCTCTAAATGCATGTAAATCAGTTAGAAGAGCTGCATGCGCCCTTTCGACTTCAGAATAAAAATAATCACGCAGGCCTATTCTCCGTTCATGCAATTGCTCAAAAGTGGTCTTATTTTGATAATAAAGATCCACGTTGTTCTGATAATTATTTTTAGCTTCAGATAAATCTGTTTTTCTTTCTTCAAGCGCTTTTGTTAAGTTCTCCGGGCAACAGTGACGTTTTTGTTTTTTGGATAACTGATCATATTCCTTTTCCATTTTGGCAACGGATTTTGCCAGTTTGGGTTGTTTCCGATTGCATTGTTTCATTGCATTGATACTTGCAATTACCAGCGTTCGCTTTTCTTCTTCCTGTTTTTCCCATTCACTACGTAGAGTATCCATTAACTGAAAAGTTATATTTTTTAACCCATTTTGGTACTCAATGACGATCGTCCCGCTTTCTGCGTGGATTCTTCCGTCCTTCTTAACTGAATATCTAGGAGATGACTTCTTCTTTATGACTTTTCTAATATTTAGTAGTTTTCTTTTTAACTTGAACCTTTTCATGCACACTCCGTCGTTTATGAATGATATTTATATGATATAAATTTTGCCATCTGTTCTTCTTGTTCCAAACCTGCCAACAATCATTAATATGGTATCTGGCATAAAGCCTCCACGAATTTTTCTCTAGCTACCTCGAATCAACCAGCTAGCAAATAATCAAAATAATAGTACTCTTAATAACTATTATTGTAAATATATTCAACGAAATATAATGTTTTTTTGATAATACATAAGTAATGTTGTCAACTATTATTAATGTAATATTTTGGGTTCCCCCTTGGGTTTGATGATAGAAGTATCCTGCCACGGGGAGCTTGAAGAAACGACAGTCTTATCGGAAAATTTGGCGACTTGAAACTCGACATCTGAATACTCAAGAGGGTCTTCTTAAAGAGTGGTAATACTAGTTGCGAAAAGAGCAGCAGATCTTGATAAATTGCAGAGCGATTGCAAAACATGTATGGGTGTAACATTAGAAGAATTGACGAGTCAAATGACGGAAAGATATCAATATCTTGGGCTGGTCAAAGATAGGGTGATGAACATAAGCGGTGAGCAGCAAATAAATCACAGACAAAAGTGAGTTCGATTACTTGTCACTTAAACACTTTGCAAGCGAAGACAACCGAATAGAATTATCATCCTCTCTTCTTGATTTTGCCGCCTGGATAGTAGTAATCAACTTTGCCTTTTACATCATCCTCTGGCTACTGGCCTGGCGGGTCGGCGCTATTCCCGAGTCGGGTGATTTCTTCGGCAATCACGGCCCCTGGCGCAGGTCTTGCTTCCTTTCTTCGTTTCTGTCCTCTGTTGAAGGTTACGGAAGCATTGACCTTTTCTGCACATTTACCCAGATCTTGCTTCCACTCATAATGTTCAGCATCATTCCACTTTTCGTGATTACGCTGATCGGCTTCTTTATAAGACCTAGCTGGAAAGGTATCCTGTTACTGATTGTTACTTTCGCTTTAGGGTATGTGACGCTGCAACATATCGTTCTTATTGATTGATTCCGCTACCAATAGTGCCGCGCACCCAAAGTCACGTTTCCTGAAGCTGCTGGCCTTCCTGAACTCGAGACACCTAATGACACTTCGCCTGAACCCGCAACCCATCCCAGTTCACCAAACAAGAACATACTCAGGCTCATAACCGGTGGGGACGCAACTTCCCAGAAACAGTTTGCCGCGCTGAGCACTTTCAATCATCTCGGGTGTCGGCAGGCCCATCACCAGAGGTACCAGGTGCGGTGGCCCGGGCCAGTTTTGAAAGCTGATAGCAACTGGTGATAAAAAAGCATAAAAAGCCAGTAGGCACAGACTTACCGACAAGATAATCCTGAGCGGACGTAAATTTCTGGAGCGTACCAAAAAGAAATACAGCACCCATGCGGACATCAAGAACGGAACGCAGGTCAATCCGGGCAAGAGAATAGGCCAGACCAGAGCAATGCCTATGCTAACCAGTACAAAATACCTCATTTTTTCAAGCTCCCATCGAGGGGGTCGCCTAAAACTTCTAACACATCAATAAAACTTTCGGGCTGCGTTTCTTCTTTCCTTGAGGCGGATACAAGCGCCTTCCTGGTTTATACTGGTCCGATTATTCGGACCACGCCCATATTGATTCGTTACGGCAATCATTTTCCCGTTTCAACATCCTGCATTCATCTTTTTAGAAGTTGGCCTGCCAGAACTTGCCATTCATGCTCAATCCAGCTCAGATCATCAAATGGAACAATGCATTCGCTTTTCCAACCTGAAGCATCAAGCGCGCTTTTCATCCTCTGAACCGCATTACTGTTAGATGAGTGGATAATTACCGGACACGATGGCCGGTTTGTAATCAAATAATCAACAACTTCCATACCTGATCCGGGATCATGCACATTACCATCAATAATACGATTTGGACCCAGATCGTGATCAAGGCTAATCAGGCAGACTTCCGAAATGTGCTCTTTAAGCCAGTAAACCATCACGTGCGCACTATCAAAAACCTTGCAAGATACCCCGCCAAGATGCAATTCGACCACATTCCGCAAAGCTTCGATACGCCGCAGATCATCTTCCAGAACAACTATAAGTGCTGCAGTACTGTTCAATTGCCGGCTCCTTCCGGGGCAGAATCAATCTACTTTAAGCCAATTAAGTGTTTCAATGTAAGTGGGTCACCCCCCAACCTGATTATGATGACCAACAATGGTATTTGCCTTAAACATTTTCTATTTAATGTGTAAACTCACCAAAAGCGCAGAATTACCTCGGGAACCACCTGATCGCCATCATGATCTCCTGTTGAATGCACTTCTCCGCATATGACCGAAAACGTACACCCTGACGAGGCTTGAAATCGCGAATCGCCTTCATCAGGCCGACGATGCCTTCGCCGGTCAACTTCTCAATATCGGGCGCATCACCGCGGTTAGCGATTTTTGTTGCGACTGTCGTGACAAGAGGGCTGTAGAGCGCGAGAACTTCTTCAACCCGAGATGATTCGGTTAAAGACGCCGCGCTTTCAACCAGCAGCTCACTCACTTCGTCCTCCATGCTTCCGGCCTGCCCGCCCAGAAGCTCCCGGGCAAGTTCGACGAGCGAGCCGAGCGCACCCTCAACGGCATCCGTCGAGACATCGACCCAATGCATCAGTGGATGGTCATCGGAGAATTTCATGGGCACGGGGGCGTCATCGAGGCCTACGGCAATGACGTGCTTGCGATGATGAAGTGCCATCTCAACGTGGTCGAAAAAGATGTTGCCGAAAGAATCCGGACGAGCGGCGTTCCGGGAGAAAATCACGATGAGCAGACGGCTGTCCTCGAGCTCGTCCCTGACAAACTGTCCATATCCACTGCGGCTCTTTATCCGGAACCAGCGTGGGTAGTAACAGTCCACCCCGCCGACCGCGAGTGCAGCATAGATCATGTCCGCTACGGGCTTGTCGTCGTAGTCACAATCGAGAAAGAGGTCATATTTCAAAATACATCCTCTCGCTCATGGTGAACGGCAGCTCATAAGAGGACAAAAGCTTCCTCCCCGGGCGCGTTTCGCGGAAGCGGACTATTCCCCTGACACCTCTCCTGCTCTGCCTCATCGCCGCCAGAGCGTTAATGCTGAGCAGGGTGAAGAAACTGCATGTGACCCTGGTCGGATGCTTTTTGAGAAATTTCATGGAGCGCAGAAATGCCTCCTGAAGGATATCTTCATCGTTTTCGTGAAACGGCTGCGGACGCTCGTCATTCCAGCGCCGGATAAATAGAAGGATCGCCAGACGGTAATGGCGGTACAGATAATCGACCAGCTCCAGCAGCTCCGGCCCGTCCAGCCGGCCCGTCCGGCAAAGATACTTGAACCTGTCTTCGCGCGCGTTGCGAAAAGAATTGTATGACGGTCTATCAGGCACAGACTTCCGACTGCTTGTGGTTCTCAGTAATAGCACTAACGCCTCCGACTCCACTGTCGGCTACCAGCTCGCCCCTGGCTATCTTCCAGCCCAGCTGCTCCAGCTGCCATTTGAGCGCCGGGTCGCGTGTATCGCGGGCCATTGAAGTGGTGGCGTTGGCCATTCCGTACAGGGTCCTCTCTTCTTCGACCTCGAACCGGCGCCTTATTTCCCTGATAATCTTGCGGGTAAAAGAGTCCCCATGACCGCTATTAAGCATCGACAGAAGCTTCAGTTCATAATCCGTCTTCCACTCTACTCCTCTTTTGCGAGCATCCTTCATTTGCCCGGCCGCCTCCTGAAAGAATTCCTTGCGGGCACAGTTGCGGATAGCCCAGGGAATCTCCAGGGCCAGCTCCTCGATGCCCTCCTCACCCTCAGAGAAAGTGTCGTACTCCATGCAAACCGACTGCATGGTACTTGCGGCGATCAAACCGTTGCGGCAGACCTGACGGAAAAGGTACGGGTGGAGCCAGAGCTCGGTGGTGGTGGATTTGAGGGCCAGGCCCCCGTGGATCTTATCCTTCTTTGTTACCTTGAAGCTGTAGGGCAGGACGGAGCGGATGTAGAGATAACGACTGTCGTCGTAAGTGTCTCTGACCTTCCCCCTTTCCGCCTGGATGCCCTCGATAAAGCTTGCGGTGATCTCTGCGGTGGAAAACGGAGCGCCAAAAGACATGTTGCCTCCAGTCCCTGAAAGTGAAAAAGACCCTTGAATTCATTATAAGGCCTTTTTGCGAAAGTACCAGTCTTCTGGGAAAAGTGTGATGTCAATTATGTATACGGGCGGCCCTAACCCTTCAGCAGCTCCATTACTTTCAACAGACCGTCCGGATCTTTACGCGTATCCGTGTGAATCCAGCGGTCGATGACACCGTTACTTTTCAGCAGTTCGATCTCATACTGGAGCGGGCTGTCATCGACCCAGTAGAAGTCCGATTCGAAATCGATGACCTCAGTCTTGAGGGTCTGCCAGGAGGTGGGAATTATCTGCCGGAGCATGTCCAGCGTAGCAACGGAATTCACGCCGGGGGGCATAAACTTATCAATATGGCCCAGGAGCCTGCCGACGTCGCCATACCGGCAGTGAGTAGTAAGCCAGTAGCAATCAAATCTTTCGAGGCAAAAGCTGAGGAATTCCGGTACATGTCGGGCCAGGACAAGCTGCATATCGCGCGGGTCGTTTTTCCCGAGCAGCACGCCGTCGACGTCGAGATATATGAGTTTTCTGGTCATTTATTCGTCCGTTCCTGTCTGCCAAGCAATTGTTTTCTTTTCCGCAGGGCCGGCCTTCCTCCTTCTTTTGCGCAGAGAGAACAAGCAAACCCAAAAAATTTTTTGAACTCTTCATGCAGGCTGACATCTCATACGACGACCCCGGCGTAAGACTTACGGCTCGAGCGGCAGCTGCGCCCCGTGCCAGATACCCAGAATCCATATTTTCCTGCCCTTGATCCTGTAGAAGATGCGATATGGCGAAACGATGATTTCACGCTGAGGAAGCTCGGGAAACTCGGGGATTGCGTGTCCGGACTCAGGAAATTCCTCCAGCCGGCGCAGTGTTTTCTCAACTTTATTCCGAAAGCGCAGAGCGGCCCGGGGGTCGTCTTTGTTGATATAGGCCAAAGCATCGAGCAACTGCAACCGCGCTGACGGCGTAAACCTGACTTTCATTTACGGAGTTTCCCCGAGTATGGCGTCTGCCTCCTTGATGACATCATCGAGATCATAGCCTTCACCGGCAGCGACCTCTTTGTCCCCCTGAGCCAGAACCCTGAGAAGCTGCCGGTCGTGTTCAGCCTGTTCGTATGCTTCCACACTCAGCATGACCGCAGCCGCCCGACCCCGCTGGGTGATGATGAGGGGCTCGTTGGAACTGCGCGCTTCCTTGAGAATCCTGGCTGCATCGTGCCTGAAATCGGTGATGGGGATAATTTTTGCTATATTGACCATTTAAAGTACCTCCTAAGGTTCTTTTAAAGGTATCATTAGGAGTACCATTGCGCAAGGGTTCACCCCAGCTTCCCCCGCCGCCATTTCTCGATCTCGGCATGGTTACCGGACAGCAGCACTTCCGGCACCTTCCAGCCGCGAAAATCAGCTGGTTTAGTGTATTGGGGATATTCGAGCTTGCCGTCCAATTCCTCGGAGAAGGACTCGTATACGGCGCTCTCCTCGCTACCGAGTGCTCCCGGAAGGCGTCTGGATACTGCATCCATGAGCACCATCGCCGGCAGCTCCCCCCCGCTTACCACGTAATCGCCGATTGAAATCTCGCCGGTCACCATGTGCTCTGAGACCCGCTCGTCGAAACCCTCGTAGCGGCCGCAGAGCAATGTGAACGCCTCATGCCCCGCCAGCTCGCCCAGGAGCTTTTCGTCCAGCCGCCTGCCTCGCGGCGAGAGCATATATACAGGCCTCTCTTCCCTTACCGCCGCGCAATCGCTGCCATAGACATCCTCGAGCGCCGCGCAGACCGCGTCCACCCTCAGCACCATGCCGGCGCCACCGCCGCACGGCGTATCGTCGACCTGGTTATGCTTTAAGGGGGTGTAATCGCGGTAATTGAACAGCCGCGCATCCAGGCTTCCCGCCTGGACCGTGTTGGTTATATGGCGCTGGTCGAAGAACCAGTTGAACCACTCGGGGAAGAGCGTGAAGACGTCGATCCTCATCCAGGGTCACCCGAGAAAGCCTTCGATGATATCGATGCGCTGTCCTTCCACGTCGACCTTTTTAACCACCTGACTGATAAAAGGTATCAGGAGCAGCGGCCGTTCCTCACCCGGATCGACCTCGATATATGGATTCGCCTTGGCCGATTCGGCCAGCTTCGTGACGGTTCCGATCAGCTGCTCACCCTCATAGACGAGGCAACCCTCGATCTCGAATGCGTAATATGATCCTTCATCGAGGGGAGTGATCTGTTCGCCGGGCACGAAGAGCGAGGCGCCGAACAACGGTTCCGCCTCGACGCGGGAATTGTATCCCTCCAGCATGATCAGCGGCCCCCGGTCGGATGTTCGGGAGGCCGCTATCCTCATTTTCACGCGCTCCGATTCCCGCTTGCGCGTTACATAAAGCTCCGAGCCTTCGGAAAAACGCTCTTCCCTGTCGGTGAGCGGCTTGATAAGCAACTCGCCCTGGTTCCCGTGGATACGTTTGATCATTCCCACGAGAACCCAGTCAGGTACGCCCCTCAACAGGAATCACCCATCAGAGCAGAGATCCGGATCCCGGATTTGTTTCGGTTATCAGCTTCAGTCGACGATCTCGACTATGGCCCGCTTGCCGTTCTTGACGGCGCTGGCCTTGACGATGGTCCTCAGCGCGCGGGCTATGCGGCCCTGCTTGCCGATGACCTTGCCGATATCATCCTTGGCGACCGTGAGCTCGAGCACGACTGTCGTGTCAGTCACGGTTTCCTGGACCTTGACCTCGTCAGGTTTATCAACAAGGGCCTTGGCCAGATATTCAAGTAACTCTTTCACTTTCTACCTCCATTTTGCACTCGACCGGATTCAACTACCAGAGATCCCCTTAATTGCCAACAACTTGGAGACGGTCTGCGTCGGCTGGGCCCCCTTGGCCAACCAGTCCCTTGCCTTGTCCTCATCCACTTCGATGAGAGAAGGCTCTTCCAGCGGGTTGTAACGCCCGATGTTTTCGATTATCTTGCCGTCCCTCGGGGAACGTGAGTCGGCCACGACAATACGGTAGATAGGCTTCTTCTTCCTGCCAACCCTGCTGAGTCTTATCTTTACCGCCATTTAATCACCTCCTCGTTTTTTATTAACGCTGTCATCGCTTTTCCCGGAGATTCTTCGTCGCTACGCTTCTCCGAATGACAATCCATTAAAAACCGCCCCGAAGCATCTCGGGCGGGATATTCGGCATGCCTTTGCCACCCTTGCCGCTCGTCATCTGTTTCATCAGCTTCTGCATCTGCTTGAACCTGCTGATGAGCTGGTTGACGGCCTGGACGTTGCTGCCGCTGCCGGCGGCGATACGCTTGCGGCGGCTGCCGTTGATGATATCCGGCGCGCGGCGCTCCTCAAGCGTCATTGAGCGGATTATCGCCTCGATGCGGTCGAGCTCTCGCTCATCTATCTGCTGGTTCTTGAGCTGTTTGGGCACTCCCGGAATCATGGCCAGCATCCCGGCAAGCGGGCCCATCTTGCGCATGCTCTGCATCTGGTCCAGAAAATCATCGAAGGTGAAGGTCGCCTTGCGCATCTTCTCTTCGAGCTCGGCGGCCTTTTTTTCGTCGACGTTAAGCTGGGCCTTCTCGATCAGCGTCATCATGTCGCCCATTCCGAGGATGCGGCCCGCCATCCTGTCGGGATGGAAATAGTCGAAGGAATCGAGCTTCTCGCCGGTGGATACGAACTTGATCGGCTTGCCGGTCACCGCTTTCACCGAAAGCGCGGCGCCGCCGCGGGCGTCACCGTCGAGCTTGGTCAGTATGACCCCGTCAAAATTCACCTGCTGCATGAACTGCTCCGCGACGTTGACCGCGTCCTGGCCGGTCATGGAATCGAGGACCAGCAATATGTTATGCGGCTTCACGTCGGCGCGGATGCGCACCAGCTCGTCCATCAGTTTCTCATCGATATGCAGGCGGCCGGCGGTATCGATGATGGCCATGTCGCGGCCGTTGGCGCGGGCGTCTTCCACACCCCTGGTGGCGATATCTACCGCGTCATCGCTGCCCTCGATGGAAAAGACCGGCACATCGAGCTGTTTGCCGAGCATCTTCAGCTGCTCGACGGCCGCGGGACGGTAGATGTCACACGCGACCATCTCCACGTTCTTGCCCTGCGCTTTGAGAAAACGCGCCAGCTTGCCGCAGGCTGTGGTCTTGCCGCTGCCCTGCAGGCCGACCATGAGCACGACCGTCGGCGGACGCGGTGAGAAGGTGAGCTTGGTGGAAGAGGCGCCCATCAGGCTGCCCAGCTCTTCGTGGACGATTTTCACTACCTGCTGGCCGGGAGTCAGGCTTTCGAGCACGTCCGCACCCATCGCCCTCTCCTTGACCGCGGCCACGAACTGCTTGACCACCTTGAAATTGACGTCGGCTTCCAGCAGGGCCAGGCGGATCTCCCGCATGGCCTTGTTGATGTCGTCCTCGCTTAGGCGTCCCTGTCCCTTGAGGCCGCCGAGTACGCTTTGCAGTTTTTCGGATAAAGTGTCAAACATGGCTGTACCTGTTTAGACGAAGGCTTCAGACAAGGGGATGTGGCGGCTTTCTTCGCGGCGTGTTGCCAACGCCAGCGCGGGAGATGAATCATACCCTGAAGACGGATTCATGTACTTCAAAAAACCCGGTCGGGGCATCGATAATCCAAAAGGTAAAGCAATCTCACCGCTGCCATCCACTATCCACTTTGCGAACTCTCCGTAGTCACTGTCCTCGGCGGGGAGCAATTTGAAGCCGCCAGCCCATCAAGGCCGCCGTTGTCCGGTTCGCTCCCGTCACCTGTAAGGCGTTCATAAAAACGCCCTTCAACAACTCTTAATATTAGGAAGTAGCAGGATGAGTGTCAAGCTCTACAGGAGATGGTGTTTACAATGCTCCCGGCTTAATCAGCTGAATACTGAGGACTGGAATATCAGGAAGGCGATGAAGACCAGCACAATTACGGTTATTCCCACGGCTACGGCGATGTCCAGGGTCACCGAAGTCTCGCATTCTCCCCGGCGGATGGACCTGTCGATGACCCAGTAGCGCCAGGCTGAGATGGCGATGATAAAAGCACCCGACAGCATCAGTACGATTCCGGCGATTCCCGAGTAACGAACGAAGTTATGCTGTTTGGCAGAGACTTCAGCCGATATCGCTTCCAGGAACGACCCTGCTTTTTCAACGACAAAACCGAAGGCCAGGAGGGCGATTCCCGTGCGGATCCAGGCAAGGAAAGTCCGTTCGTTGGCCAGCTGCGTCGTCAGCCTTGTGAACCGGTTCGGCTTGCTTAAGCCCGATTCGGGTGCGTCACATGTCTTTTTGAGATCAGATGCCATCTTCTGCAATTCCCCCCTCGCAGATTCTAAAAAACATGACCTGGCCTCCCGCTACGCCCGTCAGGCCTCCAGCAGCGCCTTCGCGAAATCTCCCGGGTCGAACGGACGCAGGTCTTCCATCTGTTCCCCTACCCCGACCAGCTTGATCGGTAACCCCAGCTCGTGCGATATGGCTACGGCGATTCCGCCCTTGGCGGTGCCGTCCAGCTTGGTCAGCACGGCGCCGGTCACTTCCACCGCTTCCCTGAACAGCCGCGCCTGGATCAGGCCGTTCTGGCCGGTGGTGGCGTCGACGGTAAGCAGGGTCTCGTGGGGAGCGTCGGGAATCTGTTTGGCGATGACACGTCTGATTTTCTTCAGCTCTTCCATTAGGTTGACCTGCGTGTGCAGGCGGCCGGCGGTATCGACGATGACGACGTCGGTGCCGCGCGATTTCGCCGCGGTTATGGCGTCGAATACCACCGCCCCCGGGTCGCTGCCATGTTTCTGGGCGATGACCGGGCAGTCCACGCGTTCGCCCCATACCTGCAGCTGCTCGATGGCGGCGGCGCGGAAAGTGTCGGCCGCTGCCAGCATCACGCTCTTGCCCTCGCGCTGAAGATGCCAGGCTATCTTGCCGATCGTCGTGGTCTTGCCGGTGCCGTTGACGCCGACCATAAGGATGACCGACGGCTGAAGCGATACATCGATCTGGTAATCGCCTTCAACGAACATCTCCGTGATCGAATCCTCGAGCTGGGAATAGAACTGTTCTTTCCCCATTATCCTGCCATCGTTGGCGGCCTGCTCCATGCGCTCGACGATCGCGACCGTGCTGTTGACGCCACAGTCGGCAAAGATCAGTGTCTCCTCCAGCTGTTCCCAGAGGTCGGCGTCGATCTTGTCGAACATGATCGCCGAAAGATGCTGCTGCATATTCTGGCGGCTCTTGGACAGCCCTTCCTTAAAGCGCCTGAGCCAGCCGCTCTTTTTCTCCTCTTCAGAGTCAGGTTGCGCCGCCGGCTCAGAAGAGCCTTCGACCCCCTTGAATACCTCATGCCATGTCTTAGTCATACAGGATCCCTATTTTCACAAAAGTTGGAATAAATTCAATATATCCAGCTCAACGAGCGGGAGTCTGGATGTTGTCGCAGCGACCCTTCTATTCGCGCGCAAAAAGCCTGCAACTGGAAAAGATATACGCGCGAATCGGGGGAGCAAGGCAACATCCCGACTCCTGCGCGCCACCCCCTCCTCTAGCCTGCTAGCGCCGCCGGCTCCGCCTCATCATGCATTATGCCCACGTCGTCAGAGCCCTCATCTTCCGGCGCGTCATCACTGGCTGTTTCGGATGTCTCCTCAGGTTGCCCGGCCACCGCCGTGTCTGCCGGCATCTTCCGTGACAGCACCTTGGAGGTTCCGTCCGCGCCCATGCTCACGCCATAGAGTACATCCGCCACTTCCATCGTGCGTTTCTGATGGGTTATGACGATGAACTGGGTGCGGTTCTGGTAACGGCGGAGCATCGTCAGCAGGCGGTCAATATT
Organism: Thermoleophilia bacterium; assembly: GCA_041658605.1. Taxonomy (GTDB): domain Bacteria; phylum Actinomycetota; class Thermoleophilia; order BMS3ABIN01; family BMS3ABIN01; genus JBAZWE01. Next base: position 37,277 of record JBAZZU010000015.1, on the reverse strand, counting down.
CAGATCGTCCAGCGCCGCCTCGACTTCGTCGAGTATGTAGAACGGCGCCGGCCTTGCAAGGAAGATCGCAAACAGGAAAGCGATGGCGACCAGCGAGCGCTCCCCACCCGAAAGCAGCGACAGGCTGCGCACGGCCTTGCGTGCCGGCTTCACCGAGATCTCGATGCCGCGGCGGTCGGCCGACGTGGCCGCGGCCAGCTCGTCCGCTTCCTCTTCGGAAAGTCCGCTGCCCTCGGCGGAATCGTCATCCTCCATGCCGTCAGCTGCTGTCGGCGGATCCACCATCGTCAGCCGGCCCTCGCCGCCCGGGAACAAAGTTGATACCACGTCAGAGAAGTGACGCTTTACCGCCTCGAACGTAGCCGAGAATGTCGTCTCGATACGATCGGTGAGCTCCTTGATCAGTCCGCTCAGCTCATCGAGGCTCTGCTCGAGATCGGTGCGCTGCTCCTCCATGAACTTCTGACGCTCGAGCATCTCCTCGTACTCCTGCTGGGCCAGCGGGTTCACGGGGCCGATCTGCTCACGCCGCCTTACCAGGCGCTCGATCTGCTCGGCATAGATATCCAGCTCCTCAGCCGGCGCCGCCTCTTCGTCTTCGAGGCCGGCATCGGGAAATTTCTCTTTCAGGCCCTTCAGGCGAGCGGACTGATCCTCGACCTGGTCGCGCAGCCTGGTGACGCTGACCTCGCGCTCGGTCGATGCGTCGCTGGCGTGGCTGAGCTGCTGCTGCAGCTGCGCCTCCGCCTGCGATAGCTCGCGCAGACCCGCAGACTGGCGCTCGCTTTCCTCCTCGCCCTCCCGGAGCGTCTGTTCGACGCCGATCGCCGACTGGCCATACACGGCCTCTATCTGGTCCATAATCGACAGGAGCCGCCCGGCGACGGGTTCGAGCAGGCCGCAGGCACCCAGCTGGAACGTATTGGCGGCAAGGTCCTGCTCAAGCCGTTCCAGTTGGGGACGGAAGCGCTCGATGGTCATGCCGGCGACACGCTCACGCTCGCGCACGCGGGCCGCGGAAATCTGAAGCTCCGTCACCTTCTTCGATAATTCCAGCCTGGAAGCGACGAGTGTCTCGTCATCGGCGCCTTCAAAACCGTCTCCGGATACGCCAGCTTCTGACAGCGCGCTCTCGGTTTCAGCAAGCCTCGCGTTCGCCTCATGCAGCTCTTCGTCAAGCTTTGAATCCTCGGCCAGTAAACGCTCGTGGGCTGACTCCTTGAGCTCGACTTCCTGGCCCAGCACCTGCCGCTTACGCTGGATTCCCGACAGTTCACTCTCCGCCTCGCGCATCCTGGCGGATACCTCCCGCAGCGAATTCTCCGCCGCGGCGCGCCGGGCGTCGAGTTCAGCCAGCCCGGAATCGAGCTCTGCCGTTTTCTGCTCCAGTTCGCGGTGATGGGCTTCGGCGGCTTCCCTCTCTTCTTCGAGATGACGCCGTTCGTTGCGGTGCTTGAGGACGACCGATGAAGGCGGGTCGGCCTTGAAACTCAGGAGCTTCTGCCCGGCGTGATAGACCACGCCGTCGCGTGTGACCCATGTGCTGCCGTTGGCGGTGTCGTTAAGATCTCCAGTATCCTCGACGACGCGTACGCCGGCGAGCAGATCGGCTATCCGGGAGCTGTCGCCACCGGTGATATTTACATGGTCGATCAGGTAGTCGACGCCTTCTCGCCGGGGCTCGGCAGTCCCGGCATCATGGGGAAGCAGGAACTCGACGCTGCCGAGCTCGGCTTCACGCGCAGCTTTTAAAAGGTCTCCGGCATGCCCCAGGTCCCGCGCGGTAAGAGCAAAAAGGATTCGGCCGAGCACAGCCGAGACGGCCTGCTCGTAACCTGGCTCGACGTCTATCATCTCCACGAGGGCCTTGACGCTGTGCTCCTCGGCTATCTTCTTGGCGGCGGCCGGCAGCCCTGAGCGGTCGCGGTCAGCATCGCCCAGGAAAGTGAGCCTGGCCTTGGCGATGCGAAGATCCTCGCCCACGCTCCGCAGCCTGGAAGCTATCTCCTGGCGGCTCGAATCCAGTTCGGCGCGCCTTGCGTTCAGTTCCATCAATTCAGCTTCAGCGGCGGCTGTCGTCTCCCGGCGCTCGGCCATCTTCGCCTCTTCGGCGGCGACCTGCTGCTCGAGGCCGGCCAGCTCGCGTCGATGCCCTTCGTTCTCACTGATCGCGCCTTCCATGGCGCCCGCGAGTTTCTGCTTGCGCTGTCCAAGGTACTCGATCTGGTGCGAAAAACGGTCTCTCAGGGCGGTAAGCTCACCGACCTTGCGTGACTTTTCCTCGGTGGCCTGGCGCCTGCGGTTGATCTCCTCCTCGATCGCGGAAAGTTCCGCAGCCCTCGCAGAAAGCTCTTCCTCGATCAGGGCAAGCCGCGCCGCGTCTTCCCTGTGCTCGGTCTCGGCTCGCTCGAGCTCGACGCGGACCCTCTCCATCTGTCCGCGGAAATTATCCATCTTCGCCCGGGCGCGGCCGGCCGCCTGGACAAGCGTCTCGCGCCTCTCGGTCACCGACTCGCGCCTGTGGACAAGATTCTCCTGCTGTGACTTAAGACTGTAGAAACGCGCCGCAAGCTGCTTGTGCTGCTGGAGCGATGCGGATAAGAGTTCTTCGGTTGCGCGCCGCTCCTCAGCGGTTGAAGCCAGTTCGGCTTCCAGCTCCTGCCTGCGGGAGCCAGCGTCGCGAGAAGCCGTCTCGGCGTCCTGGAGTTCCGCCGTAAGCTCGGCGAGCTTTCCCTTTATCAGCTTCGTGCGCGCGACTGCCAGCTGAAGATCGAGCTTTGATGAACGCTCCGCCGCCGTGGCCTGTCGCTTGAGCGGACGCAGGTTCGTCTTAAGTTCATCCTCGATATCGGCGAGGCGCACCAGGTTGCGGCGCACCGCTTCCAGCTTGCGCTCGGCGCGGTGACGACGCTTCTTGAACTTGCCGAGTCCTGCCGCCTCTTCGATATGGGAACGACGCTGGTAGGGCTTGCTCTCGAGGATCGAATCGACCTTGCCCTGGCTGATTATGGAATGGCCGTCGCGGCCCAGGCCGGCGTCCGACAAAAGCTCGGCTACGTCGATGAGCCTGCAGGCTGAACGGTTGATGAAATAGGAGCCCTCGCCGTCGCGATAGAGTCGCCGCGATACGAGCACTTCGGAAAATTCTATCGGGAGCACACCTTTGCTGTTGTCCAGGAGTATCTCTACCTCGGCCATGCCCGCCGGCGCCATCTTGTCGCTTCCAGAGAAGATGACGTCCTGCATGCTGGCGCCGCGTACCGCGGAAGGACTCTGCTCACCCATCGCCCAGACCACAGCGTCAGCAATGTTGCTCTTGCCGCTGCCGTTGGGTCCCACCACGACGGTGATGCCTGGCTCGAATCCGAACTCCACAGGCCGGGCGAACGACTTGAACCCCCTGGCCTTCACAGATTTAAGAAACATGCGTCTCCTTTCTACCCAATGCCATACATCCGGCTACCATTCCTCGCAAAAAAACCTGTCCCTGTAACAAAAGAGCCCGCAACCTCTGGGGCTGCGGGCGGCGGGGTCAGGAAGGGCCTTCCTTCCTTGCCCGCAGTACGTCCAGTGCTTCCTTCGCTGCCTCCTGCTGAGAAACCTTCTTTGTGCGGCCACTCCCCTGCCCCAGCGAGTCACCTTCAAGAACCACCTCTGAGGTGAACCGGCGCGCGTGCGGAGGCCCGTTGACGGCTATTACCTCATAGGTGACCTCAAGGCCCGCCTTGGCTACCTCCTCCTGGAGCACGGTCTTGTAATCCACGTGTTCGCTGGCGGCGTAGGCAATATGCTCGTCGAACGCCTCAACTACGGCGTCGAGGATCGACTCCAGGCCGAACTGCAGGTACAGGGCCCCGATGAGCGCCTCCACGACCGCCGACAACACGTTGGCGTTCTCGGCCAGCTGGAGCACGTTGGCGGCATCCGCTTCTTCCGCGGACTCAACCAGGCGCCGCGACAGTTCCAGCGTCGATCCCACCATGGAACAGGTGCTGCGGCTGACCACGTATGCGCGCACCTTGGCCAGTTCACCTTCATTGTAATCGGGATAACGCTGGAAGATGGCGGTGCTGATGCAGACGCCGAGAATGCTGTCGCCCAGGAACTCAAGCCGTTCGTAAGAGAGGGTCCGTTCAGAAGCCCACGATGAGTGGGTAAATACCTGCCGGGCGAGGTCCGGCTGCAGTTTATCTGCTAGTTTGGCAAGTGACGCCACAAGTAAACGCTCTGGTATGTATCTCTCCGGGTTTTTAGGTACGGGCCGTCACGAATTCGACGGCGTCTCCAACCGTGCGTATCTTCTCTGCTTCTTCATCAGAAATCTTGACACCGAACTTGTCTTCCATCTCCATGATCATTTCGACCAGGTCCAGCGAATCAGCATCCAGGTCGCCCTGGAAGGAAGCTTCCATTTTGACGTCTTCTTCATCGACACCCAACTGGTCTACCAGCATCTCTTTTACTTGGTCGAAGATTTCCTCTTTGGTCATGCATCTGCCTCCGTGACTATGGGTTTCACTTTCGGTTTATTCCGGGTTTTACTTTCTGTGCCGCTTCGTTGTTCTGCTTAATAACGCTGGATGAAAATCTACCACGATGGGAAGGAAAATTAAAGCGCGGAGCTCTATTCGGCGGCCTGCATGGCGGCGATTCGCTCTTCGAGCTTGCTGATCAGCCGCTGTTCCGACGCGAGCGCGGCGATTTTCAGAGCGCTGCCGATGGACTTACGGCTGGAATTGCCGTGGCACACGACCGCCAGGCCCCGGACGCCAAGCAGGTAAGCGCCCGAGAATTCCTCCGTGTCTATGCTCTTTTTAAAAACCCCCAGCTCCTTCTTGAGGAGCAGTCCGCCGATCCTGGCGGAAAAACTCCGCATGGCCGCTTTCTTCACCTGCTCGACGATCAGCGATGAAGTGCTCTCCATCAGTTTCAGGCTGACGTTGCCGGTGAACCCGTCGGTGACGACCACATCCACCACATTACGCACGATGTCGCCCCCCTCGACGTTGCCGTAGAAATTCAGGAACGAGGACTCCGCCATCAGGCGATGTGCTTCAAGCACCAGTTCGTCCCCCTTGATCGATTCCTCGCCGATGGACAGGAGCCCTACGGACGGATCACGCACGTCGAGCACATCCTGGGCGAAGATACTGGCCATGTTGGCAAATTCGAGCAGATGCAGGGGCCTTACGGTTGAATTGGCGCCCACGTCGATAAAGATGGTGGGCTTGTTCGGCGTTGGCAGCACCGCGCAGAGACCCGGGCGCTTCAGTCCCCTTATGCGCTTCAAGTTCAACATCGCAGCGGCCAGAATGGCGCCCGTATTGCCCGCCGACACTACCCCGTCGGCCCGGCCTTCAGAGACTTCGCGGCACGCCACAACCAGAGAAGAATCCTTCTTGGTGCGGACGGCCTTCGTAGGTTCTTCGTCGAAACCGATGACTTCCGATGCGACCACGATTTCGACGTAGCGCCGGCAACCGGGGTCAGCCTGGGCCAGGCTGCGCTCGATCTCGGCGGCATGTCCTACCAGCAGGATTTTCAGGGACGGGCTCGCGACCGAAGCCGCGCCGAGAACGACTTCATCGGGCGCAAAATCGCCGCCCATCGCGTCCAGCGCGATGACCGTCTGCGCATTTGTCTTTGATTTATATGGTGTCATTTCCATAAGAACCTCACCGGTTCTGGATGATTTATAACCCGGACCCGCCAGCCGGCTTTCAAAGCCGCCATCGTTGGCATAAAGTATAATATGATTTCAGCCAAGATTTGTGTCAAACATTAAGCGGAGGGGTCGGGGAGCTTGCCCAGACTAGCATACCTTATCATAACAATCGGCTGTTTTATCACAGCCATATCCCTGTACTTCTCCGGATACCACGGCTACAGCGGCCTGATGGCCGCGATCGGGCTGGCCGCCGCGATCAACGTCAAATAGACATTTCCTGATTACATTCGCCACGCCGAAGGTAACACCGATCGGCGGCGACCTGAGATTTTTCCAGGACCAGTGCAGCAGGAAACGCCTGCCATTTCGTGCGAAACCTCAATGCAGCGGTACCGGCACCGAAGAGACGAGTTCAGCCATGTCCTCACGCAGGTTATCCAGCGAAAAATGTTTGCGCCCGATCTCAAAATTGCGATCCACCATCTCCTGCATCAGAGGCGGGTATTCCATCAGCTTGATCGCCCGCTCGACCGCGTCGCCCTCCAGAGACAGGAACTGGAAACCGAATTTTCTGAGCTCTTCCAGAACGGGATAATCCGCCACCAGCAGCAGCTTGCGGTGAACGACCGATTCGAGTACGGGGTTGCCGAAACCTTCACGTGAGCTGGGGAAAGTAACCATTTCGCAGCAAGCGTAAGCATCACGGACATCGTAGCATGACCTGGCTCCCGGTTCATTCCTGGTCCTTCCCAGCCAGCCCGGGACATGGAATACCTCGACCGCTGAGTTACGGCACATCCTGCCAAATTCCCCGTTATAATCCTCCTCACAGGAGCCCGTGACCACCAGCCGCGCCGGCCTGCCGCTTGCGGCCGCGAAGTCCTCCACGAACTGGATTGACCTGCCGATCCCCTTGCGCTCGATAGCCCGGGTCGGCTGCAGGAACATGACCTCGCCATTTTTCAGGCCGAGGTCAGCGCGCAGGGAGCTGTTGAAATCGTCCACGCACCTGGGCGAGTTGAAATCGAAACAGTTGCGTATGCACGTGGCTGCGACACCCGTACGGTCATAGAGCTCTTCCCTGCTCTTTTCATTGATCGTGACGTGCATCATCTGAGGCATCGACGCCGGAAAATGGCTGGCAAGAATGTCTTTAAAATAACAGCTTGAGTAACTGGGGTTCTGCCAGTAGAAATCGTGATGTACGGCTATGCAGGAAATGCCCCGTTCCTCGATATAACGGCAGAGTACAACCGTCAGGGGCAGGTTCAGGGGCAGTGAAAAGACATTCTCGGCGATGATGATGTCCGGACCGATGTCGTCCAGAACCGCACCGACGCTGCGTCCGACTGACTCGCAGATGCGCTCAAATTCGCGTTCCGTCTCGCTCGCGTCAGGCTCATCACAAAACACGGCACCCGTGAATGCCTGGATCTCGGGGTCGATGTGATTGAGTTCAGGTATGATGTGGTCACAGACATCGGGTGAGGGAATGTGGCCTGCTACCCGGTGTACCTCACACCCCCACTCCTCGAACACATTGATCCATTTTTCCGCCTCGGTGGAAACCCCATCCAGAGCCTTGAGGCGAAAGGAGATAAATACAACTTTCGTCAATCTTTTTCCCCCGGTCAAACGCGCTTTATGGCCGCAATATGATGCCGCTCACCTGTAAGTATATTTTTATCTCACGATTCATACAATGATGAGTTAATCGGTAGGAAATCAGGAAGGCACCCGCTCAAGGTTTTTCCTGCAACGGTCGATTAAACGAATGTAAGAAACACAGTGGGTAAGAGAGACCAGCTCCAGCCCCGCCAACTGATAGGTTGATACCGGCAGGAGCCTCCCGTTTTCCGCAAACGGACACCAAGTTTCTTGGAAAATAAAACAGCCTTCATCCTCCAAAAAAGGAAGCCGGGTCAGCTTCCTTTTTTGACGTCTAGATCTGCCTCTCCTCCAGCTTGGTCTTCGCGTACAGCCGTTTTACCTCGTGAGGATCGAAGACGCCGGCTCCATACTTCTGGGTGTTGGCCGCGCCGCATGCGACCCCCTGCCTGAGGCATTCGGCGGGGCTCTTCTCCGAGAGCTTCGCCGATACGTATCCCGCCAGGAAGGCGTCTCCGGATCCGACGGTGCTTATCGGGTCCAGGGGCGGAGCCTGCACCTTGTAGACAGTCTGCGTGCCTTCACCATCGTCCAGATAGGCATAACAGCCGCGTGAATGGGTGATGATCCCGGAGCCTGAGCCCATGCGGCTCAACTGCTGGGCCGCGTGGAAGAAATCCTCGTCATCGGCGAACTCGTGGCCGATGAGCGCCTCTGCCTCGAAGATATTAGGCGAAACCAGCCCCGGTCCAGCCTTGATGGCCAGGCGCAGCGGTTCACCGGCGGTATCCAGCACGGTAAGCGCGTCGCTGGATTTCAGCGCGCCGACCAGCTCCTTGTAGAAGGAATCCTTTACCTTACGGGGAAGCGAGCCGGCCAGGATGACGACGTCCGCGCCCTTGGCGATATAGGTGAACTTCTCCATGAAAGCGTGCAGCTCACGGGCCGTCACGACCGGGCCATACTCGTTGACCTCAGTCTGTGTGTTGCTGGTCGGGTCGATGATGGCGGTCGATGTCCGCGACTCGCCGCGGATGCGGACGAAATCGTTGAGGATTCCCTCAGTGGTCAGGTCCTCCACGATCCTGATGCCCGTCTTGCCGCCGGCAAGACCGATGGCGATCACGGGCTGCCCGAGGGATTTCAGCGCCCTCGCTATATTGACGCCCTTGCCGCCGGGCAGAGTCAGGCTTTCGCTCGCCCGATGGCGGAAACCCGCCTGAAAATTAGGAACGGTCAGCGTGCGGTCAAGCGCTGCATTCAGAGTTACTGTGACGATCATCCAGAAAACCTCCGGCGCGGGAAATGGTTATCCCGTTATTATTACTGACAGAACCAGATTGAAAACCGAGTGAATGTAATAAGTAACCCTTTCCCTGTACCCCGGCTCAGGGACGTCCTCGGTGGCCAGCAGGTATGAGCTCCCCAGCAGCCTGCCGCCGTCGTAAGCTTCGACGATCCCGATCTTGTCGCCCTTGTGAAGCGGCAGCTCCACTTCCTCGGGAAGGGTGAGTTGATGCACTACATTATCTTTCACGTAGACGGTCTTGACAAGGTTATCCGCGGAAGCAAGCTCCATCTTTCTTCCCCACTCGAAAGGTATATCGATTGATGCGTAGCGTGTGCCCTGTTCGATAACTGTGCGCTGCTGGTAACTGTCAAACCCGTAGCGCACCAGGCTCACGACTTCCGAATCCCGCTGTGACAGCGAAAGACCTCCCAGGTAGGCGAGGACCAGGTTGACACCGTTCTCGCTGGCCGAGATGACGATGCACTGGCCCGCGTTGTCGGTGTATCCGGTCTTTATGCCGTTTATGTAGGGATTTTGCTCGAGCAGATGGTTGTGGTTGGTGAGGCTGCGGCCGAACGGCTGGCCAGTCCACGGGATCGTCGCATAGGGGCTCTTGACGATCTCGCGGATCAGCGGGAACTTCATGACTTCGGTCCCCAGCCTGGCGAAGTCGGCGGCCGACGTGTAATGCGCGGGATCATCAAGGCCATGGGGATTTGCAAAATGGGTGTTCTTCATCCCCAGCTCGGCGGCGCGTTTGTTCATCTTGTCCACGAAGGCCTCGACGGTGCCGGACTGGTACTCGGCCAGGGCGGTGGCGGCGTCGTTGCCGCTTTGCACCAGCATCCCGGTCAGCATCTCCTGTACGGTGAGCGTTTCACCGGCCGTGAGCCATACGGATGATTCTCCCACTTCCGCGGCGCGCTGGCTGGTTGTCACCATCGCGTTGAGGTCCTTGACGTTCTCCATGGTGAGCAGGGCGGTCATCATTTTTGTCGTACTGGCCATGGCCATGGGCTCGTCAGGATTGAGGCTGTACAGGACCTGGCCGGTATCGGCGTTGATCAGCACGACAGCTCTGGCACTGACACCCGGGGGCGGCGGACCATCGTCGGCAAGGGCAAGTGGCGTTAACGCAAAAAGGCAGAGCGCCAGCGTAATTGTCAGCAGGAATATTTTTCTCAGGCGGAAATTCTTCATAAGCATTTAATGCAGTCTGGAACGCACATTTTATGGAATTGCCAGACTGATGCCGGCAGTCAGGTGTTGTGGGTCGATATTGGGATTCAGCTTCTGTATCTCGCTGATGGATGTGTCGTACTTGCGGGCGATGCTGTAGAAACTGTCGCCGTCCTGGACCACGTGTGTCCTGGTCGCGGTAGTCGCGGTCGCTTCCGCGGCTGCGGAATCGGATGTTGTCGCAACACCCTCTGTGCCGCCGGCCTCGGAAGTCTCCGATGAACCGCCGCCGATCACGCCGGTATTGAAGGTGATGATTACCATGGTCAGCAACGCGGCAGCCAGGGCCGCGATGGCCAGGGCTTTGAGGATCTTCGATTCGACCTGATAATTCAAACGTACTCCTCTGTAAAAGGAAGTATCACCCGCGGGCTTTCGGCTGACCCGACCCCTGCCAGAGACCGGCGCGCATCTCCTGCGCTGCCCCGGCCGCGGCCTCGGCGTAGTCTTCGCCGCTGCCAGCGTAGATTATACTACGGGAAGCGGTCACCAGCGCACCCAGGCCGCGTGTATCGAACGCGGAGGCGACCTCTGCCGGACCGGCGCCCTGGGCTCCATAGCCGGGCAGCAGCAGGATGGCTTTCGGCAGCTGCGCGCGCAGCCGGGCCAGTGCTTCGGGCTGGGTAGCGCCTACGACCGCCCCCACACTGCTGTAGCCTTCTTCGCCGATCAGATCCTGGCCCCATCCGTCCACCATTCCCGCGAGGTGTTCGTGCCACAGCTCACCGGATTCGAGGCGCAGGTCCTGCAATCCGGCGGCGCCCGGATTCGATGTCCTGACCAGAATGAATATCCCCTTGCCGTAATCGCGGCAGTCGTTCAGGAAGGGTTCGATTCCGTCACTGCCAAAAAGGGGGTTGACCGTGAGTGCGTCGATCTCCAGGCTGTTGAGTCTGGCGTTCAATCCGTCCGGAGCTCCCAGAAAAGCGGAAGAATATGCGGCGGCGGAGATGCCGATGTCGCCACGCTTGGCGTCGGCGATAACGATAAGCCCGGCTTTCGATGCTTTTTTCACAAGATGTCGGAAAACCCTGAAACCGGGAGCGCTGTACTGCTCAAAGCAGGCAAGCTGCAGCTTGACGGCCACGGCTTGTGGCGCGACGGCATCGATTATGTCCGAGCAGAACTCCTCGAGGCAGGCCGCGGCCTCCTTGCGCCCGCAACCGCAGCCCGACGGCTCGATTGCGCGGTAGCGCGCGAGAAGATGCGCCGGCATGCGGTCGATACGCGGATCGAGCCCCACGCATACCTGGGACTGCCTGGCGAGCATCGCCCTGGTCAGCCTGTCAGCGAAATTTGATGGCAAATCTGCTCATTTCATAGCTTTTCCCGCGGGACGGCCCATTTGCAGACCGGCGTCGGCATTCTAATCCTGCCTTACAAACAGGCATTCGCCGTTCGCGCACAGCCTGTTGCCCTCGACCGTGAAGATGGTTCGCCTGCCTATCTGTTCGTTGGGGCTGTCAAGGTTGATCTCGTTGTCCCTGATCCGGTACTGGCTCTCGAACGTGTCTTCCCTGTCCGAGCCGGCGAGTCTTACCCTCTGGACATAAGTCCCGTCATCTTTCAGCTCGTAGCAATTGCTGGAGCCGGATACGTTACTACAGTACATTCCGGCGACCGGATCGTAGGGACTCGACCTGATGAAGAAGAACCAGACGAGCAGCGCCACGATAACCGCGACGATGGCGATCATTCCATATAGATATTTTCTTTCTATTTCCATGATTGTTCAAGCTTTCCGACCGACACGGCCATTTATGATGAAAACCGGTCCAGCTTACCAGAATTCGAACTCCATACTGCCGATGATGACGTCTTCTCCCGAGACGGCGCCGGCCGCGCGCAGGGCCTCGCTGACGCCGAGTTTCTCCATACGCTCCTGGAGATAACCCACCGCCTCCTCGTTATCAAAATCCGTCCGGGCCACGATACGCTCGACCGCGGGACCGGATATGCGGTATCTGCCTTCTTCTTCCGAGATTTCCCAGTGATCCCCGGCTGACGGCCTGTATGTGATATGGCCGCCAGGCTCGCTTGCCTGAAGGACCGGCCTGCTCTCCCAGGAACGCTGTAAAAGGTCGTAGACACGCCTGATCAGGGGATTGATTCCCGCTCCGGTCGCGGCGGATATGGAGATGATGGCCGCGGAACCATCGACCTGGTCCGGGTCGCCGTCAGCCATGTCCATGAGCCATGCGAACGCAGCGTCTCCTGAGCGGCAGCGCCGGGCGACTTCAGCGGCCAGCGTAGTTGTTACTTCTTTTACAATATTTTCTGATTCGAGGTCAACCTTGTTCAGCGCGATGAACTGCATTTTTGCCGCCAGCTCGGGGCTGTATCCGCTCAGTTCCCGGTTGATTGATATGAAGTTATCGACCGGATCCTGGCCGTAGTATCCAGTGACATCGACCAGGTGGATAAGCAGGCCCGTCCGTTCCAGGTGCATGAGAAACTCGTCACCCAGGCCGACGCCCTCGCTGGCCCCCTCCAGTAATCCGGGTATGTCCGCGACCGTGAACTGGTTATGTCCATCCGGGTCCTCGACAGTTCCAAGCATGGGTGCGACCGTGGTGAACGGGTAGTCGGCCACCTTGGGTTTGGCGTGGGATATGCGCCTGAGCAGGGAGGATTTGCCGGCATTGGGGAATCCCAGCAGACCGGCATCCGCCAGCAGCTTCAGCTCCAGGTCCACTGTCAGCTCTTCCCCGGGAAGACCAAGCTCCGCGAATCGCGGCACCCGGCGCGTCGAGGTGACAAACCGCGAGTTCCCCTTGCCGGCGTCGCCGCCGCGGACAGCCAGAAACCGCTGCCCTTCGATCGTGAGGTCGGCCACGAGTTCTTCGCCTATCCTGATCTGGGTGCCGCAGGGAACTTCGATGACCAGATCCTCGCCGCGTTTGCCATGCCTTTTGGCGCCTTCACCCGGCCTGCCCTTTTCGGCCCGGAAATGCCGCTGCCGCTGGAAATAGGTCAGGTCCCGCAGGCGTCTGGAAGCAACCAGGATGACGTCGCCGCCGTCTCCCCCGTCGCCGCCGTCCGGGCCACCCTTGGGTACGAACTTCTCACGGCGAAAGCTGACGCAACCGTTGCCGCCCTTCCCCGCAAGCAGATCGATTGTAGCGCGGTCATAAAACATGAAGCTATTTTATGCTATCCGGCGGCCGGTTGCCGTATGACAGCCCAGGGATATGGATAACCGTAGTGCTGATGCAGACAGGCGTGGAAAAAAGTAAGGGCATTCGTCGCGTCAGCGACGAATGCCCTTACCCGTGATTTTAAAGACAGTATTGTGTTATGTGTCCAGCAGGTTTCCTTCGCTGTCGGTAAATTTGCCCAGGATGATCATGACGAAATCAATAAGCGTCCAGACGCCGAGTCCGCCGAGCGTCAGCAACATCAATATTCCGGTCCCGGTTTTCCCGACATAAAATCTGTGCACGCCCAGGCCGCCCAGGAAAAAACAGAGCAATAATGCGGTGATCTTGCTTTTCTCGGATGATGCCATTTATTTCTCCTTTAGCCTTGTGAATATAGCCTCACTGACATCCTGCCTGCATGCTGTACCCAGCCAGACTCCTTTCACTAACAGAAGTGAATATTAATTCTGTTTGTAGCCGCTCTATCCTGCAAGCAGATCGATTATAGCGCGATCGTAAAACTTGTCATATAAGCAGATCCTTCGCTTCGCTCAGGGTGACAGAAAAAGTCGCTTTGCTCACGATGACAATAATCGTCGCCCCCAGGATGTCAGAAAGTGTGGCTCTACGCAGGATGACAGAAAAAGTCGCTCTTATATCGGCAGATAACAAAAAAGGCCGCCTGAAGGGCAGCCTTGAAGTTTCCTGATATTACTTTGAACCTTATGTCAGACAAGCTCTTCCGGTATGACGCTGATCGTCCTCGTCGCGCCGCGTGAGAAGACAACCCGGCCGGTCACCGTGGCGAAGATCGTGTCGTCGCCGCCTATACCTGCGCCTGGACCCGGCTTGAAGCGGGTGCCCCGCTGCCTGACAATGATCGATCCGGCCGATATGACCTGGCCGCCAAAACTCTTGCAGCCCAGCCGCTGCGAATTCGAATCGCGCCCGTTCCGGCTTGTACCCGAACCTTTTTTATGCGCCATCTGTCTCCACCTTCTTCTTGCCCGTGGTTATGGTCTGAATCGTAATCTTCGAAAGACGGCTGCGATGGCCGTTGTTGCGGCGATAGCCTTTTTTGGCCTTGTATTTGAAAACGCGGATCTTTTTACCCAGCAGGTGGCCTTCCACCTTGACCTTGACCTTGGCGCCCTTGAGTTCGGCAGCCGTCACGGCCGGTTTGTCTCCGCCGAGGAGCACGGGAACGAGTGTCATCGACTTGCCTTCCTCCACGTCGAGTCGATCGACCAGCAGCTCTTCGCCCTGAATGACCTTGTGCTGTTTTCCGCAAAGTTCGATTACCGCGTACATATTCTCATCCAAATCTGTTTAATTTAAGAGACTTTCTCCATATTTACCGTAGCGCCCATGACTTCACGCGACCGTTTTACTGATGGAATAACAACATCGTGAGCAAATCCGGAGTGCAGGCGTAACTTCCCGCAAGCCTCCCTACGAGCCTCACGGATTATAGCAAACCGTGGGGCAAGCGCCAACCTCAGGGGCTTTCCTCCGGGGTGACTCTCCAATCCTGCCTCTTGGGCACGTCGATGTCGCCGCTGCCGCCTGGCTGCTTTTCCTCGGCTGAATCCTGCTGGTTATCTTCCACCAGGGTCGCATAGGCGCAGGTGCGGGTGACGCTGTCGATATGGACTTTCGTGTCCTGCCCCACCATCTTGCTGCCGCCGGCTATGCTGACTACATAGCCGTCGATCCTGGCGATGGCGTCGTCGGGGTTATACATGTGGGGCTCCTCGATACGCAGCCTCACGTCGTCGCCCTCGGCCACGGGCAGTGAAGCCCGCTGGATGGCGTCGCGGCTGCCCTCTGCCGAGACTTCAAATGTATCTATGGGGATGGTGTCCAGCCCCTCGAAGCTGAAATACTTGTGCGTCTCCTCTTCCAGCTCGCGCAGCTTGGCTCCGCCCTGGCCGATGAGCATGGCCGCCACTTTGGGATGGACCTCCACCAGAAAGGCCTCCTGGGGCGATGTCGCCGCCAGACGCCGCAGGCGCCGTTCGATATCGAACGCCATCGTCTCCTCGGAAACGATCACGCCCTCGCCTTCACAGGTCGGGCATGTCTTTGTGAGTATCCCCCTCAGACCGTCAGTGACGTTCTGCCTGGTCATCTCGACCAGCCCCAGCGGCGAGAGCTCGACTATATAAGTCTTGGTACGGTCGGTGTCCAGCTCCTTGCCCAGCGTCTCAAGCACCTGGTGCCGGTTGCGGGGCCGGGCCATGTCGATGAAGTCGATGATGATGATGCCGCCGATGTCGCGCAGGCGCAGCTGGCGCACGACCTCCTTGCAGGCCTCGATGTTCGTCTTGACGATAGTGTCTTCGAGCCGCGTCTTGCCCACGTAACGGCCGGTATTGACGTCGATAATCGTCATCGCCTCGGTATATTCGATGACCAGGTAGCCGCCGCTGGGGAGGTCGACCCTGCGCTTGAGCGCCTTCTTGATCTCCTCGTCGACCCCGTAAGTCTCCATAAGTGGCTTGCTGCCCTGGTAGAGCTCGACACGGTCGATAAGCTCCGAGGACGTCTTCTTCATAAAGGAGCGGATCCTGTCATATTCACGCTGCGAATCGACCAGGACCCGATCGTAGGTGTCATTGAAGAGGTCGCGCATGACTTTCAGGGATACTTCCATCTCCGAATAAAGCAGCGACGGTGCCGGTGAACCCTTGTCGCGTCCCTTGACGGTCTGCCACATCTTTTCGAGGAACCTCAGGTCCCCGGTCAGCTCCTTCTTCGTCACGCCTTCGGCGGCCGTGCGGACGATTAAGCCCGCCCCCTTGACCTTGAGCTCACGGCACATCTGCCGCAGCCGCTGACGCTCTTCGTCCGGAAGCCGGCGCGATACGCCGACGCCATCACCATCGGGAACATAGACGAGGAATGTGCCGGGAATCGATAACTGGGTGGTAAGGCGGGCGCCCTTGGTTCCCATCGGGTCTTTCCCGATCTGGACCAGTATCTCCTGGCCCGAGCGCAGCATCTGGGTGATCTTCTTGGGGCGCTTGTCGGGGTCCTCGTGTACCATGACTTCCTCGACGTAGAGGAAACCGTTTTTCTCGAGCCCGATATCGACGAATGCCGCCTCCATGCCCGGCAGCACGTTTTCTACCTTGCCCTTGTAGATGTTGCCGGCCAGCGGCCGGCGGCCCTTCCTCTCGACGTAAATCTCGCAAAGCCTGCCGTCTTCAAGAATTGCCACCTTGAGTTCGTTCGGCTCCGCGCTCACCAGGATCTGCTTGGCGCGACCTGCCATGTTGCTCAACTGCCTTTCGTTAAATTTTGTAGAAAGCGGCCGCCCGCCTCGAACCGGCGTGGCTTCCGTTCAAACCTTGACAAACTTCCAATTCGCCCGCGTGTCCGGCAAAATTTCTTCAGGCAGTGAAAAATGCGGGCTTAAACTTTTGGGAGAACCAGGACAAACCGGGACCGTCCCCTTGCATCATATTATATCCACATGGGTAAACAGTTAAAACCTGGCTGCATCTAGCGCCTTTTGCCCCTGTATGTGGCGCGTCCGTTGTGTCCGGGCCTTGCTGGCACAGGCGTCGCCTCTTCCTTGATGACGATGGAGGTCCTGACGATGCGCGATATTCGAATATCCTCGCCGCAGATGCCGGACAGCGCCCCGATGATCTCGTCCGGCCGGCCCGTGCCTTCGGAGGTCACCGCCATATCGAAAGTAATGCCCTGCGGGTCAGCATCGCCCTCGGACAGCTCGACCTGCCTCACATACTTTTTGATGTCGACTTCCTTGTCGCCCTTGGGCCTCTTCCTGAGCAGGACGATCGCGCTTTCTCCGTTGTAGCGCCCGGCCGCTTCCGAAAGCCCGGCAGGCGCACCGGCTAACTCGATCCTGTATGAGACCGACTGCACCCTGGACGCGGACTTGGTGCGGTCGAACGAGGGGCCCACCGATTTCAGCTCCATCCCCTCGGGCAGCTCGCTGCCCAGTTTCTTTGCAAGCTCCGTCAGCGGCGCCCGCTGCTGGAGGGAGAAATCGCAGATCTCGTCCTCGCCCTCGACGCCGACGCCGAGCGGCATCGCCAGGCTGAGGACGGGCTTTGGCCGCATCCCCTGCGTCAACGCGAACTCGAAGCCGGCGCGCCGGATCGCGCGCATCAGGCAGCTCAGGGTGTCCAGGTGCGCGATGAACCGCGCCCTGCCGGTCTTTGAAAATCTCATCTGGTAGTTGAAGTTCATATAGTCATCTCATTTGCATGTGGTCATCCGGATGCCGCCCTCGCAGACGCCGCAGTCCGAGCAGTCGCCCCAGCGGCAATCGAGCGTGATCTGTGCGCGATCCGCTTTTTTCTTCTCGTCGATGAGGAAATCTTTCTCCACGCGGGAGTCAATATCGTCCCAGGGAAGCTCCGCGTCCAGCGTGAACGGACGGGTCGCCTCCTGCTCGACCGTGCTCCCCACGGCGGCGAAGCCTTTTTCCCAGGCTGAAAAATCAAACTTCTCGGTCCAGGCGTCAAAACGGGCGCCGGCCCTCCATGCAGCCTCGATGGCGTCGGCTGTGACATCCCGGCCGCGCGCGATCGCGCTCTCGACCATACCCGGCATCAGGTCGTGCACGCTCAGCTTGATCTGTTTGCGCGGCATGTTGCGCCGCAGGTATTCCTGCTTCTTTTCCAGCTCCTCGCGGCCGTTCATGCCAAACCACTGAAAAGGCGTATGAGCCTTGGGCACAAAGCTGGCGACGCTGACGTTTATCTGCACCCTGCCCGGGCTGGCGGCCTCGCTGCGCCCAATGCGCCTGGCTGCCGTGGCTATGTCGATGATGCCCTGCAGGTCGGCCTCGGTCTCCGTCGGCAGGCCGATCATAAAATATAGCTTTACGGTAGTCCGGCCGCCGCGAAACGCTTCCGTGATGGCCTCCTGGATATCTTCTCCGGTCACCTGCTTGTTGATGACGTCACGCAGCCTCTGGCTCCCGGCCTCAGGCGCGAGCGTGATCGAACCCTTGCGCTGTGATGTCAGGCCCAGCAGCTTTATCGCCGCGGGATCGACCCGTAGCGAAGGCAGCGAAATGGTGAGGTTCGGATTCGACTGCGCCAGGCCGGCGAGCGTTTCCTGGATGGCGCTGTAATCGGTCGTGGAAAGGGAACTCAGCGATGCTTCCTCGTAGCCCGTGCCGGCTATCATGGAGTTGACGGCGCGGCAGACTTCCTCCATCGGCCTTTCGCGCACCGGTCGGTACCAGTTGCCCGCCATGCAGAAACGGCAGCCGCGGGTGCAGCCGCGCATAATCTCCAGCGCCGCCCGGTCATGCACAGAATGCATGGAAGGGACTATCGGCCGCGCGGGGATCAGCTCGTAATCGAGCTCCTCGGCCACCGCCCTCGTAACCTGGCGCGGGAACGCCGGGACGAAAACCCCGTCCATCTCAGCCAGCTTTTCGAGCATCTGTTTGCGAGGTGTTCCCTTCTCCAGCTCACACAGGCTAATAAGTCCCGGCATGACCTGTTCACCGTCACCGACGATGATGAAATCGAAGAAAGCCGCGACCGGATGCGGGTTGCTGGCGCAAGGCCCGCCGGCAAAAACGACAGGGTCGTCTTCACCGCGGTCTTCAGAGCGAAGCGGCACTCCCGCCAGGTCAAGCATCTCGAGTATGTTTGTATAGGTAAGTTCGTGCTGGAGGGTGATTCCCCAGAAATCGGCCTCGCGCACCGGCTTCCAGCTCTCGAGGGAAAAAAGCGGCACGCCCTCAGCCCGCATCAGCTCCGACATGTCGGGCCAGGGACAATAGGCGCGCTCGGCCCAGGCGCCGGTGTGGTTATTGATAAGCGAGTAGATGATCTGCACGGCCTGGTTGGCGGTGCCGATCTCGTAGACATCGGGGTAACTCAGAACGACGCGCAGGGAATGGTCTTCCTTGACGACGCTTCCTGTCTCGCCGCCGATATATCGGGCCGGCTTTTCAACGCGTTCCAGCAGTGATTCTATTCCTGTTTCCAATTTATCCTTCGCCGGGGTTCGAACCCGGGAGGTCGCGGCGGCCGCTATCCCCTTAGTTTTTTCAGTCTATCCGCCAGCGGAGCCAGACGCGATGGAGTAACCCTTACTGAACCGTTGAAATACGTAGTGGCTGTTTTTCCAAGAGCGCGCGTACCGCTCCAGGCGATGCCGCTCTTTATGACCCATCCAGGCCCGGGTATGAAATCCACCAGCTGGCGGGCTATCGCTCTTAAACCGAATCCACTGCCGACGACCCCGAGGAGTTCCAGCGCGCGTTCCGTGCCCACCGACTCGCCATGGGCAGCCGCGATACGGAAAACCATGCGGGCCTCGTTCATGGTCATCACCGGCATGTCGGCGCCCGGTATTATGAAAAGCGCCCCGACCACGGCGTTCTGCCGGGCCGTGCGTTTGATAATGACGCGGCAGGTCTCATCCCTGAGCGCGGGCAGCTTAGCAGACATGGCAACAGCGGTATCTCCGGCAGCGTCTACCACCGCCGCCACGAGCAGGTCGGCGGGAACCAGGGAACCAGGCGCCATGCCGACCACGCGGCTGGGACCGACTCCCGGAAATGATAACTCGATGCCGGGAGCCTCAGTGAGCACTACGACCACAGGCAAATCGTTCTTTCCGGCATCCGCGAGGCGGTTGTTGAAGACTTCGGACGACAGCTCGGCCGGTGAAGCGATAAGTATGAGCACGCCTTCACTGTTCCTGAGCAGACTGTCGCGCAAAGGTTCATCCTCACCCAGCTGCACTGTTTCCAGTATGCTGCCTTCCACCCGGGGATCCGACCCTGCGGCCAACGCGCTCTTCACCGCGGCCATGGCCTCGCTGTCGGACCCGGCGATCAGCAGTTTCACAGAACCCTCGCTCTGATCGCGGACCTCGTTGACAGTCGAATAAACCTTGAATGGACTAAGCGGTAGTTTGGGCACGCCTGTACCTCCTGTCTCCCATCAGCCGGCTACGCACGTGAATGCTTTCCAGCAGGCCGATGGCAAGTAAATTGGTGACCATGGAGCTTCCCCCGTAGCTGACGAAGGGAAGCGGGATGCCAGTGATGGGCATGATGCCGATGGTCATGCCAATGTTAACAAAAACCTGAAAGAGCAGCATACTCAAGACCCCGCCGGCGATAAGGCTCCCGAAGAGGCTCTCGGAAATGATGGCTATCCTCAGACCCCTCCATATCACCAGGACATAAAGGGCCATCAGCAACGCGATGCCTATAAACCCGAGCTCTTCTCCGAGTACCGAGAAAACAAAGTCCGTATGATGCTCCGGCAGGAAATTAAGCTGGGTCTGCGTTCCCTCGTAGAGGCCTTTGCCGGTCATCATCCCGGAGCCGATGGCGATCTTGGACTGCAGCAGGTGGTAACCGGAGCCACCCGGGTCGCGGTCCGGGTGCAGGAACACCAGCAGCCGGTCGATCTGATACGGCTTGAGTATCTGGATACCGATGATCGGCAGGACTTCGATCACGAGGAAAAGAGCGGCCGTGACGGATGAGGTGATGATCGCGAAATGCAGCCAGCGGGTGCCATATACAAAAAGCAGGGCCATCGTCACCGCGGCCAGGACCAGGGCTGTGCCGAAGTCGGGCTGTATGAAGACCATGAAGGCGGGCACGGCGGCATAGAGCAGCGTCAGGATCGTGGTCTGGCCTTCCAGCTCACCCCTCTGCCTGCCTTCCAGGAAAGCAGCGAGAACGACTATCATCCCGATCTTGGCCACTTCGGACGGCTGCAGGTTGAAGAAACCGAGGTCGATCCAGCGCTGCGAACCCTTGGCCTCGCTACCCACGATAAATACTATGAGGATCAATCCGATGATGGCGAAGAATATGTGGTGGCGGTAATTCCTTAAGCCACGGAAATCGATGAATGCGAGGACGGTCATGAGCACTGTGCCCATGGCGGCCGCCATGGCCTGCACCTTCACATAATAAAAAGGACTCGGAAGATTGGGGTCGGAATGGGTCGCGCTGTAGATGATGAGCATGCCGTAGCCGACCAGTCCGGCCACGGCGGCCAGCAGCGCGTAATCAAAATGCCTGAGGTAAGTCCTTATCTCCATGCGGGCGGCCTCTTATGTGCCCGCGGGCGGAGCCGCGGGTTGCGCCGGAGTGGTTTGACTGAAATATGCCTCGAGTATCCTGCGGGCGACAGGCGCCGCTACCGAGCCGCCACCGCCACCCTGCTCGATGAGTACGACCACGACCACCTGGGGATCGTTTGCCGGCGCATAAGCCGCGTACCAGGCATAATCAGTCTTGCCTGCGACCTGAGCGGTGCCGGTCTTGCCGGCGAACGGTATGGGAAAACCGACGAAAGTGTCACCCACGGTTGTGCCCTGCGCGGTGGCTCCGACCAGTCCGTCCTGAACCGACCTGAGATTCTCCAGTGATATCCCCAGCTGTATGGATTCGTCCGGCGGGCGGTATTCGGGTATCGGCTTGTCAGTGACGGGATCCTCCACCCTTAATCCCGTGTGGGGTTTTACTATGCGGCCGCCGTTGGCGATCGTCGAATATACCGAAGCCAGCTGTATGGGAGTAACGAGCATGTCTCCCTGCCCGATCGCCATGTTGACGCTGTTGCCGGGCATCCACATCCTGTCGACGTCGGTCTCCCCCACCCGGGCTTTCCATTCGGGATCGGGGATTCGCCCTATGGCTTCTCCGGGCAGGTCGATGCCGGTCTCACGGCCAAGGCCCATCGTGCGGGACCAGTTCTGCATTCCCTGACTGTTGGCCTTATAGAAGCGATATCCGACATTGTAGAAGTATGTATCGCACGACATGCTGATGGCCCGCTTGAGATCCACGTCGCCGTGCGAACCCCAGCATTTGAAAGGCTGTGACAGGACGTCCCACACGCCCGTGCAGGTGAAATCAGAAAGCGGCGTGATGAAGCCGTCCTGCAGGCCGGCGATGGCAGTCACCGACTTGAAAGTCGATGCCGGAGGATACTGGCCGGCGATGGCGCGGTTGAGCAGCGGATCGTTGGCGCCCTCGGCGTTGAGGGCCTGATAAGCGGTGTCACTGACGCCGCCGACCCAGACCGAGGGATCGTAGTTGGGCCAGCTGGCCATTGCGTAGATCTCGCCGTTCTTCGGGTTCATTACCACGGCCGCGCCGCCGTTGGCCGCCATAAAATTCTTCTGGTGGGCGAGATCGATTCCATAGAGAAGACTGTCCTCAGTGGCTTTCTGCAGCTTGCTGTCTATGGTGAGCACGACGTTTTTGCCTGGCGTTGCCTTGATGCTCCTGACCTCGAGCTTCGGACGTCCCGCGGCATCGACCTCGACTTCTTTGCCGCCATCCACTCCCTTGAGGTAGCGGTCGAACTCGAACTCGACGCCTTCCTTGCCGATCTCGTCGCCCAGCTTGTAACTCTCATAGCGCGGCTCGGTCAGCTCCTGCTCGTCGATCTGCCCCACGTGGCCGAGCAGATGCGCGCCTTCGGTCGCCAGAGGATAGCTGCGTAACGGGAATTTCTTGATGTCGACGCCCGGGAAATACAAAGGTATTCGCTCGATGAGATAGCTTTTCATCTCGGGAGTTATGTCTTTCTTGACCACTACGGAACGGTATGTATCTTCCTTATGAAGATCAAGCTGCTTCTGGATCTCCTCGATGGGAACCTGGATCACCTTGCTCAGCTCCGCCAGCTCTTTTTCCGGATCCTTGAGAGCCGCCGGAAATACTGTTACCGCCAGGCCGGCCCGGTTTTCGACCAGGGGCTGCTTGTTGCGGTCGTAGATGATGCCGCGTGGCGCCTCCTCGGGGATGAACCGTATGCGGTTATCCTCGGCCATGGCGATATAGGTCTCTCCTGAGAGTATCTGCAAAAACCAGATGCGGAAAAGCAGCGTCGCAAGCAGCAGCATGGCCATGACCCCCATGATGCCGACGCGCATGGCGACCGACGGCTGTTTGCGTTCATTCTTCTTCTTGCTGCTGCTACTTAGTAAAGAGGGCATCCTTGCGGTCACCCCCCAGCGACCAGCGACAGATGATGAAGACGGGCGCGGCCAGCAGCGCATTGAGAAACGCCGAAGGAAGAACGACCCTGAGGAGGATGAAATCCGCCGATGCCTGTACTCCCAGCAGGAACATGATCACGCTGTTGAGCAGCTGTACGACCAGGCTGGAAATAAAGACAGTGATCACAGGCGGAAACCATGAATCCAGGTCGACACCCTCGGCGTAGCGCCCGCTGAAATATCCGGCGAGCGTGAAAAGGAAAGATGAGATGCCCAGTGTCTGGACCAGGGCGACGTCGATCAGCAGGCCGGTGGAAAAACCGACTATCGCTCCAAGTACCGGCCCGCGCATCATGGCAAGACAGACGATGATAACGAGGGCGACATCCGGTTTTGTGCCGAGTACCGTTAAAAATGGGGCCAGAGTGGTCTGCACGACCACGGCCAGGAGGAGGATGGCAAAGATCCGCAGCATGAACAATGGACTGTCAGGGGCGGCGGGCGCTGTCGGCGCGGCGTTCTGCTGCAGCACCCTCGTGCCCGGGCGCCTGAACCTCACACGCGCGCGCTTGCGGCGCACACGGGAGCGCTTCCTTATCGCTGGAGCAGTCACCTGCCTGCCCCCTCCGCCATCAATGGCGCCTGATCCGCGCCCGCAGGCGGAATAAGCACGAGCACTTCTTCGAGCCTGCCGAAGTCCACGAAAGGCGTGATGGAAATCCGCTTGAAATACTCGACCTCCTGGTCGGCTGCCTCATCCACGACGCCAATCGGAATCCCCTTGACGAACAGCTTGCCCGTACCGGAGGTCACCACGGCATCGGTCTTCAAAACTTTCTGGTCCTTGTCGACGAAATCCATCTCCAGCATGCCGTTGATGCTGCCCACGACCGTACCCGAGGCGGCGCCGTTCTGCAGCTTGGCCTCTACATGGCTCGTATTGTCGATGATAAGCAGCACCTGCGCCGAGTTGGTGGTGACTGCCGAGACCTGTCCTACCAGGCCCTGGCCGCTTACCACAGTCTGGCCCAGGGCGACGCCGGCATCGCTGCCCCTGTTTATGGTGATGGTGGAGTTCCAGGATGAACCCGAGCGGCCGATGACGCGTGACGGTACGTTCTTGTAATCCCTGGGGTAAGAGGGCTGGTTGATGAAACCGAGCAGGTCGCGGAGTCTTTTGTTCTCAGCGTCCGTCTCCCTCAATGAAAGCACCTCCGTGCGCAGGCTGTCCGCCTCTGCGCGCAGGCTCTCGTTCTCACTCTGCGCCGAGAAGATGCCCGTCACCCAGTCGTATGAGTCCCTGAAGGGGCTGACGACCTTCGATACGCCGGATTCGAGTGGAGAGATCACCCTGAGGCCGCCCCGCTGTGTGGAATGCAGCACGCCACCCACCGGTTCGCGGAAATACCAGGTAAGCATTGCCATCGATACCAGCAGCAGGACCGCCAGTACCACTTGACGTTTGACTACAGTCGTACGGGCCAAGGTTAAACCTTAAATTGCGAGCTTAAAAGCGGCGTTTTGACTTGGCGTGACGTGAGGACTTGTGCAGTGCTTCGAATTCCTCAAGCGAACGGCCTGAGCCGACTGCCACACAGGTAAGGGGAGACTCGGCCAGGTGGATCGGCATGCCGGTCTCCTCGCGCAGGCGTTCGCACAAGCCCTGCAGCAGGGAACCGCCACCGGCGAGCATCACACCCCTGTCCATTATGTCACTGGCGAGCTCAGGAGGCGTCTTGTCGAGCGTTGTCCTGAGAGCATCGATAATCGCCGCCACCGGCTCGGCCAGCGCGCCCCTTATCTCTTCCGAAGTCAAAACGATCGTTTTGGGCAGACCGGTCACGAGGTCGCGACCCCGAATCTCGGCCTGCTCTTCTTCCTTCAGGGGAAAAGCCGAGCCGATTTCCAGCTTGAGCTCCTCCGCCGTCTGGCTTCCTATCATCAACTTGTACTCCTTCTTGACGTAGGCCATTATGGCCTCGTCCATCTCGTCGCCACCAACACGGATCGACTGGGAAGTGACTATTCCGCCAAGGGAGATAACAGCCACCTCGCTGGTGCCGCCGCCGATGTCGACGATCATGTTTCCGGTCGGTTCACTCACCGGGAGGCCGGCGCCGATCGCCGCCGCCATGGGCTCCTCGATCAGGTAACACAAACGCGCGCCCGCCGAAAGGGTCGCTTCCTCGACCGCGCGCTTCTCCACACCCGTGACTCCCGAAGGGACACAGACCACGACCCGTGGATGCGCCCAGCGGTTCTGGTGGACCTTCTGGATAAAGTGACGGAGCATCTGCTCGGTCACGTCAAAGTCTGCGATGACGCCATCCTTGAGCGGACGGATGGCGCTGATCGAACCCGGCGTACGGCCCAGCATGCGCTTGGCTTCGGCGCCGACGGCGTGGACCTCTCCGGTCCGCTGGTCGATTGCCACCACCGAAGGTTCGCTTAAGACGATGCCTCTGCCCCGTACATAGACTAGTGTGTTGGCGGTTCCAAGATCGACCGCCATGTCACGCCCGCCGAAGCCGGCAAAATAAGCAAGAAAACTGATTTGCTTCTCCTTTCGAAACTGTCGCGCCTGTCAAATTGAGCGGCAACAGCCATAATCGAACAAACACAGCCTTCGTTGAACGAGGCTGCGTCGGTACCTATGGTAACAAAGAGGGGGCGTAACACCATAACGCATCACCAGCTGAAACATCGATGCGCCTGTGGAAAAACCCCCTGGAATACCCATTATTGCAGCAAATTTCGGCTCCTTGGGGAGCACGACATTATATAACACTTCGGGCGAGGGGCAAAATGAAACGCCAAAACCCTAAAGTAATGGTACAGGTTTTCGCTCTGTGCCTGAACTCGGACTTTAAGGATAAGTATAGGTCGAACCTGTGGATACAATGGCCGAGGCTATGATCCAGAGCCTTCAAATCCTTACATCCATACATATCTTGAGTTTGCACTTTGAGGACGAATCATAAACTCCGGCGAAAGTATCCAGGGACTATGCGCCCAAGCCCCACCCCGTTGGCGGCCACTGGCCCCACTCACGCAGCATCCCTACCAGCAGCGGCACCGGCAGTCCGACAACATTCGTGTAGTCGCCGCTGACCTCTTCGACAAACGCCGAAGCCCGGCCCTGGATCGCATAGGCGCCGGCGCGTCCTCGCCACTCGCCTGTACCGACATAGGCCTCCAGCTCGAACTCCGTGATCAGACCGAACCTTACCTCGGTAACTGCATGCGCGGTCTTCTCTTCAACCACCGCCACGACATCGCCGGCACGGAGAAGTGTCAAACCGCTGTATACATGGTGTGTCCTGCCGGATAACCGCCTGAGGAAATCGAGCGCCTCGTCTACGTCACGGGCCTTTCCCAGCGTCTTTTTATCAACAACTACCATCGTGTCAACACCGAGGACGATGCTGTTGGTGGAATTCGATGTAATTCGGGGCAGGACAGACATGGCTTTACCACGGCTGTGTCGCTTTACGAGATCAGCCGGAAGCTCGCCGGGAAGATCGTCTTCGATATATTCAGGAAGCACTATCTCGAAGTCGATGCCGAGAGCTTCCAGCAGCGCCTTGCGCTGGGGTGATTTTGAGGCCAGAAAGATCATTCAGTGGAGTATATTACAGACTATGGCTAGCCCATTAGTCCCAATGGTGTCCCTTCCCCCAAACGGAAATCCCCCATAGATCCCGTCTTCCCAAGCTCAGGCACGTAGTTGGCACGAAATGAATCGCCCCGCGTTTATCGGAGTCTCTTTTCTTGAAAATTATTTTACTCTATAGAAACTCTTAAAAGGTTCTTTTGAGCTAAGAAACGATACCCAATATGCGAGCAGCAAGACAAATGGGATTGAAAGTGCAAGAGTTAAAATACTGCCCACAACGTGATAAATAGTACTTCTATTAGTGGCTAGAAACGTCGCCAACGTAATTTGTATTACAACTGGAATAAAACTAAAACATACAAACCAAAAGATTCTTCTACTGGTCCAAATGTTTATTAAAACACCTATAGTGAAGCCCAATACAAAAATTATCGCTGTTATTATTACGCCCATATTATGAATGACTAGTACTTGGAGTTGGAGATACCCTGCCGTTGAGGTCGTAGTTAAACGACTGGGATATGCCGCGCCCGTCCGTACGAGTGACCAGGCGCCCAAGCGAATCGCGACTGAAAGTGGTCTGTGCGCCCAGGGGGTCAGTAAATATCGTCGGTCTTCCCATGACATCATAGCTGAACATATAGGGAGCGTATAGCGGATCGACCCGGCTGGCAAGTGAACCGCCGGAGCTGTAGGTATTGTTTACCGAGTTGTTTCGCTCGTCGATATCCTTATCCACCGGAGCCGCTGATGGTAAGCCATGTGGATGACTCGGGTATGCTAACCGTTTAAAGGAAATAATGGCATATAATAGAAAAATGTCATGCCATGCCTGTGCTCAAAAGCTAAAGGAATAATAAGTATGGATCTTCTGAAGACAATTCCAAATAAAGAGATTGAAAATATTTGCCGGAACTTCTCTGTCAAAAGACTTTCCCTGTTCGGCTCAGCGGCACGTACAGATTTTATCTCCACCAGCGATATAGATATCCTGGTCGAGTTTCTTCCCAACCAGGCCCCTTCGCTTGGAAGGCTTGTGGAGTTACAGGATGAGTTGACTGACCTCCTGGGGCGCAAGGTCGAGGTCGCAACAGTAGCTATTCTGAATAATCCGTATCGACGGCGGCAGATCGAGAGTGACTTAAGGGAACTCTATGCTGCCTGAAGAACGCGACGCTGCTTATCTGTGGGACATGGTCGAAGCCGCTAAAGAGGTGCGTGACATGACTTCAGGCGTCTCGTCATCGGATTTTCTTGAAAACAGAGTTCTTTTACGCGCCACGGAAAGAGGTGTGGAGATTATCGGTGAAGCAGCTGCGCACGTTTCCGTAGCCTTCAGGAAGACCCATACTGACATTCCCTGGCGACAGATTATCGGACAGCGCAATATCATCGTGCACGAGTATGGGCAGATTGACTACGAAATGCTCTATCAAACCGCGACGAATGATATTCCTGAGCTGATTACGACTATTGAACCGATTCTCCCGGCGCTCGATCCCTGACTTTCATTTACCAGGGTTCGGAATACACAGGTAGACTCAAGTAAAATTGTCTTCGATAAACCCGGGGCGCTTAATAATTAACGATCCGCCCTTTCGGTGTGTAAACAGAATTCGGGGAAGGTCATTCCTAGACTATCTCGCTCTCTTTGAAATAAAGCCCGATCTCGCGCTCGGCGCTGGCGGCTCCGTCTGATCCATGGACGATGTTGGCCTCGATGTCGAGCCCATAATCCCCGCGGATCGTTCCCGGCTCCGCGGCCAGCGGATTGGTGCCGCCCATCATCCTGCGGACCACGGATATGGCCTCAGGCCCTTCTAGCACGAACGCAGCCACCGGACCCGATGTTATCGAGCCGACCAGACCGCTGAAAAAATCCTTTTCCTTATGCTCGGAGTAGTGCTCTTCGGCGAGGCTCCTGTCGAGCTGCATGAATTTCATCGCCCTGATGCGAAAACCCCGATGCTCGAAACGGGCGATTATCTCTCCCACCAGCCCGCGGGCCACTGCCCCCGGCTTTACCATCACAAAAGTACGTTCCACGATTCCTCCTGCCTGTTCCGGCCTCATTGGCGTTTCACGCCTCTAAATGCCATTGTTTTTTCACTTCGAAAATAGTTCTGAAATCCCTGGCTGCGGTTCAGCCCTGATTCTATCGCACGTCAGAAATACATGAAAAACCCGGTTGTCAGGGATTGTCTCACTCGATTGTCACAACAGGCGCAGCTAAGCAGTCTTTACGCGAACAGCTCGTCTTCCTGTTCCACTGGAGCCTTTACATCCGCCTCGCAATAAGGACACACGCGCCACGAAGGATCCAGCGGCCGGCTGCACTTCCTGCAGGGAGACTTGAGTTGCCGCCTGCATTTGGGACAGACGATATAGTCGTCGCGAACCGCTGTCCGGCAGGCCGGGCAACGCTGGCCGCCTCCTACGAGCTCCTGCTCCCTGGCCCTGATCTCGAGGTCCCGTTCAAGGACATCTTCGAGGTATTCCGGCGGACGCAGGATAGTATAAAAGATGGTGCCCACGAAGGGGAAAAAGAATGAAGTCGCCACGGAAACACCTATCAGCACCGGATCCGTGATACGCCGTTTGGCATCCTTGTAGGTCCAGAAAACCAGCGCCATCCATAGCGCTACGATCATCACCTGCGTTATCATGGTCAGGAATTTCCAGGTGCCGGAATTAAAGAAGCCTTCGGCTCCATCCACCGCTTCTGCCTGCAAGATTATTAAGTGCAATGATTCCCCTTGTCTGCGCTAGGTCATGCGCCTCTTGATATCGGCCAGCAGGTAAATCGAGCCGGTTACAAGGATGACGTCGCGGGTCGAGGTCAGCTTAAAGGCGCTCTCCAGCGCCGATTGGCTATCCGGAGCAACGAACGTCTGCACGTGGCTCTCGAGCACAACGGGAAGTCTGGACATCTCCTGTGCCGACATGCAGCGCTCGTTCGAATTCTCGGTGATGAATAAGATATCACAAAATTCGAGGAGCTGTCCCAGCATCTTCTCGTAGTTCTTGTCCTTGAGAATCGAGACAACACCGATGATCCTCTTGCCGCTGGTGAGCGGATCCAGCGAGTGGATAAGTTCTTCGATACCGCTGGGATTATGGGCGCCGTCGAGGACGACCAGCGGTTTTTCCGCGATTATCTCCAGGCGGGCCGGAATCGATATGCGCGGCAGGGCGCGGCGCAGTTTTTTCTCATCCAACGCCTTGTGCAAAAAGACCTCCGCGGCCTGAATGGCAACCGCGCAGTTGGTCCTCTGGTACTGACCGAGCAGGGTAAGTGACATGTCGGAATACTGTGTTCTCGCCGTCCAGACATCGAACTTGTCTCCCCTCCCCTTCAGCAGGGAGTATTCCTCGCCGAACACAGCTGTCTTCGTCTTCAGCCGCTCGCAGATCCTGATCGCCTCTCCCATGGCCTCATCGGACAGCGCTCCCAGGACGACATTTCCCTTTTCCGGAATAACCGCTGCTTTCTCCTTGAGGATCGCGGATACGGTCTTGCCCAGCAGGTCCGTGTGCTCGAGCTCGATATTCGTGATGACCTGCACCTTTGAATCCGTGACGTTGGTGGCGTCGTAGCGTCCTCCGAGTCCGGCCTCGATAACCGCCACGCCGACCTTCTGCTGCTTGAAATAGAGCAGCGCGGCCGCGGTCAGGATCTCAAACTGGGTAAGTGGGCCGCTGCTGCGCGAACGCTTGTTGACATCCTCAGCCTTGGCCTTGACCTCCATGATAAGCTTCTCGAATTTCGGCTCCGATATCTCCTTGCCGTTTATCAGGATGCGTTCCGTGAAAGAGACGAGGTGAGGTGAGACGTATGTGCCGGTCTTGAGACCGTGCGCCGTCAGTATGGACGAAAGCATACGCGCCGTCGATGATTTGCCGTTCGTGCCTACCACATGGATGGTTTTCAGACGTTTCTCGGGATTGCCGAGCGCCTTGAGAAGTTTTTCTATCCGGGTCAGCCCGAACTTCATTCCCAGCCGCTCGAGTTCCGTCAGATAGCGGGCGACCTCAACCGAGGGAGTATGGGACGCGGGCCTCGGCCTCGAAGGAGGCGCTTCAAAATTTTTCGATGGCCCTTTTTTCGCGGGCTTTTTGGCTGCCGCTTTTGCCGGCTTCTTGGCGGAAACCTTCGCGGGTGCTTTTACCGGTTCGGCAGCCGGAGCCTTTTTCACCTTTTTCGAAGGCGCTTTTCCTGAAGCCTTGTCCTTGACTGCTTTGGCTTCCTTTGCCTCCTTGGCCGCCTTGCCTACCCTGGCGTGCTTTTTTTCCAGAGCTTTCAGGGTTCTGGACGGCTTTTTTTCTACGGCCTTCTTTGCGGGCGCCTTTGCGGTTTTTGCTACGGTAGCCCGCGGTTTTTTCGCCGGCGCTTTGGCGGGAGCTTTTACCGGTTTCTTTGTTTTGGGGGCTTTTGCTGGCTTTTTGACAGCAGCTTTTGCGGCCGCACTTGCCGGCTTTTTCTTTACTGGAGCCTTGGCGGTGGCCTTTTTCTTCGCTGGAGCCTTGACCGCTGTTTTTTTCTTCGCTGGAGCCTTTAATGCTGGTTTTGCGGCCCTTGCGGCCTTTGCCGGTTTTTTCCTGGCTTTTGCCGCTGTCGCCGGTTTTGACGGTTTCGCTACTAACTTCTTCGCGGTTTTTACGGATTTCACCGCCGGTTTCGCCGTGCTCTTCTTCGCCGGTTTAGCGGGCTTTTTTACCGTAGTCTTTGCTGACTTGACCTGCTTTTTTGGTTTTTTAGCGGCTTTTGCCATCTACTCCCCGAAATAACGTTCGAACTGCTGTTTTAATTCAGCCACCTCACGCTCGTGGAGTTCCAGCTTGGCCTTTTCCTGCTCGACCAGCTCCTCAGGCGCCTTGGCGACGAAATTCTTATTACCCAGTTTTCCCTGCGCGCGTGAAACTTCCTGCTCTTTCTTTGAAATAGCTGTCTTCAGCCGCGCCTTTTCCTGCTCCACATCTATCAGCTCTTCAATGGGAATCAGCAGTTTGCCGCCCCGTATCAGCACCACGGCGGGCTGCGAACCGGCTCCCGTGGCCGCACTCTCTTCGCTAACGGTCTGCGCCAGACTGATCCTGGTAAGTGATTCTATCAGAGAGGCGTTGTTCTCTACCACACCAATTGTGCCATCGTTGTCCGAGACCAGTATGGCCTCGGCGGGCTTCTTCGGAGATACGCCGAGCTCGTTTCGCATCGTCCTGATCGAGACCACGGCTTCCATCAGCAGCTCCATCTCCTTTTCCGCCGCTTCATCGCGTGCGGAGCAAGCACCGGCGGGATATGTCGAATTGATGAGATAATCCCGCTCGCCGGGGAGCAGCGCCGAGAGCTCTTCGGTCAGGAACGGCGTCAGGGGGTGCAGCATCCGCAGGATGTTGTCCAGCAGGAATAGCAGGTTCGCGGATACATCCCGCTTCGCGTCACCGTCTTCGCCGTAAAGCCTGAGCTTGGCGATCTCAACATACCAGTCGCAGAACTCATTCCAGACGAAGCGGTAAAGCAGCTTTGTCGCCTCGGTAAAATCGTATTTATCCAGCAGGCGGTTCACATCAGCCGCGGTCGCCTCGAACCGGCTGAGGATCCAGCGGTCGGCCAGCGTCGCCGGTGTCGCCTTCGCCTCGACATCCTCGACCCCGAGCAGAACGAAACGCGCGGCGTTGAATATCTTGTTGCAGAAATTGCGGCTCATCTCGATACGCTCTTCGGAGAAACGTACATCCTGGGACGAAGCCATGTTCAGCAGGCCGAAGCGCGTGGCGTCGGCGCCGTAAGTATCGATAAGCACCAGCGGATCGACGCCGGTGCCGAGTGACTTGCTCATGCGCCGGCCGTCCTTGGCCATGATCGTGGCGTTGATGATGACATCGCTGTAGGGGATGTCGTTGGGAAACTCCATGCCCATCATGATCATGCGGGCGACCCAGAGAAAGATGATGTCACGCGCCGTGACCAGCACGTCGGTGGGATAAAAACTCTCCATGCGCCCCGTGCTTTCCGGCCAGCCAAGAGTCGCGAAGGGCCAGAGGGCGGAGCTGAACCAGGTGTCGAGCACATCTTCTTCCTGGCGCAGGTTGGCTGAGCGGCAATGGGGGCAGCTGGTCGGGGTCTCTTCGCTCACCACGATCTCGGAGCATTCCTCGCAATACCAGACTGGGAGACGGTGGCCCCACCAGAGCTGTCTGGAGATACACCACGGCCGGATCGAGCGCATCCATTCAAGATATACGCCAGACCAGCGCTTCGGATGAAATTTTACGGTCTCATTTTCCACCATGTTGATGGCCGGACGCGCCAGCTCGTCCATGCGCATGAACCACTGCAGCGAGATGTACGGCTCAATATTCGTGCTGCAGCGGTAGCAGACGCCAACCGAGTGCATGTACGGCTCGACCTTCTCGACCAGATCCTCACGCTCGAGGCGGTGCATGATCTGGGCGCGCGCCTCCATGAGGTCGAGCCCGGCGAACTCCCCCCCGGCCTCGTTGATTCGTCCGTCGGAGGTGAAAACGTTGATCTCCTCAAGATCGTGCTTCTTGCCGAGCTCGAAATCGTTGGGGTCATGGGCGGGAGTGACCTTCAGCGCGCCGGTACCGAAACTCATGTCGACGTACTTGTCGGCGATTATGGGAATCTCGCGGTCGACGAGCGGCAGCTTGATATTCCTGCCGACCAGGTGTTCGTAGCGCGTGTCCTTGGGATTCACCGCGACGGCGGTATCTCCCAGCATCGTCTCGGGGCGCGCCGTGGCGATGACAAGGTATTCGTCCTCGCCTACCACGGGATAGCGCAGGTAATAAAGTTTATCTTCTACGTCCTCGTGTTCGACCTCGAGGTCGGACAGGGCCGTATGGCAGCGGGTACACCAGTTGACCATGTATTCGTCTCGGTATATGTAACCCTTCTCGTACATGGCGACAAACACGCGGTAAACGGCCTTGACGTAGCCTTCGTCGAGCGTGAACCGCTCGCCCTCGTAGTCGAGGGAGCATCCCATCCGCTTCAGCTGTTTGATGATTGTGGAGCCGTACTCGCCGCGCCACTTCCAGACACGCTGCTCAAAGGCCTCGCGGCCGATCTCCTGGCGCGTTGTCCCCTCTCCGGCCAGCTGCTTCTCCACCTGGTTCTGGGTGGCTATGCCGGCGTGGTCGGTGCCGCAGACCCAGAGCGTGTTCTTTCCCCTCATGTGATTGAGGCGGATCAGCAGGTCCTGGATGGAGGAATTGAGAGCGTGACCCATGTGCAGCGAGCCGGTGACGTTCGGCGGCGGTAAGACTATGCAGTACGAATCTTCCCTGCTGGAATCCTCTTTCGGGGTGAAAAGCCTGTCGTCCAGCCAGCGGCTCATCCATTTCGACTCGATGTCGGCAGGCGAGTAGCGGGTGTTCGTCTTCAGTTGTTCGCGGATGTCCTGGTTCATTTATTTTATGCCACACAGCCGCGGACACAGATTCACGTGCCCGTCAACCGCGCCGCGCCGCAATCTTATCACAAGTGACACAACCGGCGTATTTTTTGCCGCTATTTGCGGGAATTTTAGTGAACGTCAACCTTTCTTATTGTAAAATATGCCCTTTATGGATATTATGTACTTTTATTACAGAATTTACATGGGAGATATGAAATGAAACTGGCCGGCATTGCAGAGGCGCGAAAAAACCTCTCACAAATGGTTGAAGATTCATTTTTTCACGGACAGAGGTGGGTACTCACGAAATCCGGTAGTCCGAGGGCAGTACTAATAAGCTTTGATGACTTCGAGGAACTGCAAAGCAGAATTGCGACCTACGAAGAATTAACCGACCCTGAGGCCATCGAAATGAATCGGATCGCCGATGCGGATATAGCTGCAGGCCGCGTTATTGAACATGAGGTTGTTATGGCGAAACTTCGCGAACTGCGGCGTAAACGCACCTGATGGGTGGAAACGTCAAACTTGGATGGAGCCCGCTTGCGGTGGGCCAATTCCTTGAGCTGCAGATAACAGACCGTGACCGCGTCGATAAATGTGTTGAGCTTTTGACGCGATTTCCACGCATGGGCTATCGGATACGGTTGGCAGGCGAGCACATGCGACGCTTCCTCTGTGGCGATCGCTGGATTATTTACAGGTTGGAAATTGCCGATGCCGGGGAGCCCATTGAGCGAAAGCTGATTACTGCTTTTCAAATTGAAGAACATCAACAGCCGGCAGAAATCACGATCAAGTACATCCGCCACAATGGTGGTTCTGTATTGGGGATGAATAATTAATTCGAGTTGCTACCGCTTTATCTACACAAACAACCGCTCGATCGCCTTCGCGAAATCTTCCACGTAGACGAACTCGAGGGCCTTGCGGACCTTCGGAGGGAGTTCCTTGATATCAGGCATGTTCGCCTTGGGGAGTATCACAGTTTTTACGCCCATGCGCTCGGCCGCCAGACACTTCTCGCGCAGGCCGCCAACACGCAGGATCTTGCCGCGCAGGGTTATCTCACCCGTCGCCGCAACCGCCGGCCTGATCGCGTGTCCGCTTATCGCCGATAACATTGAAGCCGCCAGCGCGATACCAGCTGATGGACCGTCCTTGGGTATGCCGCCCTCGGGCACGTGAAGCCTGAGGTCCTTGCCGGGCATGGCCCATTTCCCGTCTTCGTCAAATGCGGGCGCGTTCTTCTTGAACAGGGAAGTAAATCTTTCGTCCGTCTCAACTTTTGATTGCAGGTAACCCCACGCCGTCGAGGCCGATTCCTGCATGACCTCGCCCAGCTGGCCCGTCATGACCAGGTCGCCCTTGCCGCTGCTGGATACGATGGTCTCGATGGTCAGCACGTCACCGCCATCAGAAGTATAGGCGAGCCCAAGGCTGGCGCCGCAGAGAGCTTTGCGCTCGAGGCGCTCCTCGGTGAACGGCGCCGGACCGAGATAATCTTCCAGCGCGGTAGCGCTCACCTTGACCGGAAGCTTTATCCCATCTTCCAGATAACGCCTCGCGACCTTACGATATATCTTGCTCAGCCGTCGCTCGAGGTCTCGCACTCCTGACTCGCGCGTGTAAAAGCGGATGACAGCCTTCAGCGCCGCCGGAGAAAGGACCACGTTTGCCTTCTTGAGGCCGGTTTCCTTCGCGATCCCCGGCAGCAGATGCTTTATGGCTATCTTCTCTTTTTCCTCGCAGGTGTATCCGGAAAGATGGATAACCTCGAGACGGTCGTACAGCGTGGCCGGTATACCGTCATCGTAATTGGCGGTCGCAAGGAACAGGACTTTTGAAAGGTCGTAGTCGAGCTCGAGGTAGTTGTCGCGGAACTCCTTGTTCTGCAGCGGGTCGAGCACTTCCATCAGCGCTGCCGCCGGGTTGCCGCGGAAATCGGAGTCCATCTTGTCGATCTCGTCCAGCAGCACGACCGCGTTATCGGCCTTGGCCTTGGTGATGGCGTCGATGATGCGTCCCGGCATTGCGCCGACATATGTGCGCCGGTGGCCGCGGATCTCAGCCTCGTCGCGCACACCGCCGAGCGATATGCGCACGAACGGCCGTTCCAGCGCGTCGGCGATGGCCTTGGCGACCGAGCTCTTCCCCACTCCAGGCGGCCCCACGAAACACAGGGTCGTGTTGGGCTGGTCCTTGCCGAGCAGCTTGCCGACAGCGAGGAACTCGAGCACCCGCTCCTTGACCTTCTTAAGGCCGTAATGCGTCCTGTCCAGATGCCTGGAGACGACCGGCAGCTCATAATCGGTCTTGTCTGCCAGCTTTCCCCAGGGCAGCGCGAAGACGTTGTCCAGATAATTTCTTATGACTGAGACCTCTGCCGACATAGGTGAAGTCGACTTCAGCTTGTTGAGCTCCTTGCGTACCGACTCCTCGGCCGCGGCGCCCAGCTGTTTTTCCTCAAGCAGTTTGTAATAGTCCTGTATCGACTCGTCCTCGGTCTCGGCGGCGTTGTCGAGCTCGTCGCGGATGACCTTCAGCTTCTCGTGCAGGAATATCTGCCGCTGGGTCGTCTCAATCTTATCCTGAACTTTCTGGTTCAAATCACGTTCCATGTCAAGCACGGCGTTTTCCTCGATAAGTATCTGGAGCACGGCGTTCAGACGCTCGTCCGAGTTGCCCAGCTCCAGCAGTTCCTGTTTTTTGTGGAAGGGGACCATGATGTGGGCGGCCACGGCGTCCGCAAGCTCGTCGGGTTCGGTCACGGCGCCGACGATGTGGCTCATCTCCTCCGGCATGCCCGGGCTCGACTCGACGTAGCGGATGAATTCCCGCAGGACCACGCGCGCCAGCGCATTGGTACGCTCGGTCGGCTTTTCCACGCCGGTGAGCATCGGTGAGTAGTGCACGACGAAGTGCGGTGAAGTCGAAGTGAAGTCGTCAATCGTGACCCGCTGCTGTCCTTCCACCAGGGCCTTGATGGAACCTTCCGGCATGCGGTAAAGCTGCACGACCGTCGCCATGGTGCCCACGCGCACGATGTCGTCGCTGGTGGGGTCCTCTACCGATGGTTCCTTCTGGGTGGAGAGGATGATGGGAGACTTGTCGGCGAATGCCTGCTCCAGGGCCTTTATCGACTTCTCACGGCCCACGAAAATAGGCGCAACCATCCGCGGGAAGACTACTAGTTCTCTGGTTGGAAGCAGCGGTAGCGGTTTTGCTTGTTTAGGCTGACTCTTCGTCAAGTTCTGGCAATATTCTTTCCGCTTCCGTCACCAGCGTCGGATCGATGTTTCGATCGATG
>JBAZZU010000014.1:0-60000 GCA_041658605.1 Thermoleophilia bacterium | reverse complement strand
AGGGTAAGACCTCGTGGAGGCCCGAACCCACTTGGGGTGAAAGCCAAGGGGATGACCTGTGGATCGGAGTGAAAGGCTAATCAAGCTCGGGGATATCTGGTTCTCTCCGAAACATATTTAGGTATGGCCTCGCGTGTTTAGTTATGGCTGTAGAGCACTGTTTGGACTAGGGGCCCCACCAGGTTACCGAATCCAGACAAACTCCGAAGACCATAACTTAAGAGCGCGGGAGTCAGACTGCGGGGGATAAGCTTCGTAGTCGAGAGGGTAAGAGCCCAGACCATCAGCTAAGGCCCCTAAATACTGGCTAAGTGGAAAAGGATGTTCGAGTGTCGAGACAACCAGGAGGTTGGCTTAGAAGCAGCCATTCCTTTAAAGAGTGCGTAACAGCTCACTGGTCAAGTGTTCGTGCGCCGATAATTCAACGGGGCTCAAGTCAGTTGCCGAAGCTATGGAATCGCAGTTTACTGCGATTGGTAGGAGAGCATTCCTTGGCGATTGAAGCGGCGGCGGCAAGCCAGCCGTGGACGCCAAGGAAGAGAGAATGCTGGAATGAGTAACGAAAGGGAAGCGAGAAACTTCCCCACCGAATGCCCCAGGTTTCCTGGGCAATGCTAATCAGCTCAGGGTAAGTCGGGACCTAAGCCGAGGCCGAAAGGCGTAGGCGATGGACAACGGGTTGATATTCCCGTACCACCATATTGCATTTGACCGATGGGGGGACGCGGTCGGATAAGCGAACCCTGGCGATGGTCGACCAGGGACAAGCGAGTAGGGCGGTTCTTTGGTAAATCCGGGAGCCACACAGCCTGAGACGCGATGTCAGCCGAAAATTACAGTAGGCGAGTCGCTGAATCCATGCCGCCAAGAAAAGCCTCTAGGGAGTAATTATGGTGCCCGTACCGCAAACCGACACAGGTGGGCAGGTAGAGAATACCAAGGTGATCGAGAGAACCCTCGTTAAGGAACTCGGCAAAATAGCCCCGTAACTTCGGGAGAAGGGGCGCCTCGTTAGCGTGACGGAGACTTGCTCTCCTGAGCGTGAGGAGGCCGCAGTGAATAGGCCCAAGCGACTGTTTACCAAAAACACAGGCCTCTGCTAAGTCGCAAGACGACGTATAGGGGTTGACGCCTGCCCGGTGCCGGAAGGTTACGTGGAGAGGTTAGCCTTCGGGCGAAGCTTTGAAACTAAGCCCCGGTAAACGGCGGCCGTAACTATAACGGTCCTAAGGTGAATAACGTCGCCTTAGTAAAATCTGGCCATATGCTGGAAACTCTGAGTATCTCGCACTACTCATCGAAACGTTTTCAATTGTCATCCTGAGCGCAGCGAATGATCTGCTTTTCGGAATGACTGGAGAATGTTTCGAAAGTGACAATGTGTCGAGTGCAGACAATCAGCAGGAAAGAGTAACAGCCAGAAAGTATGTTTGGGTTGTCGGGTTCATCTTGATGAAGAACACAAAGTCAATGTCATGCTTCGACGCGGGTCGGAGCTGAATCAGACTATAAATGGTGATGGAACGAGTCTTCATCACTCCGGCGCGAGCTGGAGCTGGTGAACCGGGACAATCCATCCAGGTTGTTGCAATCCTCAGAGACTATACGCCAGACTTCCGGGCCTTGAGCCCGGCTGAAGATATAGTCCGTACCCTATGGCGACATAGGGAGACCGGCAGAAATGACCGGTCCGCCCGCGGCATATGCTTGCGCCGCTGGTCAAAAAGTAACAGAGAGAGCGAAATTCCTTGTCGGGTAAGTTCCGACCTGCACGAATGGCGTAACGACTTGGGCACTGTCTCAACGAGGGACTCGGTGAAATTGTAGTATCGGTGAAGATGCCGATTACCCGCGATAGGACGGAAAGACCCCGTGAACCTTTACTGTAGCCTGATATTGGAGTCTGGTGCATCTCGTCCAGGATAGGTGGGAGACTTTGAAGCCGGGACGCTAGTCTCGGTGGAGTCACCCTTGGGATACCACCCTGGGTGTTCTGGGCTTCTAACGGTAGGCCGTTATCCGGCTACCGAACAGTGTCAGGTGGGCAGTTTGACTGGGGCGGTCACCTCCTAAAAAGTAACGGAGGCGCCCAAAGGTTCCCTCAGCACGGTCGGAAATCGTGCGTAGAGTGTAAAGGCAGAAGGGAGCTTGACTGCGAGACCTACAAGTCGAGCAGGTGCGAAAGCAGGGCTTAATGATCCGGCGGTTGAGAGTGGAATTGCCGTCGCTCAACGGATAAAAGGTACTCCGGGGATAACAGGCTTATCCTCCCCAAGAGTCCACATCGACGGGAGGGTTTGGCACCTCGATGTCGGCTCGTCGCATCCTGGGGCTGAAGCAGGTCCCAAGGGTTGGGCTGTTCGCCCATTAAAGCGGTACGCGAGCTGGGTTCAGAACGTCGTGAGACAGTAGAGCAAAGGGGCACTGCTGTCTATAAATTCGGCTAAATGCTGGAAACTCTGTGTATCCTGCACTACTCATTGTGAATGGCCATTGGTTCTGTCCGATGGGATGTTTACAATAGTGACAACGTGACAGGTGCAGACAATCAGCAGGAAAGACTAGGTTGCTATATCGCAGGGTACGTTGACGGCGAAGGGAGCTTTCACGTCTCCATCCAGAAGAGTAGGTACGTATTGGTTGGTTACCAGTTAATACCTGAATTTCGTGTAAGTCAGAATGTGGAACGAAATTCAGTGTTGGCAATCATCAAAGATACTCTTGGATGTGGGTATATAAAGCAGAATCATCCTGGTAATAACAGGGACAAGACTAGTGTCCTGGTTGTACGAAACAGGGAAGATCTGCTTACGAAAGTAATTCCTTTCTTTGAAACGTATCCAATAATCTCAGCAAAGGATGATGAATTCAGGAAATTCGCCAGAATAGTGAGGGCGATGACTGAAGGAAATCATCTGAAACGAGATGGCTTTATCGAATTGCTGGCTGTTGCCTTTAGTATGAACGGCAACGGCAAGTACAGGAGATTAAGTTACAGCGACATAGTTAGTGATCTAGAATCCTCAGAGACTATACGCCGAACACAGTCTTGGAAAAGACTGTGAAGATATAGTCCGAGCTGCATGGCGACATGCAGAGCCAGGCAGAAATGATCTGGCCGCCAGCGGAGCGTAAATTCAAAACGCGGAAGCAGAGACGCGCTGGTAGTAACAATACTGTCGGCCCCTATCCATCGTGGGCGCAGGAGAATTGAAGGGAGTGGCTCCTAGTACGAGAGGACCGGAGCGAACGCACCTCTGGTGTATCTGTTGTCGTGCCAACGGCATTGCAGGTTAGCTACGTGCGGATGGGATAACCGCTGAAAGCATCTAAGCGGGAAGCCCACCCTAAGATGAGTTCTCCCACTGGGTTAACCAGGTAAGGACCCTTGTAGACTACAAGGTTGATAGGCTGGATGTGTAAGCACAGTGATGTGTTCAGCAGACCAGTACTAATTGTCCGAGGGCTTGATTTAAATGAACATCATTAACCACTATGCAGTTTTCAGGGTATGCCGGAATCCGGTATGCTCTGAATCTGTCATCCTGAGCAGGAAGGCATAATGTCATCATGAGCATGGCATCTGTCATCCTGAGCGCAGCGAAGGATCTGCTTTTTCGAGATTCTTCATGCTTCGCCCTCAGAACGACAACACAACTGAATAAAAGTTTCCGGTGATTTTGCTGGCGGGGAAACACCTCTTCCCATTCCGAACAGAGAAGTTAAGTCCGCCGAGGCCGATGGTACTTGGGGGGAGACCCCCTGGGAGAGTAGGAAGTCGCCGGGATTATTTAAGTCAGAGGGACACGATTATTCGTGTCCCTCTACTTTTATCAGTGCCGTCCTCAAGGGCGGTTTTATTGTTTCATGATCCAGATGTGTAACAGCAGCCAATGTTGTCATCGAAAAGTTGCCTTCAAACCTCCCGCGCTCAGAATCTGTAGCTCTAATTCGTCCGTGGTTAATTAGTATTTCTCCAATTACATTATCCGTGTAGTCAGCCAGGAAGACTACCAAATGATAGAAACGATCTCTTGGCATAGAAAAGTTTTCGACCAGGATTTAAGTACGGTATAATTGTTGACATATTAACCAATTCGGCGTAAATTGATTTTCTTACATTAGATATTTGGCTGTTCTAAATGCGTGTTTTGGCGACGGAAAAATCAGATGAATCCGTCGCTTGTGTCGTATGCAATCGCGAGATATTGGGATTTAAAAGTGAATTATTATACTCAGAGTAGCAATCCTGCCTTAAAAATGTGGATTGAATATATTGGCACTTTATCAGACGAAAAGCTCTTGGATACCCTTAAGGGAGGAAGCGAGATTATTAAGAGTGCGGGTGGAGTCGGCCTATTTCTTTTTGATTTGAAGCGTAGACGTGGGCAAGAGGGGGTCGATATTGTTATTGACAAGGTAAACAAGGGACGGGCAACAGAATTGCATGTATTGGACGATGTTTTGTCACAAAGCGTAGCTCTACGCAACTTTAATAAACTGCCATCGGAAGATATTTGGAACTATTTTTTAATGGAGGTGTACCGACGAGGAGGAAAAAACGCTCTAACTGGGAGAATAAAAGCAAAAGAGGACGCCAAAAATAAAGATGAATGGCTCAGACGCATTAAAGATTTATCTGATGAGGAATTGCAAAGAGAAATAAACCAGATTGATACTCATTACCTTACTAACAATAACATTACAGGCATATCACTTGAGAATGCGATTAATATTGTCACTTCTGAAATTACAAGCAGGCAGGAGCGCAAGGAAGAAGAATGGCGTAAATACCTTCAGCATATTTCTGATAAGCGAATACTTGCAGAATTAGATCGCATTAACGCACGATACCTGATCAAGCGCGGGCTGGAACACATTGGGCAAGAGGAAGCAGAAACAATTCTACTTGCTGTAATCAATGACAGGGGCGGCCCGGTAGCGATTAATAAAAGATTGTTGATCCATGGTATAAGAACAAAAAATAATCTTTTTCTGTTTCTTTTCATGTTCATGGCAGTAGTTTCAATCATTTGTGGGATCGCTGCCTCTGCAATTCTGTCAATTACAGGCATAATTTTAAGTTTGGCTGCGGCTTTTGGGATAGCTACCTTCGGCGCAAATTATGGAGCGCGCGTATTTAGAATTTCGTATGGGAGACAAATAACGCTTCTTAGCGGCTTAATTGTTCTTATGATTAGCTCTTTGCTTTTCTGGGTGTCGTGGAGTGATGCAGAATGGCAGCGAGCGCAAGAAGCCTTTGAGGGCTTCCAGATACCACGCAGTTCAGATTCGGGGATTCAATATTCATCTCATCGGATTGATGATAGGTCGTCTAACATCCGAATTGCTGTATTTGATGAGGTCTCAGGTTCTTCGTTAAGCGAGGTATGGCGTGATCTTCCCAGAGATAGAAGGGCTAACATACCTGCTGAGGTAGAATTTATCGCCATTTTGGAAAAAGATTTTAAAAGAGTGGATGAAACATTTTTAGTAGGAAATATGGAACTCCCTGGGATGGAGCAAACATGTCACATCACGATCCTAGACAAAAGCGGCAGCTTAATAGATGAAGACGTAGTTTCGGGTGGCAAACCGTTGATAATGAGCGGTGGCGAGCTAATAAAGGAGGACGGAAAAGGTCAATTCGCTGCGATATCGCATACGAGAATACGCAACGGGACAGTCGCTGGAAACGAGCCAAATTCAAAAGCAATCGTGGAGCGTATTGAAGATTTAGTGTTAAAGAATGCAGATTAAACAAAACATTCATACAGCCCCTCTTTCATTGTGGCGGGTTCATAAATGTGACAGGC
The DNA here is from genome assembly GCA_041658605.1 of Thermoleophilia bacterium. Classification (GTDB taxonomy): domain Bacteria; phylum Actinomycetota; class Thermoleophilia; order BMS3ABIN01; family BMS3ABIN01; genus JBAZWE01. The sequence goes on along the minus strand of JBAZZU010000014.1, from coordinate 54,184 downwards.
TAATTGGGTAAGGTGGAGTTGGAGTTGACCTGCTTTAGTTTACACTTTAAGTTTGGACACTACAGTGAGCAGAAATGATCTGGCCGCCAACGAAAGCGAGTCAACTCCAATTCGCTCGCAACTGAAGCGCTAGGCGTTCGGCTGAACTCTCGACGGGAGGCATTGAAAGTCCGGCAGCAAATCTATGGAATTATTGGGAGGTTTTCATGAGAAAGAAACAGATTGCAGCGCTACTGGTTCTTTGCTCTGTTCTGGCAGCTATTATTTCCAGTTGCGCAAACGAGGAGACTGGGGAATCAGCTGAAACACGGTCAGTCACAGCACTGGAACAGGTAGATGCTAGTAAGGCAGTCTTGGACAAAGCCGAAGCACACGCGGAAGCCGCAAAGGCTGACAATGCATTGGCCTTTAAGGTCTACATCGCGTCTCCTGATACTGAATCGGAAATGCGAGGGGCAGCCGCCGAAATGCGAAAGTCGATCTGGAATGCCCGAGACGAGATTGCTGCAGCAATGGTTGCCATCAAAGTGTTGCCAGAGTCAAACGCGAAGCGCGACTACCAGTCGGCATTAGATGCAATGCTCGATGCAGCTCTTCGTCTCGAGGGATTATCCACGCTCTATGATAACCAGGATGGGATCACGACCGCGATTCTTGCCACAGGCGGCGAAGCGGCGCTCACGAATCAGATGACCGAACTGGTAGCGAGTTACGAGAATGCGATGAATAAATCGGATGCAATTCGCCGGAATGTATTAAGGGAGCTGGGGACCGCGACGTCCACGCCGACTGCGCCGGCAGCCGTGATCACGCTCGATCCCAACCTGAAAAGCAGCACTGGGACACCGGCGGACCTAGAGATGAAGCCTCTTATCGAGCTGCAGGGCAAGCTGCCCTACCCGGTGGTCGTGCCCACCAGTCTTCCAACAGGCATGAAGCTTGACGCCGACCTCATCGGCTCGGGCAGTACCGCGGCCGACGCGGCCGGCTACTACAGCTTCAGGTATTCACATCCCAACAACTTAAGCCAGACGCTGACATTTAATCAGAAACGTGACAATAGATACCCCCTCTCGGGCTACTATCTCACGGAAACGACGATCAACGGCATTGGTTACCAGGTTTACTGGCACCGGAAAAAGGATTACCTGCCTAACGGCGATCCGGTGAGAACTACAGAGGTCGGCGACGCTGAGAATTTCATCGTCGTCTGGAAGGGCCAGTTCAGGGATGCGGCGGGACAGCTGCAGGTTCTCTATTACAGCATGACTACGGATATCTCGACAGGCTGGGGCTGGGCGGACATAAGGAGTATCATCGAAAGCCTGAAACCGCTGCCTGATGTTGGCGGCCAGGCCCCGGCTTAAGCCCTTAGCCGGCTGGTCGATAATGGCGTCTGCCTATCATGTTGAGCGATGATTGTCTGTCATCCTGAGCGTAGCTAAAGGTCTCTGAGATTTTTTAGGCTTCGCCACAGGATGACAAAACAACCGAATATCAGTTTCCGGTGATTTTGCTGGCGGGGAAACACCTCTTCCCATTCCGAACAGAGAAGTTAAGTCCGCCGAGGCCGATGGTACTTGGGGGGAGACACCCTGGGAGAGTAGGAAGTCGCCGGGATTATTTAAGTCAGAGGGACACGATTATTCGTGTCCCTCTACTAACATCCGAAGCCGCCCTTGAGAGAGGCGGCTCTTTCGTTAATGCGGAAGAAAGCAATTTAGGTTGTAACCTCTTGAGTTGCAAAAACGTAACCGATAGAGTTACTATATCCTCATGATAATAAGCTTCGCCCATACGGGGTTGGAAAAATTCTACCGCACAGGTAGTAAGTCTGGCATTCAGGCGAAGCACGCACAGAGATTGCGGTTGATACTTTCAAACTTGGATCAAGCCGAGGGTCCGGAAGATATGGACATGCCCGGCTTAGTGCTACATGAACTCAAGGGCAAACGAAAAGGCATATGGACCGTCAGGGTAAGCGGCAACTGGCGAGTCACGTTTCGATTCAAAGGCCGCGACACCGAAATTGTCAATTATGAGGATTACCATTAGCGAGGTGAGATTATGACCATGCACAACCCGGCACATCCCGGCGAAATCCTGAGGGACCTGGTGATTAAGCCTTTAAGGCTATCTGTCACTGATGCTGCACACCATCTTGGTGTTAGCCGAAAGACATTGTCTAAAGTTCTCAACGGGCGTGGCGCCATCACGCCGGAGATGGCGCTCAGGCTTGAAATGACTTTTGCAAAGCCGAACGCTGCCCATTGGTTAAGGCTTCAGAACGCATATGATTTGTGGGAAGCACGTCAGCATGCCGCCGATATCCAGGTTTTGCCTGTTGAAGAGGATGCAGCTTAAATATATCTTTCAACTTATAGGTTGGATATCAGCACAGCATGTTTCAGCAGATCATACTAATTGGTTGAGGAATTCAGAGTAGTTAAGTCCGCCGAGGCCGATGGTACTTGGGGGGAGACACCCTGGGAGAGTAGGAAGTCGCCGGGATTATTTAAGTCAGAGGGACACGATTATTCGTGTCCCTCTACTAACATACGAAGCCGCCCTTACGGGCGGCTTTTTTTATTCCTCGAACCAACCAGCGTAAATAATCCGCGCAGTCAGGAAATGGGTTGAATTTAACGCTAACGAGGAATACTTCCGAGAAGGTCACTAGCAATAATTCTTTAAATGCCAGGAATTTGAGACAGACGCAGGTTCATCAATAATACTGTTGAATGTGAGCTCATGTCAGAAGGCTTAAAAAGTATGTGCAACCCTTGAAAGATTTAGATAAAAGACTGCGTAAGGTAGCGGCTGTCTGCGGTCTGCTGGTGGCGGCCGAAGGGACCGTCGTCCTGTTCAGCTGGATTGTCGGCTGGCGGCAACTGGCAAGCATAAGCGAAGCATATATTCCAATGGCGCCGAACTCGGCGATCATGTTTCTGCTGATAGGCTCGTGCGTCGCCGCCGCCTCCCTGGCCCACGAGCGTAAATGGCTTTCATGGTTTTCCAGCATTACCCTCATATTCATCATAGGCTTCGTCCTGATCACGATTTTTGAATATATTTTCGATTCCGATTTCGGCATGGACCATCTGTTTTTTAATTCATATGGTCTCTTCCAGGGACTTCCGGAAGGCCACATGTCTCCCCTTACTGCATTGTTGCTGATAGCTTCGGCCATATCACTACTTCTCGTAATCAATAGGAACCTTAAGTCCGGACTCACCAATAAGACCGCAGCTTCCCTTGCATTCGTGGTGATGCTGGGTGGGATGGTTCTTTGCATTGGATATCTGTACGGTACGCCACTGCTTTATGGCGAGACAATAATCCCGGTCGCATTCAGCAGTTCCATAGTATTCGTGATTCTTGGGATCGGTCTTGTGGCGGCTGCCGGGGCAGACAACTGGCTGGTCAATATCGCCGCGGGCGTCAATACCCGCTCGCGTCTGCTCAGGGTATTCCTACCAATCATAACTATTGCGTTGATCTTCAACGGCTGGATCGACATCAGATACGTTGATCCCAGTTCAGGCAATCCAGCCGTCACAGAATCCGTCCTGGCGCTCGTCTTTGCGGCAATCACCGGCCTCGTGGTCGCCAAGTTCTCACGCTCGATAGGAGACGCTATCGACAAAGCCGATAATCGACGCTGGAAGGTCGAGATAGAGATGCGCGCCGAACGCGATTTTGCCAGAAGCCTGATAGAAACCAGTCCGTCCGGTATCATTTCCTTTGATGCCGATGGCAGGATCATCTTTGCAAATCACAGGGCTGAAGAGATCCTGTGTCTCTCGAAAAAAGCAATCGAGGACAGGACATATAACGACCCCGAATGGAAGATAACCGACCTTGACGCACAGCCCATGCCTGAAGAAAAGCTGCCGTTTCGCATGGTCATGGATCACGGAGTCGCGGTTTATGACATCCGCTATGCCATCGAATGGCCTGATGGCAGAAGAGTGATGCTTTCAATCAACGCGGCCCCTATTTTCCAGGAGAGCCGGAAGCCAACGGGAATGGTAGCGGCCATCGAGGACATCACCTTCCAGGTTGCCGCAAGCCGGAACGTCTTACGGGAAAAAGCTTTTGGTGACACCATCATTAACAGTCTGCCCGGCATCTTCTACATGTTCTCCGAGGAAAGTGGCATGTACCGCTACAACCTCAATTTTCGTGAGATATCCGGCTACTCTGATGATGAGATGCTCGGGATGGAACCGCTGGAATTCATCGTTCCCGAGGACAGGGAATCGGTTGGTAGAGTCGTCGCAGAGGTGTTTGGCGGGCATTTCTCAAGCGTCGAGGCAAACATGCTTACGAAAGATGGCATCAGGATACCCTATTATTTCACGGGCTACCGGCTGGAAATCGACGAAGGGGTATTCCTGGTGGGTACCGGCATCGATATCTCCCGTCGCGTCGCGGCCGAGGAGCAGTTGAGGCGGGAAACGCTGAAAGCACAACGCTATCTGGATATCGCCGGGGTCATGCTTATCGACATCGACTCGGACGGGACGGTGAGCCTGATAAATAACAAAGGCTGCGAGATCCTCGGATATCCACATGACCAGATCGTCGGTCTGAACTGGTTTGATAAATTCATACCTGAACAGCAACGTGAAACGGTAAGAATGGTTTTCGGACAGATAATGGCGGGTGAGGTCGAGCCGGTCGCGTATTTCGAGAACCAGGTCAAATGCGCTGACGGAAAAGAAAAAACCATCGCCTGGCATAACACGCCTGTCCGGGATGATTCGGGAAAGATAAACTCTTCCTTCAGTTCCGGCGAAGACATCACGGACAGAAAGGCAGCGGAAAAGGAAGTTGCTGATTCGGCAGCCAGGTACCGCAGCCTGTTTGAGAACCTTAGTGATGCGGCATTTCTGGCTGATGTAGAGACCGGAATCATCCTGGAAACCAACCACCAGGGTGAAGTTCTTCTTGGCAGAAGTAGAAGTGAAATAGTCGGAATGCGCCAGACGGGGCTTCATCCTCCCGGAGAAGCTGATAAATACAGGAAGTTGTTCGAGGTACACATCGAATCCGGCGCCACTAATGCGTTCGAGGGTGAGGCTCTTAGAAAAGATGGCACCAGTGTCCCCATAAACATCAGTTCCGCAATCATGGAGATCGGCGGTCGACAGGTGATACTCGGTCTGTTCAGTGACATGAGCGAGAGAATCGCCGCTGAAAAATCCATCAGGGAATCGGAAGAGCGTTACCACTCCCTTTTCGATGAATCGCGCGATACGATATTCATCTCGTCCCCGGAAGGCAGGTTCCTGGATATCAATCCGGCCGGTGTCGAGCTATTTGGTTACGGTTCCAGGGATGAGCTTTTACAGATCGACATAATAAATGACCATTATCTGGACGAGGAAGAAAGGCTGAGATATCAGGAGCTGCTCGCCAGCCAGGGTTTCGTGCAGGATTATTATGCAGAGCTGAAGGGCAAGTCAGGGAAGAGGATAATAGGATCGATAACGGCGACCGCGGTCCGCGACGACGCTGGACGGATCAATGCGTATCGCGGCTCGATCCGCGATATCACCGAGCAGCGGCACCTTCAGGAACAGCTGATACAGGCACAGAAAATGGAGGGCATCGGCCGGCTGGCTGGCGGCGTCGCTCACGATTTCAACAACTTCCTTACCGCTATCCAGGGTTATACCGACCTGGCGCTGACGGAGCTGTCTGCCGATCATCCGGCTTATGAGGATCTGGTCGAGGCCAGGGCTTCATCAAAAAGGGCCGCTGATCTCACCAGGCAGCTGTTGCTTTTCAGCCGCCGCGAATCGATGAACCTCAAGCCGATCGATCTTAACGTGGAAATATCGGGACTGCTCAAGCTGCTTGACCGTATCATCGGTGAGAAATATGAGATAGTCATCGACCTGGAAGACGGGCTATGGCAGACCAAGGCCGACCCGGCGCACATGGAGCAGATAATAATGAACCTGGTGGTCAACGCTCGCGACGCCATGGAGCAAGGTGGACGCATCCTGATCAGAACCAGCAATGCCGTCATCAACGAGGAACAAGCCAGTAGAGTCGCTGAGGCCCATCCGGGAAAATTCGTCTGTACGTCTGTAGTTGATACAGGTTCCGGTATAGACCCTGAAACAGTGCTCCATATTTTTGAACCCTTCTACAGCACCAAGAAGGCCAAGCATGGGACCGGGCTGGGATTGTCGGTTGTCTATGGCATAGTCATCGAGCATGGCGGCTGGATTGATGTGGAAAGCGAACCGGGGGCGGGTTCCAGTTTTTATGTCTACCTGCCGGCGATAACTGAAATCAGCGAGATGGCCACGGTCGCGTCCAAGGCGCAATACGGCGAGTTTTCCGGACACGGTGAAAGATTGCTGCTTGTGGAGGACGAGGCCTCAGTAAGGGCGCTGGCGGAAGCGACGCTGTCCAGGAATGGTTACAAAGTCATCGCCGCGGCGGACGCGACCGAAGCGGAAAGACTGTTCAATGAAGTGGAAGGCAAATTTGATCTGCTGTTCAGCGATGTCGTGCTTCCAGGAGAAAGCGGCTTGTCGCTGGCGCAGCACCTGTCCAAAATCAGGCCCGATCTACCCGTCCTGCTGGCCAGCGGCTACAACGAGGAAATCGACCAGGAAACGATAAGCCGGCTGGGTTTCCGTTTTCTACAGAAGCCGTATCCCATCGCTGATCTGCTGGCCGTCCTGCGTGAACTGCTTGATGGGAGCGAGGCTTCCCGCCCGGATTAAGTATTACTTTCATGTTTTGTGGGGAGATTACAATACGGCGGTATCGCTGCCGTTGTTCTTCATTTTGAAGAAAATATTGAAAGGCGATGAATGAAGCCGAAAACGGATCCTGCGACAGAGAAGCAGAAGTCTGCTGAAATCTCATATGAGGCGATGCTGGCTGTGTTGGACAGCATTGATGCCATGGTCTATGTGGCCGACATGCAGAGCTACGAGGTAATCTTCCTCAACAGGTATGGCCGAGAGATGTTTGGCGACGTCGCCGGAAGGATTTGCTGGCAGACCTTTCAGAAAGACCAGACCGGTCCCTGCAGTTTCTGCACCAATGAACGCCTGGTCGATTCCGCGGGCAGACCAACGGGTGAGTACAAGTGGGAGTTCCAGAATACGGTTACAGGCAACTGGTATGAGATTCGCGATCGCGCGATCCAGTGGCCAGACGGCAGGCTGGTGCGGCTGGAAATCGCTACTGATATCACCGGGAAAAAACGGGTCCATGATGATTTGAGCCAGAGGAACAAGTTATTCGAAGATGCACAGAAGGTGGCGAAAATAGGCGTCTATATACTGGATGTCCCCAGTGGATTGTGGAAAAGCTCGAAGATGCTTGATGAGATCTTTGGAATTGATGATGATTTCACGCGGAATGTCGAGGGCTGGGCCTCGATCATTCATCCGGATGATCACCAGGCGGTTGTCGATTATTTTTCAAACGAGGTTCTGGCGAAGCAGTCTGCATTTGATCGCGAATACCGCATAGTCCGCATCGGCGACCAGCAGGAACGATGGGTTTATGGCCGGGGGGAGCTGAAGCTTGACGAGTCGGGGAATCCGGTGACGATGCTTGGCGCCATCCAGGACATTACCGACCGCAAATTGATCGAAGTCGCCCTGCAGGCAAGCGAGGCCAGGCTTGCCGAGGCCCAGCACCAGACACGCGTCGGTCACTGGGACTGGAATCCGCAGGCCGATACGCTGGTCTGGTCTGAGGAGAACTGGATTATCATGGGAATTCCGCGGGAAAAGCCGCCCAGCGTCGACCTTTTCATGGAGTATATCCATCCTGATGACAGGGAGTATGTTGGTAAGTCGATCGCAGCAGCGCTGGAAGGTGCTCCTTATGACATAGACTTCCGATTGAATCATTCTGACGGGGTGGAGATCATCATCCGCGCGTTAGGCGAAGTAGAGTACGACGGACAGGGCAAACCTTCGCGAATGTTCGGCACAATACAGGACATCACTGAAAGCAAGCGGGCAGAGAACGCGCTGAAGGCCAGCGAAGAGAGGCTCAGGAAATCCGAAGCCCTTTACCATGACCTGGTAGAGACCGCCCAGGACCTCATCTGGCAGTGTGACGCCGAAGGCCGGTATATCTATCTCAATAAGGCCTGGGAAGATGTTTTCGGTTATAAAATCGATGAGATGCTGGGGAAGAAATTCACCGACTTTCAAACGCCGGAAAATGCAGAAAGAGATATGAAGGAATTCGCCAGGCTGATGAAGTGCAATTCGGTCAAAGGTCTGGAAACGGTCCATAAAAGTAAAAACGGCAGGGAGATCCACCTTGTTTTCAACGCAAAAGTCATGTTCGACGAGGAAGGGAAGCCTGCGGGAACCCGCGGAACGGCGTATGACATCACCGACACGCGCAACCTGGAACAGCAGCTTCTGCAATCCCAGAAGATAGAAAGCCTTGGCCGTCTGGCGGGTGGAGTCGCCCATGACTTCAACAACATCCTCACCGCGGTCCAGGGTTATACCGAGCTGGCGATGGCCGACCTTCCCAGGAGCAGCACCGCCTACCTGGAGTTGCAGGAGGCGCAGAAGTCCACCGCGAGGGCGGTTGACCTGACCAGGCAGCTGCTGCTTTCATCCCGAAAAGGCCCTTTACAGCAAAAACCGGTGAACCTGACCAATATTGTAATGAACATGAAACGGTTGCTGGATAAAATAATTGGTGAACGTTATGTCATAAAACTGCAGCTGGAGGAAAATCTTCGCAATAGCACCGGCGATGAGAGCAACCTCGAACAGGCCCTGATGAACCTGGTTATGAACGCCAGGGACTCTATGCCAAAAGGTGGTGAGATTATTGTCGTGACAAACAATTGCCATATCAGCGAAGAGGTGGCGAAATCCAACCTCGAGGCACGGCCTGGAGATTTTGTCAGCCTGTCAGTGATGGATAGCGGTTCCGGTATCGATGACGCGACCAGGGCAAGTATTTTCGACCCCTTCTTCAGTACCAAGGAGGTCGGCAAGGGCAGCGGTCTTGGCCTCTCGGTGGTACATGGAGTGGTGAAACAGCACGGCGGCTGGATCGAGGTGGAATCGGAACCGGGCGAGGGCTCGGTTTTCACGCTTCGCCTGCCGGTTTCGGAGTCAGTTGAAGCGATAGATGTACAAGTGAGCGGCGAATCCGCGTCGGAGCCTGCTCCCGGCAGAAAGGTCCTGCTGGTCGAGGACGAGGAAATGGTCCGCGAGCTCACCGAAAAAATACTTGTCAGGAACGGCTATCAGGTTCAAACAGCCGTGGACGCCGATGAGGCCCGCGCCGTATTTAAGGAAGCGGGTGGTGATTTTGACCTGATATTCAGCGATGTCGTCCTCCCGGGCGAGGACGGCTTCTCGTTATGTAGGGATCTGCAAAAGCAAAAACCGTCTCTGGGTATCATCATGGCCAGCGGCTACAGCGAAACTTATGTCAATCCTGACGAGATAAAACAAAAAGGTTATCTGTTCCTGCATAAGCCATACAATCTTGATGTGCTGCTTGGAGCAATTGGGGAAGCTTTGCGGACATCATTGCAGAGGCAGGGGAACCTCCCTTGAACATGACTATAAGCCTGGGCGTTGCTTCCTTCGATGAAAGCGTGGTAAACGTGGATGAACTTATCTCGCGGGTCGATAGCGCTCTTTATAAAGCCAAGGAAAACGGCAGGAACCGGGTTGAGATCTGGAAGTCGTGATTGCCTTCGTTAGTGTGGAGCAATCGCTTGTGATTCCCGGCAAACAGAAGCAGGAGGATTCAGGAAGCCGTCCTAAAGGGTTCAGTTTTGCATTATTATCGCCGTTTTTGGGAACTAGTCTTCTACAACACTCCTTATTGATCAACCAACCGGGTGTATTTGCAATCGTCATTGTTACATCAGCAGAGAGTTCCAGCCCAGACCCAGATTGAGGAAATGAATGAATTCTATGGAAAATAATCAAAACGCCCTGAAAGGGGCTATCGAGAAGCTGGATGTCCACGACCATCTATGTCTCATATATGAGTCCCGCGAGGAGCAGCTGGCTGCCGTCATGCCATTTATACGCATCGGGCTGGAGCGGGGTGAGCGCTGCGTTTATATCGCTGACGACAATACTGTGGCAACCGTGATTGAGGCGATGCGTGCGGAGGGAATCGATGTCGACGTCGCCCTGGATTCGGGCGCTCTTTCAGTCATGACCAAGCACGAGGCTTACCTGAAGGAAGGCCGTTTCGACCCGGAATGGATGATTAATTTTCTAAAAGAGTCGGTCGCGGCGGCGAAGGCCGATGGATATAGCGCCCTGAGGGCGACCGGAGAGATGACCTGGATGCTGGGTGGCGAACCGGGCGTGGAGCGGCTGATGGAATATGAGGCGAAGCTGAATTATTTCCTTCCCGAATACGACTGCCTCGCCATTTGCCAGTACAACCGCGAGCGCTTCAGCCCCGAGGCCATAGTAGATGTCATCCATACTCACCCTCTGGTCATCTATGGTTATACGGTATGCAGGAATGCTGATTTCATACCACCAGATGAATTTCTGAAAACGAAAGAGCAGCGTCCCGCAGCCGAAGCCGAGCGTCTGCTGGCCGGCATGGTGGAGCGGGAAAGGATTCAGACAGCATTCGAGGAAAGCGAACAGAGATTCAGGAACATTTTTTCACACTCTCCCATCGCCATCGAGTACTATGACGCGAACGGGCTGCTGGTCGAAGCCAACCAGGCTAGCTTTGACCTGTTCGGCGTTGAGAAGTTGGAGGATGTGAAAGGATTCATGCTGCTGGAGGACCCCAACATCCCGGCGGACGCAATTGAGCAGATGAAGCGCGGAAATTTTGTGAAGTATGCCTCTATGTTCGACTTTGATCTAGTAAGGAAACACAATTTGTACAAGACCTCCAGGACGGGGAAAATATTCGCTGAGTGTTACATCAAGTCGATTCTGCAAGATAGCGGTACGCTGGCTGGTTATCTCGTCCACGTAGAGGACTTCACCGAACGCAAGCGGGCTGAGCAGGAGCTCGTTGAGGCACATCAGCTGCTTGAGGCTATCTTCGACCACACGCACATAATGGTGGCGCTGCTCGATTCACAACTCATATTCATCCGGGTCAACCGCGCATATGCTGACGCAGATGAGAAAGAGCCGGGCTTTTATCCCGGAAAAAAACACTTCGATCTCTTTCCGAACGAGGAAAACGAAGAGATCTTCAAGCGGGTGGTCGAGACAGGCGAGCCATACTTTGCAAACGCCAAGCCATTTCAGTACGAGGAGAACCCTGAGCGCGGCGTGAGCTACTGGGACTGGAGCCTGGTGCCCATCAAGGACGAGGACGGAGCGGTGGCATCTCTCATCGTTACGCTTCTCAACGTGACCGAGCGGGTTCAGTCGGAAGAGGCAATCATCAGGAGTGAGGAGAAATACCGCAGCCTCTACGAGGAGTCGAGGGATGGCATCATCATACTTTTGCCGGAAGGCAGGATAGAGGATATCAATCCCGCTGGTGCCGAGATGCTCGGGTATTCGTCTGCGGAAGAGATTCTGCGGCTGGGTACCACGATCGATATTTATCAGCGGAAGGAAGACCGTGACATGTTTATCAGAACGTTGATGCAACAGGAGTACGTTAAAAACTACGAGATGGCTCTGAAAAGGAAGAACGGCGAATCGCTTACAGTTTCCGTCACGGTCAGCGCCTCCAAGGATGACTCTGGGAAGATAGTTTCCTACAAGGGCATCATGCGTGACATGACCGCTCACCGCCTGCTGGAGCAGCAGCTAATGCAGGCTCAGAAGATGGAGAGCATAGGCAGGCTCGCCGGCGGCATTGCCCACGATTTCAATAATTACCTGACCGCGATACATGGGTACATCGATCTGGCCGTCATGGACCTTCCGGATGGAAGCCCGGCCATCGAAGACCTGATCGAGGCAGGAGCTTCGAGCGATCGCGCGGCAAACCTGTCGCGACAACTTTTGCTCTTCAGCCGCCGGGAAAGCATCGACCTGAAGCCGGTTGATCTGAACCGGGTGATTGCTGATTTGCACAAGATGCTGAGCCATCTCATCGGCGAGAATTATGAGATCAATATTGAGCTGGCTGATGACTTAAGAACAGTCAATGCTGACACCAGCCACCTGGAACAGGTGCTGATGAACCTGGCTGTCAATGCGCGCGACGCCATGCCCGATGGTGGTGTCATCAGCATCAAGACCGAAAATGTCGTCATCGAGCCGGGTTTTATGAAGGCGAAGCAGGGACAAATGCAGCGTGAGTTCGTGGAAATGGCGGTCTCGGACAGCGGTGTGGGTATGGACGCCGATATTATGTCACATGTCTTCGAACCATTTTTCAGCACAAAGGAAGCAGGAAAAGGCACCGGTCTGGGACTCTCGGTCGTATATGGCATCATCACCCAGCATGGCGGCTGGATAGACGTAGAAAGCAACCCAGGCAAGGGCACCATTTTCAAGATCTACTTTCCTGCATTGAACATCACGCCGGTCCAGGTGCAGGAGGAGAAAAAACCTGTTGCTACAGTCGCTGGCCATGGCGAAAGAATCCTGCTGGTAGAGGACGATGACGACATCAGGAAGATGATAAACAAGTCACTCGTGGATCATGGCTACCTGGTTTTCCAGGCCGCCGACGCCGAAACCGCCCTGGAACTCTTCGAGCAGGAGGAAGGTGGTTTCGACCTGTGCTTCAGCGATGTCGTCCTCCCGGGACAGGACGGAGTCTGGCTTGTCAACCTGCTGAAAGAAAGAAGACCCGGGCTGGAAGTGCTGCTCGCCAGCGGTTACAGCGATACCACGGACCAGCAGGCGATCAGCGATCGCGGCTACCGCCTGATGCGAAAGCCGTATTCAATTTCAGAGGTTTTGATGGTCATCCATGAAATCGTAAGCAGGTGACCGGACAATTTGAATACGCTTGAATCAGCTTTGACACATCTGTAGAAAATGTCTGATGATCCGCGATGCGACCGGCCTCAGGGCTTCGCATTTTGGTATGAGATCTTCCAGCAGGTTATCCGGCGATATTCCCGCTCCCGCAATATAATCTTTGTAGAAACCAGCCCATTCTTTTACCAGGTCGCTCGTAACTTCGACATGGAACTGCAGGCCATAGATGTTACTTCCCAACCTGAACGCCTGGTTGGCAAAAAAATCATTTGTTGCCAGCCGGATCGCTCCAGGAGGTAGATCGAAGGTGTCACCATGTAGCTGGAAAACCGGTAGAGGTGAAGGCAGCCCTGCGAACAGGGGATCTTTCACGCCAGCCCTGGTCAGTTCCACCTCACCCCAGCCGGCTTCTCTTTGTGGTCCGGAGTAGACGGCCGCACCGCCGGCGGCGGCTATGAGCTGCGATCCCAGGCAGATTCCCAGAACAGGAAAGCCTTCCTTGATCGCCTTGGTGATGAGACCGATTTCATCGTTTAAATAGAAGCTTCCATCCGACTCGTAGACGGCCATAGGTCCTCCAAGTATTATCAGGCCGTCCCATCCGTCCAGTGAATCAGGAATCGGTTCGCCCTTAAATGGCCACAAATAAGTGAACTCGGCGAGGCCCATAGCTTCTTCGGCGAACAACCCAAGCGGTTCGCAACCGATATGCTGTATCACCATAATCTTGCGCATGGCATAGAGAATATCACGGGCGGTGTTAGAATAACGCGCGTCGGGAATAACATGTTACCGAAACCGCAAAAAGGAGGAATAAATGTCCACTGCGGCCAGGATCGATCTTATCCGGGAACTAAAGGGACTCTATAAACCTTCCGCGAAGAAACCGGCAATAGTCGACGTCCCCGGGATGAACTTTCTCATGGTCGACGGGGTTGGCGATCCGAACGATAACCAGTTCCAGGAAGCCTGCAACGCTCTTTATGGCATGTCCTATACGCTCAAGTTCATGCTCAAAAAGCATGGCAGGCCTGATTACAGGGTCATGCCGCTGGAAGGCCTCTGGTGGATGGCAGGCACCAGGGACTTTGACATGAGCAGGCGGGACGAATGGAAGTGGCGCGCCATGATAGTCCAGCCGGACCCGGTCACGGCGGATGACGTTAAGCAGACGAGGGCCGAGTTGCGGGAAAAGAAAGACCCGCGGGCGCTGCCGAAAGTCAAATTCAAAGATTTTGCCGAGGCCAAGGCTGTGCAGATCATGTACATCGGTCCCTATTCCGAAGAAGGTCCGACGATACAGATGCTGCATCAGTTTGCCGCCGACAGCGGCTTCAAGCTGGCAGGGAAACACCACGAGATCTATTTGGGGGATCCGCGCCGGTCGGCTCCTGAGAAGCTCAAGACCATCATCAGGCAGCCGGTAAAGTGACGGGGACGGATTGGCGTGTCTGTGATTTACGGAAAGTTTTACTTTTCTGTATAAGTTTGATTATGAAAAAAGATTCTGACAGCACGGTGTCCGCTTGCGAATAGCCGTCGTCCACGGATACTTTCTCGGCGATTCCGGCAGCGCCATCTACACGCGCGAACTGGCGCGTGAGTTCACGCGGCAGGGGCACAATGTCACGCTTATTTGCCAGGACCAGTCTGCCGAGCGCTACGAATTTATCGACAGCCTTTATGAATTCGGACCGGACGATTCCGGGATGCATACGGTGTTCGAAAGAGATCCAGTACATGACGGCAGCTGCCGCATGGTGCGTCCCTTTATCGGCGACAGGCTGTTGACCTACGTCGCCGGACCGTTTCCTCCCTTCAACGCAGTCCCGTTCCAGGACGCCACGGACGAGATGATAACCGCCTATGTAGACGCCAACATCAGGGACATGGCCGTGATCTTCAGCCGCTGGCCGCAGGACCTGGTGCAGGCAAATCATGCGGTCATGCAGCCATATCTGGTCAAAAAGGCGCTGCGTGACGGGACACCTTATGTTGTCACCATCCACGGCAGCGAGCTGAATTTCACTGTGCGAGAGGACGAGCGCATGGTCCCGTACATGCTGAAAGGGCTCGAAGGCGCCGCTGCAATCGCCGCGCTCAGTGAAACCAGCTACGCCGAGGTAATCGGGCTTGCCGGAGAGCACGGCCTTGATATCACTTCACGAACAGTGATCCTTCCCCCTGGCGTCGATACCGGACTTTTCGTTCCGCTGGAAAGCCGGGAGGAAGCACTTGGCGGGATTTCTCAGGCAATCGATCCAGAACTTGATGATATCGCTGTTTTTGCCGGCCGGCTGCTGTGGACGAAGGGATTGCAGTACATGGTTGCCGCTCTGCCATTGATACTGCAGGAGCGGCCGCGCTTTCAGTTGATAATCGTTGGCGACGGGCCGATGCGCGTGCCGCTTGAGAATCTGATCAAAACCCTTGAGGCCGGCAACCTGGCCGACGCGCGCGCACTCATCGAAAAGGAACAGGAGCTGCGGGCAGTAGAGGATTACGGTCCGGTGATCCCGGAGATGTCAGAGGAAGAGGAAAAGATATACCAGGTGTCGGCTCTCGGCGACCTGTCCCGCCGTATTCACTTCACCGGGCATCTGAGCCATCAGCACCTGGCGCCGCTGTTTATAGCGGGGGATGTATCCCTTGCTCCATCGGTATTTCCCGAGGCTTTCGGGCTGGTCAGCATCGAGGCGCTGGCCGCCGGCGCTCTGCCGGTTGCCACCTATCAGACCGGCTTGCGAACGCCGCTCGACCTGATCGCCGACAGCCTCGATGATCCCGGCTTCAGAATGCTGGCTCCTGGAGTCAGCCTCACCCGGGAGCTGTCCATCATGCTCACCGGCATCTTTGAGAGATATCCGACCCGGGACCTGGACTTCCGGAACCGGCTCCACGATATCGCGGGGTCCAGTTATTCATGGGCACAGCTTGTGCGTCGCTACCTCGAATGGTCGCGGGCCTGAAGAACAGACCCGCAGCCTGATTCAACTTCACATCCGTCCTGGACTGCTCCCCTGAATACCTTCGGAATAGCATTAAGCCGCGCTGTTATCAAAAAAACCTTCAAAAAGTGATAGACAACTTAAAAGATGGAAATACTAATATTACAGACCGGGGTGATATTTGTGCTTACGCCTGAGACAGGACCCCGGTGCCGTGACGTTTATAAAAAAATGCTAAAGAGGCTGGATATTGCTTTAAAGATAGGGCGGTTACAGGCAGATACTAATAATAAGAGGATTCCGACGCTGGCGAGCGTTGTTTCCAGTACCATGCAGAGCCTGACGTGTGCCCTGCCTGTTGATAAGAACGGTGATGAGTGCTATGTGGTTTTCAGCTGTCGTTCGTGCGACGCTGAGTTTGACGTGTTTGCGCATCCTTATGCGTGCCGTAAAAAGGTTACGGTATCGACTTGCGGCGATTCTGGTATCAGTGATCCTTGCTTTTCTCCTGCTCATGTTGCCCGCAGTGGCTGGATTCTCACCCGTCGGCCTGGAAACGGAAGATGCCCTGGCGGCCCCGGCGGACAGCGTCATCTCATGGTCTATCCGTGGTTTTAATTATCAGTCGTGGTGGCATGACGATTATCTTTCCCCCGGCTCTGCCGCGTCGCTCGACCAAATCGCGGGTACAGGCGCCAACTGGGTGACCATCGGTCCGACGCAATATATGGAAAACGCACAGTCTGTACGCATCGCGCCCGAGGTGGAAGGGCGCACGTCGACCGATGCGGCTCTGGCCTGGGCTATCGACGACGCCCACGCCAGAGGCATGAAGGTCATGCTCAAACCCCATATCGATGTCGAGGACGACACCTGGCGGGGCATGATCCAGCCGGCTGATACTCGCGCCTGGTTCGCGGACTACAGGGCGATGATGGAAGGATACGCGCGGCTCGCAGGCGCCCATAATGTGGAAATGATAGCTATAGGCACCGAACTCTGGTCCATGACAGTCCCGGAGAACGCCCCGGAGTGGCACGCGATCATCGGATCTATACGGTCCCTGTATGGTGGCAAGCTGACATATGCCGCGAGCCAGAACGAGTACCGGGGCATCACTTTCTGGGACCGGCTCGACTTTCTTGGCGTGGACATATATTTCCCGTTGACCGATATGGCCCGGCCGACCATCAATGAGTTGATGGCGGGCTGGACCGGCTACAACGGTGTATATGGCCGGGCAAACTGGGTCTCAAATATCGAGGCCTGGCAGTCACGATGGAACAAGCCCGTCATCTTCACGGAAGTAGGCTATCGCAGCGCTACGTTCACTGCCCGCTCTCCGTGGGATTACTCGTCCGCGGGAGAGTATGACGGCGACCTTCAGGCGCGGGCTTACGACGCGGTTTTCCGTGTCTTTGGTAACAGGCCATGGATGGCAGGTGCTTTATGGTGGAACTGGGGGGTAGGGGATAACGGCGGCGCCGGAGACACGAATTACACGATAGCCAATAAGCCGGCCGAGCTTGTCGTGAGCGACCGGTATTCTGCCGTCGCGAATCAGCAGCCATCGCTGACAGTCGAAGCGGACAATATCTCCTGGTCCAGTTATGCCGATTATCGCGAGCGCCTGTTGCATGTGAACTTCCTGCTCAGTAACAATGGCGGCACGGCTCGGCGGGTGTCGATTATAGCCGGTTCGGCCGGCAATGGTGTCGTTCTCGCTTCGGCACTGCCAGTCGACATCGGTGATCTTCCACAGGGAGGCAGCTCCGCCTACAGTGCCACTTACTGGGTTCCGCACGGTGTATCAGTCTTCAGAGCCCTGCCATATATTTCCTTTGATGATCTTGCGGGAACGACACATTATCTTCCCGTGATCCCGCCTGGCCTATAAGGCTGAATCCGGATCCCGGCCGCATCTGTATATTTAAACCTTCACAATGATATGCTTGCCTTACGGGATATCTTCGATGGAGGGTTCTTCATGAAACCAAAGTTCAGCTGGAGTGAAACTGTTTTCACGCGCCCGATGGTACTCTGCGTGACAATTGTTTCCATAATTGTACTGGCGCTCGCGGGATCTGGCTGTGGAGATGAAACCGGGCCTGCCGGTACGGCACAAACGGCAAAAACCACGTTAACGATCGATGATCCGCGTCTGGGTACCGCGACCGTCAGCGGGCCGATCATGCCGAATGTGGACGAAACGCAGATAGCCGCCGTCGAGGCAGCAGCGAGCGCGGCGTTCAACAGGGACTGGGGTGACGGTACCGGTGTTCACTTTGTCTGGGGGCCGAATATCATCTCGGACTGGGCGCTTGTCGGTGTGGAAAATGAGAGCGGACTTGCGGGAAAAGATGTCCTCCTGCACCAGGAAAGCGGAGTGTGGCAGGTGAAGGATATGGGCCATGACCTTGTGTCCAATTGGGAGGGACAGACACCCCCCGGGCTCTGGCCCTCGGCTTAGCCTGAGTGGGCAACGAGATCGGAAAGCCCGTCCCCGATATCAACCAGCGGCCTGAATCCGAAAGTTTTTTCCAGCAGCCCGCAGGCGGCAAAAGACCTTTTTATATCTCCCGTACGAGGACTTCCATAAACGATGCCAGCCTTGTTTGACGCAGCATTCTGGATAATCTCCGCCGCGTCGATAATCCTTGTTTCCCTGCCGGTGGCCACGTTTATGATCTGCGGCAGGGGCCAGTCAGCCTCCGCGGCCAGCAGGTTGGATTCTGCTATATCGGAAACGTGGATAAAATCCCTGGTCTGGCTGCCATCGCCCTGTATGTTGAGAGGTTCACCCTTGAGCGCGCGCTCGATGAAGATGGAGAGCACACCGGAGTAAGGTGATTTCGGATCCTGTCGGGTGCCGTAAACATTGAAATAGCGGAGCGCCAGAAACTCAATACCGTAAAGTTCACCGTAGGACTTTCCATAAAACTCGCCCGTCAGTTTATGCCATGCGTATGGAGAGATCGGCTGTGCGGGCGAGATCTCCGTTATTGGCAGCTCATCAAGATCTCCATAAATGGCCGCCGAACTCGCCAGGATGACGCGCCTTACATTTCTGCGCCTGGCAGCCTCGATGACGTTGAGGCTGCCGGTGGCATTTACTTCATGAGTTACAAGTGGTTCCAGGATCGATTTTTCTACCGACGATATCGCCGCAAGATGCAGGATCGTATCGATGCCGTCACAGGCGGCCTCCAGGGAGGCATAATCGCGTATATCGATATCGATCAGGTCGATATTACCGGCGACGCCGGAGAGGTTTTCACGCGCTCCAGTGGAGAAATCATCGACCACGCGCACCTTGTGGCCTATTTTGACAAACAGCTCGGTTGTGTGAGAGCCGATGAAGCCGGCGCCTCCGGTGATCAGTATATTCATAGTAGCTACAATAGCCGAAAAAAGCGGCTCAAGTAAAGGAAGCGGAAGGGGTTTTTCTGTTAGAATCAAGCGCGAAAGTCGAAGCGTGGGGGAGGGGTCCCTGATCGGCAACTGGATAAAGAACAGAATTACATCAGTATCACCTGAAGCGTCTGGCCGGACGATACTCAGGGACGTTATTATCCTGACAGCTCTGGTTTTAGTGTTCTGCCTGCCTTTCATCAACCAGGCTTTTCACTGGGATGACCGCGATTATATCGAGTACACTCAGGCGCAGGCCGGGGATATAACCCAGTTTCACGTCCTGGATTACAGTTATCGGGGCCATTTCTACTGGCGGCTGCGCAACCCGCATGCGCCACTACTGACAACATACCTCTCACTGCTCCTAAAGGCGGGGGCCGAGGTCAGCGAACCGCTTTTCCACGCCGCCTACCTGGTATTTCCGCTCATGGCGGCGCTGTCCATGTATGCCCTGTCGAGGAGGTTCACGAAGCATCCGCTGATAACCACGATTCTTCTGGTTTCGTCTCCAGGATTTCTGGTCATGTCCCACAACATTATGGACAATCTTCCCGGCCTTTCGCTTTCCCTGGCTTCGGCCGCGCTGTTTATCCGGGGTGCTGACAAGGGCAACTGGAAGCTGCTGCTCGGTTCCGGGATTGCGATGGCCCTGGCGGTCATGACGGCATATCAGTCTCTGATGATCGTTCCCGTTTTGATGGCATATGCCCTGCTGAACAGGAATTCTCAGCAAAAGACATATCTCCCGTTCGTCATCCCTCTCGTGGTCTACGGTCTGTGGCGCATGTATATAAAAGGGCGTTATGGCCTGGCGCCCGCGGTTTCCTATAAAGCGGGTCTGCACTTTGACTGGCAGTTACGCTCGATGATCGTTTTCATCGGCGGCACGATCATATTTCCCCTGTCATTGCTGGTCATCTTCATACGCAGCAGGCTTGACATCATGGTCGCGTTCCTGGCATTTCCTCCCCTGGTCACCTGGGCAGCAATATATCTTCTGGGCAGGGGGGAGATCGATGCCTTCCAGGCTTTTCAGCTGGCGATTCTCATGGCCGCCGGCTTCATGGTGCTCTATCGGATGCTCACAGCCGGCATCGCCGGCCTGATGGGATGGGCCCAGAAAAGGAAGGGGTGGGCGGATCCGGTTTTTCTGCTCATCTGGTTTCTCGGGGCGATAATGGTGCAGCTGGTTTTCATAATCCCCTACGTGGCAGTCCGCCATCTGTTGCTCCTGTTTCCGCCCGTTATTCTGCTTTTTGTGCGTGAGGCCGAAGCACTCTGGCCGATGAGGCCGCGGCTGAGGGGCGTGTTTGTTTATGTCACGCTAGGCCTTACGATGATCATGGGCCTTTCGGCTGCTTTTGCGGATTACAGGATGGCGGGGACATACAGGGAGGTCGCGGGGCAGATGAAAGAGCGGTACGGCGACAGCCCGAACAAGGTCTGGTCGCTCGGCGAATTCGATTTTCGCTATTACATGGAGCGCGAGGGATTCGAGTACCTCGGCGTCAACTCGGTCGCGAAACCCGGCGACATTGTCATTTCATCATACGTCTGCTCCACAGGGCTTGTCGCCCCGCTTCCAGTGGGTTATTACAGCGTGCTGTCAAGGGATGAGCCGTCTTTTGGCTACCCCATGCGCACCATGAACCCGTGGGCGGCGGCAGGCTTTTACGGCAACCTCATGGGGCCACTGCCGGTCTCGATCTCTGACGCGAAGCTCGATGAGATAGATGTAAACCAGCTTTACTGGGAAACATCGGGCGAAGGGGCCGGGGAGGAGCGGCAGGCGGATGGCTGAGTCTCGAAAACAGTCCGGCCGCGCCAGTAACCTGGGCACAGGAACAGGTGAAAAGACGGTTTTTCGAAAGCCTGTCGATGATGAGCTGTCGGGCAGGCCCGCGTGGATCGAGCTGGCCATTGTCGTTGCGGTAACGCTGCTGGTCACGGTGCCCTTTATCTTCAAACCCTTTCACATGGATGACGCCGGCTTTATCGAGCTTGCGCGTGTACGGCAGGACAATCCCATGGCGATGGTCCTCAGCGACTACACCTTCTTCGGCCAGGAAAACGAACTCTTTCTCGACACCCATCCGCCGCTTGTTTCATCCTACCTGGCGCTTTTGATAAACCTGACAGGCGCCGAATCCGAGACCCTGCTGCATCTCGGTTTTCTGATCTTCCCCCTGATCGCCGCCATATCCATGTATTATCTGGCGCGCTTCTTCACAAGGCATGCATTAGCGGCGGCGCTCATGCTGATAGTCACGCCTGGTGTGATGG
Organism: Thermoleophilia bacterium; assembly: GCA_041658605.1. Lineage (GTDB taxonomy): Bacteria > Actinomycetota > Thermoleophilia > BMS3ABIN01 > BMS3ABIN01 > JBAZWE01. Next base: position 32,625 of record JBAZZU010000014.1, on the reverse strand, counting down.
TCATGTCTCATGGCCTGATGAGCGATGTGCCAGGCCTTTCCCTGTGGCTGGCGGGCGTCACGCTGTATCTTTACGGCCTGAAACAGAAGAGCCTTTTGTTGATGACGTTCTGTGGCCTGGTGATAACAGCGGGCGTTTTTACTTCGTATCAGGTTCTCAGTGTCATACCCCTGCTTTTTGCCTATGCCCTGATCAGGAAAGAGCTGTCCCTGCTGGCCTTCATACCCTTCGCTCTGCCGTTCAGCGCCTTTGCCAGTTACTTCGCGTGGCATTACGGCCAGATGGGAATATTCCCCCGCTTCTCATATGGAGTGGGCGCGCCGCTGGCCTGGTATTCCGTTATCCAGAAGGGGGCGAGTGTGTTTGCGGCCCTCGGTGGCGCCGCCATCTTCTTTGTCGTCCTGATGAGGGTGCTGCTTTCCAGGAAGTGGGATTTCAACGTTTACCTGGCGTTTATGATACCCATGTGGGTGGGCGTTATGATCGAGTTTGCCTCAGGGCAATTCACGGCGCTTGCGGCCATTCTCTCCATATTGTTCATGCCTCTGGGGATCATGCTGCTATACCGCATCTTTTCTGAAGGCTGGCAGGGGCTGGAGCAGGAACGACGCGACTGGCAGGCGCTGAACGCGTTGCTGTTCCTCTGGCTGGCGGGAGTCCTGTTCTACGTGATAGTCCTGCTCCCGTATTCGTCAGTACGTTATCTGCTGCCGGCATTTCCACCTCTGATCCTTCTTTTTATACGCCTGGCGGAAGACCGGTTCGCCGGATCGAGGAACATACAGTACCTTCTCATCGGCGGGATTATGGCGACCGCCGGCCTGGGATTACTCGTGGCCGAGGCCGATTACGAGCTGGCGGTAGCCAATCGGGATTTTGCGCAGAATGAAGGCGTTGCATATGGCAGGCAGGCCGCCACGGAAGATCACCGCCTCTGGTTCATCGGCGAATTCGGTTTCAGGTACTACATGGAACAGCAGGGATTTACCGAACTGCCGAAGGACCGGCCGGAACTCCTGCGCGAAGGAGACCTGATCGTTCAATCGCCGCTGGCCGACCCGCGTCCCTTCAGCGATGCCATCGCAGAGCGCGTTGAACTGGTCGATGCCGTCGGTTACAGCGGTATCACGCCATTCCGGTCCATCAGTTTCAGGTCAAAGGCGGGGTTTTACGGCCATTTCTGGGGGATACTCCCGTTTTCGCTGGATCTCGGGACTATCGAGAAATACCTTGTTTACAGGGTCGTTCCCTTGCATGAAATTGACCGTTCCGGATTGCAGGATAACACGTAGGTTTGGTTGAATTATTGAAGGCAATCGTATAGCATCATTCATAGCCGTGGGAAACAGCGGTTAAAGGGGAGCTGGTTATAAGATTTATAATCATCCCAACGTGTGAGTTGAAGGGAGGTGGATGGTGAGCAGAAAGAGAATTGCTTTATTACTGCTTTTCGGCGTTGTAATAGCTACAACCATGGTACTCGCGCTTAACGTTACGGCGCAGGCGCAAGGGTATGGTGGTGTTGCTAGCAGTGGCACGGGAAGTGCCACCACGACTGGAGCCGAGGTCATTCTGTTTGGTGTTGCTGGCGCGGGACTAATCGGTGCCGGTTATCTCCTTACAAGAAAAGCCAAGGCTTAGTCTGTAAGTCAGATCGTCTGTCATCGAAAGATGGCTGCATCAGACATTTTCAATTGGGACCGGTTAGAAACAGAACAGTGATCGGTTCAGGAAGTGTTATGTTTGAATGCGAATAACTGATATGAAGTCATAGGAGAGCTGCATTCGTGCGGCTCTCCTTTTTTTTTGCGTTTCCTCAAACAGCCCTGCCATCCACACTTTCTGGACAGTTTTTTGTTAAATTTAAATAAGCTATCGCCGGTTCATGTCCATAAAACTACTGCAGGATGACACGAGTGGATCTGATGGAAGAAAACAGTAATCCTGCAGCTGAAAGCGAGGCGGAGCACCGGGACTATCTTATGAAAGCCGGGCGGCTTCTCGTGTCCCTGTTCATCCTCATGATCGCCGCCGCCTCAGGCTACATGGTCCTTATCCTGGCTTCCCAGACGGACTTTACCGTAGGCCCGGTTCACGCGGAGTTTGAGCTGAAACCGGCCTGGTATGGCAAGTCAATCGTCGATCTGCCGCCGGCAGGTACGATCGAGGCCGATACGCATTCCGGTCCTGCGATCGCGAGGTACTCGCTCAAGGAGATAGCGGTTACGGAGGTCAGCGAGCTGACCGACCCTGAGTCTCCCTCGCGCCAGGCGCTGCAGGACTGGCAGGGACCTGTACGCAGTCAGGTGCGTTCGTTGCTGATGCGGATCCTTATTTTGAGCGCGCTGACGGGCGGCGCGATCTGCGCGCTGATCAAAAGGCGCTGGCAGTGGGGGATCGCAGGGGCATTGACGGCAATGCTGACGGCGGCGCTGGTCGCGGGGATGGTATGGCAGACCTACGACATGGAGGCCTTTCGGGAGCCCCGTTATTCAGGCAGCCTTACATATGCTCCCGATGTCGTCGCTTTCTCCGAGGAGACCCTCGCGAATCTGGACGATTACGAAACACGGGTCCCCGAAATAGCGGCGAGCCTCTACCGTACCATCAGCCAGTTGCATCAGCTGCCGGGCGCGTTGTCCGATGGCGATACGATCAGGATCGTGCATGTTTCAGATATGCATCGCAGCGCGGCCGCCGCAAAGCTGGTCAGGCAGACCGTGGATCTTTACCAGGCGGACTTTGTTGTCGACACAGGCGACCTGACGGATCTGGGGACGCCGTTTGAGGCCGGTTATCCCTCCACATATTTACCATTGCCTAAGCCTTATCTCTGGATCGGTGGCAACCACGATTCGCCTACGATAACAACCACGATGCGAGGATTAGCTGGTGTTACCGTGCTCGAGAGCCAGTACACCGATATCAGTGGCGTCATAATCGGCGGTTTTCCCGATCCCGCTTCGGTAAATCTGAGCCCGAACCCGCTCAGCGATGCGATTCTTGCCAACGATGCCGCCAGGATACTCAAAAGCGTCGAATCGCAGGACCCCAGGCCATTTATCGTGGCCGTCCATGACCCCAAGCAGGCGGCCCTCCTGCCGGGCAGGGTGCCGGTAGTTCTGAACGGGCATACGCACAGGGAAGGGATCACCGTGAAGGACGGCACCGTATTCCTGGATGCCGGCACCACCGGAGGCGGCGGTTTTCGCAGTTTCAGTGGCAGCGCCGAATCACCGAATTCGCTTCAGGTACTCTATATAACAAAGAATCCCCTCAAACTGGTCGCGGTCGACTCCATCAGCATTTATGGCTTCAGCCAGGAATTCTCGGTCACGAGGCATGTCTTCACAAAAGACGAGGGTGTTTTCGGTCCGCTGGAGGCTTCGCTGGCGCTTCCCCTGCTGTAGTTTTTTGTTGACAGGATTCCCTCACGGTTATATTTTGGCCTGCATGAACGTAAGTATCTGCTTCTCTCTCCGTCATAAGTGCAAGAGGAGGAAGAGATGACCGGCATGGACATGTCCGACAGCGAGCTGGCCGTATTGGCCGGTGGCGGTGACGCTGAAGCGTACCGCCGGCTTTTCGAGCGCTACCAGCACCCGATATACAACTTCGTATACCGGTTGGTAGGTAACGCCGAAGATGCGTCTGATATCGTTCAGAACGCCTTTCTCAAGATCTATACTCTCCTGGGACAGAAGGAGATCGAGAACTTCTCCGCCTACCTCTATCGGATCGCCAAGAACCTGGCCTACGACGAGATGCGCCGCCGGTCACGATTCGCGGATGTGGACCACGAGCTGCTTGCGCCCGAGGATCCCAACATCTATGCCGATCCCCAGCGGGCGCTGCTGCTGGGCGAACAGATCGGCAAGGTGCGCCAGGCGGTCGAAAACCTGAACGAAAACCAGCGGGCAGCCCTGATCCTGAGGGAGCTGCAGGACCTCGATTACGATGAGATGGCGGAGGTCCTGGAGTCCAACCGCAACGCGGTCGGAGCTCTTCTCTCCCGCGCCCGCCTCAAGTTCAGAGAGGAGCTCAGGATGGTCCAGGTACTGACAGAAGAGGCCCCGCCTGACTGCGAGGAGTGCATAGCCCTGCTTTCACCCTACATCGATGGCGAGCTGAAACCGGAGAAGAAGGGTTGGGTCGAGTCACATCTCGAAGACTGCACCTTCTGCATGGCCGCCCTGGATGAGATGCGGGAGGCGTCCCGCTCATTCAGGATGTTCATTCCTGTGATTCCACCCGCGGACATGGCGCAGGCTTTCACCGGGCGCCTTGGTGAGCTGGCCGGCCAGGGTGCAGGCGGCATGGGGGACGGCATGGCAGGCCAGTCCGATTCGAACATGTACCCGCAGGACGGGACGATGGGTGCATCGGGCCAGGGCGCAGCCGCAGCGCCTGGCAAGCGTTCCCTTTTCTCACGCATGCTGCATAGCAGGTTGGCATGGATAATCATCGCGGGAATGTTGATTTTCATTCCCGCGGGTTTGTTGCTGGCCGAGGAGACTGCGGGTGACCGGGATCTGTTTGGAAGCAATCCGGCGCCTGTCAGCACCATAACAAATAGCAGGACCACCACCATCAGGTCTGAGACAACAAATGCAGATGATGCGGCTGCGGCCACGACCGTGGAAACCCCGGCCGCAACGGATACCCCGGGCGTGGAAACAACGCCATCCAGCGGTGCGACTTCAGCGCCGGTAAAGGTCCTCACCGGTTCCGTAAGTCCGGGCACTGCTTATCCAAGGCAACCGATAAAACTTGCATCCATGGTGAGCGGCAAGGCAATCAGTGTCACGGTGAACCTTGCGCCCCAGTCAGGCGGGTCCGCTTCCGTGCATGATCTTGCACTGCAATCTGAAAGCTCCGGCAATGAGGTCTGGGGGGCTACCGGATACGCGCCTGCCGCCGGGAATTACTATATCTATATCCAGGCAACCAATGCGGATGGCCAGGTCGACAGCCTGTATGCGGGCATGCTTGTGGTATATCAGATGGTTTACTGAGCATTCGCGCGTTTACTCGATCTCACGGTTATCTAGCGCCGGGCCAGTCAGCCATTAGCTCCCCTGCAGCATAAACGGCGTAAGTTTCAGCACCCTTCTTCGTTATACGTATGACGACGACTTCAGGAGGAGGCTGCATGAGCACACAGACTTACACCAGATACAGAAGCAGGCGCTGGGGAAACGGAAGGACCCTTCACAATCCCGGACGCGATTCCACTGAGAGACGGGATAACATCCGTAAGCCCGCCGGCGGTTCCGGACTGGTCAAAAAGATAACGACTCTCGCGATGATCGCCGGGCTGGGGCTTGTTCTGTATGCCGGGTGGGTATTCGGCTTCGGATACTATCAGGCAAGGGCCGGCCAGGACGAGCTTATGGCGAACTTTGAGATATCGGGCAACAAATCGGTGGACAACCTGCATCTGCAGCAGGAAGCCACGAACATGAATGCCAGCCTCGCTTATCTCGACCCCGTCGGCGAGATATACCTGCCGAAGATCGATGTCCGCTGGATGATGGTCCAGGGATCGGACAAGGAAGCGCTTACGAAGGGTCCCGGACATATCCAGGAGACCACTCTGCCCGGCGCGGGCGGAAACTTCGCGGTAGCCGGTGACCGGGTCCTCTACGGCGCGCCCTTCCTGAATCTCAATGAGATAACCGTTGGCGATCAGGTAAAAGTCAGGATGCCGTACGGGACTTTTATCTATCGTGTCAATGAGACTTTCATCGTGACCCCCGACGATGTATCGGTTCTGCAGCCGGTTGGATATGACGCCATCACGCTGCTGACCTGTGATCCCCCCTGGGACATCAAGCAGCGTATCGTGGTCCGCGGCATCCTTGAGTCGGTGCAGCCCGCGGGCACAGCGATCTAGAAAAATCGAGCCATCCTGAAGTTGCGGGGGTGACGCGTGCGGCATCCCCTAATTCATTTGCTTGAAAACCGGGCATGACAGACGTTCGATCAATCGGAAAACAGCGTAAGTTTCACAGCGCGAAAACGTCATAAGGGTGAAAGGAAACAAGGAGGATCAAAAGGTGAAACAAATCTTTCAGGTCAGCTTTTACGGGGAAAGTACGAGTACCCGCCGGACGCTTAAACTACCCTTCGACCAGTCCCTGGTTTCCGGAACTCCATTTGACGGATGGAGGAGCAGCCACCGAAAGTGACGCCGGATGATCCTTGCAAAAACGGGAAGCGGGAGCTTCCCATGTGACATTCACGGATGTGGGAAGAGAAGGTGTTTAAGATGAAAAGCAGGACAAAGATATTACTGACGATATTGCTCGCGACGTGCTTTACCATGATGATCGCGGCGCCGGCGATGGCTCTTGCCAAAGCGGATTATTCCGGCTTCGGCAAGGGCGATGATGTACTGCAGTTTGGTGACGCTCTGACCGGCAACAGGTTGCCGGCAGGCGGAGCGCTGATTGGCGATGATTTTCGCCTGGGCGGCGGCAGCTCCGGGAATGCTGAGCCGGATGACCTCAATTGCCCGGGTGAAGATGGTGACGACAGCGGGATAGTCGCTTCGTTTCCTCCGGACGATGTGAACGACGGACAGGATAACCCGAACAATCCTGGCGGCTCTGAGGAAAATGAGCCTCCCAAAATAATAGAGAACAACGAACCCGGGCAACCGGTGACGACGACTACTCCCCAGACGCCTCCACCTTCAACCAGTGTCGAAAGCGGCAAGCTGCCGAATACCGGCACGCAGCTGATCCTGGCTGGCGCGGTGGGACTGGTGATTATCCTGGTCGCTTATGGAGCTCGCAGGGCTGTCACGAGACGGGTGCGTTAGCTTCAATGGGCGGCAGATAAACAGACATGGTGGATAAGGAAACGCCCGTCAGGGCGTTTCCGGCTATATTGCCGAGGAATTTCTAAGCAGCTTCACAACCAGCAGGGCGATATCATCCCGTAATCCTCCACCGGAATATTCCACCGCCGCCCGGATAAGTGAATCGGCGACTTTCTGGGCCGGATCGCAGCAAAGGCCGGCAAGCGTCTCGATGATACGGCTCTCGCCGAAAGGATCCCCGCCATCGGGGCGCGCCTCGATAAGCCCGTCGGTGTACATCAGGATCGAGCATGCTGCCACAGTCGTCGCCTGGGTCGACAGGTACTTGTAATCCGGGATCACGCCGAGCGGGATCGACTGCGCCGCCTTCAGCTGGTTCGCGTTTCCGTTCCTGCAGATGAACAATGGCGGATGTCCCGCGGACGAGAAGGTGATGCTGGCGCCCGCCGTGTCGATGATCGCGAGGCTGACGGTGACGAATTTTTCAATCGAGATCTGTTTGCTGACTGCCCTGTTAAGCCTGGTCAGGCAGTCTCCTGGCAGCAACCCTTCACCAAGATATGCCCGCAGCATGTATTTGATCATGGCCGTGTATGTCGCCGCCTCAAGGCCTTTTCCACAGACATCGCCGACCGCGACGGCGATGCGGTTGTCATCCAGTTCTACAAAATCGTAGAAATCGCCGCCCACCTTTCCGATCGGTCCGGCGGACCTGTAAAGCAGCCCGACCTCGACGTCATCACGTACCGGCACTTCCGGCAGGAGCGTCGATTGCAGGGTCTCAGCGATGCTGTGCTCACGTTCGAAGTTCTCGGCGCTGACCAGTGCCACTGAACTCTGAGCGGCAAGGAGCGATATTATTTCCTCGTCTTCCGGAGTGAAATTCCCTCCGGCTGCCTTGTCGCTCAGCATGAAACTGCCCCTGACCCTGCCGCGGGTGTCGCGGATCGTCCCGATAAGCATGCCTCGCAGGTTCAGATGGCCTTCGGGGAAGTCATCCAGCCCGCCCGTATCGGGGATCCTGACCCCGTCGCGTTCTGACTTCTCGATGAACCGGGCGATACGCTTGTGCAGCATCGGCGCTTCACCTCCAATGTCACAACGCTGCTCATACCAGGGAGCGTAATAGACGGAGATTACTTCGGTCTTTCCTTCCTTAATCAGGGCCATGATGCCGACGCCCGCCGACGTCATGTCAGCGGCGCTTTGGAGTATCATCTTCAGGAGTCTGTTCTGGTCGGTCTCCCTGTTGAGTGAAAGGCTGATTTTATGCAGGATTGAAAGCTGGGCTGCATGGTTCTGCACTTCAGACCGGGCCAGCAGTTCCTTCTGATAAAGAGTGGCGTTTTCGATGGCAAGGGAGACAGAGTTTGCAAGCTTGCGGGCAAAATCTATCTGGCTCTCGCTGAAGTAGCTGGTGGAGGCTCTCTGGCTGAAGACCATGACGCCCAGGGCATCTTCCCTCAACTTCAGGGGGACTAGCAGTGAGGACCGGATGCCGCCAGCCGCCAGAACCGTACTATATCTCTCATCGTCACCCATGACGGCTACCGGTTTGCCCGCTTCCACGGCCATGACGAGCATGGCGGCTTCATCCCCGGTGACGGCGCTCCCCACAGTTTCCCCTGTCAGCTCGTGTGAGTACCTGATTGTCCAGCTGCCGTTCTCACGCAGGATTATTTTCGCGCTATCCGCATCCATGGCCGCCGACGCCTCCCGCGCCGCGATGCCCGCTATCTTTTCAACATCGCGCGTGGAGTTGATCATCGTATTGATGTTGTTAAGTGAATTGCTCAGCTCCTCGGTTTGTTTGCGCTCCGTGATATCGAAAAAAGATACAAGCACGCGGGACAGGGATTTTTCATAACCGGGGTCAACAGACAATCTCAGCAATACGTTCTTGGTCCTGCCCGTCACGGTCCTCAAAGGTATTTCACTTTCGAATCTCGTGGCGCCCTCCGACAGGGCAATGATCCTCTCAAGAAATGAATCCCATGACTTATCGAGATATATCTCTGAAAGTCTGGCCGGAATCTCATCCTTGCTGACAACATCAAAGAAGTTGACGCTCTCCTGGTTTATGTCGATGATACTGACGGCATCGGCCATGTTTATTATTTCTTCGGGATGAATTTTCAGATATTCACGGAGGTCTTCAACGCCGGCTTCACGCAGTTCATCGAGACGCAGCCGGACTTGTGAATAGTCTTCCTCCCAGATGGGGACAGGTGATTGTTCGAAGATCGTGCGCAGGCGGTTTTCGCTTTGCAGCAGCTTCCTTTGGACCTGCTCGCGAGCCGTGATGTCACGTATGATGCTGGCAAAGAACGTGCCTTCCTTGGTGTCCCAGCTGGAGAGCGAGAGTTCGATTGGAAATTCGGCACCATCCTTTCTGCGGCCGTTGAGCTCGACGGTTTCTCCCATGACATGGGGCTCGCCTGTTCTTAGAAATCTCTCCATGCCGTCCCGGTGGATATCACGGTAATGTTCGGCCATCAGCATCTCGACCGGCTGGCCGATAGCCTCATCGTCCGTGTAGCCGAACAGGTTGTGGGCTCCGTTGTTCCAGGAGATGATATTGCCCCGGCTGTCGGCGGATATTATCGCGTCGTTCGCCGACTGGGTGACAGATCGGAACCGCTCCTCGCTTTTTTCCAGCGATTCGAACATCCGGTCGTTCTTCAGTGATACTGAAACAAGCTCACCGAACGCCGCGGCCAGCCTGGCATCGTGGTCGGAGAAGCCTCCTGGTTTGTTGGCTATGCCCAGAAGTCCTACGGCTTTGCTGTTGATGATGAGCGGCGCAAAGAGCACGTTATCGAGCCTGGCGTGGCCCTCGGGCATGAACTTCACCCACTCGCTGCTGGAAAAATCATTTTCATAGACAGGTTTACAGGTACGGTAGGCTTCGGCCCGCAGACCGCGAATCGGCATCGGCAGAGACGGGTCCACCGTGCAGGGCATGCCGCCGGCGTCGAGAAGCAGCACTTCGTTTTCCGAGCCGTCGCTGCTGAGCAGCGCAACGTAGCCGCTGGTGGCGCCAATCAGGCTTTTACAGAAATCGAACAGGGAACGCGCGGCGTCATTGAATTCCTGATATTCGAGGACCGCCCGAGACGCCGCCAGCAGAGCGGCTGTCTCCGCGCTGCGCTTGCGGGACTCATCCAGTGCGGCGCGCAGGTTCCGCTCAACCTCGCGTAACCTGTTTCCATCGGGACCCGTGGAATCATTCCGGTTCTTTTTAAAGAAAGACATAATTAATTTTGAAAGGAGTTTAGTGACCCGTCAATCAGAGTGTCATTTAAAGATACTTGTTAAATTATACCCTGCGGCGAAAAACATGCAATTTAGACGTCCGTATAAGATGTCAGGCCGACCTTGCATGACCGTATGAATATCGCTCAAAGCAACTGTCTGCGGAAGGTCGAAACCCCCGCCGGAATTTCTTTCCGACAGGGGTTTTGGCTTTCCCTCCACAGGTATCTCATCAACAAATGAGACCGTTCAACCTTCGAAAACCTAAAGTGAAATCTCCATGCTGTACGTCCAGTCGCCATGCAGGTTACATCTCTCAAAAGCGCGTAGCTGGCCGGGATGATCGAGCTTAACCATAAAACATGCCTTTGGCTCGGTAAATCCCCACGTCAGGTCGCAGCGAGCGATAAACATGTCGTCCAGATAAAGGTCTATGAATTCAATATGGTGTTCCGCCTCGTTTGGATGGGCTAACTGTTCGCCGACCCATACGGTGACTTCGAATGCCTCACCTTTTCTGGGAGTTCCGCCTATGTGGAGCAACGGGACGTGTTTCTTTTCAAGGTCAGACATGTTTGATACGTCTTTTGCCCGATTTATGGTCGATTCATGATGCGGCGACATCTTTTTCCTCCCGCGAATGGATTGCGAAGTGCTGTTTTACGATTACCCGATGGTCATGGCTTCTAAACGAATAAGCGTGGATGATCCCAGGATATTTCTTATGCGGGAACAGATCTCTGGACAAAAGGTGGCAGTACCTGCCTGGATGCCGATCAGTTTGTCAGTGGTGCGGGCCGGCGACATGAGTCAGGGCTTCCGCGGTCATGATCAGCGCCGCCCAGAGCGCATCGACGGGAAGGTGCGCCGGGGCTGTCTCATCCAGCAGCATCTGCGCCCGCGCGGGAAATTCGAGATCTCCGACCCAGAGGATGATGGTCACCGGCAGTTTCGGGAAAGCGGGTATCGTGACCGCCGCGTCGCCGTGATCCGCCACCAAGCCGCCCAGCTTTTTTGCCGAGTCAATGAGGTTTCCCGGGTTGGAGCCGAAGTGGTGAGCGATTACCTCCAGCGGCAGCTCATGGGGGCCTTTGAAGAAAGCCTGTCCGCCGGGTATGGCCTGCGGCGCCACATGTTTTCCTGTCGGTGATACCGCAGCGCAAGAGGCCAGGTAGAGGGGGACCAGCAGGTCGAAATGTGTAGATTCCTCAAGATGAAAGCTGTGCACCCCGATTTCTTTCACTTTCCGTTCATCGACGTTTACCAGATAAGCCTGGCCGAAAACCGGCACTACAAAGACATCATCGTCTTCCCAGTATTCAGCCATGGCATTTTCCGATGCCGTGACCGGGTCCGCCGCCTCCAGCTTCTCCCACGCTTTTTCTTCTCCAACCAGCACCATGCGCCTCACAGGATAAAGATGATTTATTTGCTGTTGATCCCGAGGTACGAAAGATTATCAGATGAAGCGCATGCCAAACAAACGGCAGAATCACCATGCCTGGTTGTGCTCATAACGCATTCCTTATTTCCACCGGCCTACACTGGTTGATTCCCATGTGGTAAATTGAAATCAATGCCAAAGCCATTTGCTCACAATCTTATGCTGAAATCATTCTGCTTAGCGGTGGCGCTGACTGCCGCCGCTGGCACTCTTGCCTGTGGGAACGGTAGCAGCACGGGAACGTTGGCGCGTTCATCCGGAGGCAATTATTTTGATGATGCTATCAAGGTAGGCAGCATCGGTGAGGAGAGGGATATCATGAACCGTACATCATGTGGGAACGGCGGGCATTACCGCAAAGCCCACGTCACGGTGGTTGAACGGGATGGCCGCCATTACGATGTCATCGACGCTGAATGCAGCACAGGCTCGGCACCCAGGCAATACTACTTCGATGTCAGCAGCTGTTTTCCATGTCCGAACTGACATCCTGACGCTCTGAGACAATCCTACCTGACGTGGCGTCCCTCTTCGCGATTATGATTTTCGAGCGCACGCATTTTTTCCAGCACCCTGAGCTTCTCGACATTTTTTCCCATGCCGGCTCCGACTGCATCGACTGCTGAGGATTTATGCGCAACTTCGGCGGGGCTTCCCTGGAATCCGTGCTGGTCGCTCTGGGCCGCACGATTGTGCTTCTTGCCTGATCCCTTGCCGCTCATGACGCACCTCCGGTAATGACTTGATGCTTATACTATAAGTCTTCCCGGTTTTTTGCCGTGCTACCAGCCCTTGAGGGAGTGGATAAAGCCATCTACCTTGCCGTCGAGCTGGTCGAGGTCGCGCTCAGCCTGATCGATCTTCTGTTTCAGCTGGCGCCGCCAGTATTCGACGAACTTGCGGAAATCTGGCATATCGATGGCGATATCGTGCATCAGGCTTCCGCCGAGATGGATATCCTCTTCGTCCATGAAGGCGAATATCTCCTCGGCCCTGATGTCGAATTCCTTGCATATGGCGTCGATCTTTATCTGCATGATTGGATGATTATAGTTGTGGCGGGCGCGGTTTGGAAGAGGGAGGAATAAAGGGGGCGTTGCTGCAGATGATGCTGTTCGTGCTAGTAGTAAAGACCGTTGATGCGGAGTTCTTCCACGTAAATGATCTCACAGGCGCCATCGCCCTGATCTGACCTCTTCTTGCTGGTGGTCACTGTAAGGACGCGACTGTCGTCCGTTTTCACCCAGACGTTGACCAGCCGGCCGTCGATGCGTACGACGTCGCCTGCTTTGATTGTCGCTATCGCTCTGCGGATATTGTCATTCGCGGGAACCAGATGGTTATTGCTGACGTGGTTAATGACATATTCGGAACTCACGTCCGCTCCCGAGCCACCCAGTGATCCGGACACCATGCCCTGGCGGTCCGCCTGGTCCCACTCAAGCTTTCCGTCAACATCAGGTTCAGTCATGTTGCCCCAGGCGAGAAGCAGGTCATATGGCACAGCCTTGCTAATCGCATCGCTATAGAGTTTCGCGCTCTCAACCTTGGCGCTGATCGAGTAGGAAGTATCACTCGTCAGGGTCGCCATCGCGCCGTTAAGCTGCATATTGGTGGTGAAAGGTGTCGTGGTCTTCTGAACCGGGTCTTTGGCGGTGTTTATGCCATAACTGACCGAGCTCGTTTCTGATCCGAAGGAAATGCTCTGGTTCTGCATATTGAAGACAACTGCCAGGACCGCGACAAGGAGCGCCGTCATAAACAGTGATTCCAGAATCAGCTTGTGTGTGATCTGGCCGAATTGTGGAACAGCGTGACCATGCCGGCCAGGTGTATGATATCCGGGATTCGCAATGACCGCCGTCCGGGAGGTGCGGCTTAAATGCTCATGCTCCATGTTGCAGCGCGCGCAGAAAACCATCGACGGTGAACACTGTCGACAGAAAAGCGTTCCGCATCCGCACATGCCTGTGAGCGGTTCCGATGGATGCACCGGACAACGGTTATTTCCCGGCGGCCCAGGATAAATTGGAAGATCAATCCCCACTTTTTCTCCTCCCAGGCCTCCCCCTTAGAAAATATATCGGCCCGGGAAGGCGAAGTCGGGAGGATTGGGGGGTTATTCGTTCTCGTCCAGCTTTCTCTTGAGAACTTTTCGCAGGGTGCTCCTGGGGAGCTCGCTTATGAATTCGATCTTATGGGGGACTTTGTAGTCGGCGAGTCTCTCTTTCGCGAACTGGCGGATCTCGCCGGCGGTGGACTGTTCATTGTCTTTGAGCACCACGTAGGCTCTGGCGACTTCTCCCCTCAGTTTGTGGGGAAGGCCTTTGACCGCGACCTCGGCGATCTTGTGGAACTGGTTCAGAACTTCCTCGATCTCTCGCGGATAAACATTTATGCCTCCGGTTATGATGACATCCTTCCTGCGGTCGACGATATAGTAAAAGCCGTCTTCATCGATACGGGCGACATCACCGGTTTTCAGCCAGCCAGCTTCATCGATAACCCTGTCTGTCTCCTCAATCTCGCTCCAGTAACCCTTCATGACCTGGGGGCCACGGATGAGCATCTCGCCTTCCTCGCCCGGCTGTACATCCTTACCAGAATCAAGATGGATTATCCTTACTTCGGTATCGGGGAGTGGCAGGCCTATGCTGCCGCACCTGCGCGCGCCTGATAAGAGGTTGGCGTGCGTGACCGGGGATGCTTCGGTAAGTCCGTATCCTTCGATGAGCAGACCGCCTGACAGTCGTTCGAACTCCTCCTGCACATCGGTAGGCAGGCGGTCAGAACCGCTGACGCAGAGGCGGATGGAAGACAGATCCACCTTCTTGTCAGCACTCCCCCGCAACAGCGAATGGTTGATCGCCGCATACATGGCGGGAATGCCCGGAAAGATCGTCGGCTTCTGTTTGGTGATCGTGGCGAGCACCTCGTAAAGATCGAAACGCGGCAGCAGGATGGCCTGTCCTGCAAGCGCGAAGATGAGGTTGCAGGAGGTGAGCGCGTACACGTGGAAAAGCGGCAGAACCATCATCATCTTCTCCTGCGCCTCTTTGAGATCGTATAACCAGGCCCTTACCTGCTCCACATTTGCGACAAGGTTGTTGTGGGTAAGTTCTGCCGCCTTGGGAAGGCCGGTCGTTCCACCGGTATACTGCAGCACTGCGGTGGAAGTTGGGTAAACAGTAACCCCGGGCGCGGTTGTCGGCTGCTTTTTCATGAGATCCATCAGCCATATCTGGGAGCGTGAAGCGTCCAGCCGGGCGCGATGGCCTTCTTTCTTTTCCTTAAAGGCCGTAAACGCGACACGAAGCGCTGGCGGGAAATAGTTCTTGATATTGGTTACGACCAGATGGCGCAGGTCAGCATCCTGCCCTGCCGCTATAGCTTTTTTTAACATCTCGTTCTGGCTGAGAGTCACCATGATCTCCGCGCCGGAATTCCTGAGCTGGTATGAAATCTCACGAGTCTCATACATCGGGTTGACCATGGTGGCGATTGCGCCTGCCTTGAGCGTACCGTAAAGACAGATGAGCAGCTGCGGCGAATTGGGCAGATGTATGGCCACGCGGTCTCCCGGGCTTACTCCAAGCCCGATCAGCCCGTTGGCAAAACGGTTTGCTTCCTGGTCCAGCTCCCTGTAGGAGAGCACTCCCCCGAAAAAACTGGTCGCTGGAGCATCCGGATAATTGCAGGCGGAGTCTTCCAGTAATGCTTGTAGCGGGCGGTGAGACCAGGTCAGATGTCTCGGTACTTTTTCAGGGTAGTTGGTAATATCATCCAGCAAGTGCTTCAAGTGCCTCCCTGGCCCAGTTCGGGTTTTTCAGCAGCGCTCTGCCTATGGCCACGAGGTCGACTTTTTCCTCGACGATAAAACTGTTGGCGGACACGGGGTCAGTGATGCCGCCCACGCCTATGACCGGAATCTCGACAACTGATTTGATGCTCTGGGCGAGCGGCACGAAGAAGCCCTGGACGCCCTTGAAGTCTTTTGGCCGTGATCCGCAGAGGCCGCCCGATATATCCAGGATATCGATGCCGGCTTCGACCAGTAACGGGGCGATCTTTTGCGCTTCTTCGAGTGTCAGGCCGTTCTGGAGAAAGTCGCTGGCGCCAAAGCGGTAGAGCAGGGGATAGCCTGCGCCGACCTCATTCCTGACCGCGGTAATCACTTCCAGCGGGAAGCGCAGGCGGTTTTCCATGCTGCCACCGTACTCGTCGCCGCGTCTGTTGGTGTGCGGTGAGACAAACTCACTCAGGAGAAAACCGTGGGCACCGTGGATTTCGATTGAGTCGAAACCGGCCTCGCGGGCGCGCCTTGCCGACTGCCGATACGCTTCGACCAGGGCGCTGATCTCCTCTTTCTCAAGCGGCTGGGGCGCTTCATCGCGGCCCGGGACCGGGATGTCGGACGGACCCGACGGCTGGCAGCCGCAGACGGCGCTCGTGGTGTTTGCCCCGGCGTGGGTGAGCTGTATGGCGCTTTTAGCGCCGGCTTCGCGAATGCTTTGCGCCAGCCTGGACAAACCGGGGACAAGCTCATCCTTATGAATACCCAGCTGGTTTACGGACATCTTGCCCTCGGTCACGATGTAGCTGTGTTCGACGATTATGAGTCCGACGTCCGCCTGGGCTCTGGCCCGGTAATGTTCAATATGTTTGTCTGTTACCGCGCCACCGGGACCAGACAGGTCGTTGGCCATCGGCGGCATGACGATGCGGTTTTTAAGTTCGATTTTATTCGTGATCAGCGGATCAGACAGGGATGGCATGAAACCTCCAGATCGTAGCGTTCAGTACGGGAGCTACAGAGCAAATAATACCCGATGGGGCAGTTTCTTGAAAGCGATGATGCACATGGAAGATCGGATGGTAGACGTAATTATCACTTGTTGCCTAAGTAGCAGATAGGTATAATCCGCCAGAGAAACAGATTCGATTCAGCTTGCCGAGGAGATCCGTTGAGCAGTTTTCTACATTTACGTTTAACCCCCAAACACCTGTTGGTCTTGATCGTTATCGCCATTGGAATAGCTGGCTGCGGTACACAGGCACTTACGGATACCGGTTCGCAAACGGGCAGCCAGAGCACTGAAACATTCACGTCTCATGGTTGGCCTCATGATGTGGAAACGATTGAGCGTGATATCTCACTATTGCGCAATCTGCCAATTAAACAGGATATTCAGGTTACATATCTCAGCCGCGATCAGCTGGCCGAGAAGATCAAGCTGGAGGAGAGCCAGAATATATCGCCGCAAGAAGTCGCGTCTGATGAAAAACTGCTCAAGATTCTAGGATTGCTTTCGCCGGGAGAAAATCTTTTGAATGAGGCTTCATCGATGATGGGGGAAGAGATCGCCGGTTATTACGATGACAAGACAAGGGAGCTGAAGGTAATAACCGTCAGCAGGAGGATAGGCATGCAAACCGCATCGACGGTTGCCCATGAAATTACTCATGCCTTGCAAGACCAGAGCTTCAATCTGCAGGAATTTCTGCCGCATGACGGTACCGGCAACTCGGACCGCGACCTGGCGCGCCTTGCACTGGTTGAAGGCGATGCCTCAAAGACCAGTAATGATTACATGGATAAGCTGATCAAAGTCAGCGACGATCCCGCGGACAAGCAAATTATCGAGGATATGGGTTCAACTTTCTCTTATCTGGAAGATCAGCTTGAATTTCCTTATATATATGGTGAGAGATTTGTTAATTACATCATTGGCAACGGGACCTGGGACAGCGTGGATGCTATTTACGCAAGGCCCCCTGAATCTTCAGAGCAGATCATGCACCCGCACAAGTATGTCGAAGACGAGCAGCCGATGGAGGTTAATATTCCGGACCTCACAGGCTTCATCGGGGCCGATTGGGCACAGATCGACGAGGATGTTGTTGGTGAGTTTGATGTCAGGGAACTACTGATACAGAATCTGCCGCAGCAACAGGCGGAGGACGGGGCGGCAGGCTGGGGAGGGGGAAAATACCGTTTTTACCAGCGGCCCGACGGCTCGGTTCTTTACGTGATGTTGCTTGAGTGGGATACGGAAGCTGACACCGGTGAGTTTTTCTCAGCCATGATGGCAAGCCTGGAAAAACGATATGGAGGATTGTTCGATCTTACGAGTGGACGCACCCCGCTTTTGAAAACACCCGACGGCGTCTGGACTGTAAAAGGGAACGCCGACTATGTCCTGGTTGCGATGGCGCCGGATCAGAATCTTGTCTCTGGCACAGTGGACGGGGTTATGGAGATTCCGGTTAGTGAGTTGAGGCAGGAAGATTGGGTTAATTGAGGGTAAATGAGTGAAGCACGTTCCTGCGTTTCCTCAAGTCGCTGACGCGACTTGAGGAAATTAAATTCCTGGTAATCATGGCCATGACGCGCCGCTTTTCAGTCATTCACCATAGAATCAAGATAACCTATGGATGCGCCGTCATCTTCGGTCAGCACTTCGATGAAAGTGTCCACCAGCTCGACGTCAAACTGGGTGCCGGCGCAGCGTTTCAGCTCTTCCATGGCCGTGGTCCGGCTCAGCGCCTTGCGGTATGGGCGGTCAGATGTCATTGCCTCATAAGCGTCGGCAACACCAATGATCCTCGCTCCCAGCGGGATTTCATCGCCCACGAGGCCATCAGGATAGCCTGAGCCGTCGATGCGCTCGTGATGGTGCCTCACAAGGGGTTTCACGTCGTAGGGGAAGTTGACGGGCTCGATTATCTTGTGGCTCAGGATCGGGTGGTTCATGATCTGGCTGTATTCGTCGCTGGTCAGTTTCCCGGGCTTTAACAGGATGGCGTCCGGGATGCCTATCTTGCCGGTATCGTGGAGATAGCCGGCGCAGCGCACCGCGTTCAGCATCTCCTCTTCAAGGTCCAGCCTGCGCGCGAGTGCCTCAGCATAATCGGCCACCCGGTCGGAGTGTCCCCTGGTATAGGAGTCCTTGGCGTCGATTGCTTCGGCCAGTGAACGGATGGTGCTCCAGAAAGTCGCTTCAAGCTTTTTGTACATCTCAGCATTATCAATGGCGACTGCCGCCTGGTTTGTGATATCTACAAAAAGCTCCATGCTGCCGGCTTCGTAGAAAGCGCCCCGTTTGAGGCTCGATACCACAATCAGACCCAGCAGCTTTCCACGGGATGACAACCGGCCGACAAGGATCGACTGTGATCCCGGGGGTGCCAGCGGCGCTGTTTCCGGTGATATCTGGTCAGCCTTTATCGTGCAGAAGGGCCCTACGCCTGAGACGAGGCCGTTGAGGCTGTATGTGCTGACGTCTACGGTTTTCCCCAGGCCCAGCAGCCAGCCGCTGGTTTCACCGGATACAGAGCGGATCACGAGATTGTTTGTCTCATCATCGAACATCATCAGCGATACCGCGGATGCCTTCAGTGCGTTCAGGGCGGATTCGGTGAAATTATCTATTATGCTGCTGAGGTCCATGCTGGAGCTCAGCGTGTTCGATACCTGGAAAAGGGTGGTCAGGGTATTGAGGCGGCTCTCCGCCTGGTCACGAATGCGGAGCATCTCGGTAATATCCCTGCTGATTTCGATACAGCTGGTGATGCGCCCGTCCGCGTCGCGTACGGGAGAAGTGGTTGTCTCAAGCTGACGGCGGATACCCATCCTGTCGATGACAAAGTGGGACCGGCGCACGGTGTCACCATAGCTGAAACAGCGATCAAGAGGGCACCCGCGGCAGACACGATCGCTGGCTACATATACGTTAAAGCACTGTTTGCCGACACAGTCTTCCCCGAAGATTTCCTTATGCGCCGAGTTGGCGAACAGGATTGTGCGGTCCTGAGAGCGAACACAAAGGCTTTCGCCCATCGACTCGACGATAGCTGTCGATTTCTCCTTTTCCCTTTTTACCTTTTCATGCAGGCGCGTACGGGAGAGTGCCATGCCGATCTGTACAGCGACCGGTCCAAGGAAATCAAGGCTTTCCCTGGTAAAACCGGCGCCGGTTTTTTGTTCGTTGAGACTCAGGACCCCTATGATGCCGTTTTCGTCCCTGACTGGAATGCAGACGGCGTCCCTGATGTTCCTGACGCCGGTTAAACGCGTATCCGGATCGTCGTTTGTGATCAGTAGCGGCTCACCGTGTTCTGCCACCCAGCCGGCGATACCATCGCCAACGTTACGCGTAATGTCATGCTGAACGTCATCGGGAAGTCCGCTCTGGGCGGCGATAGTGAGCTCTTCGTTCTCGCCTACCAGTAATATCGAGCCGCTGGTCGCGTTCATGGCCTGGATGCAGAGCTGCAGGCTCGCCTGCAGAGATTCATTTATGCTGCCAGTAAGTGCGATGGCATTGGCGATCTCGTAAAGCAGGCCAAGCTGCCTGGCCCGCTGCCGCTCGTCTGTCATATCGTGTAGAACGGCAAGACGCCCTTCAGGAAGCCCGTCATCGTCGAGTATGGCGCCGATTGAGATGGAATAACTTCTGCCATCGGCTTCAGCGTCCACGGTTACGCAACCGTTTATCCTGTAGACCGGGCATCTTTCACAGGCATCACGCTTCTGGCTGAAACTGCCCTGGATCTCTTCGTGGCAGTGGGTTCCGCATTGCTGCCAGCACCTTAAGTCATCGCTTTCGTATGCTGGACACTCCCTGTGGGCGCACTGGTTGTATTCCCAGCAACCTACCATGTCGGCTGATTCGATCAATTCAGTTTTTTCCAGGATCCGGTCAAGCTCAGCGATGCCGGTTTTCCTCGAGCCGGCCAGACTCTTTTCCTTGCGGTCGAGGATCGCCTCACCCGCGGGATTGGCAGAGATTATGAAACCGTTATTGCCGAAGACGACGATGCCGTCCGTGATGCTCTGGTGTATCGAGCGAAGCTTGCTCTGTTCCTTTAAGAGTGAAACAGTCCTCATGTTCAGGGATGAGGCCATGTCGTTGAATGTCCTGCCCAGGCCGGAAAGTTCGTCATGTTTTCTGATCTCGACCCTGCGTTCCAGATCCCCGGCTGAATACGCAGCGGCGGCATCGGCGATAGCCCGAACCGGACGGGTTACGCGCCGGGTCAGGAGCGATGCGAGAGCTACTCCCGCAAGGCCTATAGCAGCAAGACTGTAAAGTACTGTGGAAAGGGCGGCCTTGAGATGATTGACAGCTTCCAGTGCCATCGGGTCCTGAACCGTGCCCAAACTGGCTTCATCCATGACGTACAGGCCGCGCCACGCCAGCAGCGCCGGGATCGATAACATGGAAATCGCCAGCAGGGTAGGCACGACGATCCGAAAGCCAAGCCTGCCCCGTAAAGAAGGTCCCCCACCCTTAATCATTTGCCCGCTTTCATAGGTGTCTGAAGCGCAGCCAGTATCGGCAGACAGGGGAAAGGACTTAATAAGGAAACTAAATAATAATATTAGGGGATAACAGTGCCCTGCGGGAGTGGCATGTCAGGCGCCTCGCCGGAAGGAGCGGTGGGTGATTTACCTGCGTCCGGAAGCCTCATACCGCCATCACCCTCCTGACCTGCGAACTTGCGGTAGGCGATTGTCCAGTATGTCGTGAAATACGTGTTGCCGGCGCTGGAAGTCACCAGCATGACTACAAGCGGGATCAGCGTCAGCAGGGAGGCGATTATCACTCTTACCAGGGAATACTCCTCGATCGTGATGATCCAGGCGACGATCGCGGGAATCGCCGCCACAGCGGCAACGAGGAAAATACCAAACATCGCGGCTGAACTTAAGGCCAGGCTCAACAAAAGAACCAGCAGGCAGTGCCCCAGGTTGTCCATCATCAGGTGCCACGCGCGGCGCAGTGACTCCATGGGCCTCATGTCATCGAGGACAACCGCCCTCTGCGCGAAATTCATCAAAAGCGTGAGCGGCGCCCAGTAGAGCATAAGGATGCCACAGCAGGCAAGATAACCGAATCCCACAAAGAACAGGGAGCTCAGCGATATTCCCATAATTGAAAGGATGATCCTTCCGGCCGAGCCTGATGCCGCAAGGAAGAATATCAGTATCCCAAGAGCCATAAGGATGAGGACGAGGCCCAGTCCGATAAAGATGATGAAAAGGTCGAATAGCAGGAGTCGTGGAAAACTTCGCCGGCCGCCGGCAAATGCAGTTTTAAAGCTTATCTCTCCGCCGTCCCTTAGGTCGCGCACGGAGTTGATGACGGCGCCGCGGCAGACTACGGACCAGAGCCAGCAGATGATGTACAGGGCCGCGATGGCCGCCGCGATTATTATCAGCAGCCTGACATGTTCGCTTACCCAGTCTGAGATCTCCGTGTCAAAATCGCTGCTGCTGCTGCTGTTGTTATCGCTCGAGGAATCGAAGCTGGAGCTGAAGTTCCCTCCGCCGAAGGATGTCATACCCCCGGCGAACAATCCGAAAAACCACAGCATCTTGTGATTCCACGCTATGCGGAACGAATCATTGATCAGTTCCCCATAAGCAAGGCGTTTTTTTGGTGGCCGGTATCGCATGAATGGACTTCTCCCCGTTTTTCCCTAGCGCTATGCCAAGATATTCCCTGAAATGACGTTGAATCCTTCGCTGTCATCGGCAAACGGATGTAACAAATCCTGTACGAGGGTCCGGTATCGCCATGAATTTCAATTTTTTTGCTGAATCTGCTTGAGATAGCTCCATATTGGGGAATACAATCAGTGCCATGGCTGGCCAGACACTTTATATCGACTGTTTTTCCGGGGTTGCCGGCGACATGTTCGTTGGCGCGCTGCTCGATCTGGGCGTGGGGTCACTGGAATTCCTCCGCGCGGAGCTCGGCAAGCTCGACATGGATGGCTGGTCGATAGACACGGAAACCGTCAAAGTCTCAGGCCTGGCCGCCACCAGGTTCCTCGTGAATGTTGAAATCGAAGCGCAGGAACCTCGCAGCCTGAATGACATCGAAGACCTGATCGCGCACAGTGGCCTTTCGGAAAAAGTCCGCTCAAAATGCCTCGCCATTTTCGGGCGCGTGGCAAGAGCGGAGGCAAAGGCGCATGGCGAGTCGCTGGAGACGGTCCATTTTCACGAGGTCGGGATGGTCGACAGCATCATCGATATCGTGGGTACCTGCGTACTCTTCGAAGAGCTGCAGCCGGAAGAGGTATATTGCTCTCCAGTGGCTTTGGGTTCGGGGACGGTAAAGACGGCCCACGGATTGATGCCCGTGCCTTCTCCAGCTACAGCATTGCTGCTGAAGGGCATCCCGGTGCTGCAGGGGGCGGAGCACCAGGAGCTGGCCACACCCACGGGTGCGGCGCTGGTCGCGTATTTTGGGCGTTATTTCGGCTATCTTCCGACTATGAAGCTCGGTCCCGTAGGTTATGGCGCCGGAACGCGCGAGACCAAAGGGCCGAACCTTCTGCGCCTTATCCTCGGCGAGCGTACCGGTGGAACGGGCAAGGCGGGCGTCGGCGAAGAGATCGAGCAGCAGGTCCTGCTGGAGACCAATATCGACGACAGCACGCCCGAGCAGCTGGCGTTCCTCGCCGAACGTCTTCTCGAAGAAGGGGCGGCCGATGTCTGGATGACACCGGTGGTCATGAAAAAAAGCAGGCCCGGAGTCGTGCTTTCAGTGCTTTGTCCCATCGAGGAAGTCGAGGGCAGCCTCGACCTGATGTTTACTCAGTCGTCGACGTTCGGCGTCAGGGTGGGGAACGTCGAGCGCCATTGTCTCGAACGGCGGATAGAGAAAGTCGTTACGCGCTACGGTACGGTCCGGGTGAAGATAGGGGTCTGGAAAAAACGCGTGGTGACGGTTTCGCCGGAGTATGAGGATTGCCGTTCGGCGGCGCTGGAACACGGTGTTCCGATCGAGGTCGTATATGACGCCGCGAGGGCGTCAGTATAGCGCGGCGGATTCCCCTGATCAAAAAAATCAACGGCATGCAGGATTGACGGCTATCCACTCTGCGCATATAATGCCATTTCTTAGATTGTTCATTCATTCACAAACTTCAAGCTGAAAGGAGTACTTCGGTGTCTGGAACTACTGTCCCATCAGATATTGACATAGCACAGGCTGCTGAGATGAAGCCGATTACCGAGATCGCGGCTGATGCCGGGATCCTCGAGGATGAGCTGGAACTCTACGGTAAATATAAGGCGAAGGTCGATTACATGTCGATTCTCGAAAGGCTCAAGGACGAGCCGGACGGCAAGCTGATCGATGTCACCGCCATAACCCCGACCCCGTGGGGCGAGGGCAAGACCGTTACCTCCCTCGGTCTGGCACAGGCGCTGAGGAAGATCGGCAAGAAGGTCATCCTCTGCATCCGCGAACCCTCCCTGGGTCCTGTCTTCGGCATCAAGGGCGGAGCGGCCGGCGGCGGTTACGCCCAGGCCATCCCGATGGAAGACTTAAACCTGCACTTCACCGGCGACATCCACGCGGTAAGCGCGGCAAATAACCTGCTGGCGGCCATGATCGACACTGAACTGATGGAGGGCCGCAACAGGCTCAATATCAACCCGCTGACGGTCAGCTGGCGCCGTGTTATCGACATGAACGACCGTGTGCTCCGGCAGACCGTAGTCGGACTTGGCGGCTACCTCAACGGCACGCCGCGCGAGACCGGTTTCGATATCGCGGTAGCATCGGAAGTAATGGCCATTCTGGCCCTCGCGACCGACCTGAAGGACCTGCGTGAGCGCATGGGCCGCATCGTCTTCGCCTATGACCGCGACG
Source organism: Thermoleophilia bacterium (assembly GCA_041658605.1). Taxonomy (GTDB): domain Bacteria; phylum Actinomycetota; class Thermoleophilia; order BMS3ABIN01; family BMS3ABIN01; genus JBAZWE01. Next base: position 8,426 of record JBAZZU010000014.1, on the reverse strand, counting down.
GCAAGCCGTTGACGGCTGAGGATATCGGGGCGGCCGGCGCGATGACCGTACTGATGAAGGATGCACTGAAGCCGAACCTGATCCAGACACTGGAGCACGGTCCCGTCTTCATGCACGCCGGTCCCTTTGCCAATATTGCCCACGGTAACAACTCGGTTCTATCGACCAAAATAGCCCTCAAGCTGGCAGACTATGTCGTTACCGAGTCGGGCTTCGGCGCCGACCTGGGTGCTGAGAAGTTCATGGACATCACCTGCCGCTACGGCGGTTTCAGTGCCAGTTGCGTAAACATAACCGCGACCATCCGTGCACTCAAGATGCACGGTTTCGGCCGCACCTGCACCCGCGAAGAGCTGGAAGTGGAGAATCTGGAGATGCTTGATTCCGGTTGTCAGAACCTGGCCAAGCAGATCGAGAACATGAAGCTGTTCGGCATTCCGGTTGTGGTCACGGTCAACCGCTTCGCAGCGGACACTGACGCTGAAGTGGAGCTGGTGCAGAAGCGCGCCGTCGAGTTCGGCGCCGAGGCCTGCAACCCGATAACGGTCCACGCGCAGGGCGGCGACGGAGCCATCGAGGCGGCCAACGCGGTCGTCGAGGCCTGCGAACGTCCCAGCGACTTCCAGTTCCTCTATCCTGATTCAGCTTCAATCAAGGAAAAGATAGAGACCATCGCCACAAAAGTGTATGGCGCTGACGGCGTCGATTACATGCCCGGGGTTGAGGAGAAGATCAAGAGCTTTACCGAGGCGGGTTACGACAAGCTGCCGATATGTATGGCCAAGACGCATCTTTCGCTTTCTCACGATCCGAATCTCAAGAACCGGCCTACAGGCTTCAGGGTGCCGATCCGCGATATCCGGCCTAGCATCGGCGCTGGTTTCCTCTACCCGATCCTGGGTGCGATGAGTACCATGCCCGGTCTGTCGGCACGCCCGGCGGCCGTGGATGTGGACATCGATGTTGAGACCGGCAGGATTATCGGTCTGTTTTAAAAAAGCATTCGCGTACACATAAGTGGTAATTCACGGGGGCACGATCGAAGATCGTGCCCCTTTTTTCCATGCTGGTTGGTTTGCCCGTTTTTACGTCTGGAAGGAACTGGACTGCTATGTCTTCGTGGGGTAAGGGGGGAGAGAAATAATCGCTATTCATGTTTATTTAAAGACATAAACTAAACCGCCATGTACAATCGTAGGCTTAGACGGTGAAAAAATGGGAAATCCGCAAAAAGAATCTCAGATAAAGGTTTTTCTGGTAATCGCCGCAGCTGTGCTCGTGCTGACGGTGCCCTTCATCAATCAACCATTCAATCAGGATGACCGGGATTTTGTCGAGTTCGCCCGTGCATCATCGTCCGATATCACCAATATCAAACTTGAGAATTACACCTACGCGGGCAAGTTCTTCAAAAGCTATCGCGATCCCCATGGCCCCCTGTTAACAACCTATCTGGGAATGACATTGAGGATGGGCACTGCTGAAAGTGAGGCGCTCTTTCATGGCCTCTACCTGATATTTCCGCTTATCGCCGCATTTTCAATGTACTATCTCGCCCGTCGCTTTACCAGTGAGCCCCTGATCGCGACGCTGCTGCTGCTATTCACGCCGGGGTTTATGGTTTTATCCCACACGCTGATGGATAACCTGCCCGGGCTTTCGCTCGCTTTGGCTGCGGCAACCCTTTTCATCCAGGGTGCGGATAAGGATGACAGCAGATTGCTGGCGGCATCCGGCGTGGTTATGACATTAGCCGCCGTCACCGCTTATCAGACCCTCAGCGTGGTTCCAGCCCTTATCTTTTACGCTTCAGTGTCCAGACCATTCCGTCTCAGGCGTTATCTGGCTTTTGGGTTTCTGGTGATGGGCGGCGCTGTCTGGTTGTTTGCGACATACAAAATCTATGGGCGGCTTCCGGTCCTTTCATACAAAATCAGGGGGCAGGACTTTCGGCTGCTGCCGGGTTATAACGATGATTACGGCATCCAGCTGAGGCCGATGCTGATAATGCTGGGTGGAACGACAATATTTCCTCTGTCAGTTCTAATACTCTATATTCGCAGCAGGATAGATCTTCTGGTTGCTTCTGTATTATTGTTGCTGGTTGTCGTCTGGACTGCCATTTCGTTTTACGGCGAAGAAGCTGATGCGATGCGCCTTGTACAGATCGTGCTGCTCACATTCGCCGGCGTCATGGTCGTTGTGAGGCTTTTTGTTTATGGGATTACATTTTCGATAAATGAAAATGGCAGGCCTTCCACTGACGCATTGTTTCTGCTTTCATGGTTTGTGTCAGCTGCCGTAGCGTACATGGTGTTTCTCGTTCCCTACATTTCCGCCCGCCATCTGCTGCTCATGTTTCCACCACTGATCCTTCTATTTGTCCGTGAGTTTGAGAACCTTTGGCGAGGGCATGCACGGCTGCGGACCATCTTTATAGTCACGACTCTCTTTTTCACCCTGGCAGGAGGTCTGGCGGCAGCGGTGGCTGACTACCGTTCCGCATCTGTCTATCCAGAGATCGCCGAACAGATTGCGATACAGTTGCGGCGTGAGCCTGTAGTTGGAAATACTGTTTTTATCAGGGGGGAGTTCGGTTTTAGATATTACCTGGAGCAGCAGGGGTTCAAAATGCTGAACGACAGGACGGAAATAAAGACCGGCGACATGATCATTTTTTCTTCCCTGGCATCTCCCTCAAATGCCTGGCCGGAAGGATCATACACCGAGCTTTTTCGATATGAGCCGGGCGACGGTTTTCCTTTCAGAGTATGGAACCCCTGGGCCGGGGCAGGTTTCTACACTAATCGCATGGGTTCTTTGCCCATAGTATTCTCACGGGAAATAGAGGACCGGATAATCGTTTACCGGTTCCAGGAATAACAGGGTGCGCTTATCAGCAGGTCATTATTGAAGGTTGATAATATTTCTTATATTATTTTATCGAGTTAAAAGAAGTTCTATTATTGTCAACGTACTTACTGGAATATCGAGAGGAGGTGGACAATGATCAGTAAAAGATTTGTGTTACTTCTCACTGTTGCCATGGTTATGGCAACGCTATTAGCGGCAGCGATAACGCCGGCAGGCGCTTTTGGGCAAACTGGCGGCGGTTCCGCACCTGCAGCACCGGTAGTAAATAACAGCCCGGGCGTTGTCAGCTCAGGCTCAACGGGTTCCTCGAGCAGTTCGGGCTCCACGGCAACCCAGACTGGCGCGGAGGTACTGCTGTTCGGGCTGGCAGGCGCGGCATTGATAGGGTCAGGTTATGTTCTTACGAAAAGAGCAAAAGCCTAGACAACGTAATTGAATCTTTTTTTAAGAGAGCCGCTTGGAGCGGCTCTCTTAATGTGCGCATCTAAGAGCAGCTGCCAGCCAGGGGGGTTGTTTTCCTTAATCAGCGCTCCGTATATTTTGACCGTCAGGATTATCGATCCGTTCTAGGGAAAACGGCTAAATAACTGTTATTAAGGGGGCAGGGTTGGTTCGTGCCCCTTTTTTGTTCACCTGGATCAAAAATGATTGAATTTGCTGGTTTTCTAAAGGAAATTCCTGTATATGACACATAATAGAACAAATAGTGTATAATATTGTATGATTATGTTTCAAAACGCTAATTTATCAAACCTTCTTGACGGCATTCCCCATGCCGTTGTTCTTGTTGACGAAAACCTGAACATCAGCAGGATGAACCGCAGGGCAGAGGCGCTTACCGGCAGAAATAATGACGATGCCGCCGGGATTCCGGCCGATTACATCCTGCGTACCAGCCTTCATCCATTTCCTGATTTCTTTGTACCAGTTCTTAAAGAACGAATGATCGTAGCTCACGAAGGCGATGTCCTTGACCGCAACAGGAAAATCATCCCTGTGCGGTTCTCGATCTCACCCATAGAGAGCAATTCCGACGACCTTCTTGGAGCAATGGTCATTCTCGAAGACCTCTCCCTGGCGCCATATCTACAGAAAAAGGGTGCCGGCTCAGACGGTTTTGACGGCGTTGTCAGTCTAAACCGGAAAATGCAGGAGGTGGGTGAGCAGATACCGGTTTTTGCCGGGACAGACGCATCGGTTCTGATCGAGGGAGAGACCGGCACGGGAAAGGGCTTTGTGGCCGAGAAGATACACCACGCCTCGAAGCGGTCGGGATATCCTTTCATCAAGGTCAACTGCGGAGCGCTGCCCGAACCGCTTCTGGAATCTGAACTATTCGGCCACGTGCGCGGCGCCTTCCCGGGGGCTGAAAACAACAAGCCCGGCATGTTCCGCCTCGCTGACAGGGGCACGATTTTCTTTACCGAGATCGGAGACCTGCCTCTCACCCTGCAGGTGAAATTACTGACCGTACTCGACGATGGTGAGTTCTTCTCACTTGGAAGTACCAGGAAGGTCGCGATGAAGGCCCGCATAATCGCCGCAACCAGCCGCGACCTGAAAGAGATGGTGCGCGAGGACAGGTTCCGTGAAGATCTTTATTATCGCCTGAACGTGCTTCGGCTTCGCCTGCCTCCCCTCAGGGAGCGGGCAGAGGATATTCCTGTGCTGATAGATAATTTTGTCAAACTATTCTCGTCTGGAAGCCTGGCGCCGCACTTCGACAAGGATACCAGGAGTGTTCTGCTGGACTACCCGTTTCCGGGAAATGTCAGGGAGCTGCGCAACATTGTGGAGCATGCGATAACGCTCAGCCATGGAGAGACAATGAAACGCGAGCATCTGCCGGAATATCTCCTGCACGGAAACGAGGCGGACAAATATGCCTCCATCTGGGGGAGCGGACAGAAGACGGATTCCTATGATTCCCGTGGCGATGTCAGGAGCAGGGGCACGAAATGGGATGACGTCGAAAAAGAGATGATCATCGAAGCCCTGCGGAAAAGCAGGGGCAAGCGCAGCGAGGCTGCGAAAATGCTCGGCTGGGCACGCAGTACTCTTTACCGGAAACTCAAACGCCATGGCATCTGATTTATCAGGATCCGATGCCGGGGCCGAGAGCCGCTGCATGGCCAGTGAGGGATATCACGCATGAAAGTATTGATAGCAGTTTCTAAAGACGACATCGCTCCGAGGTTCGATCTGACGGTGGAAGTAGTGATTACCGAAGTGGATGACGGGGTTGTTTTTCCCGAACCACGCGAGCTGCTTTTGTCCGAGCCTTCGGGCGACGAGCTCTGCGCCCTCGTCGTAAATGAAGCAGTCGATCTGGTTGTCTGCGGGGGGATCGACGACGTGCATTACGAGTATCTGATGTGGAAAAAAATAAAGCTTATCGATGGTGTGGTCGGCCCATACCAGGAGGCCCTGAGATTGCTCGCCAACGGGCTGCTTGCGCCCGATACGATCGTGCAGGCAGCGGCTCAATGAAGAAAGAATTAAATTGACCCTTTTGTCGAAGATATCCCAGTACCTGAAATCCGATGAGCCGCGGGGCACTTTAAGCAGGGAACAGAGATACACTTATCTGCACCGGCTTTTTATCGCCGCGGCCTTCGTGGCTGTCGTCATGCCGCTCGTGGTCATAACGACTCTGAGCTTTTATCAATACCGCAATCTTCTGGGCAGCGAGTCCAGCGACAAGCTGAACGTGGACGCGCTCAGCGCAAAGCAGTCGTTCGAGTTCCATATCCAGGAAACGCTGTCAACGATGATCGTGGTGGCGCAGGGCTATAGTTATGGCGAGCTTTATGATCAAAAGGCCCTTGACACTCTTTTCATCCGGTTGAGAAACGAATATGGATGGGTGGTCGACCTGGGAACCCTGGACGAGACCGGGGTCCAGCGCGCTTACGTGGGTCCATACCCGTTCCAGGGCATCAACTACTCCGACCAGGAATGGTTCCAGAACGCCTATTCGCGAAAAACCTATATCAGCGATATTTTTTCGGGATACCGTGGTGTTCCCCACTTTGTCGTCACCGTGACCAGCGGCGCGCCCGGGACCGACACCTACTGGATGCTGCGGTCGAGCATCGATGCGGAGCACCTCGCGAACTACATAACCACTATAAATACCGACTCGTCGACAGACATGTTCCTGGTCGGAGCGGACGGAATTCTTAAAACCCAGTCGGCCAACCACGGGAAGATAGGCGATCCCTACAGCGGAGACATTTCGGCGACCGGCAATAAGATTTCCGTTCAGGAGAGAAATGATGATGCTTCGCCAGTACTGGTGGCGTCCAGCAAGCTCGACGGAATGCCGTGGATCCTCGTCGTCGAAAGAAGAGGCACTACGTTCGGAGAGAAATGGAACAATTTCCGGTTGCAGTTTATCGCGATCGCCATCGTGTGCGCGCTCGTTGCCCTCTATATAATCTTCCGCGTCACCAGGTTGATGGTATCGATGATCAGGAAGGCTGATGAACGCCGCGATGAAATACTCGCCGAGGCGCAACAGTCGGCCCGGCTGGCCTCCGTCGGCCAGCTCGCCGCAGGCGTTGCCCACGAGATCAATAATCCGCTGGCCATCATCAACGAGAAAATTGGCCTGATCCGCGATCTGACCCAGGCCTCCGGCGAATTCGACCATCGTGACAAGTTTCTGCTCCTGGCGGATGGCGCGAGTGCCGCGGTCAAACGCTGCAAGGACATCACGCACAGGCTGCTTGGGTTTGCGCGGCGCATGGATGTGGAAAAAGAATCACTGCTGGTCAACGATGTCATCAGGGACGTCGTGAGCTTCGTGGAGAAGGAAGCCCTTTTCAGGGACATAAAGCTGGACCTTCTGCTGGACGACACGATGCCTCCGATCCAGAGCGACCGCGGCCAGCTGCAGCAGATTTTCCTGAACATAATCAACAACGCCATAGACGCGGTTGAGAAAGAGGGGACCGTGACGATCAAATCATTCCTGAAGAATCCAAAGCGGGTTCGGGTGACCATCACGGATACGGGTCCGGGAATTCCCAATAATGCGATGAAGCATTTATTCGAACCATTCTTTACTACAAAGGCCAGGAGTGAGACGAGTGGTACCGGGCTCGGCCTGTCTATAACTTATGGTCTCGTGAAAAAGTTGTGCGGGCGCATCAGCGTCAAGAGTCCGCCTGATGAAGGCGCGACGTTTATTGTTGATTTTCCAATTGATTGCGATCTGGAGGGATAAACAGGGATGAGTAAGATCAGTGTACTGCTAGTGGACGATGAGATGGAATTCGCCGAAACGCTTGCGGAACGGTTAAGGATGCGCTCCATCGATGTAAAAGTGGCAAGCCGGGCAGAAGAGGCGTTGACGATCCTCGATTCGGGCCTGAAGCCCGATGTGGTTCTGCTGGACATCAAGATGCCGGGTATCGACGGCATGGAGGCTCTGCGGGAGATCAAGGCCAGGAACCCGCAGATCGAAGCGATACTGCTGACGGGGCACGGCGCAGCCGCCAGCAGTATCGAGGGCATGAAACGCGGAGCTTTCGATTATCTGATGAAGCCAGTGGATATCGCGGAGCTGATAGTGAAGATCGAACAGGCTGTCGCGAAAAAGCAGGCGGTCGAACAGGAAAGCGGCGGGGGAAGCCGGTCATGACCTTGAGCGACGACCTTTTCCGCCAGGGTCAGATCGCATTCCAGGGCAGGCTGATAGCTGACGCGACACATGAAATCCAGAATCACTTTGCCGTTATCAAGGAGTACAGCGGTCTGATAGGCGATCTGCTTCAGGCGAAGCAGCGGGTTATCAACCGCGTAAACAAACGCTGCGCGGTAATCACAATAAGTATCAGTGAGAGGGCGGACAGGGCGGCAGAGATGGTCGAGGCGCTGAACGGTTTTGCCCACAGGGGTGATGCCCCCATCAGCCGCTTCAGGGTGAGCAGGGTTACTGGAGAGCTGACGATGCTGCTCCAGAGACACGCCGCCTTAAGGAGGGTGTCCCTCAGTATGGCCGCGGGTGACGACGAAGCCACGGTCACCAATGACGCATCCATCCTGCATTACCTCCTGTTCAGCCTGATAACCCCGGTGCTCGATTCTATGGAGGAAAACGGCAGCGTCAACCTGGGGGTCTCGATGGAAAAGGGCGGCACGGTAATGATAAACATCGTTGCCGAGGGCGGGATGTCCGGATCAACGGAGCAGGGCATCATGGCGGACGAAATCATAACCAGATGCCTGGAAAAGCTGGCGGCCGGCATTTCCATAAACACCGAAAGCTGCGATCATATTCAAATCCTCCTCAACATCCCCTCAATAGTGGTCGCGTAGACTAAAACCTGAAGAATTCTCATACGGACGGAACTCTCCGCTCCGAACTGTCCTCTTTCTCCGCAATATCCAGATATATGTCCTATTCCTTCATGCCTCTAAGTGTACCAATATGTTTCATAATGGTTCTATCTTGGTGAAATGCGAATATTATTTATTCCAAAAAGACTCCAAATTGTTGATTTTTTTTCATTTATGAGATAAATTTGCGTTACAAATGAAGAAAA
>JBAZZU010000013.1:0-63629 GCA_041658605.1 Thermoleophilia bacterium | reverse complement strand
CGTAGGTGTAGAGCGTATCCTTGCCGTAGGGATCGCTTTCCCGGGTGAGTCTGAGCGCCGCGTCGAAGTAGTGGATGGTGGTTTCATCCTTTGCCGGATCATTGGGGTCCATGTGGGTAGTCATGGAGGTCCGGCCCGGGACGCTGTAATCGAACGTGATTAAGTTCCCGTCGGCGTCGGTCTGGTTGGCCACACGCCCCTGTGCGTCGTAGATGTTGTTTACAAATGTATGGCCGTTGGGGTCGGTGATGCTCGTGATGTGGTGAAAAGAGTCCTGGGTGAAATTCGTAACCCCGGCGTTCTGGTCGGTAACCGATGTAAGGTCGCCCGAGGCCGAGTAGCCGAAGGCAACCGTATGCCCCTGCGGGCCGGTAATATGGTCGATGCGGTTTGCGGCGTTATAGGCCAGGATAAGCGTCCTTCCCGCGGACTCGGTGACGGTAATGAGCCGCTTGTTGGCATCATATGTCAGCGTTGTCGCCTGACCGGTCTCGGATACCACGCTTGAGAGCCGGTTCTCGGAGTTGAAGTTATAGACGGTCTGCTCTTTGGTGGTGAGGCTGTACGTGCCGTTGGCGTTTTTGATGAGCGTATCGTGCCGGCCTGCGGGCGCGGTATAGGAGTTATCCGGGTTCTTGATGAAAGTATCGCGTCTGCCATCACCGCGCAGGATCACCACATCACCGTTCTGCCTGGGGTTGGCGCTCATCTGCCAGTTGTGCGACCAACCATGGCCCAGGGGGCCGTCGCTGATGTTATTGGAGTTATAGGTCCGCTCAAAGTTTAGAGGAAGTCCTCTGGTGGGGATCTCGATGTCGCTGTGGGCATAGTAGAAAGCGCCGGTGGAGGTGTTAACCGGCTCGCCGTAGGCGCCGCACCAGGTGTCGGTGCCCATCGCCTGGGCCTCGGCGCCGGCCTGGGTGAAGGGGACGTCCGACCAGGGGCTTGCGGCTACGTATGAACTTATCGCGTTGCCGGTCCCATATGGTTTGGGTCCGCCGATGCCGCCCCACCAGTTATTGGTAGCATCGATACCGGTCGTGGTGGCGTTTTTGATGCCGTAGTAGCCGTTGGCGTTGGTGAAGATGTCGTTGAAGTGGATGTAGGCGGTACTCGCGCTGTAAAAATAGATGCCCGAGTTTAGCGAGTGACTGATGGACGAACCGGTGATGGTAGGCGCGGAGCCGTTGATGAATATCTCTCCCCAAGCCCGGCCGCTGAGCATACTGCCGCCGTAGCGAATGACCGAGCCGGTGATGGAGCCCGAGCTGCCGGGGGAAAAGGCGATGTTTCGCCAGTCGCCGGGCAGGGGCCCAGAGGCGGCACCGTCGTTGTTGGTGTCGCCGCCGTAGCCGTCATCGAAAAACGATGTAAAGACGGCGCCTGATGCGTTAAGCGTACCGAGCACATTGATCTGGACATTGGTGCTCATATGACTGGTGCCGCTTAGCGACGCAAGTGGCTTTATCACGGTTCCGGCAGGTATCGTCATGGTGACGCCCGCTGAGATATCCATGCTGCTGCCATTTACTCCATCTACCAGATATGGGGAATTGGAGGCCGGCCAGGATGTGTTCCCTGTTACATGGCCTGTGACCTCCATGGCGTTTTTTCCATTACCGGAATAAGTATTTGAGTAGACGCCCGCGCCGATAGTGGCCGGGATTATCAGCGCTGCACGGCCGCTTCCGTAGTTGGTCCCATTGCCGGTAAAGCTGTTTCCCGAAAGGCTGGAAAAGGAGACCATTGATTTAATGCCCTCGTAGGCATTGTCTGAGATAGTAGAACCCGTGACATTCGGGGCGGTTGCCCCTGAATACGCGTAGATGCCATAGGAGGCCGAACGGCTGATGGTGGAACCGGAAATGGAGACCGGCGCCGTGGTGGCGACCGATATCATGCCGGAAGCGCCGGTGTAGTAACCACCCCAGATGATGGTGCAGCCTGAGAGGGAACCGCCGCCTCCTGGTGAAAAATAAATGCCCTTCCAGTCGCCGGCAGCGGGTGAGGTGGCCGACCCGTCGCCGTTGGTGTCGCCGGCGTAGGAATCGTCTTTAAATGAGGTGAATACGGCGCCGCTGGCGTTCAGCGTGCCGTTAACGGTTATCGATGGGTAGCTGACGGTGTTGGTCTTTACGAAGACACCTGACTGAATGGTCAGGGTGACTCCGGGCGCCACGGTCACGCCGGTGCTTACGTAGGGGCTTCCCGCAGTAGTCCAGGTAGTGTTCTGCGTAATAGTGCCGGAAACATAGGTGGTGGCATGGGCGGTGGGGGCAAATGCAAGGATGATGATGGTTGAGAATAAAAGAACGAAAGAGGCAAAAACCAGATGCCTGATACCGCGTTCACAGCTACTTCCGCAAACAATGGCTTTCGACAAAAGTCCTCCCCGATGAACTATTCGATGAAAATAACCTGTGTGACCATGGTTCTTCTTTGACCACTAATACTATTATTTTGCAATAGTCAGGAGGCGACAATACTACATTTCGATAATCAATGTCATACATCTTTGGTTGTATATTTTTTCCGGAAAGTATGAATTTTACGGAAAAATGTTACTTTTTCCCCTCCACAAACGCCACGAAACCCTCTGCCCAGCCGGTTGAGCCCAGGCTGTGCAGGTGAGTGTATGACGCGAGGACGTTGCCGTGGATGATGCCGTCGTGTTCCCTGTCCACGCCGTTGCCGCGCAGCACCCTGTAGGCGAAGGCGGTTTTTTCGGCGTCGAGATCGACTACTTCCGAGTAGTGGAACTCGTGGCCCTTGATGACGAGGCCCGGCTCAAACCAGCCGCCGGTGCCAATCGCCTCCAGCTTCATGTAGCCGTGGCCGCCGGGTTTCTCGTGCATAACGATGTCGCAGGGAAGGGCGCCGACCATCTCGCGGTTTTCATCTTTCCATGACATTCGCCGGGATAAATACATTAGTCCGCCGCACTCGGCGTAGATCGGCATGCCCGCGGCGGCGGCGGTGCTGATCTGCTCACGCAAGGAGCTGTTGGCTTCCAGTTCGTCCATGAAGACCTCGGGAAAACCGCCCCCTATATAGAGGCCGTCAACCTCCGGCAGCTCCGTGTCGGCCAGGGGGCTGAAGGGGACGAGTTCGGCACCGGCCGCGCGCAGCGCTTCGAGGTTCTCCGGATAGTAGAAGGTGAAGGCGCGGTCCTGGGCCACTCCCAGCCGCACGCGGATGGGAGGCGGCGGCTGGCTGGCGGAACCGTCATTCATGATATCCGGCAGCTCTGGCGCCGATTCGGCGATCTCCCTTATCCGCTCCAGGTCGACGCTCTCGCTGACGATCTTCGCTATCTGCTCGATGACCTCTGCAGAACCGAGCGCTTCCCGGGCTGGCTGCAGCCCCAGGTGACGCTGGATGATGCCGATCTCGGGGCTGGTGCGGATGGCGCCGAGCACCTCGATGTCGCAGTAGCGCTCGAGGACTTTGCGCAGCTTGTCCTCATGCCTCGGCCCTGAGACCTTGTTGAGGATGACGCCGGCGATGTTGATATCCGGTTCGAACTGCGTGAATCCCTGCACCAGCGGCGCGATCGAGCGGGTCATGTTGCGCGTATCGATAACGAGGATGACCGGCGCCTTCAGCTGCCGGGCGAGGTCGGACGTGCTGCCCGTCCCCTCCACGTCGATGCTGTCGAACAGGCCCATGTTGCCCTCGACGACGGCGATGTCCGCCGCCGCGCCGTTGCGCTGGACCGACTTCATGATCTGTCCATCTCCCATCATGAAAAGATCGAGGTTGCGGCAGTCGCGGTTCGAGGCGGCGGTGAGCCACATCGGGTCGATGAAGTCGGGGCCTTTTTTGAAGGGCTGCACCTTATGGCCGGCCTTTGCCAGCGCCGCGCAGAGGCCGATGCTCACGGTCGTCTTGCCGGAGCTGCGGTGCGGTGCGGATATCACGATTCTTGGAAGGTGCACTGGATTTCCTGCCTTTTATTCTTTCTCCGGCCGGAGAGGTCAGACTGCCGGGCACGAACAACGATAACGGGAACTCCCGCGTTTCTCAATCATACAGCAAGTCCGGCGTCAGCCGAGGTTACCCAGTGCCGCTTCCAGGTCAGCCGGCAGCGGCGAGCTGACGTCGATCTTTTCACCCGTGACCGGATGCTCGAACACGAGCCGCGCCGCGTGCAGGAACTGGCGCCCCGCCTCGAGCACATCGCGGCGCTGGCCGTAGACCCGGTCGCCGGCGACCGGATGTTTGATGGCGGCAAGGTGGACGCGTATCTGGTGCGTGCGGCCGGTCTCCAGCCTCACTTCCAGCAGGGAGAAGCCCGTGGATGCCGCTTTGCCGCCGGCGCGCCCGGTCGGTCCGCTCCAGCTCTTTAATACCTTGAAGTGCGTCACGGCCTCACGGCCGCCTTTCTTGGCCACGGCCATTTTCTGGCGATCGCGTGAATCCCTTCCCACCGGCGCCTCGACGGTGCCTTCGGAAGCCGAGAACAGGCCGTGCACCAGGCATATATATGTGCGCTGGATATCGTGACGCGAGAGCATCTGCACGAGCTTGCGATGTGTGGCATCGTCGCGCGCGACTATCAGCAGACCCGAGGTGTCCTTGTCGAGGCGGTGCACGATGCCCGGCCGGTGCGGATGCTCGCCGCCGGCGATCTGGCGTCCGAGCAGCCCGTTGACCAGCGTTCCGTGATCGTGGCCCTTCGCGGGGTGGGTAACAATCCCGGCCGGTTTATCAACGACCAGCAGGTACTCGTCTTCGTAGGGAACCGAGAGCTCCATCTCTTCGGGGCTTAAGTCGAAATCTGAGATTACGGGTATCCGCGCCCCGATCTCCTCGCCGGCGCTCACCCTGTGGTTCTTGCCCCGCAGTTCTCCGTTCGCCGTTACCAGGCCTGCGGCGATAAGCTTCTGCGCCGCGGCGCGCGAACCTATCTCCGGCACCGACGAGAGCAGCTTGTCGAGCCGCAGGCCGTCTTCATCAGGCTCGGCGGTGATGGTTATGTGATGTTCTGTGTCGTCAGTCATAAGATGGTCAGGCGGATGTGTCTTCCGATGATTGCGGGAAATTTGTTCGGCATGAGTTCAGGCGCAATGATTATTCCGCCGTCAGGCGGAGGCGGAAACGCCCTGGCCGTCGCTTTCCTCTCCCTCTTCCTTTTTTCCCGGCTCCAGCAGGAACACCCTAAGGAGCAGCACCACACCGGTGATGATGAAGACGTCGGCCAGGTTGAAGGCGGGCCAGTGAGGCAGGTGCAGAAAATCGGTCACGTGGCCGAAGGCGAAGCGGTCGATCAGGTTGCCGACGCTGCCGCCGACGAGAAACGCCAGCGGCAGGAGGAAGCGGGAATCGTGCATGATCGCAAGGCCCGTGACGACGAGCAGCAGAACTATGGCCGAACTGGTGAAGATGATCAGGCCGGAGTGACCCTGGAGCATACCGAAGGCGATGCCGCTGTTCTTTACGTTCTCAAGGCTCAGGAATGGCAGCAGTTCGATGCTCTCATGGGCGTCGATCCACCTTCGCACCAGGTACTTGGACAGCTGGTCGGCTGAAAGCAGGAACAGGATCAGAAAAAACAGTCTGGCCGGCGCCTTCCTCAAAACGGGTGATGTCTCATTTCCTTGCACATGTGTTTATTCCTCGCGAAGCGCGTATTTTAACCTCTCTTGCGCCCGGGAAAGAGATACCCCGGCCAGGAGCACGGTCTTTTCTCGTGATTTGTCGCCACGGGCGAGCACTACCTGGCTCTTTTTCAGGTCCAGTTCCCGCGCCAGCAGCTTCAGCAGCTCCCTGTTGGCCTTTCCCTCGACCGGAGGCGCATTGAGGCGAACCTTCAGAAGTCCGCCGGCCTCTCCCGTTATCTTTGATTTTTTTGCCCCCGGGACGACGCGGACGGCTAATAGCGTGCCTTCCGCGGACCGGGAGAGCACCCTACCAGTTGAATTTGTGATCGTCTTTGTCGGTGTCCAGATCGGCGAACGGATCCTCTTTTTCCCCGGCGGACCTGGCTGCTTCGTTCGTTGGGGGAATGTCTGCCGGCCGGCTCTCATCCCTATCTGCGACATCGGCTATCTCATCGCTGCCGGTGTAGGCTGCGACCGGCTCATGGGCCGTTTCTTCCTTCAGCAGCTCGCTGGATACCGCGTTGTCGATGCCCCCGACCATTGTCTCATCTGAAATCGCTTCGGGGGCGGGCTCGAAGATGGGACCAAGGTCTTCTTCCTCGATGGTGCCGAGATCATCCTGGTCGAGAATGTTCGAATATGTCTCGATGACTGACCGCAGCTGATAGCGCAGATCCTCGTTCTTCTGCTTGAGCGCCGAGACCGAACGCTGGATCTTCTGCCGCTCGGCATAGGAATCGTTGATGATGGTGCGGGATTTGAGTTCGGCGTCGCGCAGGATCAGGTCGGCTTCCTTCTTGGCGTTCTGCTTCATCTCGTCGGCCTGCTGCTGCGCCGAAAGCAGGGTCTTCTTGAGGGTGTCCTCGATGTTCCTGTACTGCTCGTTCTTCTCCTCAAGCGTCTCGAGCTTCTCGCGGTGGTCGATATTCTCGTTGAACACACGCTCGAACTCGTCGGCTATGTCATCGAGGAACTCGTCGACCTCCAGGTCCTTGTACCCGCGCATCGACCGGGAAAACTCCTTATGCCTGATGTCCAGTGGTGTTATCCTCATTCCCTTCCTCCCTGTTTAAGGATTTTACAGTGCGCTTACGACAAGACTCTGGATCACTCCGAGCAGCAGCAGCGCGATAATGGGGCTGAAATCCATGCCCCCCGCCGGTGGAATGAACCGTCGAAAGAGTCCAAGATAAGGTTCTGTCACGTCAATTATAAACTTGTAGATCATCAAAAGCGTCCTCTGCGACGGAATCCCGACCCAGCTGAAGATTATCCTGATTATTATCAGGATGTAATATGTATAAAATAGCGCGCCGACAAACCCCGCAAGATCGAATCCCTTCATTATTACCCCAGCTCGTTTGCACGCTCAAGCGCTACCTGAACCGCGTCGATTATCGCCGACCTGGCGCCGTCTCTTTCCAGCTGCGCGATACCGGCGACGGTGGTTCCCGCCGGCGATGACACCTTATGCCTGAGCTCGATGGGCGAGAGTCCTGAATCGGTCAGCAGTTTCGCGGTGCCACTGACCATGGAATAAGTAAGCTCCCTCGCCATCGAGGCCGAGAGCCCCGCCATCACGCCGGCGTCGATGAAAGCGTCAACGATCAGCGCCATGAAGCCGGGGCCGCTGCCGCCGATGGCCGTGGCCGCCGCAAAGAGTTTCTCCGGCATCGGCACCACGCGCCCGAGCGGATTGAAAAGTTCATAAACTTTTTCTTCGGTCTCCGGGTCGACGTTGTTTCCAGATGCGAAAGCGATCGTGCCGGCGCAGACCTCGACGGCTACGTTTGGCATCAGCCTGAATATCGCGACCTCGACAGGAAACAGCATCTCAAGGGAGACGAGCGTCCTGCCGGCGGCCACGGAAACCAGTATCTTGCCGCGTCCGAACTGCTTGAGGCTGTCTGCCAGCGCGCCTTCGATGTCGCCCGGTTTCACCGCCAGCAACACCAGATCAGATTTTTCAACAAGTTCCACGTTTGTCGCCGCAACGGCGACGCCGGTAGTACTTGCCAGTTTTTCAGCCATGGCCGGGAAGGCGTCGGTCACCGTGATACGTGAAGCCATCCCCGGGTCCGCGCGCAGCCACCCTTTGACGAAAGCCGCGCCGATGCTGCCCGATCCGATCAGGCCGATTCGTTTAATGTTCATGACTGGTTAAAGAAGCCTTTCTCCATCAATCGAGCCCGCTCCTCGGCGGAAACGTCAACATTGCGCGGCGTCAGCAGGAACACCTTGTCCGCCACCCGCTGCATGCCGCCGTCGAACGCGTAGGTCAGGCCGCTTGAAAAATCTATGAGCCTCTTGGCAAGCTCCTTGTCCGCGTTCTGGAGATTCAGGATCACCGGGACGTCGTTCTTGAACTTGTCCGCAACCTGCTGCGCGTCGTTGAAATTCTTCGGCAGCACCAGGTGCACGCTCACGTTGACCGGGGAAGTGGCCGCCCTCAGCGGTCTTACGCGCGATACCTTGCGGGGGCCGGCGTTGTCATCCGGATAGATGTCGTCATAATCCACCTTGCGCTTGCGCTCGCGCCTGCTGAGTTTGCGCACGTTGGGACGCTCCTTGTAGGACTCCTCAAGCTCACGATGGGCGGCAAGGTGCTCTTCTTCTTCATCATAGTCGTTGCTCTCATCGAGCCTGTCTTCTACCAGGCCAAAATATACCAGTGTCTTCTGCCACATATTACCGATGGAAACCACCTCCAGTGTTAATCGAGACCAGGTTCATTCTTTCTACCAATAGCGCGCTATCCCTTCAGCGCAACTTCATCTTCACATAAAAATCGCCTGCCATTTTCCCTTTTTCCGGACGCCGCGTGTCACCTGAAAAGTGCGCCGCCAATCCTGATTATGGTCGCCCCCTCCTCTACTGCCACGACATAATCATTGCTCGTGCCCATGGAAAGTTCCCTGAAATGATATTTTCCCCGCCAGTTTTGGGAGAGTCGGGTTGCAGTACGGCGCAGTGCCGCAAAATTGGAGCGAACAGCTTCGGGGTCTGCCGCCAGCGGCGGCATGGTCATCAGACCGGTAAAGTTCACCTTGGAAAACTTGGCTGCCTCCTCCAGGAAGCGGTCAATTTCGGTAGTGATAATACCATATTTACTGCCCTCTTCGCTAACATTGACCTCAAGAAGTACATTAATCGAACTGTCCGTGCGGCGCTCGATCTCGGCTGCGACCGTGAGCGAATCCACTGAATGGATGAGGCGTACAAGCGGCAGGACCTGGCGGACCTTGTTGCTCTGCAGGTGGCCGATGAAGTCCCAGGTAAAGCGGTTGCCGTAAAGTTTATGCTTGGCCGCAAGGTCCTGGGCGCGGTTCTCGCCAATTAGCGTGATGCCGGCCTCCGACAGCACCTGCATGCCGTCGGCGGCCACATATTTGGTGGCTGTGAGTATCTCGACTGAATCGGGTTTGCGGCCGGCGCGGATGCAGGCGGCGGTTACCTCATCCTTTACTTGAGAGAATTTTTCACGGATGAGGCTGGGGTCGAGGGTTTCGGCTGTAAACAAAGCTCGCTTCATGGCTCGATCCAGGCGATCGCCCCGTGCCGGCCGGTGACGCCGTCGCGGCGGTAGGAGAAGAAGTGGTCGTCGCATGCGGTGCAGATTTCAAGCACGAAAATATTATCGCGCCAGAGTGTGGCTGCCACCAGTTCGTCCACCACTGCCTGTCTTAGATCGAGGAAACGGCCTTTGACCCGGTCCGGGCTGAACCTTTCTCCGAATGCCGCCGCGGTTTCTTCATCGACTTCATAGCAACACGGACCGATGGCGGGACCAATGGCTGCCGTGATTGAGTCTCTCGTGGCGCCGGTTTCGTCCTTAAGCATAGAAACGGCCTTGCTGACTATTCCATCCATCAGTCCCTGGCGCCCCGCGTGAATGACCGAGACTGCAGGACCCCCGTCCGTCTCCGCGGTCAGGACGACGGGAACACAGTCGGCAAAATGGAGCAGCAGCGGGACCCCTTGCAACATCGTCATCAAGCCGTCGCAGGGATCGAAAAAGGATTCCTCGGTTGTCGCGCCCGCTCCGATCCCTTCTATCCCCGGAACGGCGATCTCTGTCGTGTGCCGCTGCCTCGGAGAAGTGACCCTGAGCGAATCGAGGCCGAGCGTGCTGCAAAGCAGGGTCCGGTTTTCCCGCACCGATCCTGGATCGTCGCCGACGTGAAAGCCGAGATTGAGGGAGTCATAGGGAGCACGGCTCGAGCCGCCGGGGCGGGAAGTAAAGTACACCTGTGTCCCGGGCGCCGACATGCTGAAGCGCCAGAGGAGAAGCGGATCCCAGTCTTCCTGTACGAATGGGCCTTCCTGATCCAAGTAACCCGAACCTCCAAAAAAAGCCATAAAATGTCGCAGAAACGATTCCAGCATCCTAAAACCAAACCAGGCAGGCCCGAAGGGCCTGCCTGTGATTTTTCAGTTCAAGCATCCGGTTATTTTCTGCCGCGGCCGATTGCTCCCTAGTCCTTATCCCGCAGAAATGTCGGGATATCGAGAACGTCCTCGCCGACTTCGAAGTCCGGCATCTCTTCCGGATCGCGGTCGGGGGCGCTGCTCGCCGGTGACTGTGTCCTTGCTTCACGGGACTCGCGTACGATCCGCGTCGGCTGCTTGTCGAAACCGGTCGCGATGACCGTCACCTTAACCTCGTCCTTGACGCCGTCGTCGATGACAGCTCCGAAGATGATGTTGCAGTTTGAATCAGCGGCGCTAGAGATGACTTCGGCCGCCTCGTTGACTTCGAAAAGCCCCAGGTCCGGTCCGCCGGTGATGTTCAGAAGGATGCCCGTGGCGCCTTCAACCGACGCTTCCAGCAGCGGTGATGATATTGCCGCCTTGGCGGATTCGGCCGCGCGGTTCTCGCCGCTGGCCACACCGATTCCCATAAGCGCCGATCCGGCGTCCTTCATGATCGCCTTGACGTCCGCGAAATCCAGGTTGATGAGACCCGGAACAGTGATGAGGTCGGTTATGCCCTGCACGCCCTGCCTGAGGACATCGTCCGCTACCTTAAATGCATCGATTATTGAAGTTCTCTTCTCCACGACCTGCAGCAGACGGTCGTTGGGGATGATGATGACGGTGTCCACTTTTTCGCGGAGCATCCGTATGCCTTCTTCCGCCTGGTCGCTGCGGCGCTTGCCTTCAAAGGAGAACGGTCGTGTGACGACACCAACGGTCAGCGCCCCGAGCTCCTTGGCTAACTCTGCGATAACCGGTGCGGCGCCCGTACCTGTCCCGCCACCCTTGCCTGCTGTGACGAATACCATGTCGGAGCCCTTGATCGCCTCGCGAATCTCGTCGCGGCTCTCTTCCGCCGCCTCACGGCCGACCTCCGGGTTTGCCCCCGCTCCCAGGCCCTGCGTTATCTTGCCGCCGATGTGGAGCTTGACGTCTGCATCGCACATGAGCAACGCCTGCGCGTCGGTGTTGACCGCGATGAATTCAACACCTTTAAGCCCTGCGTCAACCATCCGGTTGACCGCATTGGTTCCCCCGCCGCCTACGCCCACCACCCGTATTACCGCTAGATAACTACTACCTGGATCCAGCATATTATCAAAACCTCCCTGAGGGTCTAGGTTTTGTCCTGCCGGCCAAACCAACCCTTAACCTTAGCAAGAACCTCGTTCCACATCCCTAAAGTTGGAGTCGAGGGTTCTGGCAGGTGACTTGGCCCTCGCATAAAAACATGCCTGCTCCCATATAAAAGCAGGCCTACCGCCGTAGCATAAACGGGATTGCCGGGTATGTCAACAACCCCCCCGACCGCCAGCGGCGGTCCCAGTCTCGTGGGCAATTTGGTGACGTCCCCTGCCAGGCCGCAGATACCCTCAAGCTGACTTGAGCCTCCTGTTAAAACAATCCCTGCAGCAACGCTTGAGAGATAACCGCTGTCGCGCGCCTGCTTCAAAACCAGTGAGAATATCTCGGCCACGCGCGCTTCGATGATGCGGGACAGGAACTTCCTCGAGAACGTGACCTGCCGCTCACCGAGGCTGCCTTCGGTGCCGGCCGGCGCCTTCACCATCTCAATGTCCTCAACGAGGTGGCTTTGGGCGTGACCGTACTCAAGCTTGATCTCTTCGGCTGCGGCCAGCGGGACTTTCAGGCCTACAGATATATCTCCCGTGATATGGTTGCCGCCTACCGGCAGCACAGCGGTATGGACGAGACGGCCGCCCATGAACAACGCCACGTCGGTCGTGCCACCGCCGATATCAACCAGCATGACTCCCGACTTCATCTCCTGGTCCTCCAGACAGGCCTGGCTCGACGCCAGCGGCTCAAGCACTATGTCATCGACTTCAAGGCCGGCCTCACGCGCCGCTCCAACCAGGTTCTGTATGGAGTTGATCGCACCGAACACCAGGTGACCGCTCATCTCGATCTTTTTGGCATACATGCCGACGGGCCGCTTGATCCCGTCCTGCCCGTCAAGGATATATTCACGGGGCAGCGCGTGTATCAACTGCAGGTCATCAGAGATTTTGACCTTCTTAAGTTTTTCCAGCAGCCCTTTGCGCTCCTCGGGCGTGACCCTGCCGTCCGCGTTAGGGTTGGTGACGCTGACCTTGCGGTTCATGGAAACGACGTGTGAACCGGCGACACCGATAAAAGCTTCCCTGGGCGTCACGCCCGCCGCCGCGGCGGCGATTGCCGCGGATTCGGCGATAGAGGCCGAAGCGTCGGCCATATCCACGACCACGCCCTTGTGCATGCCACGCGCCGGGACATTGCCTATTCCCAGCACCCGGGCAAGGTTACCGTCAGCATCCAGCTCGCCGATCAGACACGCGATCTTGGTCGTGCCCACGTCGAGGGCGACAACGGGCGGAAATTCCGCGTGTAAAAGGTTTGCGACAGGCTTGCGCGGTTTGCCCTTTTTTGCCTTTTTGACGCTGGGCTTCAACACCGCCTGCCTGCTGCTGCTCTTTGGATTTTCTTTCACTGGTCTCTCATTCGTTGCATGCTCCGGCACGGCATCACCAGGTTCTGGTTTTCCCTTAAACTCAGCCACCGGTCGTCTGGGTCGATATCGTCGTTGTAACGGGAACCGCAGTGTTTCCCTCTTTTGTCACGGGCCGCTCAACCACGGACACATCTATTGTAAGCGTTGTGCCGCTCGAGACGGACCGTGCCAGCAGCTGCCTCAATACTTCGAACTTCAGCCCGTAATCCGTCAGCCCGCCGAAGTTGACATTCACGCCAGACCTGGTGCGCATGATCACGTCGCCATCCACGACCCTGACCTCGGCGATATCCTGGTTGAAGTTGGTGGGGATGTTATTCATGAACTCGTACCCGGTGAGGGCATCAGCACAATCCACCGTTCCACCTGTATGGGCAGGGCATGGCTCCTTTGTCGTGAGCAGCGGAAAGCCGGGGTCGGGCGCCGCCAGGTCCGCGAGGACACTGCCGTCCGACGCAAGCATAAAAAATCTACCCTCTTCGCCCGCCAACGTAACAAACGGCCGGTATTCGCGAATATGGATCGTCATCGTATTGGGAAAATCCCGTTCCAGTTCGACGCTCTCGACGTACGGAAAATCAGCCAGGGACCTGGAGACATCATTAAAAGAGAAGGACAGCAGGCTCCTGCCTCGCAACATGGGGCCCGTTTTATCCAATATCTCTTCCGAAGTCACGACCCGGTTGCCATCGATAACGATGTCGTCGATCGCCAGCAGCTCTGACTGGCTGAGCCAGAAGAAGGCACCGGCGGCTATTCCAGCCGACAGCAGGCCCAGCAGGACCAGCCATAAATTCTTTTTGATGTTTTTGTCTTCCTTCTCCATCAGAGTGATTCCAGTTCCATGTTTCCCAGAAGCATCACTTCGGGCTCCAGGACCACTCCGGAAACGTCTTTGACCTTGCGGCGGCATCTGTTCATGAGATCGATGACGTCACGCGCCGTCGCATCACCCCGGTTGATTATGAAATTGGCGTGAATGTCGGACACTGACGCGCCGCCGCTGTCCAGTCCTTTGCAGCCTGCCTCATCAAGCAGCTGGCCGGCGCTCTTTTCACCGGGTGGATTCTTAAAGACGCTGCCGCATGATTTATCGCGGACTGGCTGGGACGCTTCACGCTGCCGCCGCAGCTGGAGCATCTTCCCGGCTATTGCTTCCGGATCACCCTGCTTCAATTCCAGTACGACGCGGCTTACCACCGAGCCCGCCGGCACACGGCTGGTGCGATAGCCAAAACTCAGGTCATCAGCAGTAATCGTCTTAACTTCCCCGGGCAGACAGATTTCCGCCTCAACGACCAGATCGCCGATCGAAGCCCCGTATGCGCCGGCGTTGATGGCGAGTGCTCCTCCTATCGTACCTGGTATGTACGCGAGGGGTTCAAGCCCGGAAAGTCCCGCGCCCGATGCTATCCTGGCGATGCGGGGCAACGTTGCGGCGCCGCCGCAGCTGAGCCTTTCCCCGTTCCTGTGGCATTCCCTGAATTCTCCGCCGAGAGTTATAACCAGACCATCCCAGCCATCGTCCGCGACGAGGAGGTTGGAGCCATGTCCGAGTATGAACCAGGGGACGTCCGCTTGCCGGGCGGACGCTAGAATAGCGGCAAGGTGTGCGCGGCTGTCGGCTTCGATAATAAGCGCCGCCGGACCGCCGCAACCCAGTGTTGTCATCGAGGCCAGCGGCCTGCCGGCAGAACCTTTCCTGCCGGCTGCCTGTTCGATCTGCCTGCGGACTTCCTCTTCAAACAAGGCTGGCCTGCCTTTCGAGAGCCGCGAGCAGATCCTCGCCGACCTTGAAGATGTCACCCGCCCCCAGGGTCAATACGAGGTCTCCCGGCCTCAGCTCATTCAGGAGCAGGGGGACTATGTCCCTGGTCCTCGGTATGTACGCTACCCGGGACTCCGGCTCCCATTTCAGGGCGGAGTCGACTACCAGCTTGCCACTGACCCCCGGCTCGGGCTCCTCGCGGGCGCCGTACACGTCCGTGATAATCGCAAGGTCGCAAAGGTTGAGCGCCCGTCCGAATTCGTCATGGAGATAACGAGTGCGTGAATAGAGGTGGGGCTGAAAGGCTCCTATGACCCTGGTCCAGCCTGCCGCCCTCGCTGCAACCAGGGTCGCCTGGATCTCGGTCGGGTGATGGGCGTAATCGTCAACGATCGTGACACCGCCGACCTCGCCCTTGATCTGAAACCTGCGGGCCGCGCCGCTGAACCTGGCGAGTGCCGGCGCCGATTTCTCAGGACTGACACCGACCAGGTCCAGCACGGCCAGGGCCGCCAGCGAATTCATGACATTGTGCAGGCCGCGGACCGCAAGCGATACCGGCAGCGGCCCGCCGGACCCGGCCTCGTGGGAGAGCAGGTCGAATTCGGTGCCTTCGCGGGTTATTGAAAGGTTGCCGGCCCGATAGTCCGCGCCCTCTTCGGTGCCATATGTAATGACCCGCGCCCGCGTATGGCTGGCCAGCTCCCTCAGGAGCGGATGGTCCCAGATGACCAGAGCGCCGTCTTGAGGCAGGCCCTCAACAAACTTCCTGAAGACCTCGATGACTTCGTCGATTGACGCATAATGCGAGTGGTGGTCAAGTTCCACATTGGTGATGACCGCGACCTCGGGATGGAGGTATAGCAGCGAGCCGTCGCTCTCGTCCGCCTCGGCCACCAGCCAATCACCGCCACCGGCGCGCGCGTTGCTGCCGACGTCATTGAGCTCCCCTCCGACCACGAATGACGGCTTGAGATCCAGCAGCTCCATGGTGTTGGCGATCATAGAGGTCGTGGTCGTCTTTCCGTGCGTGCCCGCCACTGCGATACCGCGTTTCATCTCCATGAGCTCGGCCAGCATCTGCGCCCGCTGAAAAACGGGCAGGCCCCGGTCGACCGCAGCCTTGAGTTCAGGGTTATGCGGGGGTATGGCGGTCGAGACGACCACCGCGTCAGGCCGCTGGAGGTTCGACGGGTCGTGTCCGAAGGCCACGGTCATGCCCTGCTCCTCCAGCATACGCGTATAGCGGGAGCGCTTCAGGTCGGAGCCCGTGACTTCGTGTCCCAGGCTATGAAAAACCTGGGCGATGCCGCTCATGCCTGCGCCGCCGATGCCAATAAAATGGATTTTCTTTTTTTCTTTCAATTATTCCGTGCTTTCGTCGGTTTTTTGCCGCCGCCGGACAGCGCTTGCTCCACCGCGTCCGGCGAGTTTGAATATCTCGTCCGCGATGCGTTCGGCCGCGCCGCGTTTGCCGAGCCGCGCGCTCGCCTTTGCCATGGCCTCAAGCCTTACTTTGTCCGAGATAAGGCTTTCCACCCTCGACTTCAACAGCTCACCGCTGACCTGATCGTCCGGAAGAACCTCCGCCGCTCCCGCGCCGGCCATCCACTCCGCGTTCTTGCGTTGATGATCTCCGGTTGCGTAAGGATAGGGAACCAGCAGCGCCGGCTTTCCCAAGGCGGCCAGCTCCAGAATGGATGCGCCCGAACGGCCAACCACCAGACTCGCCGCAGCCGTGGCCAGGGGCAAGTCGCCCGTATAGTCTAGCAAATGATAATTATCCGGGTCGGCGCCTGCTTTTCGGAGTCGACTTTTCACCATCTCGTAATCGCGTTTTCCGCTTACATGGACCAGCTGGAACGGAAGGGGGCCAGTGCCGAATGCCTCCACGCAGGCTTCATTGATGGAGCGGGCTCCGAGGCTGCCTCCTGTCACCAGCACGACGGGCATGTCGGACTTGAGGCCGAAGGCTTCGCGTCCCGTCTCGGCTGTGGCCTGGAGCAGCTTGCTCCCAAGCGGGCGTCCGGCATAAAGATACTTGCCGCCGTCCCTGCCGGGGATCACAAAGCTCAGGCAGACGCGCTTCACAAAAGGCACGAGAGCGCGGTTTGCCAGTCCCATGTGGGAATCGAGCTCGACGATGAGCGTCGGCCGGCGGGTTAGCCAGGCGGTGAATACCGGGGCCCAGCTGACATAGCCGCCGCCACCCACGACCACGTCCGGACGCCGGCGGCGCAATATGCCCAGGCAATCGATACTTCCCCTGGCGAGAGACCAGAGAAAAAGGAAAAGGCGGGGCGAGAGCTTGCGCTCCAGTCCTCGCAGGTCTGCCATGTCGAGTTCATAGCCCGACTGGGGGACGAGTTCTTTCTCCAGCCCCCGGCCGGTGCCGATGAAGGAGACCGCCGCGCCCTTATCCGATAACGCGCCTGCGAGAGCCAGGGCCGGTACGAGATGACCGGCCGTCCCCCCGGCGGCTATTACCACCCTCAATTGCCCTGAATTTTCTGTTTGGAGCAGCGGCAATTCGACTCCGTTGATTGACAGCGATATTGAGTAAGATTCCTATGCTTGCCAGCATGACGACCAGGCTGCTGCCGCCATAGCTGATGATCGGCAGCGGGATACCTGTCAGCGGCATGATACCGGTGACGGCACAGAGATTGACCGCGGCCTGGCCCACGAGCAGCGATGTGATGCCCGCGGCCACGTACTTTCCGAACAGGTCACGTGACCTGAGGGCGATACGAAAACCGACATACGCGAAAGCGCCGTAGAGGATTATAACCGCCAGCACGCCCAGGAGGCCGACCTCCTCGCCGATGATCGAGAGGATCATGTCGGTATGGGCTTCGGGAAGGTAGTTGAATTTCTGGATGCTCTTGCCGATGCCCACGCCGAAGACACCGCCCGAACCCAGCGCAACAAGTGACTGGATGATCTGAAAACCCGAGCCGTGCGCGTCCTCATAAGGATCAAGGAAGGCGGTAAAGCGTGCTACGCGATATGGAGCCATGGCAACGAAAGCCAAGCCCAGGACCCCAGCGCCGGCGGCGAGGGCGGCCATGTCCCTCATCCTGACGCCCCCCACAAGCAGCATGCCGGCCAAGGTGATAACGATGGTGATCGTCGTGCCCATGTCAGGTTCAGCGAGTATGAACAGGCAGGCGAGCACCGGCAGTCCCATGATCGGCAGGGCGAACCTCTTGATGCCCCCGAGGAGGCGCGGACGCGTGTACATGATTGTGGATACGTAGAGGATGACCGCAAGTTTTGCGAGCTCCGACGGCTGAAAGGTAGCCGAACCGGCGCCGACCCAGCGGCAGGCGCCCTTGGCGCAGTAGCCGATGCCCGGGATAAACACCATGAGCAGCATGCCCAGCGATACAACCATCAGGACGGGCGCTGCCTTGCGCAGGCGGGAATAGTCGGTCTTGGCCATGACGAACATGAACACCAGGCCAAGCGCGGCAAAGAAAAGTTCGCGCTTCAGATAGTAATAACTGTCCTTGTTCTCACCAAAGTAGGCGTTGGCCCAGCTGGCGCTGAAGACCATGACCACGCCGACCGCCAGCAGGACGAGGGTCACTGCTACGAGAAAAGTGTATTCAAATGACGCCGCTCCCTCGCGCGAGCCGCGTCCTTTTCCTTTGCTTTTCTTTTTTCTCCACTCCATATTCAGCCCTTAAAGCATTTTTACCAGGGAGATGAATATTCTCCCCGGTGGCCTGTCATCCTGAGCGAAGCGAAGGATCCGCTTCTTCTCTTACAGCCTGTTTACCAGGGAGATAAAATGTTCCCCCCGTTCCTCGTAATTGTCGTACTGGTCGAAGCTGGCGCACGCGGGCGAAAGCAGCACAACGTCTCCAGGTTCGGCGCTCGCGCTGGCGATGGCTATGGCCTCCTCCAGCCCGGCAGCCATGATGATCTCCCTGCCGGCCTGGTCAAAACTCGCCGCGATCTCCTCCGCGGCTTCCCCGATTGCGATCAGCTGCGTGACCTTTTCTTCCGGGGCGTCTTCCGCCAGCTGGTCAAAAGTGAAGCCCTTGAGGCTGCCGCCCAGTATCAGGTGAACGCCTCCCTCGAATGCGGTAAGCGCCTTGATGGCCGCGTCGACATTGGTTGCCTTGGAGTCGTTTACGTAAGTCACGCCATCCACGACCCGCACCTGCTGCAGCCGGTGCGGGACACCCGGGAAACTTTCCAGACCCCCGGCCACCTCCTCCGGTGAAAGCCCCATGCACAGGCATACTGACACTGCCGCCAGGCAGTTCTCCAGGTTGTGATCGCCCTTGAGGGTGGCATCCTCCCAGGCGAGGATCGCCGTGGAGCCGGCCTCCCGTGAATCTTCGCCATTCCCGGGTTCATTCCTGCCGGACGCCGCCATATCGGTGCGCCCCGCATCGGCGCCGTGGTGGCCTTCGGATACAGCGCCGGCCTTGCCATCCAGATATGGGCGCGGCAAACGTGCATGCACTCCGGCGCCGGCAGTCGCCAGGCCGTTCAGGTTTGCGCGGATGACACCGTCGCGGACAAACACGAGCGGCTCCATCCGCTCGCCCGCGGCGGGCCTGCTGTCGCCGGCGCTGCGGCTGAACCAGACTTTTCCCACGTGCACCGGCACGGGCCGATGGCAGGCGGGGTCATCAAGGTTTATCACCGCCAGGTCGTGGGGCTGCTGGTTGACAAAAATGTTCATTTTGGCTGAGTAGTAATCATCGGCGCAGTCGTGCCGGTCCAGGTGGTCTTCGCTCAAGTTGAGCAGCACGGCCACATCGGGCCGGAAGGCGATCGTATCCTCAAGCTGGAAACTGGAAAGCTCCAGCACCAGCAGCTCATCCTCATCGATATTCCCCACGAAGGAGGAGAGCGCGGTGCCGATATTTCCGGCTGTCCTGCAGGGCCGTCCGGCGCCGGCGAGGACATGCGTTATCAGCTCAGTGGTCGTCGTCTTGCCGTTGGTGCCCGTGACCCCGATGATGAAATTCGTGATAAAGCGCCAGGCGAACTCGATCTCTCCCCAGACGGGGATGCCCCGCTGTCGGGCTTCCTCGATCAGGGGGATGCTGCCGGGTACGCCGGGGCTCTTGACCACCAGGCCACAGCCGTCAAGCAGGCTGTAGTCCTCACACCCAAGCTCGACCCTGACTCCAGCCTTCGTAAGTTCATCCACATTAGCGGCCGCATCCGGCTTCTCGTCCCTGTCGGCGATGACTACCTCCAGCTCCGGCAGGGACCTGCGCGCCGCCAGCGCCGCGGCTATCCCGGAGCGCGCCATGCCGATGACCAGCAACCGGCCGATACCCCTGAGGTCCGCGGCCATGTTCATTGGCGGTTACCTCCCGTCATCTGTTGGGTGGCAGGGATATGTAGAAGATCGTGAAACCTGTCGAGGCGAAGATGGCGCTGACAATCCAGAAACGCATTATTATCTTCGTCTCCGACCACGCCATCAGCTCGAAATGATGGTGGATCGGAGTCATGAGGAAGACCCGCTTGCCGGTAGCCTTGAAGCCGAGCACCTGGATTATCACCGACGCCGCCTCCGCTACGAAGATCGCGCCGATAATGATCAGCAGCAGCTCGGTCTGTGTGAGAAAGGCCATGGCGGCGATCGCTCCGCCCAGCGCCAGTGAGCCGGTGTCCCCCATGAAGATCTCTGCCGGGAAAGAGTTGAACCATAAAAAACCGACACAGGCGCCGCCGAGGCAGGCCGCGATGATCCCAAGATCGGTCTGTTCGGTGAGGAAGGCGATGGTCATATATGTAAGCATGGTCACAGCCACCGTGCCCGCGGCCAGTCCGTCCAGACCGTCGGTCAGGTTGACGGCGTTGGAAAATCCCGCCAGCCACAGAAAGATGATGAAATAATAGGCGATGCCGACGTTGACGACTTGATCGCTCATGGGAATCCTGATGGATTCGCTGAGGCCGCCGTAACGCACTGCGATCATCCCGACGACGATCGCCAGCAACAGCTGCAGAAGGAGCTTGCCGCGGGCCCTCAGGCCGAGCGATCGCTTCATCCTTATCTTGGCGAAGTCGTCGGCGAAACCTATGGCGCCGCAGCCCAGTGTGGTGATGACGACCAGCAGGCTCTTGACGCTCCACTCCCAGAGGATGAAGAACGGCACCATCATGCCAATGATGATCAGAATCCCGCCCAGGGTAGGAATGCCCGCCTTGGTCTTTAAGTGCTCCTCGGGACCCTCCTCGCGCACCTGCTGGCCGAATTCATTCCTGATAGCGAACTTGATGAACTTGGGCCCCAGAAAGAGCGTGATCATCATTGACGCCAGGCCGGCGGCGAGTAGCTGGAACATCATGCCGGACTAATCTTCCCGCGCCGGCTCGCCCTCCGGGGTGTCACCCGGGGAGATTTCCGGCAATCCGTCCGGATCCGCCGCAGCTGCCGGAGCGGTTTCTCCCGATCCGGCTTCGATCATGATATTGCTCAGCTGTTCCAGCTTCATGAAACGCGATGCCTTGACCAGCACGACATCACCCGGGCGTATCAGCCCCGAAACCCCTCTCAGGGCTTCGTCGCGCCCGGCAAAGTAATAGTTATCCCCAAAACTTTCCCCATATTTATCCCCATTGTCTTCCCGGTCGCCTTCACCATAGAGGATGTCCTCCGAGGCTCCTTCAAGATATCCGCGTGACTGTTCACCAACCGCGATCAGGCAATCGATGCCCAGTTCCAGTACGTCCCGTCCGACCTGGCGGTGATAATCGAGGGCCTGCGGCCCCAGCTCTCCCATGTCTCCAAGCACCGCGACAGTCCTTCTGCCGGTGCCCACGCTCGCCAGGTATTCCAGGGAAGAGCGCATGGAAAGAGGGTTTGCGTTGTAGCAGTCATTGAGCAGGGTGACACCGTTGTCCAGCTCAATCAGCTCACCGCGAAGGCTTGAGATATTTATGCCGGCGACCGCCCTGGGGATGTCATCAAGCGGCAGTCCCAGCTGGTAGTAGGCGCCGATGGCGGCCATCGCATTCTGCAGGTGGTGATGCGCGGCGAAATTAAAGATCAGTTCCAGGTTGTATCCGCAACACGAGACGACGCAGTGCAGCCTGCCGTCTTCCATGTGCTCGTGGAAAACGGGATAGATATCGGCCGCATCGTCGAAACCGAAGGTCACAGTTTCCACGTCGAGCCCGGCCAGGTGCGGCTCCAGCAGCTTTTCTCCATAAGGCGCGACCAGTTTACCGCCGCGTGGAAGCCCCTGCGCGATCTCGGCTTTGCCCCGGGCGATATTCTCCAGACTTCCGGCGTATTGCAGATGCGCCGGTCCGATATTGGTGATGACGGCGACCTCGGGCGCTGCAATGCGGCAGAGCTCAGCGATCTCGCCCTGCGCCTGCATGCCCATCTCCACGACGATCACGTCGGTGTCCCCGGTTGCGGCAAGCAGGGTAAGTGGGACGCCGACCTCGTTGTTGAAACTCGCCCGGCTGGATACGACATCCACATGGCCCTCCAGCAGGGCGGCCAGGATATCTTTGGTTGAAGTCTTGCCCGTGCTGCCCGTGATCGCCACGACGGTGGCGCCGCTGCGGGAAGCCACGAGCCTGGCGATATCTTTCAGGGCCTCGCCGGAATCATCAACTGCGATTAGCACCGGGGCGTTGCCGTTGGCTCCGGCGGCCTGAGCCGCCAGGCGCTCCGCGGCGCCGCGCTCGGCAAGGACTCCCAGGGCGCCGCTGGCGAGAGCTTCCTCGGCGAAATCCCCACCATCGAAGTTGTCGCCCTTAAGCGCTATGAAAAGACTCGAGGTCAAGTCGCTGCGGGTATCGGTCGAGACCGACTCGACCAGGGCCGCAGCGGCGCCGGCCAGCAGTTCTCCCGAGCATGCCTGACAAATCTCATTTGCGGTTAGTGCTATCACTTCTTCCGCCTGTTTTAGAATTGAACCTGTCATACCTCTAGACATCGTCGTGCAGGGACAGCCGGTACCGGCACACCGGCGTGGCCGAAGTCCTCATCCCCTGCTCCTTCCCCGGCTCCCTGTCACAGCTTACAGAAACCGGCACGGCAGTAACGGTAGTGCGGACGAAATCAACCGGTTCCCACTCGTGCGAGCAAAGAGGGACCGACCAGAATGAGGTTGTCCGCTGGAATATGCCTGGTTTATGGGGATGGTAGACCGCGGTGGCCAGGAGGCCGTCGAGAAGGGTTAGGTAGAATTCCGCCTTCATCGGGAAGTAATTTTACACAATATGGCTTGATAAGGATACCCCGCGACACAATTTCTTGTGGATAACTTGGCGATTTCTACAATCCGGGTTGCATCCGGCTCACTGCCGCAGATGAAAGGTCCGGCGCCGGTTATGCTTTCCAGCCGGTCCATGGCGCGGTATTTCATGGCACTATCCTCAGTTTCTGAAGGGAGAACTGGGTGATCTTCTGGAAAGCCGGCGCGGCCACTGTGGCACCGCCGCCGAAGGGATGCGGCTCATCCACCATCACCATGACGACCAGCTGCGGGTCGTTCGCCGGCGCGAAACCGATGAACGAGCCGATATAATTCTCCTCGGAATATCCCGAACCGTCGGGCATCGGCTTCTGTGCGGTGCCCGTCTTGCCGGCCACATGGTAGCCATTTATCTGTGCCAGGGGGGCGCCGCCCTCCTCAACCACCTGGGTCAGATAAGTCGCCAGCAGCCTCGATGTCTGCTCGCTGATGATGCGTTGCCCTTCCGGCTGCTCCTGCTCCTCTGCTCCGACGCGGCCGACCAGGTGGGGTTTCATCAGAACGCCGCCGTTGGCAATAGTCGAATATGCCGAGGCCATCTGCAGCGCGGTCACCGATATGCCCTGTCCGATAGGCACGTTGCCGATCGTCGAACCTGACCACAATTCGGGTGGAACCACAATTCCCTGGGCTTCACCCGGATAATCTATGCCGGTGGGCGCGCCAAAACCGAAGCGCCGGATCCAGCTGTCGAGCATCTCGTCCCCGACCCGCATACCTACAGTCACGGCGCCGACGTTGCTGGAGTGGACCAGTATCTGGCTTAAATCCCAGCTTACTTCGCCGCGGTCGACGGCATCCTTGATCGTCCTGCCGCCCAGCTCGAGCTCAGGGGGAAGGTAGAGGCTCTGGCCCGGAGCAACGGCTTTTTCCTCGAGCCCCGCGGCCGCTGTCACCGATTTGAAGACCGAGCCTGGCTCATAACTGTCGGTGACCACGCGGTTGCGCCTCTGGTCTTCGGTGAGGCTGTCAAACCTGTTGGCGTCCGCCGTAGGGACGTTGACCATGGCGTAGACCTCGCCGGTCTTCGGATTCATGACGACGGCACAAGCTCCTTTGGCCGACCATTGCTTGACGGTTTCTGTAAGCACTTTTTCCGTCTCGAACTGGATCGCCTGATCAATCGTCAGCCAGACGTCGGTGCCGCGGGTGCCCTCCTCCAGGCTGAGCATCTCGATCTGCTTGCCGCCGGCGTCAGTGATTACGCGCTGGCGTCCGCCAACCCCGGAGAGGAAATCGTCCATCTGCAGCTCGAGGCCCGTCAGCCCGCGGTTGTCCATGCCGGCAAAACCGATCACCTGGGAGGCCACCTGGTTCTGTGGATACTTACGCTTTTCTTCCGAGAGGAAACCGATACCCGCGATGTTTCGTTTTTCTATCTCCTCCGCCAGCCTGGTGTCGACACGCCTGGCGAGGTAGACAAAGCCGGAGTCGCGGTCGGAGAGTTTCTCAAGGATGGTGTTGGAGTCCTGCTTTAAGATCTCTCCGATGAACTTCGAAGTCCCGAGGGGGTCTTCGATCAGATAGGGCGTCGCGTAGATCGTCCTGGTCTCTTCTCCGACGGCCAGCTCGTTGCCGCCGCGGTCGAAGATCGTGCCCCGGCGCGCGGGCAGATCAAACTGCTGAACGTGCTGCTGCGCCGCCTGCTGGGAGAGTTCGCTTGCCTGGACAGTCTGGAGAAAAACGACGCGTACGCCGACGGCGAAAAACATCATGACAAAGCAGAGTAGGATCCACCGGATGCGCCTGTCTGGGTTGCCAAGCGCCGGCACCTAAGGGGCCGCCGTCCTTCCGCCACCGGCGCCGAATGCATCGAGGTCGGCATAATTCTGCCGTGCCTCAGACGGGCCGATGTAAACATACTGAACCTTCTCGGGAGGGACCATGCCCAGGGACTGGGTGGCGATCTGCTCGATCCTTTCGGGCGAGCTGAGACCGGCGACCTCGCTGGAGAGCCTGGCGTTGTCCGCCGAAAGCGTGCTCTTCTCCCGGATGAGTTCGTTGAATTCCATATTCTTCTTGAGGATGCCTACGTGCACGGCAACCAGTCCCAGCAGAAAGACGGCCACCGCAGACAGCCAGAGGCCTACATGCATGGTGCCGCTTGCGGAGACGGAGACCCGCCGCCGCTCGGGCGCCCTCTTTAAGGCCGGCTTTGAATCGCGCTCAAACTTGCGCGTTATCTCGGTAAAGCCCCAGTCCTGTTTTGCTGTTCTGGCCATGTTCCTCTCTTAACCGAGTTTCTCCGCGACCCTCAGCTTTGCTGACTGGGAGCGCGGGTTTTCATCGATTTCCTCATCCGATGGCGAGATCGGCCGCCGGTTGACTATGCGTACTTCTGCCTGCGCCTCGCAGACGCACGTGGGCAGGTCGGGCGGACAGGTGCACTTGCCGACGCGCGCGGCGAAAAACTGCTTGACGATGCGGTCCTCCAGCGAATGGAAGCTGATGACCGCCAGCCTGCCGCCGGGAGCCAGGAGATTGAGCGCGTTCTGAAGCCCTCTCTCCAGCGAG
Organism: Thermoleophilia bacterium; assembly: GCA_041658605.1. Classification (GTDB taxonomy): domain Bacteria; phylum Actinomycetota; class Thermoleophilia; order BMS3ABIN01; family BMS3ABIN01; genus JBAZWE01. The sequence continues at coordinate 38,501 of JBAZZU010000013.1, read as the reverse complement.
CCCAGCTCGTCATTGACGGCGATCCTCAGGGCCTGGAAGACCCGGCGCGCGGGGTGACCGGCGCCGAAACGGGCGGGGGTCGGAATGGCAGCCTTGATCACGTCCACCAGCTGCAGTGTTGATTCAAAGGGTTTCGTTTCACGCTCGTTGCAGATGCGCTTGGCAATCTGCCGCGCATAGCGCTCTTCCCCGTATGTCTTGAAGATATAGGCCAGTTCCTTGTACGGAAGCTCGTTGACGAGGTCCCGGGCAGTCGAGCGGTTGTCCGGATCCATGCGCATGTCCAGGGGGGCGTTGTAGCTGTAGGAAAAACCCCGCTCCGGACGATCCAGCTGCATGGATGAGACGCCCAGGTCCATATAAATCAGGTCCGCCTCGAAATCTTTTTCGTCCAGCTGCTCGAGGGCATCGGCAAAATTGCCCTGCTGGAATCGGCAGCGGAAAGGCTGGTACTGCGAATAGAGGTCGAAGTATCGCCTGGCTACCGGATCGCGGTCGATGCCGATGAAGAGCGCGCTCTTGCCAAGCCCTCCGGAAATCTTGCGTGCGTGACCACCGGCGCCAAAAGTGCAGTCGATGATCGTGTCATCGGGCTGCGGCTCCAGAAGATCCACCAGTTCTGAAGCCAGAACCGGCACGTGCGCCCCGTTAGCTGTAATCCCTCGTATGCTGTTATTTAACTGCATACTTCCCTTCTCCCTTTTTTGGTGGTGAGGCTCGGAGAACACGCCTGTCTACTCCTCCTCCGCCTCCCGTTTTTTATAGGCCGCCCGATGGGCATCCCATTTCTTGCGATCCCAGATCTCGAACCTGTCGTTCACACCCTTGAAGATCACTTCCTTGCCTATCCCCGCGGCTTCGAGGTGATAGGCGGACAGGCTGATCCGTCCCTGCTTGTCGATCTGACTTTCGTCAGCCGAGCCATAGAGCATGCGGCCGATGTCACGGTTGTGCCTGCTGTCGATCGAACTCATGCCCGATAACTCCTGTTTGATGAACCGCTCCCACTCCGCAGCCGGGTAAACAGCCAGGCATCCCTCGAAATATTCCGTCACCACGACTTTGCTGTCGGATAACTGCTGGCGGAACTTTGCAGGAATCGCCACCCTGTTCTTCGAATCTAATGAGTGTTGAAAATGTCCCCAAAATCTGAAAGCTGGCATGTAATTCCTTAGACGGTCTGGATTTCGTTCCCCACCTTATACCACTTTTCACCACTGAGCAAGCATTTTCATGCAAATAAATAGTGGGTTTCCCCGAATTTTCGCGCAAATTTACCCTTTATGTTGCAGATTACGTTGCAAAATGGATTTATAGAACGCGCTGATAGCGAAAACAGGTTTTTTGCGGTTCGGGAATTTTACGCGGAAAAAAGGTGTTTCGGGCGATTACCAGGCCGGTGATTCATCCTGCGGTCTGACTTATGGGTTGTCGTGGGGAGGGATGGATGACGTTCCAACCGTCATCCCTGCGCTTCGATTTACCGGGACATTTATTTCGGTAATGATCAGGTGCTGCCGCGGCTGACTACTCGAGCGGTATCTCGCCTGTCGCGTGCGGGTTGCTGCTGCCGCTGCCGTCTCCTGTTGACCCGGCCGCCTGTCCCTGCAGGAACTGTCCCGCCATGACGCCGATCTGGGTCGAGGGATTTACGTCATAAGCTTTCTGCCACCAGATCTTCGCCTCGTCACGCTTGTTCTGATTGGAGAGGATGTTGCCTTTCAGGACCATGAGCGTCTGGTTGGCGGGATCGAGCGCGAGCCCCTTGTCGATCTCCCTGTTGGCAAGGTCGAGCATTCCCAGCATGGAATAAGCCTCACCGGTGCCGGCGAAGAAAGACGGGTTGTTTGGATTCAGGGCCGCGGCCTTCTCATACTGGTCCTTGGCTTCCTTGTACTTGCCGGTCTGCATATAGAAGTTGCCGAAACTGTCCAGCACGAAAGTATCGTTCGGGTTTTCCTTGATCAGGCTCTGATATGTTTCGACCACGGGCGTGTAGTCGATGGACTCGTAGGAGGCCAGCTGGTCGGCGGAGTGGCCTGGCCCGCTGTTGCTGTTGTCATCGCTGCCGGTTAACAGTGGAACGATGAAAATAGCGATGACCACCAGGGCGGCCGCCGCGATAATGGCCCAGTAATAGCCTTTGATCTTCAAGAACACACCTCCGGGAGGGAAGAAACTTTCCTGGATATTATACCTGAAAAACGCATGTGAACGGCAAAAAGTATGGTTAACGTGTGTTAAGAAAGATCATGCACCGGTCGGCTGCACTAGAGCGAGACCGGCGAAAGCCAAAAAGCGGTCACTCAAACAGCTTCAGATACGGCCCGATTATCGCCTCGCCGTAAAAAAGCGCGGCCATAGCGCCCACCGCTAGAAAAGGGCCAAGCGGCAGCCGGCTCTTGCGCCCTTTTTTCCCGGTGATCATGAGGCCGATGCCCACGAGCGAGCCGAGCAGGACGCCGATGAAGATACCCAGCGCCGCCGTCCTCCCCAGGAAGAAACCCATCATGCCCACCATTTTGACATCACCCATGCCCATCCCCTTGGGGACGGCAACGGCGATGATGAAGAACACGGCCGCAGCGATCAGCCCTGACAGCGGAAACGCCCACCAGACGGGAAAGTCCGGATCTTTTGTCGTAAGCGAAATGGCGACCATCGCCACCAGGCCCATGACCGCTACGGGAAGCACGACGACATTGGGGATGATGTAATGCTCGAGGTCGATGAAGAATATGATTATCAGAGTGGAGATCAGAAGCAGCGCCGGAACTGTTACAGGCTCGATGCCGAAACGCCAGCCCGCGAAGGCCCAGAGGGCGGCATTGAGGAACTCCACCAGCGGGTATCGCCACGATATCGGCTCGCCGCAATTCCTGCATCTGCCCTTAAGCGCCGCGTAGCTGATCAGCGGCACGTTCTCAAACCAGCGCAGCTCGTGCCCGCATCCGGGGCAGCGGGAGCCTGGTGAGACGATCGACTCCTTCAGCGGCAGACGATAGATGCATACGTTCAGGAAGCTGCCGAAGACGGCTCCGAATAAGAAAAGTGCTATGCAGAAGAATATCAGATCCACCTGTTTCCACCCTGACCCATTTGTTTCACACGGACAAAGACAGACATCGGACCACGGCTGGATTTATTGAGGAGGACCTGTTCGCAAAAATTCTGCCGGGACCTTATATCAGTTCGCGTGATCGAGCACGACTATTTTCGGGCTTTGGGGAAGGTTTTCCTTTTCCATGGTCATTTCGCTGGTTCCGGGCGTCTCCACGTCCGGCTTGCCCGCGGTGAACCCGTCGACGCCGTCTATCTTAAAGAGGCATTTGTCGTTTCGGTAGTGCATGGGGAAAGTCAGCGGCGGCGCGAGCTGCTGCCAGATGCGCGTAGCCGCCGCGGCGTCGATTGTGAATTTGCCCCCTACGGGGATAAACAGCACATCTATAGCGCCGATCTGCCGCGCCTGCTCTGCCGTCAGTTCGTGGCCCAGGTCGCCGAGATGGCAGACCGTCAAACCGCCCGATTTGATAATAAAGATTATGTTGGCGCCGCGCATGGCGCCGGACTGCGTGTCGTGGAAGGTTTCGACCCCCCTGATCGAAAAGCCCGCGGTCTCCCGCGCCGCCGGCGTTTTGACTATCTCGGGAGTCCCTGCTATCGCTTCGATGTTGGCGTGGTCGGCGTGGTCGTGGCTGGACGTGACCACGTCAGGAGATTCATCAAGCGGAGCGTGCAGCAGGGTGTCGGGATAAGCGCTGGTGTCGTAGGGGTCCGTAAGCAGCGTTGCGCCGGAATCCGCGGTTAGGAGAAAACAGCTGTGTCCAAGCCACCTTATTTTCATGTTTCTCCTTTAGCGACAAATGGATATCTTGCCCTCATTATAGTCCACCGTCTCGTCCGTGGCGTCTTTTCGATGATCCTACAATTCGTCGGGCAGCTCCCTTAAATCAGCCAGTGAAAAAACGGGCCCGTCCGTGCAGACGTATTTCGCTCCCACGTTGCAGCGGCCGCAGAGGCCAATACCACACTTCATCCTGCGCTCAAGTGTCGTATATATCTGTTCTTCCCTGAAGCCCATCCTGTCTAAACTCTGGAGAGTGAACTTGATCATAATCGGCGGACCGCAGGTGATGGCGACCGCGTTGTCCGGCGGCGGCGCCTCTTCCTCGAGGATCGACGGCACCAGGCCGACGCATCCGTCCCAGCCGGAGCATACGTTATCGATCGTGGAGATGAACTTCATGTCGTCCCGCTGCTCCCATGCCAGGCGGTCGGCCTCAAAGCAGAGGTCTTCGGGCATACGGGCGCCGTACACGAGCATAAGCTCGCCGTAATCATCACGGTGGTCAAGCAAATACATGAACAGCGAGCGCAGGGGCGCCATGCCGATGCCGCCGCCGGCCACGATGATGTTCCTGCCCTTCCAGTCATCCGTGGGAAAGGCGCAACCCATCGGCGCCCGCACTGAGACGCAGTCGCCCGCGGAAAGCTCGTGGATGGCGCTGGTTACGACACCCGTTTTCATCACCGAGAACTGGAAATATTCTTTCTGCGAAGGCGGCGAGGATATGGCGAACGTGGACTCGCCGGCTCCCAAAATACCAAGCTGGCCGATCTGCCCCGGCAGGAACGTGAAGTCCTCCATGGTGGCGGGATCGTCGAACCGCATGCGAACGGTCCTGATGTTGCCGGTCTCGACGATCACCTCCGTCACCGTCGCCGGTTCCGGCACCAGCGGGTTGGTTGCTTTCATGCCTGTTTGTGCTATGGTTGTCATCAGCTCACAGCTCCTTCACGCCCGCCAGGACGTCCCTGATATCAAGCCCGACCGGACAGCCGCGGATGCAGCGCCCGCAGCCGGTGCAGAGGGTCTCCCCCTGGTTTGCCGGATAGTAGCTGAACTTGTGGTTGATGCGGTTGCGATAGCGGTGGGCAATTGTAGGCCGCGGATTATGCCCCGAGGTCTCACGCGTATAGAGGCTGAACATACAGGCGTCCCATCCGCGCAGGCGCTCGCCTTCACGGTCGGACCGCATCTCGTCAAAGATATTAAAGCAGTAACAGGTGGGACATGTGTACGTGCAGTAGCCGCATGAGAGGCATTTGACCGTCGCTTCCTGCCAGAAATCGATGTTGCTGAATATCTCCAGCAGCTTCTCCTGAAGGCCGGCGATATCCACCGTTCTTGTCACGGCCAGCCCGGGCGGCTCAAGGCCTGAATCAGCGAAGGGCTCGCCGCCGGTCAGCTCCCTCCCCCTGTCCGTGATCGCTTCCGCGAGCCAGCCGCCCTCAACCGGATAGAGGAAGACATCCGAACCGGCTTTCTCCGCCGGGCCGTTTTCGAAAGATGAACAGAAACAGGCGGCGTCGCATGTCGTGCAGGCGATAGTGAGAACGGTCAGGTCGAGGCGCCGGCTGCGGTATTGCTCGTCGCCATAGGCTTCACCGGGTGCCTGCAGGAACAGGGCATCAAGTACCGTGATCGCTTTTGCGTCACAGGCCCGTGTTCCAAAAATCGTAGTCCCGCCTTCCCGGCTTGAAGGCTCGATCTCGATACTCTCTTCGCCCTCGGACAGGTTATACGCGAAGGAGAATATCTTCTCGCTTGCGGGCAGCAGCAGCTCCTTGGCCGACAGCGTCGTGAACCGGTCGAGGACAGGCGCAGTTCCCGGCTCCCAGGCTTCGAATATTACAGTGCCCGCGGAGTCCTCAGTAACCGTCGGCACCCAGAGCGACGACGACCGCGCCAGCGCTTCAAGTAACGCGTCGATTTTTTCCACAGCCAGGAACCTCATTATCCACCACCCCAGGAATCGTTCTTTATATCAAAGGTCAGCAACGGTGGTTTTGCTTTAAGGTCCGTGCCGGCGCGATAATCGAACATCTCTTCGATGATCCTGTTCTGCTCGCTTAGAAGCAGCATCAGCGGGATGCCGACCGGACAGGCCCGCTCGCATTCGCCGCAGCCTGTGCAGCGGCCCGCCAGGTGGTTTACGCGCACATGCTGGACCATCTCCGATTCCCTGGCGTTGGTTTCGCCGCCGGCCCAGTGCGGTTCGGTCGTCTGCATGGTGCAGACATCGCGGCAGAAGCACATGGGACATGCCTCGCGGCAGGCATAACAGCGGATGCAGCGGGAAAACTGTTCGCGCCAGAAAGCGCGCCGTTCGACCGCCGGCATCGCCTCGAATTTCTGCTGCAGCGTCGTGGCGCCGCCAGCCGGCGCATGCTTTGACTCGCCTGGCACTCCGCGCGCCGGATCTGGCGCCGGGCCTGGCATCTCGACCAGTTCATCGTGGATCACGGGCTCAGCACCTGCGCAATCCCTGCACTTGCCCATCAGGTATTCGCTTCTATCAAACTGCTGGCCGCCAACCGTCAGGATGTCCCCCGGGTCATCGATCCGGGCTCCATATCCAAAACGCCGCCAGATCGCCTTGACGTCGAGCATCCCCGCCGCGCAGGTGACACCGATCACCTTAACCCGCCCGCGGTCGACCTCACCCTCAACGATCAGCTGCGCGACACTGCGCACGTCGCAACTTTTTGCGACGATGCCGACCGTCCTGTCCTTGAGCCGCGGCAGATGCACGGCAAGGTTGTGTACGCAGGTCGAATCGAGCACTGCGCTTACGGATTCCTCCGTTGAATGAAAACGTGCGGGCTCGGCCACGCCCGTCTCTTCGTCGCGGCCCCAGCCGAGCACGAAATCGGCTGACTCCAGTATCCTGTCTATGGCTGCAGCCAGATCCGTCATCCGGCCTCCAGCGACGCGACCCGCGCCGAGAACTCGCCCACCACTTCGGCCCAGCGTGCCCCTTCCGAAGCGCTCACCCACGTATAATGGAACCGCTCCGGCTCGATGCCGTAGGCCGGCAGCATGCGCTCCAGGAGTTCCAGCCGCCGCCTGGCATAATAATTGCCGTCGTTATAATGGCAGTCTCCCGGATGGCAGCCGCTTACCAGCACGCCGTCAGCGCCCTCCTGGAAAGCCTTGAGGATCAGCAGCGGATTGACCCTGCCGGTGCAGGGAAGGCGAACGATGCGCAGGTCGGCCGGCTGCTTCATGCGCGCCGTGCCCGCCATGTCAGCGCCAGCGTAGGAGCACCAGTTGCAGAGAAAGCCGACCAGTTTCACCTGAGCACCTCCACTACTTCAGCAATAAGCTGGTTGTCAGTATATCCCTTAAGTGGTATAACTGCCGGCGGGCAGGCGACGTTGCAGAGCCCGCAGCCCTGGCAGAGCGAATCGATTACGTGCGCGACCATGCGGCCGTCTCTCAGCTCCTGCTCCTCAATGGCGCCGTAAGGACAGACCTCGCGGCATTTGAAACAGCCGACGCAAGCTGTCTGGTTGACTTCAGCGACCATGGGGCTGGTCTCCAGTTCGCCCTTCGAGAGCAGGCCTATGACCTTTGCCGCCGCCGCGCTCGCCTGGGCGACAGAGTCGGGTATGTCTTTCGGTCCCTGGCAGGCGCCCGCCAGGAAGACGCCACCGGTGTTGGTCTCGACCGGTCGCAGCTTCGGATGGCTTTCGTTGAAGAACTCGTACTGATCGTAGGATATGTTCATGCGCCGCGCCAGCTCGCCGGCGCCTGTCGATGCGGCAAAGCCGGTCGCCAGCACCACCAGGTCGGCTTCAATCTCGACCTGTTCACCGGAAAGCGTGTCCGTCCCCATGACCATCAGCCGCCCGTGCCACGGGTAGATCTTGCCGACCCTTCCGCGCAGATAGACGGCCCCGAACTCCCTCTGGGCGCGGCGGGTAAATTCTTCGTAGCCCTTGCCGGTGGCCCTGATATCTATATAAAAGACGTAAGACTGCGAATCGGGGATATGCTCCTTCGTCAGGATCGCCTGCTTGGCGATATACATGCAGCCGACGCTACAGCAGAAGGGGCGCCCGACGGACTCGTCACGGGAACCGACGCAGCTGATGAAGACAACGTTTTTTGGTTCTGCCCCATCAGATGGCCGCTGCACGTGACCTCCGGTCGGCCCCGACGCCGACAGCATGCGCTCATATTGCAGCGATGTGACCACGTCCGGATACTGGCCGCCGCCGTAATCGGGGTATGCCTCACGCCAGTCGAAAAGTTCATAGCCGGTAGCCGCAACGATGGCTCCGAACTTTTCGGTCACCATCTCGTCTTCCTGCTCGTAATCGATCGCATCCGCGGGGCAGACCTTCTTGCAGACGCCGCACTTGCCCTTGATGAACTGACGGCAGTGCTCCTTGCGGAGCGCCGCGACCATCGGCACCGCCTGGGGGAAAGAGATGGAGATAGCCTTCGATTGCCCGACGCCGGCGTTGAACTCATCCGGCGCCTTGCCCGGGCATTTATCCTGGCAGATCATGCAGCCGGTGCACCTGTTCTCGATGACGCATGTAGCCTTCTTCCTGATGTCGATCTCGAAGTTTCCTATGTAACCGCGCACCTTCTCGACTTCGGAGTTGACCATGAGGCTTATATTCTCATGCTGCTTTGCCTCCACCATGCGCGGCGTCAGGATGCACGACGAGCAGTCGAGCGTCGGGAAAGTCTTGTCCAGCCGCGCCATATTGCCGCCGATCGTCGGACTCTTCTCGACGAGGGTCACCGGAAGCCCGGCGTCGGCGATGTCGAGTGCCGTCTGAATACCGGCGACGCCGCCGCCGATGACCAGCACGCGCTTCGTGACCGGCGACCTGCCCGGGAAAAGCGGCTTCAGCTTGCGGGCCTTCGCCACACCCTTCCGGACGATGTCCGTCGCCTTGTCCGTGGCCTGATCTATATCTGAGTGTATCCATGAGCACTGCTCACGGATGTTCACCATCTCGAGCATGAAGGGATTCATGCCGGCGCGCGTGACCGCGCGGCGGAAAGTGGTCTCATGCATCCGCGGCGAACACGCCGCCAGCACCACGCGCGTAAGCGATTTTTTCTGGACCGCCTCAAGTATCTGCCTCTGGCCCGGATCCGAACAGCTGTACTGCAGCGTTTCGGCGTGAACGACGTCCCGCATCGACATCGCCGCCGATACGACCTTGTCCGTGGTCACCGTGCCCGCGATGTTGGTTCCGCACTGGCAGACGAAGACTCCGATGCGCATCGCCTAGCTCACCCTGGCCTTTTCTTCCGTTGCGTCCGCGCCGCGCCGGATCTTCTCCAGCAGCCTCCGGGCGCTGACCATGTGGGTGTCGATACCGAGGTCGTCCGAGTCGAGCCCGAGCGCCAGCCCCAGCACCTGCGAGAAATAAAGCACCGGCATCTCCAGCGATGTTCCGAAAGTGGAGTTGATCTGACCCTGGCGAAGATCCAGGTTCTGGTGACAGAGCGGGCACGCAGTGATTATGGCATCAAAACCCATGTCGTCAGCCACCTCGATGATACGACGGCTGGCCCTGAGCACGATCTCTTTCCTGGCCAGGCCCATGTACGAGCCGCAGCATTCGCTTTTGAAAGGAAAATGGCCCGAATCGGCGCCGGTGGCCCTGAGGAGCGGCTTCATGCTCACCGGGTCGCGGGCATTGTCAAAATTCATGATCTTTGCGGGACGCGTCATCAGACAGCCGTAGTATGTCGCCAGGTTCAGACCGGCCAGCCGCCCCTGCGCCATCCCAGCCAGTTTTTCCGGGGTTGTGACGCGCGCAAAGAACTCGACCAGGTTCAGCACCTCGGTCTCATAACGCACCGGCTCACCAAACAGGCGCTCCGCCTGAGCCCGGATCTCCTCGCTGCTGGCGATCTCATACTGTGAATTCTTCAGGCGGTTATAGCATCCGACGCATGGCGCGACCAGGGCGTCACGCGAGGCATGGTGAAGATTGCGCGCGGGCAGAAGCACGCCCAGGTTACCGCCCCAATGGTGCGGCGCCGGCGAAGCGCCGCAACAGTTCCAGTCTTCGATCTCATCCAGACTGATACCCAGTTTTTCGACGACGAGCCTGAAGGAAACGTCGTACTCGGCCGCCGAGCTTGTAAGCGAACAGCCGGGGAAATACGAATAGGTTTTATCGGCGTGCGGTCCACCTGCCGCTTCAGGTGTTTCCAACGTGGTGTCTCTGATGTCAGCCATGTCGCCCGCGCCCGTCACTCTTCCCGCTGCTTTGCGGTTACTTCACGGAATATCCTGTGTATCTCCCGCCGGTTCTTTATCCGCGGTGGGACTATGTGGACTTTCTTCTTGCGCAGCGTCATGGGCACCAGGGAAATATCATTGAAGAATTTGCCGCTGCGAAAATTTATCCATGCCATCAGCCGCGCCTCGTGCAGGCGGCCGTGCCGGCGCACGTTCTTTAAAAAAGCCAGGCGGAACAGCTGCACGTCCTTCTCGCCTCCCTCGATACCCCGCTCGTCCGCGATCATCTTGGCGATTTCGATAACATAGGCGACATCGATATTCATCGGACAGCGGGAAGAGCAGGTCATGCAATCGAAACAGAGTTGCGCGGTACGCGAGTTCAGCACCTCTTCGACCTGGCCGAGCTGCAGCAGGCGCATGATGCGGTGCGGCGGGTAATCGAAAGCGAATGTGCCGGTGCAGGTTGAAGTGCAGCGGCCACACTGGTAGCAGGAGGATATGTGCTCGCCGGAGCGGCGCTCGATCTCGGCTGTGACGCCGGCGCCGTCTGCAATAGTGCTTGATACTCTTATAGCCAAGAACTCAGCCTCCCGGCCCTGAATGTACAAAAACCACCGGCATCATTTCCCTTGCACCTGATACATCTAAGTCGTCTTTTACAGGTGGGCCAGCGGCTTGTGAAACTTTTAACAATATTTGTGAAAATTTTAACAGGCTGGTTCTCCTAAGTCAATGTTCGTTCATGGATCGGGCTGGCGGAACTCCGTATCTTGCGGATGCCGGCCCTTCAAAAAAGAAGGATAACGGTAAATCAAACGAGCCACCGCATATAGTTACCAGTAGTGGAGGTTTTTAAATCATCAAAAAAGCCGCTTCGTGGAAGCGGCTGCCTTATTCAGATTTCTGCCTGGCGGAAGACCGTTTTGGTCTGTTACGCGATGTGGTCTGGAATTGCCGTTTCGGTTGAACTCAAAGGCGTTCTACGAGGTTATAGGCGTTGTCCCGCTGCACCGGCGCCATGCCTGCGGCGCGGATTGCCGCCACCAGTTCGTCCCTGCCCACCCGATAGCTGACGCCTGCCGCAGCCACGACGTTCTCCTCGATCATGGTGCTGCCCATGTCGTTGGCCCCGAAAGACAGCGACACCTGCGCGACCTTCAGCCCCTGGGTTACCCAGGAGGCCTGGATGCTGGGCACGTTATCGAGGAATATCCGGCTGACGGCCACCGTCATCAGATAATCGAAGCCGCTGGATGAAGTCGAGCCTTCCAGCTGCGTGTTGCCCTCCTGGAATGTCCAGGGGATGAACGCGGTGAAGCCGCCGGTCTCGTCCTGCAGTTCGCGTATGCGCCGCATGTGCTCGATGCGTTCGGCGCGCGTTTCCACGCTCCCGAACATCATCGTGGCCGTTGACTTTAGTCCCACTTTGTGGGCGGCGCGCATGACTTTAAGCCATGTGTCGGAGCCGATCTTTTTAGGGCTGACCCGGCGCCGCACGCTATCGACCAGGATCTCGGCGCCGCCGCCGGGAAGCGAGCCCAGCCCGGCGTCGCGCAGCCGCAAAAGCGTCTCCTCCAGAGAGAGGCCGCTGACCTTCGCGATATGCCAGACCTCGGGCGGCGAAAGGGAATGTATATAGATGTCGTAGCGCTCCCTGATGGAACGCAGCAGGTCGCAGTAATAATCGATGCCCAGCTCGGGATGGAGGCCACCCTGCATCATGATGCCGGTGCCGCCCAGCTCAAGGGTCTCCTCTACCTTCCGGAAGATCTGGTCTTTCGAGAGGAGATAGCCCTCTGGGGAATCCACGGGCCGGTGGAAGGCGCAGAAATCGCAGCCAGTCGTGCAGATATTGGTGTAGTTGATGTTGCGGTCGACGACAAAAGTCACCTCGTTGCCGGGAAGCTTTTGATGCCTCAGGGCGCCGGCGGCACGTCCCGCCGGCAACAGCTCCCTGCTCTCGTAGATGCTGAGCGCCTCTTCTTCGCCGAGCCTTGTCCCGGATATGGCCATTTCCAGCAGCGCCCCGATATCCTCTCTTATTTTCATCCTCTTCCAGCCTCCCGCGTAAATACCAGATCGGGCGCCTGTGCGACGGCGCCTATCTGGACGGCACGCCGGTAGAACTCCTCTAGGCCGCGCCGGTAATCGTCGGTAAAATCATATCGGAGTTTTGAAAAATACGAGCGCAGGAGATCGGGCTCGAAGGGATAGACCCTCGCCGCCGCCTCTACCACCTCTTCCCAGTGTCCGCGGCAATATTCCACTGAATAAAGCAGCCGGTCCTGAACCTCGATGGTCTCATCAGCCCTGTTCTCAAAGAATGGCTTGCGGACCGCCCAGAGTGCGAAGACCATGGGAAGGCCGGTGAAGTCCTTCCACTCGCTCCCCAGGTCGTAACTCATCTCCCAATCGCCATGATAATAGCTGTCCAGCGCCTGGTCGCCGATAAGCAGGACCGCGTCATGACTCGCAAGCGCTTCGCTTACGCTCCCCTCGAGGCTCGCGTATCGCGCCTCGACGCCGTACATCTGCCTGAGCAGGATCTTGAGCAGCACCACCGATGTGGCGCTCTGCCCGGTGAGAGCGACCGAACCGACCTTCTCAATCGAGCATTTCGTTATCAGCCTGATGCTGTCGACAGCGCCGTCCGCGGTTATCGAGATCCGCGGGAAGAGCAGCAGGTCGCTTGCGTTGTCCGCGTACTCGATGGAAGAGATGGGACTGATGTCGAGCTCTCCGGCGAGAAGGAGGCGGTTAAGCGTGGTGGGCACACCGTGCACGAGGTTGAAGCAACCCCAGCCTTCGCCCTTTTCCAGCCCGTAATAAAGCGGGTACCCGTTCAGGAATTCAAACTGGCCGATGCGGATGGCGCCCGGCTGCGAATCATCCCGGACAGGCCCGCTGCCATTATCCCCGCAGCCACCCGTCTCCAGCTGTTCGCGCCGCCCGGAATTCATATTCCTCAATCCCCGAAACGCCGGATGACATTGTAGAGCGTATCCCGCTCCACCGGTTTCCGCCCGGCGTCACGAATCAACCGGATCAGCTCGTCTTTGGCGATCGCCTGCTCGGTCTCGGCGCCTGCGGCATGGGTTATCTTCTCCTCCACCACGGTGCCGTCGATATCGTTGACCCCGAAATGCAGGGAGATCTGCGCCAGCTTGATGCCGATCATTATCCAGAAAGCCTTGATGTTATCGAAATTGTCCAGCATGAGACGGCTGACCGCCAGCATCTTCAGGTCCTCGAAGCCGGTCGTACCCGGCAGATCCTCGAGGTCGGTGTTGGCCGGGTGGAACGCCAGCGGGATAAAGCTGCCGAAGCCGCCCGTCTCGTCCTGCAGCTCACGCAGGCGCACGAGGTGGTCGATTCGCTCTTCCAGCGTCTCGACGTGGCCGTAAAGCAAGGTGGCGTTTGACTTGATTCCCACTTTGTGGGCAGTACGCATCACATCAAGCCACTTCTCTCCCGAAATCTTTTTGTCGCAGACGATTCCCCGCACGCGCTCCGCGAATATCTCGGCGCCTCCGCCCGGCATGCTGCCCAGCCCGGCCTCCTTGAGCTCCAGCAGCACTTCCTCCTCGCTGCGTTTCGTGCGTTTGGCGAAGAAAGAGATCTCGCTGGCGGTAAAGGCCTGCAGGTGCACATCCTGGTCGAGTTCATGCAGCGAACGGATCATGTCCAGGTAATATTCATAGGGAAGGGAGGGATGCTCGCCGCCGACGATATGCAGCTCCGTTATGCCGTCGGTCAGGGATTCGCGCGCCCGCTCCAGAACCTCTTCAAGGGTCATCGTATAGGCGTCGTCGGCGCCCTCATCGGCGCTGAAAGCGCAAAACTTGCAACGGTTGCCGCAAACATTCGTGTGGTTGATATGGCGGTTGTTGATGAAATAGACTTCATCGCCTACCGACCGCCGCCGCGCCAGGTCCGCCATGGCCCCCACCCTCAACAGGTCGCCGGACGCAAGCAGCGCCAGGCCGTCTTCAAGGCTCAGCCTCTCGCCGGCAGTCACCTTCGCTTCGATCGCGTCCAGCGCCTTCGTGTCAGAACCGATCGTCAGCATCTAGCTCTCCTTCACCAGCATCGTGCGCTCGCCTCCGAGTATGCCGAGCGCCTTTTCCAGCACGCCCGCGTCCGGACCGATCGCAACGGCCGCCAGGTTGGCGGGACGATAGTAGTCACGCACCAGCCCGCTGACGTCGTCGGCGGTGACCGCATCGATCCTCGCGATAATCTCGTCAAGGTCGAGGATCTCGGCATCCGTGACCGACAGCTTCCCCAGCCGGCTCATGCGGCTATGTGTAGTCTCCATGCCGAGCACGACCCGTCCCTTGGCGCTCTCCTTGGCCCTTAAAAACTCGTCTTCGCGCACTCCTTCGTCAGCCAGGGATTCGATCTCCCCGGCGATGATGCCCGTCACCTCAGCGACGCTGTCGCCACGGCATCCGAAATAGATGCCTACCAGCCCCGTGTCTGAATATGAGGAGGTATAGGAATATACCGAGTAGGCGAGCCCCCGCTTGTCGCGCACTTCCTGAAAGAGCCTTGAGCTGGCCGTGCCTCCGAGGATGCTGTCGAGGATGGAGAGCGCGAAACGCCTGTCCGAATAGCGCGGAATGCCGAGCCCGCCGAAACAGACGTGATACTGCTGGGTGTCCTTCACGTAAAAACAGGCGTCACGGGCGGCCTGCGCCGGAACGTCAGGCGCCGGTTTTGAAGCCGTATGGGGCTGAGCGCCGTTGCCGCCGGCAAGATGCTTTTTTGCCAGCTCAACCAGCCTGTCCTGTTCGATATTGCCCGCCGCCGCAACGACCATGTTGGGAAGGGTATAGTGGCCGGCGTGATAGCCGCTGATCACTTCAGGGCTGACGGAACCGATGATCCCGGTCGTCCCCAGCACGCTCTTTCCCAGCGGATGTGCGCCGAAGATCGACTGGGTCAGGTAATCTGCGATCAGCTCGCCGGGAGAATCCTCGTACATGGCGATCTCCTCGACCACCACCTCGCGCTCCAGGTCGATGTCCGCGAATGACGGGTGGATCACCATGTCAGCCATGACCTCGATAGCGTCCTCGAGGTGCTCGTCGAGAAAGCGGGCGTGGACCACGGTATATTCCCGCGCCGTCGCCGCGTTGAGCTCGCCGCCGAACGAATCGAATATCTGCGCGATCTCGAGTGCGTTGAAACGCTTGCCGCCCTTGAAGAGCAGGTGTTCGATGAAATGGCTGATACCGCTCTCGGCTGGCTCCTCGTAGCGGGAACCGGCGCCGATCCAGAGGCCCAGGGAAATAGAGCGGACGGACGGCAGCTTCTCGCTGATAACCCGTCCGCCCGCTTTAAGCTGTGTCAGCTCATATTGTTGGATTTAGGTCAACCACCCTCAGGCCGATCCGCTGCTTGCCACGGTCCTCTTTTACCTCGATCACCTCGACCTGCACCATCTGGCCGCGCTTAACAACGTCTTCGACCTTGTTGACGCGTCCTTCCGCCAGGTTGGAGATGTGGACAAGACCGTCGGTGCCGCGCTTAAGCTCCACGAAGGCTCCAAAATCGGTGGTCTTTACTACCTTGCCGATGAAGATATCGCCGGCTTCGACGTCCTTGCACAGCTCATTGACACGCTGGACAACATCCTCGCCGCTGGCGCCGTCTCGGGCGCAGATGAAGACAGTACCGTCTTCCTCTACGTCTATGGAACAGTCGAACTCATCGACGAGGCCGCGAATGGTTTCGCCGCCCTTGCCGATCAGCGCGCCTATCTTGTCCGGATTGATCTGCATGCTGAAGATGCGGGGCGCGTACTCTGAAAGCTCGGTACGAGCCTCCGGCAGCGTCTCCATCATCTTGCCGAGCACGTGCAGGCGGCCGCGTTTGGATTGCTCCAGCGCCTCGGCCAGCACTTCCGGCGTGATACCTTCCTTGATCTTTAAATCCATCTGGATGGCGGTTATGCCGTCCTTGCTGCCCGCTACCTTGAAGTCCATGTCACCGAGGTGATCCTCGATGCCGGCGATGTCGGTGAGGATGACATAGTTGGCATCAACGTCGGTGGAACCGCACTTCTCACACTGGCGCAGGAAGACACCCTCGTGGCCGCAGCCGCGGCAGCTGGAGCGTACGACCAGGCCGCAGGCGACGCCGCCGATGGCACCCTTGATGGGGACACCGGCGTCCATAAGCGACAGGGAAGAACCACAGGTGCTCGCCATCGACGAAGAGCCGTTGCTCTCCATGATCTCGCTCACCAGCCGTATCGTGTAAGGGAATTCATGCTCGTCCGGGATCATGGGCCGCAGCGCTTTTTCCGCCAGCGCCCCGTGGCCGATATCGCGGCGCTTGGGGCCACGCATGAAACCGGTCTCGCCCACCGAGAACGGCGGGAAGTTGTAATGATGGATATAGCGCTTGCTGTCCTCGAGGCCGAGGCCGTCGATGCGCTGGTAATCTCCGACAGCGCCCAGGGTCAGAAGGGTCATCGCCTGGGTCTGGCCACGGGTGAAGAGGGCCGAACCGTGGGTACGGGGTGCAACCCCGACCTCGCAGGTGATCTCGCGGACCTCCTCGACTGCGCGTCCGTCGGGGCGGATCTTGTCCACCGCGATCGTGCGGCGCACGACATCCTTTTCAATCGCCTTGGTGATGGAACCCACCGTGCGGGCGAAGTCCTCAGGCGAATCATCCTTGATCAGCTCGGACTTGACCGAGCCGCGGATCTGCTCGATGCGGTCAGAACGCTCCTGCTTGTCGGTGATCCGGTTGGCCTCTTCGAGACCGGCACGGCAGATGGATTCGATCCTGGTGTAGAGCTCCTTGTCGACCTCGGGCTCCACGAAGGTCCACTTGGTCTTGCCAGCAGCCTCACGCAGCTCTTCCTGCAGCTGGCAGAGCTGGCGGATCGGCTCCTGGGAGAAACGCACGGCCTCCATGGCCACGTCTTCGCTGATCTCGGTGCCGCCCGCTTCGATCATCAGGATCGATTCGGCGGTTCCGGCCACGATCATGTCCAGGTCACAATCCAGCTCCTGCATCTGCTGCCAGGTCGGATTCAGCACCAGTTCGCCGGCTATCCGGCCAACGCGCACCGCGGCGATCGGTCCCTGGAAGGGGATCTCCGAGATGGATAGCGCCGCTGAGGCTCCCAGCAGCGCCAGCACGTCATATGCGTTCTCCTGGTCGGTGGAAAGGATGGTGGCGATGATCTGTGTCTCGTTGGAAAAACCCTTGGGGAAACGGGGCCGCACAGGGCGGTCGATAAGCCGGGCGGTGAGAATGGACTTCTCGCTGGGCCTGGCCTCCCGCTTGATGAATCCGCCCGGGATCTTGCCAGCGGCATACATGCGTTCTTCGATGTCCACGGTCAGCGGGAAGAAATCGATGCCTTCCTTCGGCTCCGTGCGGCCGGTGGCCGTAACAAGCACCATCGTGTCACCGCATCTGACGATCACGGCCCCGTTGGCCTGTTTGGCCACGCGTCCGGTCTCCAGTGTGATCGTCTTCCCACCAAGCTCAATAGTCTTTATTACTACAGTCTTCTCTGAAATCAAGAGATTCGTCTCCTCGGATGTGGACGCACCATTGCGTCCCGTCAATAAAAAAAGGCCGCGAGTAACCTTACTCCCGCGACCGGCTCTAGGCTCAAGGCTCAAAACCCGCAAATCATCATCATTGGATCCGAAAGGAAGTCGAAGCAACACCTTGTGTCCTTCGCCACACTCCGGGTGATGATTCTGCAGGCTCTCAGCCTCAGGCCTAGAGCAACAAAGATCCCAATTGCGGCAGCGTTACATACGCTTAGGGCAAAAAAGGGATTAATGCAGAGATGCGACCAGCTTACCTACTTCCTGAGTCCCAGGTCCTTCACCAGCGTACGGTAGCGATTCACGTTCTTGTCCTGCAGGTAGGTAAGCAACCGCCGCCTCTTCCCCACCATCTTCAACAACCCCCGCCGAGAGTGATGATCTTTCTTATGCGTCTTAAGATGCTCGGTCAGGTAATTGATTCTCTCGGTCAGCAGCGCTACCTGCACTTCCGGAGAGCCCGTATCGCCCTCGCGACTGCCGAACTTGCCCATAACCGACTCTTTATCTTCCTTGCTAAGTACCAATATTCACCTCCTCCTGAAATTTACCTAAGATGTGGGGTTCCAAGCGCACTGTCAGAGCTTACCATAGTGATAAACAAAAGGCTAACAGAGGGGAACCTCCGCAAACTCGTGTGGCTGAACGCTAAATAATAGCGTACTCCTGTCGATTATGGAGAACTGGCCGAGCGATTAACGGAGGCAGAAGGTGGGCAATACGGGTGGAGGCGCCCAGAGCGGTTTTAGCAGGACCGGTCCGACAAAGTTTGAAATCCCCGCATATCTTCCTGCATCACGTTCCCGGAGGATCATATGACCATGATTCCGGCAGAATGGCGCAGAAAAAACAGTATCTTTCGAAAAACGACTGCAATTTTCATTATCGTGGCGCTGGTCCCTGTCGCCTTCCTCGGTTACCGCAGCCATCTCGTATATTCGGAGCAGCTTGACAGGATGGTCCAGGAAGGCTCGATCTCCTGGCAGGATGCTGACGACCAGGCCCATGAAATCGAAGAGCAGGCGATCTTTTATAGCCTCAGCGGCCTTTTGATAGCGCTTGTGATGGGCTATTTCTTTGCCAGTGGCCTGGTGCGTCCGATTCGCGTCCTTCAGATGGGAGCCCGCCGGATCGGAGACGGCGACCTCGACTACAGGGTCGCTACGGATAATGAGAACGAACTGGAAGAGCTGGCGGTCACTATCAACCAGATGGCCGAATCGCTTCAGTCCCGTGAGCGGGAGATAACCCGTCGCAACCGCGACCTCTCGATGCTTTATGAGGTCGCTCATTCCATGTCTGAATCCAGGGAGCTTAATGAGCTGCTCGCGATCGCGCTGGAAAAAGCGCTTGAGATAACGGGATCCAGAACCGGCTGCATCCTGATGGAGAAAGAAGGAGAACTCCAGCCCGTCCTTTGCAGCAGCCTCGATACTACGGAAGATCACCATTCCCATTCATCCGATAAGATTTTCAACCACGCGGCCGGGGTCGCGACCAGCACGGGCAAAGCGGCGGTGTTTGACCTGCCGGACAACGAATACCCCCATTACGAATCGATCGCCTGCGTCCCGATGAAATTCGAGGGCAAGCTGCAGGGCGCCATATGCGTAACCGGCTCAAAGACCGACTTCCCGCGGACGACCCTCGACCTTTTATCCGCGCTGGGCAGCGAAGTCGCGGTCGCCATCGAAAACACCAGGCTGTTCGAGAAGATGGAAGAACATAACCTTGAGCTGGCCATGGCGACGACGGAGATAGCCAGCCTCATTTCGGAGGCCGAGAAGGACAGGAGCTTCAATACCAGGTACCAGAATCCCAATCTCATCAGATGCTGGGAGTCGAAGGAATGTGGCCAGCAGGATTGTCCCGCTTATGGCCACGAGGATAACCTGCGCTGCTGGCAGGTCGCCGGCACCCACTGCGGCGGCGAGGTCCAGGGTGTCTTTGCGCAGAAACTGGGGCGTTGTGAGAAATGCGAGGTCTTCAAGGCAGCCTGTCCCGACAGGATCACCCTGATGGGCGAAACCTTCAACAACATGATGGCCGTCCTCGAACAGAAGGTCGAACAGCAGGAAGAGCTGCAGCGCCAGCTCTTCAGTTCGTCCAAGCTGGCGGCGATCGGAGAACTTGCGGCGGGCGTAGCCCACGAGATCAACAACCCGCTGACCGGAATCCTGGGAAACACACTTCTGATTAAGTCATATCCCCAGGACGCGGCCGCGTTTGAAAAGAGGGTGTCCGTAATAGAAAGTGAGACCCTGCGCGCGCGTGACATTGTCCGGAACCTGCTGGACTTCGCAAGGCAGGGGGATCTCGAACGCACTCCGGCGGCGATCGACGGCCTGATCGAACATACGCTGTTCCTTATGCACCACCAGGCAGAGCTGGGTTCGGTGAAAATCAATACCCGTTTCGATGACGCCTTGCCGCAGGTGGTCATCGACGCGAACCAGTTGAAGCAGGTCTTCATCAATATCATCCATAACGCCATCCAGTCGATGCCGGACGGCGGCGTGCTGGATATCACATCGCGCGTACAAGGCGGCGGAGATAAAAGGATCATGGAGATAGCCTTTGCCGATACCGGCATCGGCATGGACATGCATGCCGCTTCACGAGTCTTCGATCCCTTCTTCACGACCAAGCGCGTCGGGGAGGGGACCGGTCTGGGGCTTTCGGTATCACAGAGGATCGTCAGCGATCACGGCGGCGAGATAACGGTTGAGTCAGAACCGGGGAGCGGCTCGGTCTTCACAGTCACCCTGCCGGTGAAGACCGGCTTCAAACAGGAGGAGAGGCACGTGGCCTAGAGAGGCCCGGGGCTCTACTTCTTCCTTACCGCGAAATCCTTGAATTTCCTGGCCGCGGCGATGTCCTGCATGATCTGTGACACGAGTTCGTCGGGACTTTCAAACTTCTTCTCATCACGCAGGCGCTCGAGAAAGTCCACGCGCACATCGAGACCGTAGAGGCTGCGGTCAAAGTCGAGGATGTGCGCCTCGATCCTCATCTTTTGCGAACTTTCCTCATCGGTCGGGAAAAAAGTCGGGTTGTGCCCTATGTTGACCAGGCAGGCGTAAGGGTCACGCCCGACGTAAAGGTCGGCGAGGTAGACACCCCTGCCGGGAAAGATGCAGTCGACGAAGGCTTCTATGTTCGCCGTGCGAACACCCAGCGTGCGGCCCCGCTTGTCACCGTGGACAACCTTGCCGTGTGTGGATGGCGGACGGCTCAGTATCTCGCGCACCTCCCGCAGTTTCCCTTCGATGAGAAGGTTGCGGATCCTCGTTGACGAGATCGGTTCGTTGCCCGCCGTTACCAGCGGCTCGGCGACCACCGTCATGCCGACATTCCTGCCGTACTCTTCCAGAAACTTTATATCCCCTCCGGCCTTGTGCCCGAAGCGAAAATTGTCACCGACAATCACCCGCGTCGCGCCCAGCGTCGAGGAAAAAAGCATCTCGCAGAAGACGGTGGGAGAGAGCTGTGAGAACTCGTCGGTGAAGGGGATGATCAGCATCTCATCAACTCCGAGATTGCCTATAAGATCAGTCTTCACGTTCAGCGGCGTCAGGATGGGCGGACACTTGTCGGGTGCGATCACCGACAGCGGATGAGGATGAAAGGTGATCACCATGCTGGTGGCGCCTGCCTCCCTGGCGGCGCTTACCGCGTCACCTATGATGCGCTGATGGCCGATATGCACACCATCGAATGAGCCGATGGCAACGACCCTCTTTCCAGCCGGAACTTCCGCTATGTCGCGATAGACCCTCACGCGGTATCGATCCGTATCACGCCAGCACCACCAGTGGGCGAATCATGCCCGCATCGCCATCGGGGCCGTATACCGCCAGGAGGCGGCCGTCCCTTGCCAGACGTACCGGCGACGCGTAATCCCCATCTATCGGCCGCCCGCATGTGACTGCGCCAGCTTCCTTTTCATCCAGTTCTCTCACGGGAAGGAAATATAACGCACCTAAACAGGAAATAAAAGACGCGTTGTCCGATGAGATGAGTGATTCCTTCGGAATCTTCGCAAGTTCGTGGATGCTCGACGCCTGTTCGATTCTCATCTCACCGACGGCGGTGCGACGCAATGCGGCCGCGTAAGCGCCCGTTTCCAGAGCTTCGCCGATATCCTCGCACAGCTGCCTGATATAGGTCCCCTTGGAACAGGTGACATTCAGAACTGCCTGCTGGGAAGCGCTATCGAAGGAGACGAGATCCAGGCTGATGATCTCCACTTCGCGCACCGGTGACTCGACCTTGATGCCGGCGCGGGCCTTCTTGTAGAGGGCGACGCCGTCGACTTTCACGGCGGAATACGCTGGTACCTTCTGCTGGATCTTTCCCATGAAGCGGGGCAATACGCACCGCAGCGAATCTTCGCCGACACTGTCCCCGACCGGCCTGATCTCGCCATCAATGTCTCCGGTGGACGATATCGATCCGAACTGGGCCGTCACCCGGTACTCCTTGGTCAGCGGAGCCAGGAAGTCGAAAAGCCTCGTGGCCTTGCCCACCAGCATCAGCAGCAGCCCCGTCGCGAAGGGGTCCAGCGTTCCCCCGTGGCCGACCTTTTTGATGCCGGTCAGTTTCCGCACCATGTAAACGATATCGTGGGAACTCTTGCCGGACGGCTTGTCAACCATCAGTATCCCGCAGGCTGTCGAGTTTTGCGGCTCAGTCCTGTTCATAATCCATATCCTTAAGCAGCTTTTCTATCTTCATGCCATGCTCGATACTCTCGTCGTATATGAATATGAGCTGCGGGGTCCGTTTCAGGCTCAGCTGCCTGGCTATGAGCGACTGCAGGTAGCCACGCGAGCATTCCAGCCCCTCGAGCGTGACTTCACGCTCCGGCTCCTCTCCCAGCACACTCACGTATACCTTCGCGGATTTCAGGTCCGGCGATGTATCAACCGACGTCACGGTGACGAATCCCACGCGAGGGTCCTTGAGCCCGCGGGCGAGCGCTTCACTCAACACTTCGCGGACTGCTTCATTGACGCGTCTAATCCTCGATCCGGCCATTAGTGCTCTCCCTCAACCTTGATGATATCGCGATGGATGCCGGAAATCAGGTAGTCACGTGATTCGAGGTAGCGAAGAGCTTCGTCGAGGGCATGGTCTGAGTCCTGCAGTGAGTTTGAGCAGATCGAGAGTATCACCCTTGCGCGCTGCCAGAGGTCGTGGAATCCGACTTCGGCCACCGATGCGCCCAACTTGCGCGCAAGCCCGGCCTTCAGACTACGCAGGTGCTGGCGCTTGTCCTTGAGGGACCCGTTCTGGGGGAAATGAATGTCCACCGCCAGGATACCGACATAACCGTCAGCTTGCTTTGACTTCTTTCGTCTCGTAGAACTCAAGGATGTCGCCCTCTTTGATGTCGTTGAAGTTCTCAAGAAGCATCCCACATTCATAGCCTTCCTCAACCTCGCGGACATCTTCCTTGAAACGGTGCAACGATGCCAGTTTGCCGTCATAGATGATAGTTCCCTCGCGAATCAGGCGTACCTGCGCGTTGCGGGTCACCTTGCCGCGGGTTACATAGCAGCCGGCGATGGTCCCCAGCTTCGACGCCTTGAACAGCGAGCGGATCTCGGCTTCGCCGAGCTCCTCTTCCACATAGGTCGGCGCCAGCATTCCGATCAGCGCCGCCTTGACGTCTTCGGTGACCTTATAGATGACGCTGTAAGTGCGTACGTCGACGCCCTCGAGGTCAGCAACGGTCTTGGCGGCGGCGCTGGGCCGCACATTAAAGCCGAGCACGATCGCCTGCGAGGCCGCCGCCAGCATGACGTCGGACTCGTTGATCGCGCCGACGCCGGTATGGATGATGTTGATCTTTACCTCGACGTGCTTGATCTGTTTCAGCGCTTCTTCCAGCGCCTCGACGGAACCGGCCACGTCGGCCTTGATAATAAGATTAAGGTCCTTGACCTCGCCTTCCTTGATGCGAGCGAAGACGTCGTCCAGGGTAAAGGCGCGGCGTTTGGCCAGCAGCTCGGCCTTGATGCGGTCGGAACGGCGGCCGGCCAGAGTCCTCGCCTTACGCTCGTCCTCGACGACACGGCAGGTCTCGCCCGCCTGTGGCACTATGTCAAATCCGAGGATCTCGACGGGCACCGCCGGACCGGCTTCAGTGAGCGGCCTGCCCTTGTAATCATTCATGGCCTTGACCTTGCCGGATGCCTGGCCCGCGACAATCGCGTCGCCAACGCGCATCGTGCCTCTGGCGATGAGAACGGTGGCTACCACGCCACGGCCGGTATCGAGTTTCGACTCGATGACCACGCCGCTGGCATCGGCGTCCGGATTGGCCTTCAGCTCCTGTACTTCCGCGACCAGCTGGATCATCTCCAGCATGTTCGTCAGCCCGATCTTCTTTTTGGCGCTGACGTCAATAAATACTGTGTCCCCGCCCCAGTCCTCCGGTACGAGTCCGTGTTCGGTAAGCTCCTGGCGCACCCGTTCCGGGTTGGCTTCGGGCTTGTCGATCTTGTTGACCGCGATGACGATCGGTACTCCGGCTGCCTTGGCATGATCGATCGCCTCGATCGTCTGCGGCATGACGCCGTCATCAGCCGCGACTACAAGCACCGCTATGTCGGTAACCTTGGCGCCGCGGGCACGCATGGCCGTGAAAGCCTCGTGGCCGGGAGTATCCAGAAAAGTTATGCGCTTGCCGGCGTGCGCGACCTGATAGGCGCCGATGTGCTGGGTGATGCCGCCGGCTTCAGTGGCGGTCACCTCTGTCGAGCGCACCGCATCCAGGAGGGATGTCTTTCCGTGATCGACGTGTCCCATTATAGTGACGACCGGCGCCCTGTAGAGCATATCTTCGGGCCGGTCGATGACTTCAGCTTCTTCTTCCTCCTGTACGTGGACTATCTCCACTTTGCGCTCGAGATCGTCCGCCAGCGTGGAAATGGCCTCGTCGCTGAGGGACTGGGTGATGGTGGCCATCTCGCCGTAGCTCATAAGGAGCTTGATGATGTCGGAGGTGGAAATACCCAACTGCGACGACAGTTCCTTGATGGTGGCGCCGGAATTGACCTTGATGACGGTGTCGGCGGAAGGCTTGGCTGCGACTTCCTGGCGTTCGGCCACAGCGGTGGCTTCGACGCCGCCCTTGCGTCCCTTGTGGCGCGCGCGCTGGTGGCGACCGGCGGGTACGAAGCTGCGGCGTTTGGCTGCCGACGGGTCGATGATGACACGGCGGCGTTTGCCGAGATTACTTGCCTTTACCGGCGCCTTGCGCTGTTTCTTGGGGGGCGCCTTTACGCCGGCGAGAGCTTTCTTTACGTCTTCTTCCTCTACGCTGGCCAGGCTGCCGCTGACCTCTATACCGGCGGCCTTCAGCTTCTTGACCACGTCGGCGCTGGTCAAGTCATTTTCTTTCGCGATTTCGTAGACTCTTTTTTTTGCCATATTTATTACCCGCGCGATTCCAGAAGACGCGCAAACTCACTTTCCAGATCAGGGTGGACTCCCGTCGCTCCCAGACGGCGCACCAGGGCTTTTGACTTCTTACCCGCCGCCCGGTCAAAACACTCCCGGCTGAGACAGGTATACGCTCCGCGTCCCGTACGACGGCCGGAAGGATCGATGACGATCAGCTTCGCTCCATCAGCGTCGTGCACGGTAAACCGGACCAGCGTCTCCCTCGCGAACCGGCGGCGGCATCCTGTACACATCCGCTGCGGGACATGCCCACGGCGGACCAAGGCTATTTACCCGGTTCGCTGGTCGGGGCCACTTCGGCCTCTTCCACCTCGCTGTTTTCATTCTCGGCTTCAGTTTCAGCAGAGGACGGCTCCTGTGCCGGCTCTGCTCCACCGTCCTGTTCCTCATCCGCCTGTTTCTGGTGAGGAGCGATCCCGCAGAACCTGGTGCCGGGAAGAGCCGCGTTCGGACAGCGCTTGCCGCTCTTGGTAAGAGCGCAACAGCGGCCGGCAAGCTCTTCGACCTCTTCGTCGGAAAAGGCCATGGTGTCTTCCTCTTCCGCCATCTGGCTCTCACTCTTGATATCGATGCGCCAGCCCGTAAGCTTGTTGGCCAGGCGGGCGTTCTGCCCCTCCTTGCCGATCGCCAGTGAAAGCTGGTCATCGGGAACTACGACTGTAGCAGATTTTTCCTCGTCATCCACAAGCACCTCACGCACCATGGCGGGGCTCAAAGCCTTCGCGACGAATCGCGCCGGCTCGTCATTGTAAGGAATGATATCGATTTTCTCACCGCGGAGCTCGCTGACAACCATGCGCACGCGCGAACCACGCGGGCCTACGCACGCGCCGACGGGATCGATGCCGTCTTCCTTGGATTCCACGGCGATCTTGGAGCGGTAACCCGGCTCGCGGGCTATGTTCCTGATGACGACCAGGCCATCCGCGACTTCCGGAACCTCCAGCTCAAACAGCTTGCGGATAAGCTCGTCGCTTCGGCGGGAGACGATTACCTGTGGTCCCTTGGTGTGGTCACGCACGTCCACGATGACCGCCTTGATGCGGGAACCGTGGTCGTAACGCTCGTGATCGACCTGCTCGCTTTCGGGAAGCAGCGCCTCGACCTTACCGAGATCGACCAGAGTGTAACGCTGGTCGCTCTGCTGCACGATGCCGGTTACGATCTCGCCCTTGCGGTCCTGGTACTCGTCGAACATCATGTCCCGCTCGGCTTCGCGGATACGCTGAAAGATAACCTGCTTGGCGGTCTGTGCCGCGATGCGCCCGAAATCTTCCGGCGTCTCGAGCTTGACCTTCTCGATCTCACTCTCGTCATACATGGAGAGGTCGAATTCCTCTACTTCCTCTTCCACCGCCTCGCCTTCGGCGGCCTCATCCGTCTCGCCCTCAGTTTCTTCGGACGCTTCGACTTCTTCTCCGGCTTCGGCGGCTGCGGCGTCCGCGGCTTCCTGCGCCACTACCGCTGCCGGACGCTCGGGAAGGATCAGCTCATAAATGTTTATCTCGCCTGTGACCGGGTCAATTTCGACCCTGGCGTAGTCCACGGCATCCGGTGTCTTCTTATATGCGGACAGCAGGGCGTCCTCGAGCGCGGTCAGCAACACCTGGAAGCTGATTCCCTTTTCTTCTTCCAGAAGCCTCAGGGCTTCAACGATTTCCTTGCTCACAATGGACTCCTTTATATATATGACAATCCCGGAACCTGCCGCCGGGGGTTATTTTCTTTTTTTTGAACGCTTCCCGCCGGCCTTCCGGCCGCCCTCCGCTTCGTCTTCAAACTCGAATACGGTTTTTGCTTTTGCTACATCGTCGAGAGACAGCGAGATCACGCGCTCCCCCAGCTGCATGACCAGTAATTCACCGTCTGTTGAAATTAAAAAACCCGTGAAGTTCCGTCCGCCTTCAACCGGGCCAAATGTTTTTACATTTATCTTTTTTCCGACTGAGGCCCTGAAATGCTCGGGCTTTCTCAGCCGTCTCTCAATACCCGGTGAGGAAACCTCGACCGTATGATCTTCCTGGTATTCATCGAGCAGACCGGTCACTTTTACGCACAGATCGTGATCCACCCCTTCCGGATGATCGATGAAAACCCTGAGCACAAAGTTTCCCTGAATATCCGCAACCTCGACATCCACAAGATCCACATCCGGCAGATTCTCCGCCAGAAGACTTTCTATATGAGATATTGTGGCTGTTTTATCCACTGCAAGCACCAAATAAAAAAGCGGGTCTATAACCCACTCCGAAAATCACCTCGCAGTTTAGAGAAATTATATCACAACGCTGAAACGGCCCGCAAGCAAAGGCGGCGCCGAAGACCAGGCTGTCCTCGATATAAAATAGCTCAATATGGAGGTATTTTATAAATTATAATCACGCTTGCCCATGTAAATTCAGGCATGCATATTTGTCCACACTACTTTATGTAAACCTACGGCCAGACCGGGGTGAACAAATCGGCCATGACAAGCCTGCGCTTCAGCCGCCCATAGGGACAAGCCACACAGTCACCGAATCTTCCATACGACAGTCAGATTCACTGTTGCACCCGAGACTATCTGATAATTGAACCAGAACACAAGTATAACCGAACAAGGGCGTACATCAATTAGATGCACGCCCACAGGACGCGGGGCGTAAAACCCTGTTCCTGATAAGGTCGAACCGCAGGCTTTCAAAAGCGCGGCGTTACTCACATTGATCTCCGGTCTCCCGCGAAGATCCGCCGTTTACCCAGGTCGGCCGTTCAATTTACTTTCTCCTTTCGTATTGTCTATGGAAAATGTGATGTATATCCCGTCACTGGAATTATTCACCCGAACAGGTCGCGCTATCGCAACAATACCTTCGCCTGTCAGATATATAGCCCGGCTTCGTTGTTCGGATCCGGATGATGACTTATATGACAGGGGTTTCAGACAAAAAGACCCGGCCAGCTCGCGGACTGCAATATCAGCAATGGACCCGGACCCGCCATCGTCCCAGTCGATAAGTCCCTGGTAAGGATAATTGGCAGACTGCAGGGAAGCGCTGATGCTGTCAATGACCACATCGTATCCACGACGGTCTCCGGTTATGAAGACCATACCGGCTCGTCCGTCAGCTTCCCAGTTTCCAACAGCCCTGAATCTCCGATTGCTCCCGGTAGCCTCGATGCCGGCACCCTCATCAACGACTGAGAACGTCGTCCCCCCGGGCATACTGAAAAAGCTTGAAGCCTCATCCCTGGCCCGGTCCCGGAACGATTCCTTTGCTGACCACAGTAGGAAGAAGGGAATGCCCGAGGCAAGAACCACCAACAGGACAAGGGCAAGCGAAAACATCCACAGCGGATCCGTCCTTCTTTCCCAGCCCGGCTGATCGATGATGCGGCAATCCTCGGCTCGGGATACCCCGGTACCGACAACTGCTCCGGCGGCGGCCCCGGAAAAACCAACCTCTAGAAACCAGAGAAGGTTTGGCCAGTCGAATGGGTTGCCGCCGGCTCCGTGGACCTCGAGCCAGAGCGTGACCGCAATAAGGAAACCAGCTCCGGCTCCCGCCGGGAAGGCCACGCCCAGCCGGCTTCCGGAGAACCGGCGGGCCGCCATGATGCTGATACAGGGCGAGCCCGCCATGATAGCGATAACCAATAGCAGGAACTGCGTGGAAAGGACCATGGGAAACTCAGGAGTGACCTCCGCAAGGCTTCCATATACATATGTCATAATCGTAAGGGCAGTCGCGGTTATAACGAAAGCGATAGCGCCTGCGACACCCCACGCAAGGTCGCCGGTCAGGGAACTGCTGGAGCTTGTTTCATCCGACACCCCACCGTCAGATTTGCCTGGTACCCGAACGGTATGAATGGCTCCTGATTCTTTTTTCTGGTTCAAGTCGTAGTCCTTTTCCGGATTTTTACATCATCCGCTGTTTAAAGCAGTTATAAGTAATCGTGGCTGAAATGAATCTCCATGACATGCGGCTACCGCCTTACCCGGGAGCCCGGCCAAACCAGATTTCCTTACCGCTTCCATCCATGCAGCTTGCAGAAAACAATGTCTGGAACCTGCGTATCCCCTGCGGAACCATGTACGCCATTTCGATCTCAACTGTCTGCCCTGGGCTCAGCGACGAGATCGTCTCCGGATATGGGTCTGCGACAGTCACCCCGGCCGGCAAAGTTACAACCTGGCGAATCGCGAACTGGCTCGCCGTTCCGTTGCCATCGTTTTTAATCGAATATCTCACCGACAACCTGCTCATCAGGTAATCCGCGTAGCTTTTCCAGCTGGCAACACCCAGCGCGAGCGTCAGCCTGGGAGGTTCGACAGCTGTCAATGCTGCATTTAAGAGCGATGATTCATTGCCGGCATCATCCGTGGCCTTTATCGCAAAATAAAGGTTTCCATCGGGCAGCCCGCTTATGTCGAGGGATTCGTCGCTGCCTGCGTCACGAGGACGTTCGCTTACCTGTACGGGTTCAGCCGCGGACCAGCTTTCTTCGGTTAGCGGCTCCTGCGAGAAACGTATCGCGTAGATCGTCGCTCGGCCCGTGCCGTCGTCGTCACCAGGAGCTGTCCAGCTTAACTTTACGGAGCCGTCAGCCAGCCGCCCGGCTTTCAGGTCGTCGACAGATGAGGGCGCCGTATAGTCCAGCGGCAATTCATTTATCTCATCCGGCAACCGTGTGGCGTCGGTAACTCCATCTCCATCAGCGTCCAGATGAATGGCAAGATCCGAGTGATCCACACCTGCCATCAAAGTGAGCGTCGCGGTTGCGCCTGCACCCAGCGGAACGTCTTTGTAGATGAGGTTGGTCAGCGTACCCGTGTCAGGGTCTGCCAGGGTCAGGCCAAGGGGTACAAGAACCGCCGCGTCCGCGGAAAGCTTCAACCTGTATTCCCCACTGATGCCAAATGGTGCGACGATGGCCTTCTGATTGATTTCCGGCACGTCGAGATACTGGGAGCCGCCGATCGTCTTTTCAATAGATCCCTGTGCGTCCTCTCCAACGTGGCCGCCGGTGGAATCAAACAGGTCGATCTTCACCTGGCCGTCAATCCGGAACTTCATGCCGGCGACCATCCCCCTGATGCCGTCAAAACCATCCCATTCAAGCCTCTCCCAGGTGAATGGCCTATTCCAGCGGTCTCCCGACCAGACCGGCCCAAGAGGCGCGTCGCCATTGGGATTTCCATTATCTTCACCCCAGTTGCCCCTGAAGTTAAGCCACCTGAAGCCCGGGATATCAAAAGCTGTTCCGGGCAGCGGTAAAATATCGGCCTCCATGACGATACCTTCCGCGAACCCGTCAGTTTCATCAACAACTACCGGTGTGGATATCCCTCCCAGCTCAACAGCGTGATCGCCGGGCTCGAAATAATTGGCATGCGAGCCTTTGGCCACATATATGACCGGATGGCCATCCCTCGTCTCCGTATCCCGCCAGCGCCTCATCTTCCCATAGGCGTGTTGCGACGCGGAAACGCGCGCGGGCTGCCCTCCGCCATCCAGCTCCACTTCGACAAGCTCCCAGTCACCTTCGTGACTGATCATCGGATGGTTGTTGAAATAATAATTGAGCCAGTACTGGATCACGGTCCTGTCGCCCTGGCGGATAACCCTGCCGTAGATTCCCTGACGTATCCCCGAACCGACGATAGTGTTATATGGCTTTACGTACTGCGTATAGATATATCTGTCAAAATTAGGATCAGGCAGATGGGCTCCGCATACGACACACGCGCCTGCCAGATCCAGATAGGAATCAGCCCCGAAGCCACCAAGCGCGTCGATGGTGAGTGTCTCTGGTGACCGCAGTCTTTCCTGGTTGCCTTCCATCAGGGTGGTTCCCGGCTCCGCCACCATGGCGGCGACTTCCACGGGACTGAAGTCTTCGCCGCGATCGAGAACAAGGGTGGGGGCAAAACTCTGCATCAACTGCATGTCCGCCTCGGCGGGCGAAAGAACCGCGGCATATATATCCCAGTTACCGCTCCTTTTGTCTTCCCAGGTGATGACGTTTCCCCTTATTACCGGGTTGGCCTGATCACCCGATGCGGTGCAGACAGGCTGCTCGATACCTGTCGCCAGGTCCTTCATGTAAATGTCCCATTCGCCGACCCAGTTGCCAGCATCGTCCGGATGACCGGAGCGGTTGTCCTGAAAGACCACGATGTTTCCACTCAGCGATGGATTTATCTGGTCTCCCGGGCCTCCCACCATCGTGATTCCAAGGGTGTCGATAGCCGCGGCGTTGATGTTCCAGTCACGCCCGGCCTCGTTGATTCGTTCCTGGTAGAGGATAAGTCCGTTGCTGATCACGGGATTTCTCCTCTGGTATTTGCTGGCCCCTCCCGGAACTGTACCGCCCCCCATTTTGGTCATGTAGGTATCGATACCTGAGTTCACGTCGTACATGACGATCAAAGGTTCGTAATAACGCCCCGCATAACCCCTCTCCTTGATCCAGACCACCTGGCCGCGATCGATATCCGGGTCGTAACGCATGCCGGATAAAGTGGACTGATCGATTATTTTCGAACTCATGGCGCTGAAATCGAAAAGTCTGATCGTGCTGCTGCCGCCGCCGCTGACGGCGTAATCACCCGATACCGCCAGTCTGTCGGCCCTGAATGAAGACAGGCAGTGGTCGGAACCGCCGGCGACCGGTCTCCTGCAAACCTGGTTGCCGGAGTTCTGCCAGGCCACTGAAGTTTCGTCGGCATCCGGTCCGGCATGGATACCCGGGCCATAGACCGACTCTTCGGGTAAACCGTTATGCAGATCTTTCTTGACAATCCATCCTATTGAACTCCGGTTGAAATCCCTGAAGAAGATCGTGCGATCCGAAGGCGCAGGTTTTTTCTGGTCGCCCGGACCGATAAATACCGGCATCTCATTGACCGTCCATCCCCAGTCCTGCGCTGCCATCGCCTTACCCGGACAGTTCCAGCAGGCCAGCGCCAGTAAGGCAATAGAAACAGAAATCAGCCTGAATGTCTTTAACAGGCCGCCTCTGCCAGTTCCTCCCCTGAATGTACCCAGCCTGCGATACAACGCAAGCGCTCCACTCACGGGCCTGGTCCGGCCCGCTTTTTGCTCCAGCATCCGCGTCAACATCAGTAATCACTTCCTCAACTCGTACGTCAACTCCACGACAGCTACTGTCAGCTTTATTTCGCATATGATTTTTCAACCGTTGCCGGCCAGCCCATCCGCGGATATCGGCTCACTCCGGTTACGGTCACTCGAAACTGCTATCTCATAAATGCCTCCTTGTCCGTCATATGAAATCCTTGCCAGCCAGGAAAATTTACCAGAGCCTCGGCGTCCGCACATCGCCCATTGGTTGTATATTGAAAATCGAAAAGTTGTATTTTTTTAAGCGACAGGAAAAGGACAGCCGTACCATCTCGGTCTGGCTATAGCCAAAAGGACAACAGAAAAGCAAAAAAAACTTTACAACCGGTTTAAACAGAGCCTGTAATGGCTATTCATGTATAAGAAACACGCTTTTCCCCAAGGAGGACAATGAATTTCTCAGATAAAAATATTGCTGTCCTGATCGCTCCGGGATTCGAGGACTCCGAGCTGGTGGAACCGGTCAGGGCGCTGAAAAAAACAGAAGCAAAAGTAACGCTTATCGGCTTGGCGGAGGATGATAAAAGAGGCGTCAGAGGGAAAAGGGGCACGATAGTTGCGGCTGACGCAACCATCGGCGAAGTCAGCGCCAACGATTTTGACGCACTGGTGATCCCCGGAGGCAAAGCTCCGGCGCACCTGCGCCGCGATGAACGGATCCTCGATTTCGTTCGCAGTTTCGATCGTGACAAGAAACCCATCGCTGCAATATGCCACGGGCCCCAGGTACTTATATCCGCCGGGATCATGGCGGGTAGAACCGCCACAAGCTTTTTCACGGTGAGCGGGGAGCTGAAAAAGGCGGGAGCCAACTACACAAGCGGCGCTGCAGTAAAGGATGGCAACCTCGTCACCTCGCGTTCTCCAAAGGATCTTCCCGCGTTCATAGACGCGATCTTCGAGCTGCTCGACGGACGGGAGAGAAAAATTGCCTGAGGCCGAAAACCGCACACATACCCACCGGCATCGCCTGGCGCGGGAGGAATCCTTTCCAGGCCACTTATGTCTAATTATTGATAACTTTAACGGAGGTTGTGATGAGCGCAACTGATATAAATTCAGCAGTGCCGGGGTCAGGAGCGGCATCGCGAAGGATGGGCTGGCTGTACGGCGGCATACTGCTGGGCCTGCTCAACACTTTTGCAGTGGCGACCTACGCCGCGCTGGGTGTCTCGAGAAACTATGTCTTTGTCGACAACCTGATACTGCGGGCCGTCGGCTCCGACCTTCCGACCACGAACGCCTACCTTTCCCAGAAGATCCCTACCAGCGTCGACTGGCTCGTCATGCTTGCCGTTGGAATGATCGCCGGCGGATTTCTCGCAGCGCTTCTCAAGGGCGGCCTGACGACAAGGGCGGTGCCTAAACTCTGGGCGAGCAGGTTCGGAGACAGCAGGCCCAAGCGGTTCGCAGCCGCATTCGCCGGCGGCTTCCTGCTCCTGTATGGCGCGCGGATCGCCGGAGGCTGCACGAGCGGGCTGGTTTTAAGCGGCGTAGCGCAGCTGGCGATCGCCGGTTTTGTTTTTGCTGTATCGATATTGGCCTCGGGGATACTCACCGCGCGGCTTATTTATAGAGGGAGGGCGTCATGACGGCGGCCGCATTGATAATCGCACAGGTAAGTGATGCTGCACAGACCGCTACTGACGCGGCCGGCACTGTCGGGGGAACGGACACGAAGGCGCTTGTTGTGGGCCTGCTTACAGGAATCGCCTTTGGAGCTCTCCTGCAACGATCCGGCGCTTCGAGTTACGCGATGATCGTCAACATGCTCAGACTCAAGGACCTTACAATCATGAAGTTCCTGTTCATAGCTATCGCGACAGGTTCAGTTGGAATGTACCTGGTGGATTCGCTGGGAGGCATCGGTCTGGTGGCGCATATCGGAATCGCCCCTCTTTACCTTGTATCTCTAATCGTCGGCGGCCTGATCTTCGGCGTCGGCTGGGCGCTGGCGGGCTATTGTCCTGGTACCGCGCTGGCCGCCATGGGCCAGGGGAAAATCGATGCCTTCGTCACCGCGCTCGGAGGTCTCGCAGGGGCAATAACTCTCGTCCTCACGTGGGACTACATACAGCCGACGCTCGAGGGTAACTTCAACTATGGAAACAAAAACCTCGCGGATGTAATGGGTGCCAACCCCCTGCTGGTTGCAGTGTCCATGGCAGCAGTAATCGTTGCATTTGTGCTGTATCTGAACAGGCTGGACACGAAGAAGAAGGCCGCGGGCAGCCCCGGTACCGGCAAACATGGAGCGGTAACCAGCAGCCACTGAAATCAGGCCGGGCCGGCATCCGGACTCAAACTCGAAACCCGCGTCAAGGCTGTATCAGCGGCATGATCGTCTTACTGTGATAACGGACCGAAAAGATGGACTATCAAGAACAGGGGTCACCTGGCGCCAACCGCGCACGGTAGGAAATGCCGCCAGCGCCTTGTTACAGGGCTGTGAGCACACACAGTCAGGCGCCAGGAGCTCCCGTGATCAACTCTAATACAAGCGCAGACTATAAGAATCATACTAAAGTATGATTTTTTCTTCCTCTTGCTCATTCTTGCACGCCCTTTTCTATCCAGACTCCCATTTTTTGATGTATCTCTAGATGTTTGTTTGACTTACACCGCACCTGGAATTATAATTTTTTAACTGAAAACGGGTGACCACTCCGGCTGGGGGAGTCGCTGTGGCGCCATACCGATCAGGGGTGGTTGGTATGAGTGCTTGGCAAAATAACAGTTTGCCTAGCTTATGAAAAAACTTTTGCCTGTCGTTTTATTCTTCTTTGTCGCAATCGCGCTTCTGGGTGCTGTAATACTCAGCGGAAGCAACGAATCGCCCGTAGTCAATTTCAATACCGAATCCGGCGTCGTTTTTGATGAATCCCCCAATGGCGGAGCGGTCGGCGCCGCGGCGGCCTCGCCAGCCGAACAATCCGGACCCGAATACGGATATAACGATTATTCAAATCCGGGAAATGGCTTCGCTTTTGACTGTTGCGAGCGGGACACGCCGGTCATCATCGCCGAACTGCCCTTCCCGCCCCTGCCTCCCGGATATATCGATCCAGACGATGATGGCTTCCTGCCGGGCAGCCCCTTAAGCCCGAATGGCTTCTGGACGATCTCGGGCCGCGTGACTGATCCCTGGGGACGCGGAATCCTCGGAGTCCTGATCACCGCGACACCGTTGAGTAACCCGAACATCTGGCCCCTGCCGACTCCTTTCACAACTGATACGGACGGATACTATTCAGTTCAGTTCGGGCCGACCTGGCCGCCGGACGTCATGACCGCGAGCACTTACGCCATCAATTTCACCGGGCCCCGGTCCGGCGCATACAGCTGGGTCAACGAATGGTATAACAACGTGAGGGATTCCAGCCTGGCAACACCGGTGCCACTGGGATCACAGGGGGTCGATGCGGTACTTATGCCTACTGGTATTATTCGCGGACGAATCACCAACTTCTCCGACAACTGCTTCGCGGCCGGCCTGTCCTCCTGCGTCCAGATATTCGCCTACAGGGCCGACAGGACCGAAGTCGTCGACGGCGTCCGGACGGGTTATATGCTGGATGGAGTTGTCGGCGGCTATATGGGTAACGCTTTTACGTTTCTTTCTCTCCCCCCTGGCGATTACAAACTTCTGGCCCAGCCAAACGAGAACATTTACGATAGCCAGGTGACAGCGACAAAAACATACGAAAAAACCTGGTACGGCCCCGCTAACAACTGGGATACAGCCACGGTTATAAGTGTCTCGCCAGGAAGCATGGCCGACATCAGCATCACGCTGGAATCACCCGATACCAGCGGCAATCAGAACGGCCCGGTTTATGCTCCAGACCATCAGGCAGACCTGAAAATCGAGGCCGAGTCTGCGCCGGCTGAAACGTTGGCATCTGCCACTGAACCCGCAGGTGCAGAACCCGTTTCTTCCACGGCACCAACGCCATCAGACACGGGTGGCTCCCCCGGCAGCGCCTTGACCCCAGCCACTGCTTAATAGCAGCCGGCGTAAGAGTCACCGCATCTTCAACCTTCATACCACCGCATACCGCATATCACATCACAAGGCTTCCCGCCTCCCCCGGCGAATAAAAAAATATCACTGGTTAATGGTAAGTGAGATGTGTACTTCGGACAGAATATCGGTATAACAATGCCATCCTGGGCGGCGCGGGAAATCAAAGGTCTGGAAACAGCGGAGTGAAGAAGATGAGAAGAACTTCGATCGCCATGATTCTTACAGCGGCAATCCTCGCATGGCCGCTGCTGATGGAGAGCGGCTGCGGCGGCGACGCAAGCGAAACCGGTTCCGTCAGTACGGCATCCGGCAACCCAAACGCGGTCAGCCCCGAAGACCGCGCCGCGCGCCTCGCCGCGCAGAACAACCTGCGAAACGCCCAGATGGCGCAGGAGAGTTATTACGCGGAAAACGAGAGGTATGCCTCTTCCGCCTCGGAATTACAAACCATGGACCCGCGCCTCAATTCAAAGATCCAGGTCATCAACGGTTCAGGCAGCGGCTTTGAGATGAGCATCGAGGCAAGCGATTCCGCGAAAACCGTGTACATCATCCGCAGGAGCAACTCGAAAGTGGAGCGCGTTGATGGAAACGGAAACTCCTGGTAAGCGGATTTGCGGTATCCGGAAATCAGCTGAAATAAGACCAGCTGCGAGCGCCAACCTGATTTTCTAACCCGCCTGTTTCTCCAGCCGGTACTTCTTCTTCATGTCCAGGATACGCGCCACCGACTTGTCTATGTCGGCCTCTTTTATCTTGCCTGCCTTGACCGCCGCCAGTATCGCGTCGTAAGCCTCGTTCTGTTTCGATTGCGTATGCGCCACGATGAGCATATCGTTGCCGGCCAGGACCGCGGCCACGGCTGCTGTCCCCATGGTCTCCGTCTCCGCCAGCGCCCCCATCTCCATGTCGTCGGTGATGATCACGCCGGGAAACGCCATCTGGGTACGCAGCAGGTCGGTGACGATCGGCTTCGAGAGCGACGAAGGCGTCTCCGTCGCGTCAAGAGCCGGCACCACGAGATGCGCGACCATTATCATCGGCACACCCTCGGCGACAGCCGCCTGGAACGGTGGAAGATCGGTGGTCTGGATGGTGGCCAGGTCGCTGCTCACGGTCGATAGTGCCGTCTCCGAGTCGTTATCGGCGGAACCGTGTCCCGGGAAATGTTTAGCGCAGGATATGGTCGTGGCATTGTTGTAACCCTTGATGGCCCTGCCCGTCAGTTCGGCGGTGAACGCCGTGTCCTGGCTGAAGCTGCGCCCATCCATGGTCGAACCCCAGCCCGAACTGACATCCGCCACCGGCGCCAGGTTTGTGTTGATGCCAATTTTCTTCAGGTCACGCGCGGCCGAACTCGCCTGCTGCTGCGCCGCGTCCGGGGCGGCATCGTGCATCTCGCCTATCATGGGCTGGGAATAATACGGCCCGATTTTTTCGAACCTGCGGGTCTTGCCGCCTTCCTGGTCAACGGCGATCATAAGCTTCGCGGGCTGGTTGGCCTGGACGGCAAGAGTCTGGAGGGTAGCGTCGAGCTGAGCCACCTGATCGTTACTGCTGATATTGCGGGTAAAGAGAATGACCGCGCCTATGTGCTTATCCTTGATGGCACTGATTATCGCGGCGTCGGGTTCAGGACCCTCGAAGCCGACCATGAACATCTGACCGATCTTTTCTTCAAGTGACATCGATGCGACTATCTGGTCGGTCGCCGAAGCCAGCGGCGTCTCGACCTGGACCTCGTTTACATCTGCGCCGCTCTGTGTTGTAACGCCGGTTACTTCGATCTCGCCAGTATCAGCCTGCGCTGCGGAATCGCCCCTCTGGCGCATGATCAATATACCGGCGGCAACCGCGGCGGCGATGACCACCAGGGCCAGCGCGATGAGAAAAACCCTGCTTTTGAAAAAACGGGAAACGCCCGAACGCCTGCGGCGCTTTTTTGATTTCAGATCCGCGCGGCTTCCCGGTGTGATTTCCCTTTTGCGATCTACTTTTTTCTTGCGGGACAAGTCGCCTCCCTGTAGACGGAATTAAACAGAATAAACCGCAATGATTTTATAGTGAACAGGCGGCCCGGTAAAGCGGAGAGGAAAAAATACCGGAGGCCCCCTCGAAGAGGGAGCCTCCGGGTCAGCAAGCCCGTAAGCCGGATTCTGTTCTATGCGGCCATCTATCTGGGATGCGCGTCACCGCGCACCTCGTGCGGCCTACCCGAGGG